>NZ_JBVHWR010000028.1:0-20847 GCF_055564355.1 Streptomyces sp. NPDC029152 | reverse complement strand
CGGCCGCCGTGCGCGGGGTCGACCTGAGCCTGGCCGCGGGCGAGAAGCTCGGCATCGCGGGCGAGTCCGGCTGCGGCAAGTCCACGCTGGCGCTGGCGCTGCTGCGGCTGCTGCCCGCCGGGGCCCGGGTCGGCGGCGAGGTCCTCCTCGACGGGGAGGACGTGCTGACGATGAGGTGGGGCCGGGTACGGGCGGTGCGCTGGGCCGGGGCGTCGATCGTCTTCCAGGGCGCGATGCACTCCCTCAACGCCGTGCACCGCGTCGGCGACCAGATCGCCGAACCGATCCTGCTGCACCGCAGGGCGACCCCGGCCCAGGCCCGCAGGAGGGCCGGTGAGCTGCTGGAGCAGGTGGGCCTGCCGGCGGCACGGGCGTCCGCCCACCCGCACGAACTGTCCGGCGGGCAGCGGCAGCGCGTGATGATCGCGATGGCGCTGGCCTGCGATCCCCGCCTGATCGTCGCCGACGAACCCACCACCGCGCTCGACGTGATGGTCCAGGCCCAGATCCTGCGCCTGATCGAGGAGCTGGTGAGCGAGCAGGACGTGGGGCTGATCATGATCAGTCACGACCTCGCCGTCCTCGCCGACACCTGCGACCGGCTCGCGGTGATGTACGCGGGCCGGGTGGTCGAGGAGGGCCCGGCGCGACTGGTCCACGACGATGCCCGCCACCCCTACGGCAGGGCCCTGTCGGAGGCGTTCCCGAGGATCGGCGACCCGCGTTCGCGGTTCGCGCCGCGCGGGCTGCCCGGCGACCCGCCCGATCCCGCCGCGGTGCCGTCCGGCTGCGCCTTCCACCCGCGCTGCCCCGTCGCGCTGGACGTCTGCGCCACTGACGACCAGGCGCTGCGCGACGCGGGCGCAGACCGGCGCGCGGCGTGCGTGCACGTGGCCGCGGGGGCGCCGGCGGCCGCGCAGGAAGCAGAAGCGAGGAGCCGCACCGCATGACGACCACGCCACCGCTGCTGAGCGTCGAGGGCCTGCACGTCACCTTCCCCGGCCGGCACGGCGCGCCGCCGGCCCGGGCCGTGGACGGGGTCGACCTCGACATCCGGCCCGGCGAGATCGTGGCGCTGGTCGGCGAGTCCGGCTGCGGCAAGACGACCCTGGCCCGCTCCCTGCTCGGCCTGGTCCGGCCGACCTCGGGCCGCATCACCTTCGACGGGGCGCCGCTCGGCCGCTCCTCGCGCGCGCTGAAGGCCTACCGCAGGCGCGCCCAGCTGGTCCTCCAGGACCCGAGCGGCTCCCTCAACCCGCGGCACACGGTCTACGACGCCGTCGCCGAGGGGCTGCGCGTCCACGGGTACGGCGGTGACGAGCGGGCGGCGGTCGCCGGGGCCCTGGCCCGGGCCGGGCTGCGGCCGCCCGAGCGTTTCTTCCTGCGCTACCCGCACGAACTGTCGGGCGGCCAGCGCCAGCGGGTCGTCATCGCGGGCGCGCTGGTCCTGGAGCCCGAACTGCTCGTCGCCGACGAGCCGGTGGCCTCCCTCGACGCCTCGGTGCGCGGCGAGATCCTGGCGCTGCTGCTGCGGCTGCGCACCGAACTCGGGCTGTCCGCGCTGGTGGTGACCCACGACCTCGGTCTGGCCTGGAACATCGCCGACCGGGTCGCGGTGATGTACCTCGGCCGGATCGTGGAGACGGGCGCGGTCGAGCAGGTGCTGACGGAGCCGCGGCATCCGTACACCCAGGCCCTGCTGTCCGTCCTGCCCGAGGCCCCCGGGGACCCGGTCGTCCTCACCGGCGAACCCCCGGACCCGTCCCGCGTCCCCGCCGGCTGCCGCTTCCACGCCCGCTGCCAGGTCCTGGCGAGCGGCGAGGCGGACCGTGCGGGCGTCGCCGACGCGTGCCGGACCCTCGGCCTGGAGGTTCTCGACGGCGGCGGCGAGGCGCAGGTGGCCTGCCACTGGGCGCGGGCACAGGCGGGGGCGGGGACCGGGGCGGTCTGACGAGGCCGGGCGGCCGGGACGGGGCGGGCCGCCGGCCGTCGGCTGCCGGTCAGGCCCGCTTGTCCTCCGCCGCGATGATCTCGCGGCACTCCTCGACGTCCTCCGCCATCCGCTCCAGGAGCGCGTCCAGCGTCTCGAACTTCGCCTGGCCCCGGACGAAGGCCAGGAAGTCCACGGCGACGTGCAGCCCGTACAGGTCGAGGCCGACGCGGTCGATGGCGTACGCCTCCACCGTGCGCTCGGTGCCCTCGAACTGGGGGTTGGTGCCGACGGAGATCGCGGCCGGCATCACCTCGCCCTGGGCGTGCAGCCGCCCGGCGTAGACGCCGTCGGCGGGGATCGCGGTGTGCGGCAGGGTCTCGACGTTGGCCGTGGGGAAGCCCAGCTCCCGGCCGCGCTGGGCGCCGCGGACGACCACGCCCTCCACGCGGTGCGGGCGGCCCAGGATCTCGGCGGCGCCCCGGACGTCGCCCTCGGCGACCAGGCGGCGGGTCAGGGTGGAGGAGAACGGCTCGCCGCCGCCCGCCTCGCCGGACACGTACAGGTCGACGACCTCGACCTCGAAGTCGTAGATCCGGCCCTGCTCGGCGAGGAAGTCCACGTTCCCGGCGGCCTTGTGGCCGAAGCGGAAGTTGGGGCCCTCGACGACGGCCTTGGCGTGCAGCTTGTCGACCAGGACCTTGACCACGAAGTCGGCCGCGGACAGCTTCGAGAACTCCGTCGTGAACGGGAGGATCAGCACCGCGTCCACGCCCAGTTCGGCGCAGAGCTCGGCGCGGCGGTGGTGCGCGGCGAGCAGCGGCGGGTGGCTGCCGGGGCGGACGACCTCGCTGGGGTGCGGGTCGAAGGTGACGACGACGGCGGGGACCCCCAGTTCGCGGGCGCGGTCCACGGCGTGCTTGATGATCAGCTGGTGTCCGCGGTGGACTCCGTCGTAGGAGCCGATGGTGACGACGCTGCGCCCCCAGTCCTCGGGGATGTCCTCCAAGCCACGCCAGCGCTGCACTGTGTCTGCTCCTTGTCGCACATTCGTCGGAGTCGAAGCCTGTGATGCAGGTCTAAGGGTGCCATGCCGGGCGCCGCCCGCCCGCATCGGCATGGGCGCTGTGACCGGCCGCACGCCGCGCACCGGCCGCGGTCAGGCGGGGACGCGGTTGCCCGCCAGGCCCTCGATCGTGCGGCGTGCGCTCGGGCCGACCAGTGCGGCCCACTGCTCGGGGGCGTCCGCCAGCCAGCCGGTGACCCGGCCGGCGAACCCGGGGAGGTGGCGGGCCAGGTCGACCAGGGCGCGGTCGAGGCGGGTGGTGCCGTCCGGGGTGCGGACCATGAGCAGGGCGGTGCGGTGGACGAGGGCCCTCAGGCCGTCGCCGCCCTGGGAGGCGGCGGCGCGCAGCAGCGCGTCCAGCACGGCGGGGTCGTCCTCGTGGGCCAGGAGGTGTTCCCGCAGCTCCCGGCGGAGGGACCCGGAGGCGGGGGCGCCGTCGCCGGCGAGGACGCCGGCCAGCGCGGCCCGTACCGCCTCCGGTCCGCCGTCCAGCAGTCCGGTGATCAGCGGGAGGAGCACGCCGCGGGCGGCGGGGCCCTGGTCGAGGCGCCGGTCGGTGTACGCGGCCACGTGTCCGGCGGTCTCCGGCCGCTCCGCCACGGCCTGGCCGACCAGTGCGGCGACCCGGCGGGCCAGCTGGGGCGTGGTGGCGTCGAGGAGTCCGCGCAGCGCCTCCCCGGCGTCCGGGCCGCGCAGCCGGGCCCGGAAGGCGTCGAGGACCGGGCCGGGGTGGGTCGGCAGGGCCGCGGCCACCGCGCTCGGCGGCAGATACGGGTCGCCCGCCGCGAAGTGCTCCAGCGCCCGCGTCAGGTGCCGGTCGCGGCTGCCCGGGTCCTGGACGAGCAGGGCGAGGGCGCCGCCGTGCAGGAGGCCGTCGGCGGGGCGGGTGAGCAGGACGAGGGCGGCATGGCGCAGCAGGGTGCGGTCGGCGGCGGTACGCGCGTGGGGCGCGGCGCGCAGCCCGTGGGTCACGGCCGCCGCGTGCCGGGCCGGCCGCTCGTCGCGCGCCCACCGGTCGACGGCCCGGCAGACGGCGGACGGCTCCTCCTCGGCCAGGACGGCGAGCAGCTCGCCGGCCCGTCGGTGCGCGCTGTCGGCGAGCACGTCGGTGAGGCCGTCCAGACCGCGGTGGCGGTGGGTGTGCAGCAGCGCCTGCGCGGCGGTCGCCACGGTGGCGTGCGGGGCGGCGGGCAGTGGCCGTTCGTCGTCGAACCAGCGGACGAGGAGCGGCTGTACGGCCGTGGGGTCGGCGGCGAGCAGGCGGGCGGCGGTGTCGAGGTGGCGGGGACCCGGCTCGTGCGGGGCGCCGTCGGCGAGCACCAGACGGCGCAGCAGGTCGAGGCGCGTGGCCTGCGGCAGCCGCAGGGCCGTCCAGAAGGCGGGCCCGAACTCCGCGGGCGCGGGCCGCCCCTCGCCCCGCCGCTCCGCGATGCCGTCGGCGAGCAGGCGCAGCACCTGCGTGTACGGCGTCGCGTCGGGCACGCGCGTCAGCGTCCCGGCGAGGAGCCGGCCCGCCCACCAGGGGTGCGGGTCGGTGTCCAGGGCGTGCACCAGCTCCTCCAGTGTCAGGGCGAGCTGGGGAACGCCGTACTGGCGGCCGAGGTGCAGCAGGGCCTCGACGACGGGGCCGATGCGGTGGTGCGGGACGGGGAGGGTGTGGGTGTCCTGCGGGGCGTGGCGGTCGTGGACGAGGACGCGCAGGGCCTCGTGCAGGTCGAGGTGGATGCCCTGGAGCCAGTCGGCGAGTTCCTCGTGGGCGAATCGGTAGCCGTCGCCGGCGGGTACGAGGAGGCCCTCGGCGAGTACGGCGTGCGCCCAGCCGGTGCCGCCGCCGAGCCGGGCCGGCGCCGGACCCCGGGGGAAGACCGCGTCGAAGGACTCCTGGTCCAGCTCTCCCTGCCCGGGGCCGAGACTGCGCCGGGCGGCCTCGTGGACCTGCCCGCAGACCCGTGCCGCGAGCCGGCGCACGGCGGTGCCGCGCAGACCGTCCTCCGCGGCCAGCCGGGAGGCGACGCGCAGGCACACCAGGTCCAGGTAGGCCCCGAGGACCGCGTCCCGGTCGATGCGGGCGGCCGGCGGGGGGCCGGGGAGGGCCGCCTGCACCTCGGAGAGCAGGCGGAGGGTGAGGGGGTGGCGCCCGTCGTCGTCCGACAGGGTGCCCTCCGCGATGCCGTAGCGCGCCCGTGCCTCCCGCGCCTCGTCGTCCCCCAGGTCACCGAGGCGCACACAGGGCGGCAGCGCACCGCGTCCGGCGCCGGCCGCCGCGGGGCGCGCGGCGCCCGCGTCCGGCCGGTGCCCCGCCGGGCCGGTCCCGGACCACCCGGTCCCCCGGCCACCGGTCCCCGCCCCGAGGCCGCCCCCGAGCCCCCCGGCACCGGCACCGGACCGGGCTTCCCCGGACAGCCGCCGCCCCCCGGCGACCACCTCCGCCCCGAACCCCGCCGGGGCGCCCCCCGGCTCCCCGCCGCGCCCGTCACCGGCCTGCGGTCCGGCGGCCGCCGGAGCCGTCCCCCGCTCCCCGGACCCCCCGGCGGCCGTCTCCGCCGCGAGGACGCCCGACGCGGTACCCCCCGCCGCCCGCGCGTGACCGGCGGCGGCCGTCTCGGGGCTCGTGCTCGGTGTCACGGTCCCGACCGCGCCCCCCGCCGCACCCTCCCCGCGGGGTGCCCCCGCCCGTCCCGCGTCGCCGCCCGCGGGCCTCGGTCCCCGCGCGGGCACACCGGCGAGCTCCCCCGCCGCCCAGGCCGGCACCGGCCCGCGCAGCCGCTCCCCCGTCCCCCGCGCAGCCGCCGGTCGCCCGGCCTCCGCTCCGTGCAGCACCTCCCGGGGGAACTCCGCCCCCGCCCGCTCCCAGTACTCCGCCCGGCACGCCACGATCAGCCGTGCCCCCGTCCCCCGCAGCCAGGCCGTCGTGCCCTCGGTCCACTCGGCGAGGCGGTGGGCCAGGGCCGGCGGCATCTCCTCGGGGCCGTCGAGGAGGATCAGCAGGGGGCGGCCGGCGGAACCGGCGAGGCGGGCGAGGCGCTCCGGGGTGATGTCGCCGAGCCCGGCCGGGCGGGACCCGGCCGGGGCGGCCACGAGGCGTGCGGCGCGGGCCAGCGTCCTGCGTGCCGCGTCGGCCACCGACGTGTCGTCGTCGCGCAGGTCGGCACCGCGCAGCCACAGCGTGGGTGCGGGGGCCGGCCCCCGGGAACGGCGGGCGGCGAGGGCCTCCAGCTCGGTCGTGCGGCCGGTTCCGGGCGCGCCGACGAGCCCGAGGACGTGGACCGGCCCGTCCGTGCGGGCGGCGAACGCGGCGAACTCGCGGGCGGGCACGGCCCGTCCGACCGGCTCCGCGGGGCCCGCTCCGCCCGCCGGCGGAAGCGGTCCCGGGCCGTCCCGCCGCACCGCCGCCGTGAGTTCCAGAATCCCCGCCGGATTGAGGTCCGCGCCGTACGCCGGGACCGTCTCCGCGTTCTCGGCGAGCAGGTCGGCCAGGGGGCCGGGGGCCGCGCGCAGCGGCACGGCGAAGCCGGCGTCGCGGTGCCCTGAGGTCAGGGCGGTGCCGAGGACGCCGAGGACGGCGCCGGTCGCGGCGTCGAGCACGGGCCCGCCGGCCGCGCCGCCGCCGAGCCGCAGCGCGTCCAGCCCGGACGTGCCGACCGCCAGTTCCAGGGCGCCGCCGACGCGGTGGAAGCGGTCGGTGGCCGTGTAGGTGACGTCGGTGGTGCCGAGGACCCGGGCCTCGCGCCAGCAGCCCGCGGCGATCCGGACGTAGGTCCCCGCCTCGACCCGGTCCCGCACGGTGACGGGCAGCGGGTCGGTGCCGAGGCCTTCGGCGCGTACGAGGGCCAGGCCCAGGCCGGGCAGCGGGGTCACGTCCGCGGCGGCCACGACCAGGCGGCGGTCCCCGGCGGTGCGCAGGACGAGCCGGGCCAGGCCGTCGACCGCTTCGTGGCTGGTGATCACCGTGCCGTGGTGGTCGGCGGCGAATCCCGCGCCCCGGGGGCGGCCGGCCAGGTCGTGGACGCGGACGAGGGCGCCGTCCACGTCGCCGGGGGACGGCGGGGCGCCGTCGTGCGGGCCCGGAAGGCCGTCCCATGACAGCCGTCGTGTGCTGTCGCCCGCCTCCCGGGACCGGTTCCGCGACGCCATCGCCGCACCTCCCCGCCGTGCCGCCGTACACCCGTGCTCTGCTCGACGGTAGGCACGTGAAGATCGGCGGGACAGATCACCTCGCGAACGCGCCCCCTTCCACTCCCCCGGTTCACTCCGAGCGCCTGCCCGGACGGGTGAACAGAAGGGAGAGGCTGGATACACCCTAGGGGTGGGGGAACCGAGGGGGACCGTGGAGCGGCGGACGTGGCAGTCCCCGTGACCGCCGCTCCACGGGCGGGAGTTGACGGGCCGTGGGATCAGCCGAAGACGGCCAGGCTCTTCGCCTTGCCCCGGTGTTCCTCCACGAGCGCGAGGAAGCGGCCGTCGGGGTCGAAGACGGCGACGGCACCGGCGCCCGCGTAGGCGTCGGGCATCTCCAGCCGCACCCCGTTGAGGAGCAGCCGGGCCCGCTTGACGTCCACGTCCCAGCGCGGGAAGGCGGCGGCCGCCGCGTCGGCGACCGGCATGACCGCGAGGTCCTGCTGGAGCTGGTCCAGCGTCTTCGCGGCGTCCAGCTTGTACGGACCGACGCGGGTGCGGCGCAGTGCGGTGAGGTGGCCGCCCACGCCGAGGTCGGCGCCGAGGTCGCGGGCCAGGGCACGGATGTAGGTGCCGGAGGAGCAGACCACCGAGACCACCAGGTCCAGCACCGGGGTGCCGTCCTCGGCGACGGCGTCCCGGACGTCGTACACCGCGAAGGAGGAGACGGTGACGGGACGGGCGGGGATCTCGAACTCCTCGCCCTCGCGCGCCCGCTTGTAGGAGCGCACGCCGTTGATCTTGATGGCGCTGACCTTGGACGGCACCTGCATGATGTCGCCGGTCAGTTTGGCGACGGCGGCGTCGACGGCCTCCCGGGTGACCTTCGAGGCGTCCTGCGACCTCGTGATCTCGCCCTCGGCGTCGTCCGTCAGCGTCGTCTGCCCGAGCCTGATGGTGCCCAGGTACTCCTTCTCGGTGAGGGCGAGGTGCCCGAGGAGCTTGGTGGCCCGCTCCACGCCGAGGACCAGGACGCCCGTCGCCATCGGGTCGAGCGTGCCGGCGTGCCCGACGCGCCGCGTCCGGGCGATGCCCCGCATCTTGGCGACGACGTCGTGCGAAGTGAAGCCCGACGGCTTGTCGACGATGACGAGGCCGTCGGGCGTGGTGTGCTTGGCGGTCATTCGGCGGTGTCGTCCGTCTCGTCGTCCTCGGCGCCCGGCTTCCTGTACGGGTCCGCTTCACCGGCGTACGCGGCGCCCGCGGACACCTCGCGCACCTTCGCGTCGGACTGGCGCGCCTTGTCGAGGAGGTCCTCGATGTTCCGGGCGGTGTCCGGGAGGGCGTCCATGACGAAGGTCAGGGTGGGCGTGAACTTCACGCCGGCCGCCTTGCCGACCTCGGAGCGCAGGATGCCCTTGGCGCTCTCCAGCCCGGCGGAGGCGGCCTTGCGCTCCTCGTCGTCCCCGTAGACCGTGTAGAAGACGGTCGCCTCCCGGAGGTCACCCGTGACCCGGGTGTCCGTGATGGTGACGTGCGAGCCGAGCCGCGGGTCCTTGATCCCGCGCTGCAGCTTCTGGGCCACCACCTCCCGGATGAGGTCCGCCAGCCTTTTCGCCCGCGCGTTGTCGGCCACTGGTCCGTCTCCCGTTCTTTCCTGTCTCTGTTCTTGGGCTGGGGAAGTCAGTCGTCCTCGCCGTGGAAGCGCCGTCGGACCGACAGCAGTTCCACCTCGGGACGGGCGGCCACCAGCCGTTCGCACCGGTCGAGTACGTCGGTCAGGTGCCCCGCGTCCGCGGAGACCATGGCGAGACCGATACCGGCTCGCCGGTGCAGGTCCATGTTCTCCACCTCGGCCGCGCTCACGGAGTACTTCCGCTGGAGCTCGGCGATGATCGGGCGGACGACGGAGCGCTTCTCCTTCAGCGACCGTACGTCGCCGAGGAGGAGGTCGAAGGACAGCGTCCCCACGTACATGTGTGTATCCGGATGACCCGCCGGCACGGGATCGATGGCCCTGCCACAGGTGTGGGCAGGGACATCAGGAACGGTACCCCGATCCGGCCGGTGACTCGACGGGGTTTCCCCGCCGGCCGCGCGACGTCGCGGGGTGCCGCAGACAGCGGCCGGCCGGCCGACGGGACGCGTCCCGTCGGCCGGCCGGAGCAGCCGGGTGTCACACCCGCGGCTTCTCGCGCATCTCGTAGGTCGCGATGACGTCGTCGACCTTGATGTCGTTGAAGTTTCCGAGGTTGATACCACCCTCGAAGCCTTCGCGGATCTCGGTGACGTCGTCCTTGAAGCGACGCAGACCCTCGATGTTGAGGTTCTCCGCGATGACCTTGCCGTCGCGGATGAGGCGCGCCTTGGTGTTGCGCTTGACCTCGCCGGAGCGGATGAGGACACCCGCGATGTTGCCCAGCTTGGACGAGCGGAAGACCTCGCGGATCTCCGCCGTACCGAGCTCGACCTCTTCGTACTCCGGCTTGAGCATGCCCTTGAGGGCCGCCTCGATCTCCTCGATCGCCTGGTAGATGACCGAGTAGTACCGGACGTCCACACCCTCGCGTTCGGCCATCTGCGCGGCACGCCCGGCGGCGCGCACGTTGAAGCCGATCACGATGGCGTCGGAGCCCATCGCCAGGTCGATGTCGGACTCCGTGACCGCACCGACGCCGCGGTGCAGGACGCGGATGTCGACCTCTTCGCCGACGTCCAGCTGGAGCAGCGAGGACTCGAGGGCCTCGACGGAACCGGAAGCGTCACCCTTGATGATCAGGTTCAGCTGCTGGACCTCGCCGGCCTTGAGCACCTTGTCCAGGTCCTCCAGCGACACGCGGCGCGTGCGCTTGGCGAACGCGGCGTTCCGCTCGCGGGCGGCGCGCTTCTCCGCGATCTGGCGGGCCGTACGGTCCTCCTCGACCACGATGAAGTTGTCACCGGCGCCCGGGACGTTGGTCAGGCCCAGGACCTGGACCGGCGTCGACGGACCGGCCTCGGCGACGTTGTTGCCGTTGTCGTCGAGCATGGCGCGGACGCGGCCGTAGGCGTCGCCCACCACCATCGTGTCGCCGACCCGCAGCGTGCCTCGCTGGACGAGGACCGTCGCCACGGCACCGCGGCCGCGGTCGAGACGGGACTCGATCGAGATGCCCTGCGCGTCCTGGTGCGGGTTGGCCCGCAGGTCGAGCGAGGCGTCGGCCGTGAGGATCACGGCCTCCAGCAGCGAGTCGATGTGCAGACCCTGCTTGGCGGAGATGTCGACGAACATGGTGTCGCCGCCGTACTCCTCGGCCACCAGGCCGTACTCGGTCAGCTGACCGCGCACCTTGGTCGGGTCGGCGCCCTCGACGTCGATCTTGTTGACCGCGACGACGATCGGCACGTCGGCCGCCTTCGCGTGGTTGAGCGCCTCGACCGTCTGCGGCATGACGCCGTCGTTGGCCGCGACGACCAGGATCGCGATGTCGGTCGAGCGGGCACCACGGGCACGCATGGCGGTGAACGCCTCGTGACCCGGGGTGTCGATGAAGGTGATCTTGCGCTCTTCGTCGTTGACCTCGGTCGCGACCTGGTAGGCACCGATGTGCTGGGTGATGCCGCCGGCCTCGCCCGCGATGACGTTCGTCTTGCGGATGGCGTCGAGCAGTCGGGTCTTGCCGTGGTCGACGTGACCCATGACGGTGACCACCGGCGGACGGACGACCAGGTCCTCCTCGGAGCCCTCGTCCTCGCCGAACTCCAGGTCGAAGGACTCGAGCAGCTCGCGGTCCTCCTCCTCCGGGCTGACGATCTGAACGTCGTAGTTCATCTCGCCGGCGAGGAGCTGGAGCGTCTCGTCGGAGACGGACTGGGTCGCGGTGACCATCTCGCCGAGGTTCATCATGACCGCGACGAGCGACGCCGGGTTGGCGTTGATCTTCTCCGCGAAGTCGGTGAGCGACGCACCGCGCGACAGGCGAATGGTCTCGCCGTTGCCGCGAGGCAGCATCACGCCGCCGACCGACGGGGCCTGCATGGCCTCGTACTCCTGGCGCCTCTGCCGCTTCGACTTGCGACCGCGACGCGCGGGACCGCCGGGACGGCCGAAGGCGCCCTGCGTGCCACCACGGCCGCCGGGACCGCCGGGACGGCCGCCGAAGCCGGGACGGCCACCGCCGCCGCCGAAGCCGCCGCCACCACCGGGACGACCGGCGAAGCCGCCGCCGCCACCGGGACGACCGGCACCGCCGCCGCCACCGGGACGGCCGGCGAAGCCGCCGCCGCCCGGACGACCGCCGCCGCCGGGACGACCGGCACCGGCCGGGCCGCGGCCGCCGGGGCCGGGACGCGGGCCGGCAGCGGGACGCTGCGGCATCATGCCGGGGTTCGGACGCGGGCCGCCGGGACGGGGACCGCCGGGACCGCCCTGCGGACGCGGCATCGAGCCCGGGGTCGGGCGGTTGCCGCCCGGAGCCTGGGGACGCGGACCGCCGCCCTGGCCGGGAGCCTGCGGACGGGGACCGGCGCCGGGGGCACCGGCCGGTCGGGGTCCGCCCTGCGGACGGGGCGCCTGCGGACGCGCCATGCCGGCGTTGCCGCCGGAGGTGAAGGGGTTGTTGCCCGGGCGCGGACCGCCGGGACGGCCGCCGGGACGCTGTGCCGGGGCACCGGGACGCTGGCCGCCGGGACGGCCCTGGCCGCCCTGCTGACCACGGTCCTGGCCGGGACCGGCGGGACGACCGCCGGGCTTCGGGGCGCCGGGGCGCGCGGCGGGCCGGGGGCCGGACGGCGCCGGGGCGGCGGGAGCCGCCGGAGGCGCGGTGAACTCCGGGGCGGCCGGAGCCGGACGCGGGGCCGGCTTGGGACCCGGCGTCGGACGCGGACCCGGAGCCGCCGGCGCGGGCGCCGACGGAGCCGCGGGCTGCTCGGCGGCCGGGGGCTTGGGTGCGGCCGGCCGCGGCGCGGCCGGACGTGCCGCCTGCGCCGGAGAGGGCGCGGCGGGCCTGGGGGTCGCCTTGCGGGGGGCGGGCTTGGCGGACTTGCCGTTGCCACCCTGCTGGAAGGCGTCTGTCAGCTTGCGTACTACGGGCGCTTCGATGGTCGAAGACGCCGAACGGACGAACTCACCGAGTTCCTGGAGCTTGGCCATGACGACCTTGCTCTCGACACCGAACTCCTTGGCGAGTTCGTAGACCCGGACCTTAGCCACTTCGCTCCTCTGAGGTCCGGGTTGCGTCCGGACCGTCGCTAGTTCATGGGCGTACTCATCGCGTACTCATCGAGTGCTCATCGCAATCTCGACCTGCTTTCGACTCGCGAGGTACCAGGCCGCACGGGGTTCCGTGCGGCACGTCTTCCTTACCACGTTGCTCACATGGTGCCTTCAGCAACCTTGTGCCCGCTCGACGTAGCAGCGCAACGCCTTTACGTCGAGCGGGCCCGGGACGCGGAGCGCCCGCGGGAACGCCTTACGACGCACTGCCTGGTCGACACAGACCGTGGCGGGGTGCACATACGCACCCCGGCCGGGCAGCGTACCGCGTGCATCGGGGACGCATGCGTCCTCGATCACCACGGTCCGCAGCAGCTGGCTCTTGACCGCTCGCTCCCGGCACCCCACGCAGGTGCGCTCAGGGCGTGCGCGGCTAGATGTCCGGCCAGACACTCCTCAGTCTACCTCCCCGGACCGACCTCACCCCTTTGGGGCAAGAATCGAACACGTGCCGTGCGCCAACCTGTCGTGATCTCAGCGACGGGCGGCTTGGATCTATTCCCCGTTCCCGGTCGGGCCGCGGGGCCGTCCTACTGCGCGGAACGCTCGGAAGGCTGCTCGGTGTCCGGCCGGATGTCGATCCGCCAGCCGGTCAGCCGGGCCGCGAGCCGGGCGTTCTGGCCTTCCTTGCCGATCGCCAGCGACAGCTGGTAGTCCGGCACGATCACGCGCGCGGAGCGGGCCGCCAGGTCCACGACCTCGACCTTGGACACGCGGGCCGGGGAGAGCGCGTTCGCCACCATCTCGGCCGGGTCGTCCGACCAGTCGACGATGTCGATCTTCTCACCGTTCAGCTCGCCCATCACGTTGCGGACCCGGCCGCCCATCGGGCCGATGCAGGCGCCCTTGGCGTTCAGACCCGAACGGGTGGAGCGGACGGCGATCTTCGTGCGGTGGCCGGCCTCGCGGGCGATCGCGGCGATCTCGACGGAACCGTCGGCGATCTCCGGCACCTCCAGGGCGAAGAGCTTCTTCACCAGGTTGGGGTGCGTGCGCGACAGGGTCACGGACGGGCCGCGCACACCCTTCGCCACCCGGACGACGTAGCTGCGCAGCCGCGTGCCGTGCGGGTAGGACTCGCCGGGCACCTGCTCCTGCACCGGCAGGATGGCCTCCAGCTTGCCGATGTCGACGAGCACGTTCTTCGGGTCGCGGCCCTGCTGGACCACTCCGGTGACGATGTCGCCCTCGCGGCCGGCGTACTCGCCGAGCGTCGCGTCGTCCTCGGCGTCGCGCAGCCGCTGCAGGATGACCTGCTTGGCGGTGGTGGCGGCGATACGGCCGAAGTCGGACGGGGTGTCGTCGAACTCCCGGGCCTGCTGGCCCTCTTCGAGGTCGTCGGGGTCCTCCTTCGCCCACACGGTCACATGTCCGGTCTCCCGGTTGAGCTCCACGCGCGCGTGCCGGCGGCTTCCCTCGGTGCGGTGATAGGCGATGAGGAGGGCCGACTCGATCGCTCCGACCAGCAGGTCGAAGGAGATCTCCTTCTCCCGTACCAAGCCCCGCAGGGCGCTCATGTCGATGTCCACGGCTACGCCTCCTCCTCTTCCGTCATGTCCTTCTCGTCCTGCTTGTCCTGCTTGTCCTTGCGGTTGAACTCGACCTGGACGCGTGCCTTGTCGATGTCGCCGAAGGCGAGTCTGCGGGTGGTGGCCCTGCGGCCCTTCACTCCGGGCACTTCGAGGTCGAGTCCGTCGTCGTCCACGCCGAGGATCCGGGCGACCAGTTCGCCGCCCTCGTGGAGCTGGAACCGCACCAGGCGGTCCACGGCCCGCGCGTAGTGGCGGTGTTCGGTGAGGGAGCGCTCCGCGCCCGGGGTTCCGACCTCGAGGGTGTACTCCGCCTCGCCCATCGCGTCCGTCTCGTCGAGCTTCGCCGAGAGCGCGCGGCTCACATCGGCGATCCGGTCGAGGTCCGCACCGGTGTCGGAGTCGACGACGACACGCAGCACGCGCTTGCGTCCGACCGAGTCCACGGCGATCTCTTCGAGGTCCAGACCCTGGGAGGTGACGAGCGGCTCCAGCAGCTCTCGCAGCCTCTCGCTCTGGGTGGTGCTCATCCGGGTGACTCCTCGGCCGCGTGTGCTGTTGTGGGATGGGGCGCGTGTCTGGTCAAAGGGTATCCGGTCGCGGGGGGTGTTGCCGTCCACCCGGGACCGGCGGTGCCGCTGAGTGGTGCCCGGGCGAGGCCCGGGTACCGTGATCACGGGCGTGCCGCGCCGCTGGTCCCCGCTCTTCCCGCCGCGCGCCCTCGCTCACCCGTCGGTTCCGTACGAGTCTGCCGAGGACGTCTGCCGTGTCGTTCCCCTCATCGCCGCGCCTGCCCTCGGGGCCGCGCCGAAGGAGCCTGCTCACCTCGGCCGCCGGGGCCGCCGGGGCCGCCCTGCTCGCCGGCTGTACCGGTGGCTCCGGTTCCGACACCGCGGGCGGCACACCGTCCGCCGACGAACGGGCACGCGCGCGTGCGGCGCGGGACAGTGAGGTGCTGGCCGCGCGGTACGACGCGGTGATCGCCGCGCACCCGGGGCTGGGCGCGCGGCTGCGGCCGCTGCGGGACGAGGTCGTACGGCACGCGGAGGCGTTCGGCGGCGCGCGGGCCGCCTCCCCGAAGGCGTCGCCGTCGCTCTCGGCGCGGGCAGCCGGGCCGGGGGACGGTTCCGGCGTGCCGGTGACCGAGAAGGACGCGCTGGCCGGGCTTGCCGCCGCCGAGCGCGAGCTGGCCGACCGGCGGGCCGGGGCGCTGCTGGAGGTGCCGGGCGAGTCGGCACGGCTGCTGGCGTCGGTGGCGGCGGCCGGGGCGGCGCACGTGTTTCTGCTGACGGAGGGTGACGGGTGAGCGAGGCGAAGGACCGGGTGCTGGACGCCCTCCAGGCGGCACTGGCGGCCGAGCACGCCGCGGTGTACGGCTACGGCGTCGTCGGCGGGCGGATCGGCGAGGAGCGGCGTACCGAGGCGCGGACGGCGTACGACGCGCACCGGGCGCGGCGGGACGCGCTGGCGCGCGAGGTGGGCGACCTGGGCGGCAGGCCGGTCGCCGCGGCGGCCGGGTACGCGCTGCCCTTCGCGGTGCCGGACGCGGCGGCCGCGGTGCGGCTGGCGGCCGAGCTGGAGAGCCGGACGGCCGGGGTCTACTCCGACCTGGTGCGGGCGGCGAAGGGCGAGCTGCGGGCCACGGCGGCCGGGGCGCTGCGCGAGGCGGCGGTCCGGGCCGTGCGCTGGCGCGGCGGGAGCGTAGCCTTCCCTGGGCTCGCCGAGCGGGCCGGCACACCGTCGGCCTCGGCGTCACCGACTGCGTAACACGTACGGCAGGTCCCGTACGGGAAGGGAACGGCTCGCGCATGGCTTTCGAACCGCCGCGGCGTCTGGTCAGGGCGCTCGGTGAGACGGCACCGGTCGGTGACGACTGGCTGGAGAAGCTGCCGGGGACGGCGCGGGAGGCCGTGGCGCTGTGCGGGGCGACCGTGGAGCGGGTGCAGGTGCCCGGCGGACGCAGCAGCCTGGTGATCCTGGTGCGGCGGGCCGACGGGACGCCGGCGGTGCTCAAGCTGGCCCCGCGCCGGGCCCGGCCCGAGAGCGAGCGGGCGGCGCTCGCCCACTGGGGCGGGCTGGGCGCCGTGCAGCTGCTCGGAGGGGACACGCCGGAGGGCGTGCTGCTGCTGGAGCGGCTGCATCCGGACGTGTCGGTGCGGTCCCTGCCGGAGTCGAAGGCGCTGCTGGAGGCCGCGGGCACGCTGCGGCGGCTGTGGGTGGAGCCGCCCGCCGGTCACTCCTTCGAGACCGTGGCCGAACGGACTGGGCGTCAGGCCGAGGCCATGCGGGCGGGCGCCGCGGCCGATCCGGGGGTGGCCGCGCTGGTGGACGCGGCGCTGGCGGCCCGCGAGGAGCTGCTGGCCGCGCCGTCCGAGCAGCGGCTGCTGCACGGCACGTTCCGGCAGAGCAAGGTGCTCGCCGGGGACCGGATGCCGTGGCTGGCCGTGGGACCGGACCCGGTGGTCGGCGAGAACGCCTTCGACCTGGCGCGGCTGGTGCGGGACCGGGTGGAGGATTTGATCGCCCAGCCGTCGGGCGCCTCGACGACCCGGCGGCGGGTGAAGCGGCTCGCCGAGTCGCTGGAGGTCGACCAGGAGCGGCTGCGCGGCTGGACGCTGTTCCGTGCGGTGGAGTCGGGCGTACGGGCCCATCGGGTCGGCCGCGAGCGGGACGCGGAACTGCTGTTGGAGTTCGCGGGCTGGCTGTGAGCGCGGGTGCCTGCGGCGCCTGTGCGGGTGTGGTGGGGGTGCGCGGATGCCTGCGGCGGCCCGTGCAGGTTCGGTGGGGGTGCGCGGATGCCTGCGGCGGCCCGTGCAGGTTCGGTGGGGGTGCGCGGATGCCTGCGGCGGCCCGTGCGGGTTCGGTGGGGGTGCGCGTAGCGCCTTGGGTCCGGTGGTGGGTCGGGGCCGCGTCGGGGGGTGTCCGTCCTCGGAACGGCGCGGAATCGGGTACTGACCAACAGACGGGGCGTTGACGCGCCAACCGCTGCGGGCGGACACCCCCCGACACGTCCCCTTCCCGCCGTACGCGGCTGTCCCGCCGTCCCCACTCAGCTGCGGGCAGCCGTCGTGCGCTGCCGTCCCGGCTGCGGGCAGTCGCCGTGCCGCCGCCGCTGCGGGCAGTCGTGCCTCCCCCAGTGCCTGAACGGCCTGGGCGGTACCCCCAGGGCGGCACGGGTGGGCGGTGGGGGTCCCCCCGCTCGAGCGAAGCCGAGAGTGGGGGAGGCACCCCGAAAGCGCCGGGCGCGCGAACCCACCCCGCCCCGCACCCGCGCCGGGCGCCCCGGCAGAGGGGGCGCGTGAACGTACCCGCGTCGGACATCCCCGGCCGCGCGGTCCACCCCCGCGGCCGGAAGCCGTCAGCTGGTGAGGCGGGTGATGGCCTCCTCGACCGTTACTTCCTCGCGCTCTCCCGTGCGGCGGTCCTTCAGCTCGACCACACCCTCGGCGGAGCGGCGGCCGGCGACCAGGATCTGCGGGACGCCGATCAGCTCGGCGTCCGTGAACTTGACGCCCGGGGAGACGCCGGCCCGGTCGTCCACCAGGACCCGGACGCCGGCGGCGGCCAGCTTGTCGGAGACCTCCAGCGCCAGCTCGGTCTGCAGGGCCTTGCCGGCGGCGACGACGTGGACGTCTGCCGGGGCGACCTCCTTGGACCAGACGAGGCCCTTCTCGTCGGCGTGCTGCTCGGCGAGGGCGGCGACGGCGCGGGAGACGCCGATGCCGTAGGAGCCCATGGTGACGCGGGCCGGCTTGCCGTTCTGGCCGAGGACGTCGAGCTTGAGGGCGTCGGTGTACTTGCGGCCGAGCTGGAAGATGTGACCGATCTCGATGGCGCGGTCCAGCTTGAGGCCGGTGCCGCACTTCGGGCAGGGGTCGCCGTCCCGGACCACGACGACGTCGACGTACTCGTCGACCTCGAAGTCACGGCCGGCGACGACGTTCCTGGCGTGGGTGTGCTCCTTGTTGGCGCCCGTGATCCACGCCGTGCCCGGCGCGACGCGCGGGTCGGCGATGTACTTCAGCTTGTCGCCGAAGCCCTGCGGGCCGACGTAGCCGCGGACCAGGTCGGGGCGGCCGACGAAGTCCTCGGCGGTGACCAGTTCGACGGCGGCCGGGGCGAAGTGGGCCTCGACCTTGTCCATGTCAACCTCGCGGTCGCCGGGCACGCCCACGGCGACGATCTCGCCGTCCACCTTGACGAGCAGGTTCTTCAGAGTGGCGGAGGCCGGGACGCCGAGGGAGGCGGCGAGGGTCTCGATGGTCGGGGTGTCCGGGGTGGGGATGTCCTCGGCGGCGGGCACGTCCGACGCGTCCACCGGCTCCAGCGCGTAGGTGATCGCCTCGGTGTTGGCGGCGAAGTCGCAGTTCGGGCAGTCCGCGAAGGTGTCCTCGCCGGCCTCGGCGGGCGCGAGGAACTCCTCGGACTTCGAGCCGCCCATCGCGCCGGCGGTGGCCGCGCAGATGCGGTAGTCGAGGCCCAGGCGCTCGAAGATGCGCTGGTAGGCGGCGCGGTGCAGGGCGTAGGACTCGGCGAGGCCCTCGTCGGCGACGTCGAAGGAGTAGGAGTCCTTCATCAGGAACTCGCGGCCGCGCAGGATGCCGGCCCGGGGACGGGCCTCGTCGCGGTACTTGTTCTGGATCTGGTAGAGGATGACCGGCAGGTCCTTGTAGGAGGACGCCTGGTCCTTCACCAGCAGCGTGAAGATCTCCTCGTGGGTGGGGCCGAGGAGGTAGTCGGCGCCCTTGCGGTCCTGGAGGCGGAACAGCTCGGGGCCGTACTCCTCCCAGCGGCCGGTGGCCTCGTAGGGCTCGCGCGGCAGCAGGGCGGGGAGCTGCACCTCCTGGGCGCCGATGGCGTCCATCTCCTCGCGGACGATGCGCTCGATGTTGCCGAGGACCTTCTTGCCGAGCGGCAGCCAGCTCCACAGGCCGGCGGCGGTGCGGCGCACGTACCCGGCGCGGACCAGCAGCTTGTGGCTGAGGACCTCGGCGTCCGCCGGGTCGTCGCGCAGCGTCTTCGCCATCAACTTCGACATGCGCTGGACCGGTGCGTTGGCCATGGTTCTCGTGTCTCCTGCTGCGTAAGGGTGGTGCTAGGAGGTTAGCCGGGTGGTCCGGTGCGGTGGAAATCGGTTATGGCCTGCGCAGCGGAAGGTGTGCGCCCATCACGGCGTACGGGCGGGGCGCGCTGGGGAACAGGACCTGGCGGGCGAGGTCGGTGTAGCCGAGGGAGCGGTAGAGGCCGCGGGCGGGGCTCTCGGTGTCGATCGCGGAGAGGATCGAGCGGGGTTCGGCGGCGGTGTCGGTGATCGTGGTGATCAGTGAGCGGCCCGCCCCGCGGTTCTGGTGGGCCGGGTGGACGTGGAGTTCGGTGATGACGAAGGAGTCGTCGAGCCAGGCGTCGTTGTGCTGGGCGCGGAGGTAGGGCTCGACGACGGTGGACCACCAGTGGGTGCGGTCGTTGGGCATGCCGTAGACGAAGCCGACGAGCTCCCCCTCGGGGGTGGTGGCGCCGAGGGCGCGGGCGCCGGGGTAGGTCATGTGGCGCTGGACGATCTGGCGGCGGACGGCCACCTCGTCGGGGCCGAGTCCGAAGGCGGCGGCTTGGACGGCAAGGGCCTCGTCGACGTGGGCTGACAGGTCCAGGGGGCCGATGACGAGGTCCATGGCGGGGAGCCTACAGGGGTGACGCGGCTGTGTGCCGGGGGCGATCGGCAGGGGTCAGAACAGCACGCTCATGAAGGAGCCGACCTCCCGGAAGCCCACCCTGTGGTAGGTCCGCCGGGCCGCCGTGTTGAAGTCGTTCACGTACAGGCTCACCACCGGGGCCACGTCGGCCAGGGCGTAGCGCAGGACGGCCGCCATGCCCGGGGCGGCGAGTCCCCGTCCCCGGTAGTCGGGGGCCACCCACACGCCCTGGATCTGGCAGGCGCGGTCGGTGGCGGCGCCGATCTCGGCCTTGAAGACGACCCGGCCGTCGCTGTCGAAACGGGCGAAGGACCGGCCGGAGCCGACGAGTTCGGCGACCCGGGCCTGGTAGAGCAGACCGCCGTCGCCGGCCAGCGGGGAGATGCCGACCTCCTCGGTGAACATCGCCACGCAGGCCGGCATGATCCGCTCCATCTCGTCCTTGCGGACGCGGCGGACGCGGGGGTCGGGGGCGACGTCGGCGGACATGCGGTCGGTGACCATGAGGGGCTGCCGGCCGCGGACTTCGCGGGCCGGGCCCCAGCCGGGTTCGAGGAGCCGCCAGAGCTGGGCGGTGGACTCGGCGGGGCCGACGATGGAGGAGCAGCGGCGGCCGGCCCGACGGGCGCGGTCGGCGAAGGCGCGGACGGCGCGGGGGGTGGCGCAGATGGGGACGAGGTTGGCGCCCGCGTAGCACAGGGACGTCAGCATGCCGTCCTCGTACCAGCCCCACATCTCGCCGCCGAGGCGCCACGGGTCGAGGCCCGCGATCTGCACCCGGGCGGTCACGAAGGCGTTGGCGACCGGCTCGCGGTCGAGGACGGCGAGCGCGGCGTCCAGGTCGCTCGGTTCGAGCACGCGGGAGGTGGTCTGCGTCAACACGTGCGGGGCCTCACCCTAAGATCTGCTGATCTCCGCACTGTACCCGCGGATGCCGAACGGCGTCGCCCCGCCTGCTGTCGCCGCGTGCTCGCCGGCGCGGGCCGGGTGAGCGGACGTCCAGGGGACGGCGCCCCGGACCCCGCTCCGGCCCCGGCTCGTCTCGTCCTCGGACGCCGGGCGGGCCGGAACGCACCGGCCCGGCGCCGGGAGGTGACGGGCGCGGAGCCTCAGCCCGCGACGGAGACCGACGGCTCGCCGGAGGTCACGCCGTCCTTCTCCATCTGCTCGGCGATCTTCATGGCCTCCTCGATGAGGGTCTCCACGATCTTGGACTCGGGCACGGTCTTGATGACCTCGCCCTTGACGAAGATCTGGCCCTT
>NZ_JBVHWR010000027.1:0-64723 GCF_055564355.1 Streptomyces sp. NPDC029152 | reverse complement strand
TACAGCGCCGATGGTACTGCAGGGGGGACCCTGTGGGAGAGTAGGACGCCGCCGAACAATCATTGGGAGAACCCCGCACCTCACGGTGCGGGGTTTTCTGCATTTAGGGTCTTCCTATGCGCTACGAACTGGTTGTCTTCGACAACGACGGTGTCCTCGTCGACAGTGAGCCGATTTCCAATCGGCTGCTGGCCGCCCATCTGACCGAGCTGGGCCACCCGACGACGTACGAGGAGTCCTTGCGGGACTACATGGGGTCCGCGATGCACCGGATCCACGACCTCGTCCTGGAGCGGACCGGCCGACGGCTGCCGGAGGACTTCGACGACGTCTTCCACGGCCGGGTGTTCGCCGCCTTCGAGCAGGACCTGGAGCCCGTCCCCGGGATCGTCGGTGTGCTGGAGAAGCTCGCCGCGGACGAGGTGCCGTACTGCGTTGCCTCGTCCGGGAGTCATCGGCGGATCCGGGTGGGGCACCGGAAGACCGGACTGGACCGGTGGTTCGACGACGCGCGGATCTTCAGTTCCGAGGATGTGGGCCGGGGGAAGCCGGCGCCCGACCTCTTCCTGCACGCGGCCGAGCGGATGGGTGTCGCGCCGGAGCGGTGCGTGGTGATCGAGGACAGCGCGCTCGGTGTGCAGGCGGCCGTCGCGGCCGGGATGGACGTGTACGGGTTCACCGGGATGACGCCCGCCGCGAAGCTCGCCGGGGCCACCCGACTCTTCGGTGACATGGGGGAGTTGGCTGACCTGCTCGTATGACCCGGGGCAGCGGAGCCGTGCTGACATTTGTCATGCGTAGCTCCGGACGGTTGTTTCTACTGGGGGACCGGGCCCGTCCGCGAAGCTGTGTGCATGACGACGAACACGGGCACGGGCATCCAGCGGCAGGGCAAGCGTCGTACCTTCGTCTCCCTCCTCCTGGACGTGGGAGTACCGGTCGGGTCGTACTACCTCCTGAAGGGCGCGTTCGGGATGAGCTCCGTCGCGGCGCTCGGCTGGAGCAGTGTCGTGCCGGTGCTGCGGACCGGGTGGGGGCTGCTCAGGCGCCGCGAGGTGAACGGGCTGCCCGTGCTCATCCTCCTGGTGAGCCTCGCCGGGCTGCTGCTCAGCTTCGGTACCGGGGACGCCCGTTTGCTGCTCCTGAAGGACAGCGCGATCAGCAGCGTGGTCGGCATCGTGCTGCTGGCGTCCGTGGTGACGGGGCGGCCCATGATGACCGCCAACCTCAAGCCGTTCCTGATCAAGGGGGACGCCCGGCGCGAGGCCGCCTGGGAAAGGCTGCGTCGGGAGTCACCGGCGTTCCGGCGGGCGGAACTCAGGTTCACCGGGGTGTGGGGCACGGCGTTCGTCGCCGAGTGCGCGGTACGGGCCGTCGGCGCCTACACGATCCCCGTCGACACGATGGTCTGGCTCGGGACGGTCGTCATGGTCGCCACGATGGTGCTGGCCTTCGGGGTCAGCGGGGCGCTGGGCGCCGGGCCGATGGCGCACATGCTCGGTGCCGCCGTCGCCGCGGCCGCCGGGTCCGATTCCGGCCCGGTTCTCCGTCCCGCCCCCGTCGAGCTCCGCGAAGGTGAGGAGAATTCATCTTTGGCGGGATCTACCCACCGGTAAGCCGGGGCCCTACGCTCGCCGCCATGACAGATGTGCTGCGGCGCGGCAGGGCCTCCTTGGCGTTCGGCTTCTTCGCGCAGGGCGTCGCCTTCGCTCTGCTCGTGACGCGCATCCCTGCCATCCAGGACCGGTACGGCGTCTCCGACGCGCTGCTGCCGGTCTTCCTGGCCGCCGTGCCGGTCCTCGCCGGTGCGGGGAGCGTGGCGACGGAGCGACTGGTGCGGCGGGTACGGCCCAGTCGGGTGCTGCGCTGGTCCCAGCCCGTGGTGCTGCTGTCGCTGCTGGGCGCCGGCGCGGGGGACCGGGTGGCGGAGCTGGCCGCGGCGCTGGCGGTGTTCGGGCTGGCGGTGGGGGCGCTGGACGCCTCGATGAACATGCTCGGGGTGAGCCTGCAGCGGGCGTACGGGCGCAGCATCATGCTCGGGTTCCACGCGGCCTACAGTCTGGGCGGGATCCTGGGGGCCTCGCTGGCGTGGGTGGGGGCGCACGGGGAGCTGGCGCTGTGGGTGTCGTACCTCCCGGCCGTTGCGGTGCTGTTGCCGGCCGCGCTGGTGGGGAGCCGGTGGTACGTCGACGGGGAGCGGGCGGGTTCCGGGGCGGGGGCGCGGACGGACGGGAGCGGGGGTGCGGGCGTCGGCTTCACGGCGCTGTTGCCGCTGTGTCTGGTGATGACGTTCGCGTACATCGGGGACTCGACGGTCTCCAACTGGAGCGCGAAGTACCTCCAGGACGTGCTGGGGAGTTCGGAGCAGCTGGCGACCGTTCCGTACAACGTGTACATGGTGACGACGCTGGTGGGGCGGGCCGTCGGGGACTTCGGGGTGCGGCGGCTGGGGGCCGTCGCGGTGGTGCGGGGCGGGGCGGTCGTCGCGGCGGGTGGGTTCGTGGTGGTGGCCGTGGCGCCGGGGGCGTGGTTCGGGATGCTCGGGTTCACGCTGCTGGGGCTGGGGCTGTGTGTGCTGGTGCCGCAGACGTTCGCGGCGGCGGGGCGCCTGTTCCCCGGGGCGTCCGATGCGGCGGTGGCGCGGCTCAACGTCTTCAACTACGTCGGTTTCCTGGTCGGTTCGCCGCTGGTGGGTGCGCTCGGGGATGCCTGGAGCTACCGCGGTGCCATGCTCGTGCCGATGGTGTTGGTGCTGGTGACGGTGGTGTACGCCAGGTCGTTCGAGGCTCGGTCGGACCGATACGGTGGCGGGCATGAGCGGCCGCGCACAGCTGATGTGGGACGAGGCAGTAACGGGCTATGACTTCGGTCCGGGGCATCCGATGGACCCGGTCCGGCTCGCCCTGACGCGGGGACTGGTCGGTGCCCTGGGGCTCGACCGGGAGGTGGAGGTCGTCGCGGCGAAGGCGGCCGGGGAGTCGACGCTGAGGCTCGTCCACCGGGAGGACTACATCGACGCCGTGAAGGCGGCCTCGGCGGATCCGGGGTCGGCGGACGCGTCGTACGGGCTCGGGACGGTCGACGATCCGGCCTTCGCGGGGATGCACGAGGTGTCCGCGCTGATCGCCGGGCAGTCGGTGGGCGCGGCGGAGGCGGTGTGGCGCGGGGACGCGCTGCACGCGGTGAACTTCGCGGGCGGGCTGCACCACGCGATGCCGGGGGCGGCGTCCGGCTTCTGCGTCTACAACGACGCGGCGCTGGCGATCGCGCGGCTGCTGGAGCTGGGGGCCGAGCGGGTCGCGTACGTGGACGTGGACGTGCATCACGGGGACGGGGTGCAGGCGGCGTTCTGGGAGGATCCGCGGGTCCTGACGATCTCGCTGCACGAGCATCCGCGGTCGCTGTTCCCGCAGACGGGGTGGCCGGAGGAGACCGGGGCCGACTGTGCGGAGGGGTCGGCCGTGAACGTCGCGCTGCCGGCGGGGACCGGGGACGCCGGGTGGGTGCGGGCGTTCCACGCGGTGGTGCCGGAGCTGATCGCGGACTTCCGGCCGCAGGTGCTGGTGACGCAGCACGGGGCCGACACGCACTTCGAGGATCCGCTGGCGCACCTGGCGGTGTCCCTGGACGCGCAGCGGGCGGTGCAGGTGGCGTGTCACGACCTCGCGCACGAGTACGCCGGGGGGCGGTGGGTGGCTCTGGGGGGCGGGGGGTACGCCGTGGTGGACGTGGTGCCGCGGTCGTGGACGCATCTGGTGGGGATCGCGGCGGGGCGGCCGGTGGAGCCGGAGACGGTGATTCCGGAGGGGTGGCGGCAGGAGGTGTTCGCACGGACACGGCAGTTGGGTCCGATGCGGATGACTGATGGGCGGTGGCCGGTGTCGTGGGCGTCCTGGGAGGCGGGGTACGACCCCGCGGACCGGTTGGACCAGGCGGTGGTGGCGGCTCGGCGTGCGGTGTTTCCGTTGCGGGGGTTGTTGGCGTGACGGTGGGTTCCGGCGTGCGGGGCGGGTGAGCCGGCCGGCGCTCGTGGGGTGCTCGGCGTGGGTGCCGGCCGGGGGTGTGGCCCGGCGCTGCCGGGGTGCCCCCCACTGCCCACCCGTGCCGCCTCTGGGGGTACCTCCCAGGCCGTTCGGACACTGGGGGAGGCACGGCCGTCCGCGGCTGTGCCGGCCCGTACGGCCCGCGGCTGGGGTGGCGGGCGGTGGGGGTTACGCCGTCCGTGGGGACATTTCGGGGATCCGGGCTTCCGGGGCGGGCGGGTCCGGCAGGATCGTCGGGGTGCTGAGCCGTGGAGCTCTTCGGGCTCATCTTCTGGATGTTCGTCTCGCCGGGGTCGTGGCCACTTCGCGGGAGGCGAGTCTGCGGAGTTACCGGTTGTTCGCCGCCCGGGATCCGCGCGTGCTGATCGGGATCGACCCGGAGGGCGACTGGGGGCAGCGGGACCTGCTCGGGCTGATGGCGCGCAGGTGTGGTGTTTCGGCCGACCCGCGGCATGCTTCGGGCCAGGATGTGATCGATCCCGAGCGGACGCTGAGCGCTCTGGACGCCTTCGCCGGGCGCCTCGCCGCGGCGGCCGAGCGTCGGGCTCCGGTCCTCCTGGGCACCGGGCACCCGCATCGGCTGCTCGGTTTCTACGTCGCCCTGGCCGACGCTCTGTCGGCGGCGGGATGTGCTGTCCTCACCCCGGCGCAGGGTCACCGTGTCGACATAACGACCCGGTTCGGTCTACGTACCCACAGCCTCGAGTACGTCCGGGGAGTCGCGCTGGTGCGGGAGGACGGCGCGGAACGCCCCGGTCGTGAGCCCGGCGCACACACGCACTCGCCGCTCCCGGTTCGGACCGCGCTGGCCGTGGCGGCCGAGGCCGGCGGACCGCTCCCCGAGCTGGTGATCGGGGACCACGGATGGGTCTGCGGAGCAGGTCAGCTGGGGTTCGAGGCCATCGGGCCGGGCGATGTGAACGATCCCGCGCTCTTCGTGGGGGAGGCCGAGGGGCTGGTGTCCGTCGCCGTTCCGCTTGATGACGGTGTGCGGCCCGAGTACTACCGGCCGCTCACCCGCTACGTACTCAATCGGGCGTGTCTGTCCCAGTAGGACGCCGATGGATGCACCTCTTCCCCATTCGCATCACCCGCACCTACATTGGGGAGTGAGCACGCAGCGACGAAGAGTCACCGGAAGGGGAAGCCGGTGGCCGTCGAGTGCGGAAGGTTCAGGTGTGTCATGGCTGCAGCTGGCGAAAGGCCTCTGAACGAGGTTCAGTTCCTTACCGTGGCGGAGGTCGCCTCGGTGATGCGCGTGTCCAAGATGACCGTGTACCGGTTGGTGCACAGCGGTCATCTGCCCGCGATCCGGGTGGGACGGTCGTTCCGTGTCCCGGAGCAAGCGGTTCACGAGTACCTCCGCGAGAGCTACGTGGGGGTGGAAACGGTCTGAGGGCGGGCCGGGAGGGGCCCGTGGGGTTCCACGGGTCCCTCCCGGCCTCCCGGGTCCCCGGCCACCTCGATTACGACCTCAGCGCTCGGGCGGGTAGGCTAGCCCCTCGTAGGTCGTGTGGGCCCATGGCGCCCAAACAACCGAGTGATGAGAAGTGAGCGAGGGTAGTCGTGGGCTCTGTTATCAAGAAGCGGCGCAAGCGGATGGCCAAGAAGAAGCACCGCAAGCTGCTCAAGCGCACGCGCGTTCAGCGTCGCAACAAGAAGTAAGCGACGCTGCGCCGTCAGCGTGTCCTGTGGCCCCCCACCGCATCCGGTGGGGGGCCACAGTCGTGTCCCCGGGGCCGTCGGGTCCGCGACGCGTGTGAATTTCCGTCACATGCCGCATCCGGCGGTCATCACAGCGCGACGCCGACCGGCTAAGTTGGCCCGCAGGCGGGGAACGCGGCAGGGTACGGACGAGGGCGGAAGGAAGGCGCTGATCTTGGGCAAGGTCGTGCTCGTGACCGGAGCGGCCCGTCAGCTGGGAGGCCGGTTCGTCCGGCGGATCCAGCGCGATCCCGACGTGGAGCGGGTCGTGGCCGTGGACGCCGTCGCGCCGGAGCACCACCTGGGCGGCGCCGACTTCGTCCGGGCCGACATCCGGCAGTCGGCCATCGGGCGGGTGCTGGCCGAGACGGGCGCCGACACGGTCGTCCACCTGGACGTCACGGGCACCCCGCTGGGCAGCGGCAGCCGCACGTCGGTCAAGGAGACCAACGTCATCGGCACGATGCAGCTGCTCGGCGCCTGCCAGAAGTCGCCGGCCGTGAAGCGGCTCGTGGTCAAGTCCAGTACCAACGTCTACGGTTCCGCGCCCCGCGACCCGGCCGTCTGCACCGAGACCACCGCGCCCAAGTCGCTGCCCAGCGGCGGTTTCGCCAAGGACGCCGTGGAGGTCGAGGGGTACGTGCGGGGCTTCGCGCGCCGGCGGCCGGACGTCGCGGTGTGCGTGCTGCGGTTCGCCAACATCCTGGGCCGGAGCGCGGGCACGCCCCTCGCGTCGTACTTCGGGCTGCCGGTGCTGCCGACGGTGTTCGGCTACGACCCGCGGTTGCAGTTCGTGCACGAGGACGATGTGATCGAGGTGCTGCGGATCGCCTCGCACGAGCCGCGCCGCGGCACCCTGAACAGCGGCACGTTCAACATCGCCGGTGACGGCGTCCTGCTGCTCTCCCAGTGCTCGCGTCGGCTGGGGCGCCCCACGGTGCCGCTGCTGCTGCCCGCGGTCACCTGGGCGGGCTCCCTCGTGCGTACGCTGGGGATGACGGACTTCTCCCCGGAGCAGATCCGGCTGCTCACCCACGGGCGGGTCGTGGACACCACGCAGATGCGCGAGACCCTGGGTTTCAGGCCGGCGCACACGACGGCCGAGACGTTCGCGGACTTCGTGCGCGGCCGCGGTCCGGGGCTGCTGCCGCCCCAGGCCCTCGCGGGGGCCGTCGACCGGATCGCGGAGCTTTCCCTGCGGGGCAGCGGCCACCTCCCGACGCAGAGCGCCAACTGAGGAGCGCGACAACGATGGCGGACGCCAAGGTCATTCCGTTCGACGACGACCGGTCCCGGGGGAGCGGCGGGAGCGCGGGACAGCGCCCGGCGCGGCGCCGGGGTGGGGGGAACCGGCGCAAGGGCGGCGCGGCGGAGCCCGTGCCGGTGCGCGAGGTGCAGCCGTTGCCCGTCCCCGGGGCGGACCGGGACGGCGGTCCCGGGGACGGCGGGGCGCCGGGGGCCCGCGGTGAGGCGCGGACACCGGACGCCGACGGCGGCCTCGAGCGGCGTGTCGCGGCCGGTCTGGCCTTCCTGCGGCGCCGTCTCACCGGCGACTACGAGGTCGACGACTTCGGCTACGACGCCGAACTCACCGACCAGGTGCTGATGTCGCTGCTGCGTCCGGTGTACGAGAAGTACTTCCGGGTCGACGTGAAGGGTGTGGAGAACATCCCGGCCCAGGGCGGTGCGCTGATCGTCGCCAACCACTCCGGGACGCTGCCGCTGGACGGCCTGATGATGCAGGTCGCCGTGCACGACCACCATCCGGCCGACCGCCACCTGAGGCTGCTGGCGGCGGACCTGGTGTTCGTGCTGCCGGTGGTCAACGAGCTGGCCCGCAAGCTCGGCCACACGCTGGCGTGTGCGGAGGACGCGGAACGGCTGCTGGCCCAGGGGGAGCTGGTCGGGGTGATGCCGGAGGGGTTCAAGGGCATCGGCAAGCCGTTCAGCGAGCGCTACAAGCTGCAGCGCTTCGGACGCGGCGGCTTCGTGTCGACGGCCCTGCGGCAGGGGGCACCGATCATTCCGTGCTCGATCGTCGGGGCGGAGGAGATCTACCCGATGATCGGGAACGCGAAGACCCTGGCGCGACTGCTGGGTTTCCCCTACTTCCCGTTGACGCCGACGTTTCCGTGGCTCGGTCCGCTGGGCGCGGTGCCGTTGCCGACGAAGTGGACGATCCAGTTCGGGGAGCCGATCCCCACGGACGGTCATCCGCCGGAGGCGGCCGAGGACCCGATGCTGATGTTCAACCTGACGGACCAGGTGAGGGAGCAGATCCAGCACACGCTCTACAAGTTGTTGGTGCAGCGGCGGTCGGTGTTCTTCTGAGGGCGTGCCGCGTACGACGGTGGGGTGCCCCGGGCGAGCGGGGCACCCCACCGTGTCAGTCCGCGTCCTCGCCGTGGATCCCCAGGCCGGGCAGCAGGCCGGGGAGGAGGGGCGGGAGGGTGACGTCCGGTTCCGGGGGTGGTGTGTCGTCGCCGGGGGACGGGGAGGCGCTGCCGCC
Organism: Streptomyces sp. NPDC029152; assembly: GCF_055564355.1. Lineage (NCBI taxonomy): Bacteria > Bacillati > Actinomycetota > Actinomycetes > Kitasatosporales > Streptomycetaceae > Streptomyces > Streptomyces sp. NPDC029152. Next base: position 56,467 of record NZ_JBVHWR010000027.1, on the reverse strand, counting down.
GGCCTTCGGCGGGTCGATCAGGCCGCCGGTGCCGCCGCCGATCAGGCCGTCGCCGGCGCTGTGGGAGGCGGCCGGCTGGCTGGGCCCGCCGCTGCCGGTGCGGGCGCTCTCGGACGGGCCGCTGCTGCCGGTGCCGGGGGAGGCGGCGCGCCCGGTGGAGGGTGCGCCGGTCGTCGTCGGGCCGGAACCGCTCCGTCGGTCGTCGCCGGGTGCGCCGTCCTGGGCCGGTGGCTTCGGCAGCAGGGACTGCAGCGGGGCGACGTCGTCCTCTATGGCGTCGAAGACCGACGACACCTCTTCGCTGACGTCCCCGAGCTGCACGGGCAGCCGTTCGCGCAGGGCGCCCCAGGTCTCCCGGTGCGAGCGGGAGAAGGCGGAGAGCGCCTGCATGGGGGCGAGGGAGTCGGGGTCGTGGGCGTAGGCGGCGCTGAGCAGGCGGTGGCCCTCGGACGCGTCGTGCCGCATGCCGGACAGGGCGCGGCGGACCTCGCCGAGGGACTCGTGGTCGAGGGGGCCGCCGCGGTCGCGTTCCATGAGGCGCCGGGCCTCGTTCAACCGGGTGGACGCCAGGTCGAGGTAGGCCCGGCCGCGTTCGTCGTCGCCGTCGGCGAGTCCGAGCCGGAAGTCCTCTATGCCGCGCTTGAGGCCGTAGAGCGAGTCACCGGGCAGCGCGTCCGAACTGGCAGCGGCGACTCCGCCGAAGGCTCCGGCGGCGACAGTCACGCCCAGTCCGCCCGCGGTGAGGCCCTTGGCCAGCCGTGAGCGCGGCCGGAATTTTCCCAGCGGGGTCGCCCGATGGGCGCCACGGGCCCGGCGCTGCTCGGGCACCGAAGGGTCCGTCGCCCCGCCGCCCGTGGTGCCCTCCTGCATCATGGCCTCGAACGCGGCCACCAGCTGGGCCCGCTGGACGACCTTGACCTCGGGATCCAGTTCCGGCCGGGGCAGCGTCTCCAGACCGGCGGCGAGGGACAGCAGACGTCCCTGCTCGGTCTGTTCCGCGACGGCCCCGGCGGATGCCGGTCCTTCGGACTGCTCGGCCGCCGCCCCGGGATCGGACTGCTCCTCCAGAGCCTGGGCGAAGGCGTTCGCCCGCCGGTGCGCCGATACGTTCGCGATCACTGGCGGCACCTCCTCTCGTCATGACGGTCGACTCCCCAGGGGGTCCTGAGGGTTGCACGCCCCGGGCGGAACCACGCGAACGCACGGTCGGAGCCGGTCGGGGAGTGACCACAGGGAGCCTGCATCCCGCACAACGAGCGGCGCGGCACTTGGGTTACGGACGACGGATGACCGGACCGCGGGCTCAACCGACTTTGACGGACGGTGACTTGGGGGATGCGGAGGGTGGTGGCGCCTCGGGGCGCCGGGGATTCAGCGGGCGTCGTCCGGCAGCAGCCGGGCGAGGGTGCGGACGGCCCGGTACTGGAGGGTCTTGATGGCGCCCTCGTTCTTGCCCATGACGCGGGCGGTCTCGGCGACCGAGAGGCCCTGGAGGAAGCGGAGGGTGACGCACTCCTGCTGCTGCGGGTTGAGCCGCCGCACGGCGTCGAGCAGGGCGGCGTTGGAGAGGGATTCGAGGACGGAGTCCTCGGGGGAGCGCTCGACCTCGTTGGCGTCGAGCATCTCGCCGGTGGTGACCTCCAGCCGGAAGCGGCTGGACTTGAAGTGGTCGGCGACGAGGTTGCGGGCGATGGTCACGAGCCAGGCGCCGAAGTCGCGGCCCTGCCAGGTGAAGGTGCCGATGCGCCTGAGGGCCCGCAGGAAGGTCTCGCTGGTCAGGTCCTCGGCGGTCGCCTTGCCGCCCACGCGGTAGTAGATGTAGCGGTAGACGGTGTCGCTGTACTGGTCGTAGAGCCGCCCGAACGCGTCGGCCTCGCCGGCCTGGGCCCGCTCGACCAGGTCCATCATGCGGGCGCTGTCGCTGTCCGCGGCGGGGCGGCGGTGGGCGGCGGCGGCCCCGGACGAGGACGACCGCGCGCGTCTGCCGACGGCGGCGCTGCCCTCGGCCAGTGCGTAGCACGGGCCGACGGGGGCGGTGGCCGCGGCGAGGGCGGGGACGGCGTACGCGGTGGGGACGAAGCCGCGCAACAGGTCTTGGGCTGATTTGACCGTTGCGCGCAGCGTAGCCAGGCCCGAGGCGTCAACCCCGACGTGTGGGTACACGGGACTCCCAGAGGCAGAGCTTCCATCACGTGCAGTACGGAACCGTTCACCCGTCGTAGCGAAGGTGGGGTACCGGATTGCGTCTGAGGAGAATAACGCTTCGTGCAGGCTCTGCTACGCCCAGTTGCTCAAATCATCGATTACGTCGCTTCCCTAGCCGATTGGCGCCCGTTCGGATGCTGCAGATTGATCGCTTGACGACTGGAACGGTTCGGGTTCGTGGTGACTACAGTGCGTGTTGCGCCCGATGTGAAAGGAGGGGACTGAAGAAGGCCCCTCGGGGGTAGGCCGGGCCGACGGGCGGCGTGGCACGCCGCCGGTGTCGCCGGCCGGGATCAGCGGCGGCGGCGGTGCAGCGCGATGGCCGCCGCGGTGCCGCCCGCCACCGCGCCGACGCCCGCCGCGGCCGGGATGCCGACCTTGGCCGCCTTGCGGCCGGTGCGGTAGTCGCGCAGCCGCCAGTCCAGCTCGCGGGCGTGCTTGCGCAGTTTGGCGTCGGGATTGATCGCGTACGGATGGCCGACCAGCGAGAGCATCGGGATGTCGTTGTGGGAGTCGCTGTAGGCGGCGCAGCGCGACAGGTCCAGGCCCTCGGCGGCCGCCAGCGCCCGTACCGCCTCGGCCTTGGCCGGGCCGTGCAGCGGCTCGCCGACCAGCTTGCCCGTGTAGACGCCGCCGATCGACTCGGCGACCGTGCCGAGCGCGCCGGTCAGGCCCAGGCGGCGGGCGATCACCTGGGCGATCTCCACCGGGGCGGCCGTGACCAGCCAGACCTTCTGGCCGGCGTCGAGGTGGGCCTGGGCGAGTGCCCGGGTGCCCGGCCAGATCCGCTCGGCCATGTACTCGTCGTAGATCTCCTCGCCGATCGACTTCAGCTCGGAGACGCGGTGGCCCTTGACGATGGACAGCGCCGAGTCGCGGGCGTCCTGCATGTGCTCCGGGTCTTCGATGCCCGCGAGCCGGAACCACGCCTGCTGCCAGGCGAACCGGGCGAGGTCGCGGGTCTCGAAGAACTTCCGCTTGTACAGGCCCCGGCCGAAGTGGAAGAGGGCGGCGCCCTGCATCACGGTGTTGTCGAGGTCGAAGAAGGCGGCGGCGCGGTCGTCGCCGTGGACGGGGAACTCGGGTTCCTCGCCCGGGGCGGCGCCGGGAAGGTCCTGGGCGGACTTGCGGGCGGCCTCCGCCGAGGCCTCGCCTGCCAACACGCTCCGCGCCGTGGCGGAGCGCCTGCGGGGGGTGAGCCATCCGAGAGCGGCCATGTCCGTGAGCATAGCCAGTTTGTTCGGAGGCTTCGGAACCGAGAAGCCGGGGAGCCGTGAACTCCGGGTGACGGGGTCGCCGAAGGGCCGGGCCTGCGGGCGCGCCGGGCCGTCGGCCGCGCGGGGGGCCGGCTCGCCGGTGGAGGGGCTCCGGCCGGCCGGGTCCGCGCGAGAATGGCGGTCATGAGTCCCCTCTTCCGCCGCAGGGCCCCGCAGGCGCCCGGGGCCCACGAGACCACCGAGCACCCGCCATCCCCTGCGCACTCCGAGAACCATCTCGTCACCCTCATCCGCAAACCCGGCTGTCATCTGTGTGATGACGCACAGCTCGTCGTCGAGAAGGTGTGCGCCGAGCTCGGCGTCCCCTGGGAGGGGAAGGACATCACCGAGGACCGCCGGCTCCACGACCAGTACTGGGAGCAGATCCCGGTCGTCCTGGTCGACGGCAGGCAGCACACCTTCTGGCGTGTGAACGAGGAGCGCCTGCGCAGGGCACTGACCGAGCAGTACAAGTAGTCCGGATGGTCGCTTAGGATCGATGGCGACATGGTCTCGGGGGCGTTGATCGTGAGGAGCGTGAGCGGCTTTGCCCCCGATGGGAGAGGAACGCGGGCGCGTGTGCGCCGGTTCCCGGTCCGGGCGCCGGAGGCGCGTGACCCCGGTCACGTTGGCCGGGCAAATCGGACACCATCTTTGTGCACGCGTTCACAAAGACATAGCCTGCATGCGACGGGGCGGTCATGTAGGGACGTATGACCGCCTACAGCCCCGCTCTACCCGCAGGAGCACCGTGGCAACTGGCCGAACACACCGACCGGCGACCCGCAGCCGAGGGATTCCCGAGGCCACCGTCGCCCGGCTTCCGCTGTACCTCCGAGCCCTCACCGCACTGTCGGAGCGCTCGGTCCCCACGGTCTCTTCCGAGGAGCTGGCGGCCGCGGCGGGAGTCAACTCCGCGAAGCTGCGCAAGGACTTCTCCTACCTCGGCTCCTACGGGACCCGGGGCGTCGGCTACGACGTCGAGTATCTCGTCTACCAGATCTCGCGCGAACTGGGGCTCACCCAGGACTGGCCGGTCGTGATCGTCGGCATCGGAAACCTCGGCGCCGCGCTCGCCAACTACGGCGGGTTCGCCTCCCGCGGCTTCCGCGTCGCCGCGCTCATCGACGCCGACCCGCAGATGGCCGGAAAGCCCGTCGCGGGCATCCCCGTGCAGCACACCGACGAGCTGGAGAAGATCATCCGGGAGGACGGCGTCTCGATCGGTGTGATCGCGACCCCCGCCGGTGCCGCCCAGCAGGTCTGCGACCGGCTCGTGGCCGCCGGCGTCACCTCCATCCTGAACTTCGCGCCGACCGTGCTGAACGTCCCCGAGGGCGTCGACGTGCGCAAGGTCGACCTCTCCATCGAGCTGCAGATCCTCGCCTTCCACGAGCAGCGCAAGGCCGGTGAGGAGGCCGCGGCCGACGCCGGTGCCGTACCGCCCGTCGCCGCCCGCAAGCAGCCCTCCGCCGACCAGGGACCCGACGGGGACGTGCCCGCCGTGATGCCGGCATGAGTCTCCTCGTCGTCGGACTGAGTCACCGCAGTGCCCCCGTCAGCGTCCTGGAGCGCGCCTCGCTGAACGCGGACGCGCAGTCCAAGCTGCTGCAGGACACCGTCGCCGCCGAACCGGCCGCCGAGGCCGCGCTCCTGGCCACCTGCAACCGCATCGAGCTCTACGCCGACGTGGACAAGTTCCACGCCGGTGTCGCCGAGCTGTCCACGCTGCTCGCCCAGCACAGCGGGGTCGGCCTGGACGAGCTCACTCCTTATCTTTACGTGCACTACGAGGACCGGGCCGTCCACCACCTGTTCTCGGTGGCCTGTGGGCTCGACTCGATGGTGGTCGGCGAGGGCCAGATCCTCGGCCAGATAAAGGACTGCCTGGCCCGCGCCCAGGACCTGCACACCGCCGGCCGGCTCCTGAACGACCTGTTCCAGCAGGCGCTCCGGGTCGGCAAGCGCGCCCACTCCGAGACCGGCATCGACCGCGCCGGGCAGTCCCTGGTCACCTTCGGCCTGGAGCAGCTCGCCGCGGGCGCCGACGTCCAGACCTGGGCACGGGGCAAGAAGGCGCTGGTCATCGGCGCCGGCTCGATGTCGTCGCTGGCCGCCGCCACGCTGGCCCGTGCCGGGGTCGCCGAGATCGTGGTCGCCAACCGCACCTTCGAGCGGGCCGAGCGGCTCGCGCGGATCCTGTCCGAGGGCGACGACACGGACGTGCTGGCCCGCGCGGTACCGATGGACGCGGTGCCGGCCGAGCTGACACGTGCCGACGTGGCCGTCTCCTGCACCGGGGCGACCGGGCTGGTCCTCACGGCCGACGCCGTGGCGGCCTCGGTGGAGGGCCGCACCGGCACGCCCGCGGCCGTGGCCGTGGACGACGCGGCCCGTCCGGCCGCGGACGCCGGCCCCGCCGAGGCCCGGCGGGGTGCCGAAACGCCTCTTCCGGGCGCCGGCGGCGACGAGAACTGCCCGCTGGACCTGTCCTCCGTACCGACCGGCTTCTCCGTCATGGGGGAGGCCGCCGTGGCCGGCATGGACGCGGCGACGCTGGAGCAGCACGGGGCCTGGGCCGCCGGCGGCACGGCCGTGGACCGGCCGCGCGAGGCGGGCCGGCCGGGACCGGAGGCGGACGCCGAGCTGATCGGCGCGCTCGCCGCGGCGGCCGCGAGCACGGGCCGGATCCCCGAGAGGCGCCGGCCCGAGCCGGTCGCCGGGGTGCCGCGCCCGCATCCCGTGCTCTTCCTCCTCGACCTCGCCATGCCGCGCGACGTCGACGCCGCCGTGCACCGGCTGACCGGGGTGCGGCTGGTGGACATCGAGTCGCTCGCCGAGGCCTCGGCCGACGCTCCGATGGCCGCCGACGTCGACACGGTCCGCCGGATCGTCGCCGACGAGGTCACGGCCTTCGGCGCCGCCCAGCGGGCCGCGCGCATCACCCCCACCGTCGTCGCGCTGCGCAGCATGGCCGCCGACGTCGTCGCCGGTGAGATCGCCCGGCTGGAGGGGCGGCTGCCGGGTCTCGACGACAAGCACCGCGCCGAGATCACCCAGACCGTCAAGCGTGTGGTCGACAAGCTGCTGCACGCGCCGACGGTCCGGGTCAAGCAGCTCGCCGCCGAGCCCGGCGGCGCCGGGTACGCGGACGCGCTGCGCACCCTTTTCGACCTCGACCAGGAGACGGTGGCCTCCGTCTCGCGGACCGAGAACAGCACTGAGAAGAACCGAGGGCCGGCATGACTGAGAAGGCACTGAGACTGGGGACGAGGCGCAGCAAGCTCGCCATGGCCCAGTCCGGGCAGGTGGCGGATGCCGTGAGCCAGGTGACCGGACGGCCCGTGGAGCTCGTCGAGATCACCACGTACGGCGACACGTCCCGCGAGCACCTGGCCCAGATCGGCGGCACGGGCGTGTTCGTCGCCGCGCTGCGCGAGGCCCTGCTGCGGGGTGACGTGGACTTCGCGGTTCATTCGCTCAAGGACCTCCCCACCGCACAGCACGAGGGCCTGGTCCTGGCGGCCACCCCCGTGCGCGAGGACCCGCGCGACGTCATCGTCGCCCGGGACGCGCGGAAGTTCACCGACCTGCCCAGCGGGGCGCGCATAGGCACGGGCGCGCCGCGCCGCATGGCCCAGCTGAACGCGTACGCCCGCGCGCACGGGCTGGAGATCGAGACGGTCCCGATCCGGGGCAACGTCGACACCCGCATCGGGTACGTCCGCAGCGGTGAGCTCGACGCGGTCGTGCTGGCCGCCGCCGGGCTGAACCGCGTCGGACGCATCGACGAGGTGACCGACTTCCTGTCGGTCGACACGGTTCTGCCCGCCCCCGGCCAGGGGGCCCTGGCGATCGAGTGCACCGCGGACAACGCTGCGCTGATCGCCGCGCTCGCCGAGCTCGACGACCCGTTCACGCGGGCCGCCGTCACGGCCGAGCGGTCACTGCTCGCCGCCCTGGAAGCCGGCTGCAGCGCCCCCGTGGGCGCGCTGGCCGACCTCCTGGCCGACGGGCAGACTGTCAAGGAAATGCGCCTGCGCGGCGTCGTCGGCACGACCGACGGCTCGACGCTGGTGCAGCTGTCCACCACCGGTCCCGTGCCCCAGACGCACGAGGCGGCACTGGCACTCGGTCGCGAACTCGCCACCGAGATGCTCGCCCAGGGCGCGGCCGGTCTGATGGGGGAGCGAGCACATTGAGCCCCACCGCCTTTCCCGCCTGTCCGGAACACGGGCACGTCACCTTCCTCGGTGCCGGACCCGGAGATCCGGGACTACTGACTCTGCGCGCCGTGGAGGCGCTGGCGAACGCGGACGTCCTCGTCGCCGAGCACGAGGTGCTCGACGTCGTGCGGACGCACGCGAGGCAGGGCGTCGCCGAGGTGCACACGGATGCCGATCCGTCGGATCCGGGCGCAGGCACGCCCCAGCTGACGGTCGTTGACGGCACGTCAACGACCGGCGGCGTCCCCGCTGTGCGGGATGCCGCACATCTTGTCATGGAGGCCGCGCGGGGCGGCAGGCGGGTCGTGCGTGCGGTGACCGGGGACCCCGGGCTCGACACGTGCGCCGCCGAGGAGATGCTCGCGTGCGCCGCGGCCGGGGTGCCCTTCGAGGTCGTCCCGGGCATCGCGAACGCCGTCGGCGTGCCCGCGTACGCCGGTGTGCCGCTGCGGGACACCGAGGGTGCCGACGTGCGGTTCGTGGACGCCCGTACGGCGTCGGACCGCTGCTGGACCGAGGTGGGCGCCTCCGACGGGACGGTCGTGGTGTCGACGACGCTGGACTCGGTGGCCGCGGCCGCCGGTGAGCTGGTGTCGGCCGGCCGCAAGCCGGACACCCCGCTGACGGTGACCGTCGCCGGTACGACGACGCGGCAGCGCACCTGGACGGCGACGCTCGGCACGGTCGCGCAGACGCTGAAGCAGGCCAAGGTGCTGCCGTCCCCGGACGGCGGCCGCCCGGTGATAGCCGTGGTCGGCGAGCGCAGTGCCAACGCCCGGCGCGACCAGCTGTCGTGGTTCGAGTCCAAGCCGCTGTTCGGCTGGAAGGTCCTCGTGCCGCGCACGAAGGAGCAGGCGGCGTCGCTCTCCGACCAGCTGCGGTCCTACGGCGCCGTGCCGCACGAGGTGCCGACCATCGCGGTGGAGCCCCCGCGCACCCCGCAGCAGATGGAGCGGGCGGTCAAGGGCCTGGTGACGGGCCGCTACGAGTGGATCGCCTTCACGTCGGTCAACGCGGTGAAGGCCGTCCGGGAGAAGTTCGAGGAGTACGGGCTCGACGCCCGTGCCTTCGCGGGGATCAAGGTCGCCGCGGTGGGCGAGCAGACCGCCAAGGCGCTCATCGCCTTCGGCGTGAAGCCGGACCTGGTGCCGAGCGGCGAGCAGTCGGCCGCCGGTCTGCTGGAGGACTGGCCGCCCTACGACCCGGTCTTCGACCCGATCGACCGCGTCTTCCTGCCGCGCGCCGACATCGCCACCGAGACCCTGGTGGCCGGGCTGATCGAGCTGGGCTGGGAGGTCGACGACGTCACGGCCTACCGCACGGTGCGCGCCTCGCCGCCGCCGGCCGAGACCCGCGAGGCGATCAAGGGTGGCGGTTTCGACGCGGTGCTGTTCACGTCGTCGTCCACGGTGCGCAACCTGGTCGGCATCGCGGGCAAGCCGCACAACGTCACGGTGATCGCGTGCATCGGCCCGGCCACGGCCAAGACCGCCGAGGAGCACGGGCTGCGTGTGGACGTCATGGCTCCCGAGCCGTCCGTCCACAAGCTGGCGGAGGCCCTGGCCGACTTCGGCCTGCGGCGCCGCGCGGCGGCCCTGGACGCCGGGGATCCGGTGACCCGGCCGAGCGAGCGGCGACCGGGGGCGCGCAGGCGGCGGTCCTCGACGTAGCGGTCGCCGGAGCCCGGGCTCGGGCGGCAGACCGCAGCAAGGACGGCCTGCCACACGTACACAATCGAACAACAGGCAACCCCGCCGTCTTCTGTGGACGGCGGGGTTGCCTGTTCTATGGCGGGGACGAAATTTCCAGGCCTCTGCGAAACTCGACACGTCTTGTGAGAAGAGGTCTTTTCAGAGCACGGCAATGACGGCTCGAACCGTCCTGCGTCAGAAGAAGGTGTGCCCTCGAGTCCACCTGACACCAGCGGACGGACTCGAGGGCCACAACCAAGCACTGCCAAGGGCTGTATGCGAAGCAGTGACAGTGAGCCAAGGCTTACTCGACAGACCTTGGCGCAGGCCGGTCGCGGAGGCGGCGGCCGTCGACGTGAGGTGAGGCGGGGGCGCCCCTTGGGGACACCTCCGCTGCTTTCGGTGTGGGGAGAGTTTGACCCGCGCAACGCTACCGGCCGGACGAGGATCGCTCGAAGCGTGTCGAGACCGAGCGCTTCAAGGCGTTCACGTACGACGAACTGATCGCCCGCGACAAGGCCAGCCTCGACATCACCTGGCTGCGTGACCCGAGCCTCGACGACGCGGACAACCTGCCCGCGCCCGAGGAGACGTTGCAGCAGGCGCGTGGCGAAGGTGACGCGCCGGAGGCGGCTACGCCTGCCGAGTGATGACGTGAGCACGGTCCGCACCTCGGCATCCGAGGTGCGGACCGTGTCGCTCGATGCATCAGTGGGCGGCGGCGTGCGGCAGGAAGGCCGCCCAGGTGGCGGGAGTGAGGGCGAGGCGAGGGCCGGTGGGGTTCTTGGAGTCGCGGACGAGGATGCGATCCGGGATTGCGGCCACTTCTACGCAGTCGGGCCCCTCGTCCGTGCTGTAGCTGCTCTTTATCCACTCCAGCTCAGGGGCGTTCTCGGGGATCATGTCTCTCCAAGCACCTTCTCGATGAGGGCCATTGTCTCTCGGGTGCTGAGAGCCTGTGCCCGGATGATTCCATAGCGCATGTCGAGGAGTTGCACCTCTTTCGGGTCGGTGATCACGCGGCTGATGTGCTGCACCTCCACATGACCAACCGTGGTGCCGTCCTTCAGTCTGAGCAGTCGGAACGAACCGGCGAGCCCCGGATTCTCCTCATGCCCGAGCGGTAGCACCTGGAGATCGACGTTGCGGAACTCGGCCACCTCCAGGAGTCGTTGGAGCTGCCTGCGCATGACCATCTTGCCTCCGATGGGGCGACGCAGCGTCGACTCGCACTGGACGAAGCTGAAGACAGGGCGTGCCGCTGTGCCGTTGACGATCTCCTGACGGGCGACGCGGGCTGCCAGCCGCTGTTCCAGCTCGTCGGCGGTGAAGGGCGGACGCCGTGCGCTGAAGACGGCCAGCGCGTACTCCTCTGTCTGCAACAGCCCGTGCACGACGGAATTGTTGTAGGCGCAGAGCTCGACAGATTCCGCCTCCAGCTTCTTCAGGTCCCGTACCTTCTTGGGGTAGCGGACCTCTGCCAAGTCCCGTGTCATCGCCGAGATCCGGCCACCCGCGTTCAGCGCCCGGTCCGCCGCGTCCAGGTACTCCGGGCGCGGGATGCGCCGTCCCCGCTCCACCGAGGAGACCAGTTCCTCGCCGTACCCGATGGCCGCACCGAACTCCGCCTGGGTGAGGCCGGCGGACTCCCGCCACAGCTTCAGCTGTCGTGCGATCGTCCGCACCACGGCCCCGGCTTCCTCGTCCTCCGGGTTCACGTCGCCGTCGCTCATGTGCCCGCCCTCTCGCCGCGCCCTTCCCCGGTCCAACCCCTGCGCCCGCTCCCGGTCACCCCGTACAGCCCGGACGGAACCGGACGCGGCACGGACAGCCACCGGCCGCACGGGCCAGCCACCTTCACAGCGTATGCAGGCGTGAACACGCTGGGTGACATGAATCAGGGAATCTCCACCCGCCGTGTTCCGCTGCACCACTTCTCCGTGCCCCTGTCCGCCACGCGCCGTGGTGCCCGGTTGGCCCGGCTGCTCGCAGTTGAGCAACTGCAGGCGTGGGGGCTGCCGTCGGACCCGGCCCGGCTGATCGTGGCCGAACTCGCCGCGAACGCCGTCCTGCACGGCCGGGTCCCCGGACGCAGCTTCCGGCTCGCTCTCACCGTCGTCCCGCCGGGCACCCTCAGCATCGAGCTGACCGACACCCGGGGCGACCGGCTGCCCGTCAGTCCCCGGGCGACGGTGGGCACGTGCGCGGAGTCGGGTCACGGTCTGCTGCTCGTCGAGGAGTTGGCCGATCGCTGGGGTGTGCGGTGCGGGCCGGTGCCGACCAAGACCGTGTGGGCCGAGCTGGACCTCAAGCACTGACGCCCGATCGCCCTCGGCCCGGCCCGCCTCAGAGTGAGGAAGCGTGCGCCGCCCTCGACGACTCCGCGGCGAAAGGACTGTGCGCCGCCCGGGGCGACGCTGGTGTTCGGACGGCCCTCGTGCCGACGCCCGGGATCGTGGGGGCCGGTGGGCCGGGCGTCGGGGCCTCGGGCGGTAAAAGACCAAACAACCCGGGGAAAATACCTACCCAACCAACCAAACCCGGACCTGATCACACGGGCGGGTGAAAAGCCGCCGAACGGGTGGCGCGGGAGGAGTTCGGGCGTGCAGGCTCGGCGCGAGGCGAGTACGTCGCGCCTCCACCGACCAGAACGACCAGACATGGATCGGCCCCCGTCGGGACTAGCACTCCCGGACGAGGGCCTGACCAATGAGGAAGTAGAAAGGCCTTCCCCATGGCTGAACAGAAGCCTAGTGCCGTCGCGCGCCCGAAGCAGGGTGTTCGCCGGTCCGACACCCGCTCCGGTGTCATCCACGTCCGCACCCACCAGTCGGGTCAGTACGTCGTCATCGGCAACCACCTCGCCCAGCACCGCCAGTTGTCGCTGACCGCGATCGGGCTGGCCACGCACATCCTGTCGCTGCCCGAGGGCGCCCTCGTGGACATCCGCACCCTCGCCGGCCGCTTCCCGGAAGGGCGCGAGCGGATCGCCTCCGGGCTGCGGGAGCTGGAGGACCACGGCTACCTGGAGCGGGTGCGCGAGCGCTCGGAGACGGGGCACCTGGTCACGCGCACGTACGCCCATCACACGCCGGAGCGTGCGGTCTCGCCGGCCGTACGCCGACGTGCCGTGACCGTGGTGCGTGATCAGGGCTCCGCCGCCCGTTCCCCGGACGGGGCTCAGGAACCGTCGCAGGAGGGCGATCAATCCCGCGCCCCGCATCGTCCGCCGACCCGGTGCAGCCAGCCCGTGGTCGAGGCAGTACGGGCCGTAGGTCCCGTGGCGGCGGCCGTAGTCGATGTGGCGGAACGGGACGACCCGCCGTCCGCCACGCGGAGTGCGGGCGGCCGGGCGGTCGCGGACCGTCGGCATGACCAGGCCGTCGCCCTCCTGGCGGGACTGCGCCGTACCGACGACCGTCTCACCCTCGCCTCCCGGGACGTGGACTCCCTGGCGCCGTTGATCATCCGCTGGTTCGAGGGAGGTGCCACCGCCGCCGCCGTCCACCACACGCTGACGTCCGGCCTTCCGGAGGAGATGCGGTGCGCGGCGCGCGTGCTCGCCTACCGCCTGCGCGAACTGATGCCCCCGCCTCTGCCCACGGCTCCGGTGCCGTCGGCGGGCTCAGGGGCGAGCGGGGGAAGTACGGGCCGCCCTGACCCCTTCCAGACGTGCGACGGCTGCGAACGGGCCTTCCGGTCGCCGCAGCCCGGGCGCTGCCGTGACTGTCGGCCCGTATCCGCGAGCGCCCGAGGAGTCGCCCGCGCCGCCTGATCCGGTGCCGCCTCGCAGGGATTCAGCCGAGGCGGCGGCTCTTGGCGCCGGGGACCCGGTGACACGGCCGAGCGAGCGGCGGCCGAGGGCGCGGCGGCGGCCCTCGGCATCGCGGTGCGCGGCGAGGGCCTCGAGATGCGGAGACGGGTGACAGCCGGTCAGATGGGTCTCGTGAGAGGAGACCTGCCGATGCCTGCCCCAGGAGAAACCCGCCGGAGCCGCGTGAACGCGCGGTTCGGACGTGCCGTGCTTCCCAGTCGGAGCCCCTGATCCGCCGGTCCGGGCAGGCGCCGGCGAGCGGGAGGACCTGCTCACCGCCGCGGGGAAGCGCTACGCCGACCGGGCAGCGGCCGAACCGGTGAAACCGCGGGCCACGGGTCCCGGCGCGCGGACCGTGCGGACCGGAACGGGTGAGCGGACCGGCGACCTCCGCGGCCGCTCCACGGCGTGGCACACGCCGCGGGCCGCACCGGCGGTGGCAAACTGCCGCCGCACGCATGCGCCCAGAAAGACGACCAGATGCATCAGCGCGGCCCCGGCGCCACCGTTGTTCCGCAGCAGACTGAGCGCGATCCCGGCGCCGGCCCGCCCGGCGTGGTTCCGATCCTCGCGCCGGGTGCCTCCACCTGGAACGGGGCCTGCCGTCGGGCCGGGGCCGACCGCGACCGGCCCGGCCGCTGTCGCACCGGTCACCGGAGCAGCATCGATCCCCTGGGCCGGTTCACCGCACCGACGGCCGGCCGAATACCCGGCCACGCCCGTTCGCCGGCCTGGTCCAGAGCCGGCCCGTACTCCATCGGTGACCGTTTCAGGAGAGATCCCCATGACCGCAGTCGACCAGCCCTCCCGCGCCACGATCGAACCACCCCGGCAGAAGCCGGGGAACATCGTGGTCAAGTGGCTCACCACGACCGACCACAAGACCATCGGCAGCCTCTACATCATCACGTCCTTCGCCTTCTTCCTCATCGGCGGCGTGATGGCCCTCGTGATCCGGGCCGAACTGGCCCGGCCGGGCCTGCAGATCGTCTCGAACGAGCAGTTCAACCAGGCGTTCACGATGCACGGCACGGTCATGCTGCTGATGTTCGCGACGCCGCTGTTCGCCGGCTTCGCGAACTGGATCATGCCGCTGCAGATCGGCGCGCCGGACGTGGCCTTCCCCCGGCTGAACATGTTCGCCTACTGGCTCTACCTGTTCGGCTCGCTGATCGCCGTGGGCGGCTTCCTCACCCCGCAGGGCGCGGCCGACTTCGGCTGGTTCGCCTACAACCCGCTGTCCGACTCGGCGCACTCGCCCGGCGTCGGCGGTGACCTGTGGATCATGGGTCTGGGCTTCTCCGGCTTCGGCACCATCCTCGGCTCGGTCAACTTCATCACCACGATCATCTGCATGCGCGCCCCCGGCATGACCATGTTCCGCATGCCGATCTTCACCTGGAACGTCCTGCTGACCGGTGTGCTGGTCCTGCTGGCCTTCCCGGTGCTGGCCGCGGCCCTGTTCGCCCTGGAGGCGGACCGCAAGTTCGGCGCCCACGTGTACGACGCGGCCAACGGCGGACCACTGCTGTGGCAGCACCTGTTCTGGTTCTTCGGGCACCCCGAGGTGTACATCATCGCGCTGCCGTTCTTCGGCATCATCACCGAGATCATCCCGGTCTTCTCCCGCAAGCCGATCTTCGGTTACGCGGGTCTCGTCGGCGCCACGATCGCGATCGCGGGTCTGTCGGTGACGGTGTGGGCCCACCACATGTTCGTGACCGGTGGGGTGCTGCTGCCCTTCTTCTCCTTCATGTCCTTCCTGATCGCGGTCCCGACCGGTGTGAAGTTCTTCAACTGGATCGGCACGCTGTGGAGGGGCTCCCTGTCCTTCGAGACGCCCATGCTCTGGGCACTGGGCTTCCTCGTCACCTTCCTCTTCGGCGGCCTGACCGGTGTCCTGCTGGCCTCGCCGCCGATGGACTTCCACGTCTCCGACACCTACTTCGTGGTGGCGCACTTCCACTACGTGGTCTTCGGCACCGTGGTGTTCGCGATGTTCGCCGGCTTCTACTTCTGGTGGCCGAAGTTCACCGGCAAGCTGCTCGACGAGCGCATCGGCAAGGTCCATTTCTGGACGCTGTTCGTCGGCTTCCACACCACCTTCCTGGTCCAGCACTGGCTGGGCGCCGAGGGCATGCCCCGCCGCTACGCCGACTACCTGGCGGCCGACGGCTTCACCACCCTCAACACCGTCTCCACCATCGGGTCCTTCCTCCTCGGGGCCTCGATGCTGCCGTTCCTGTACAACATCTGGAAGACCGCCAAGTACGGCGTGCCGGTCGGCGTGGACGACCCGTGGGGCTACGGCCGCTCGCTGGAGTGGGCGACCTCCTGCCCGCCGCCGCGGCACAACTTCGTCACCCTGCCGCGCATCCGCAGCGAGTCCCCCGCCTTCGACCTGCACCACCCCGGCCTGTCGCAAGCCGAGCAGGAGGAGAACGTCGGCCGGCGCGACGTCGTCGAGCCGGAACCGCACGGCCGTGCGAACCGGCCCCCGCTCGACGGTGCCGAATAGCCGCCCCGGCATGGCGACCCCGGAGGAGGACGCCGGCACCCACGTCGAGGCCGGCATGCGCCGGCTGGAGGGGTACCTGCTGTGGCAGTCGGAGGTGGAGCGGGCGCGGGCCGACGCCGAGGAGACGGCGGACAGGCTCGACTGGCTGACCTCCGCCCAGCGCGAAGCAGTCGTCTCCGCGCTGACGGAGCGGCGGCTGCTCCTGGCGCGGCAGTACCTGGAACGCACGGCACGCCGGGCGCAGGAGCTGAGGGAGGAGTACGAGCAGCGGTACGCCGAACTGAAGACGCGGCTGTTCGCCCTGACACTGACCGGGCTCGTGGTGGCCGTGTTCGTCCTGTGCCTGATCGTGTGAGCGCGGAGGCGCCGCCGCCGGCCCGCGGGGAATCAGCCGAGGCGGCGGACCGGGGTGCCGGCGAGGTAGGCCTCGATGGCCTCGACCGCCTGGCCGTAGTACGTGGCGTAGTTGCGGTGGGAGACGTAGCCGAGGTGCGGGGTGGCCAGCAGGCGGGGGGCGGTGCGCATCGGGTGGCCGGCGGGCAGGGGCTCGGTGTCGAAGACGTCGACCGCCGCGCCGGCGATCCGGGCCTCGTGCAGGGCGGTGAGCAGCGCCTCCTGGTCGACGAGGGCCGAGCGGGAGGTGTTGACCAGGTACGCGGTCGGCTTCATCAGGGCCAGTTCGGGGGCGCCCAGAATGCCCCGGGTGGTGTCGCCCAGGACCAGGTGGAGCGAGACGAAGTCGCTGGTGCGCAGCAGCTCCTCCTTCGACGGTGCCAGTTCGGTGCCCGCCTCGTCCGTGCGTTCCTTGGTGAGGTTCGGGCTCCAGGCCGTGACCTCCATGCCGAAGGCGAGGCCCACCCGCGCCACCCTGCTGCCGATCTTGCCGAGTCCGAGCAGGCCGAGGCGGCGGCCGTGCAGGTCCGCGCCGACCGTCGACTGCCACGGGCCGCCCGCGCGCAGGGCGTTGTTCTCCGGCACGATGCCGCGGGCCAGCCCGAGGAGGAGCGCCCAGGTCAGTTCCACCGGCGGGGTGGGGGAGCTCTGCGTGCCGCAGACCGTGACGCCGCCCCGCTCGGCGGCCGCGTGGTCGATGACGGAGTTGCGCATGCCGGACGCGACGATCAGCTTCAGGCGGGGGAGCCGGCCGAGGAGGGAGGCGGGGAACGGGACGCGTTCGCGCAGGGTCACCACGATGTCGAAGTCCGCGAGGGCCTCGGCCAGTTCGTCCTCGGTGGCGAAGTGCCGGGTGAAGGCGGTGACCTCCACCCGGTCGCCGACCGGGCTCCAGTCGGCGACGGTGGTGGCGATGTCCTGGTAGTCGTCGAGCACGGCGCAGCGCAGGCGCATGTCAGCCCTTTCCGGTGAGGCCGGTGTCTCCGCCGCGGGGTGGGCGGGGGTCTTCGGATTGTCCGGCACGACGCTGTGGCCGGACCCGTTCCCACGTCCGGTGCAGTGCCGGGGCGACGGCGGCCGGGAGGGCGAGTACGAAGACCGCCAGGCCGATGAGGACGACCGGGTTCACCCAGCCGGGCACCAGCTCGGTGCCCACGCCGTTCGACGTGACGCACTGCGCGCTGACCGGCAGGGTCATCCGGGTCACCACGTGATCGCCCGGCGCACCGGCGGCGGCGCACATCTGGTCGGGGTCCAGGAGGTAGAAGCCCTGGTTCACGCCGTACGCGTAGGCACCCAGGGCCGCCGATCCGGCCAGCACGGCCAGCAGAGCGCACGGCACGGCGCCGGGCATGCGCAGCCCGTTCCCCGGCTCCCGGCGCCACGCCCGCACGGCGAGCGCCCCCGCGGCGCCCAGGACGACGAACGGCGTCAGGAACGGCGCGAGGAGCAGGGTCAGGAAGAGGAAGGCTGCCACGTCTGCTCGGACCTCCCGCACCGGTGATCGGTTCCGCCGTCCGCGTCCGGGACGCCGGCCGTGCTGCGAAGGGCGGGTCAGTGGTGCCAGGCGTGGCCGCCCGTGTTGTGGATGAGGCGTTGGAGGACCTTCATGGTGGTCAGGTACTCCTCGTCGGAGATTCCGGCGTGGCGTTCCGTCCACAGGTCGGTCTGGAGGGCGGCCGCCTTCTCGTAGAAGGCGCCGCCCTCGGGCGTGAGGGTCAGGCGGCCGTCGGCGTGCTCGGTGACCCAGCCCGCGTCGATCGTCGCGTCGATCTCCGACTCCATCGTCTCCGGGCCCGCGTCGAGGTAGCCGCGCAGGACGCGGGAGACCTCGGCGCGGGTCTTCGGGGTGTCCGCGCGGGCGACCTGGGCGAGCACCCACCACTGGGGCTGGGTCGTGCCGATCCCGGCGAGGGCGGTGCGGGTGCGGGTGACGACGGCCTTGTAGGCCGCCCACGTCCAGTAGCCGGCGGGCTGCCGGATCAGTTCGGCGTCGCTGTGCGAGTAGTCCATGGCGCCGACCGTAGAAGCTCAAGCTTGGTCGAGGTCAAGCCTTCCCGGGGCCGACTCCGCGTCGGCAAAGGCACGGCGGGGGCGGGCGTAGCGTAGGTGGTATGACGACGTACGGATCCTTTCCCGGCACCCGGCCCCGGCGGCTGCGGACCACTCCCGTCATGCGTCGGATGGTCGCCGAGACCCGGCTGCATCCCGCCGACCTCATCCTCCCCGCCTTCGTGCGCGAGGGCGTGAGCGAGCCGGTGCCGATCGAGGCGATGCCCGGGGTCGTGCAGCACACCCGGGACAGCCTGAAGAAGGCCGCCGCCGAGGCGGTCGAGGCCGGGATCTCCGGGATCATGCTGTTCGGCGTGCCGGAGGAGGCCAAGAAGGACGCCGCCGGGACGGCCGGGACCGACCCGGACGGGATCCTCCAGGTCGCCCTGCGGGACGTGCGGGCCGAGGTCGGGGACGAGCTGCTCGTCATGTCCGACCTGTGCCTCGACGAGTTCACCGACCACGGGCACTGCGGTGTGCTCGACGCCGAGGGCCGGGTCGACAACGACGCGACGCTGGAGCGGTACGCCGAGATGGCGCAGGTCCAGGCCGACGCGGGCGCCCACGTGGTCGGTCCCAGCGGGATGATGGACGGACAGATCGGCGTCATCCGCGACGCCCTCGACCAGATCGGCCGGGAGGACGTCGCGATCCTCGCCTACACCGCGAAGTACGCGTCCGCCTTCTACGGGCCCTTCCGCGAGGCCGTCGGTTCCTCGCTCAAGGGCGACCGCAAGACCTACCAGCAGGACGGCGCCAACGTGCGCGAGTCGATGCGGGAGCTGGCACTCGACCTGGAGGAGGGCGCCGACATGGTGATGGTCAAGCCGGCCGGCCCCTACCTCGACATCCTGGCCAAGGTCGCCGAGGCCGTGGACGTGCCCGTCGCCGCCTACCAGATCTCCGGCGAGTACTCGATGATCGAGGCCGCCGCGGAGAAGGGCTGGATCGACCGCGACCGGGCCATCCTGGAGACGCTCACCGGCATCAAGCGGGCCGGCGCGCGCAACATCCTGACCTACTGGGCCACCGAGGTCGCTCGCACCCTGCGCTGAGCGACCTCGCCCGGTGCTTCGTGCAGGGGGTGCGGGGACCCCTTCAGAAGCCGAGGGCGGCGTCCACGTCGGTCTGCCAGTAGGTGACCGTCAGCGCGGTGTCGACGTACACGCCGCCGGCGGGCAGGGCGACCGTGGCGATGGAGCCGTCCTCGAAGGGGATCGTGAGGGTGCTCGTCTCGTAGCCGTTCTCACCGCTGCCGTCGCCGGACGACAGCAGCACCCCGGCGTACCCGGCCTCGCCGGGGGCGACCCCGGTCAGCGACTGCGGCTTGGTCGACTCCGCGACCGGCGGCACGGCCTGGGCCTCGCCGAAGCGGGCCGCCGGGTACGGCGGCAGCATGCAGGTCTTCGAGCCGGTGTTGGTGGCGGTCAGCAGCAGGTGGTTGAGCGGGCGGGACAGCTTCTGCGCGGTGATCCTCACGTCGGACGCGGAGCACTTGCCGGGCATGTCGTCCTCGGCGCCGCCGCCCTGGGCGCCGCCGCCGTTGCCGCCGGCCGCTCCGGAGGCGCCGGACGAGCCGGAGGCGCCGGACGAGCCGGAGACGCCGGACGAGCCGGAGGTGTCGGACGAGCCGCCCCTGCCGCCCGAGGTGCCGGTGCCGGAGGAGCCGTCGGACCCGCCGGAGCCCGTGGACGAGCCCGTCGTGCCGGGCGAGGCCTTGTCACCGCCCGTGGAGGCGGAGGCGCCGGCGGACGGGGCGGCCTGTCCCGTGGCGGTCGCGGAGGCGGTCGGACCGCTCTCCGCGCTCGTGTCCGAACCTCCCTCACAGGCGGTCAGGGCGAGTGCGGCCAGGGCGACCGTGGTGGCGGCGAACAGGCGGGTGCGGGTGGTGCGTGCGGACATGAAGGGGCCCCGTTCCGGTGGAAGTTGGGTGAGCCGCTCGACCGTTCGCCGGGAGCGGCTGCTTGGATGACCACAGCTTGGGTCCCGGGTCGTCCCGTGCGCCAGCAGCGCCGCGACATGCGGGACAATGGGACGCCGGGAACGGCTCTGACCTGGGGAAACAGTGTCCCTCTGGGACGCGGTGCGGGGATGCGGGGAGAGGGAGAGACGGTGGCTGGGGACGACTTCGCGGAACTGCTGCGGGAGCTCAAGGAGCGGTCCGGGCTCAGTTTCGGCACATTGGGCAAGCGGTTGCACATGAGCGCGTCCACCTTGCACCGGTACGTCAGCGGGGAGGTCGTTCCCGTCGAGTTCGCGCCCGTCGAGCGCCTGGCCCGGGTGTGCCGGGCGACCCCCGAGGAACTGCTCGAACTCCACCGCCGCTGGATCCGCGCGGACGCGCTGCGCGGCGTGAAGAAGGCAGAGGAGAAGGCGGGGGAGAAGGCTGCGGGGAAGACCGGGGAGAAGGCTGCGGGGAAGGCCGGGGAGAAAGCGGGGGGCCAGGCCGCGGGGGAGGCGGGCACCGGCGCGGGGGCGGAAGCGCGGCCCCGGCCGCCGGAGGCCGTGACGGAAGAAGCCGCCGTGACCGAGGCCGCCGGGACCGCGGAGGCCGGTGGCGCCGGGACCGCGGAGGTCGGTGGCGCCGGTACCGCGGAGGCTGGTGGCGCCGGTACCGCGGAGGCCGGTGGCGCCGGGACCGCCGAGGTCGGTGGCGCCGGTGCCGCGGAGGAGAGCGGATCCCCGGTCTCGCCCGCACCGGCCGCGCCGCCCGCACCCGGCGCCCCGTTCACCCCGGCCGGCCCGCCCGCGCCGTCCCGCCCGGCCGGGGCACGCCGTCGGGTGCCGCGTGCCGCCCTGTACGCCGCGACCGGCGTCGTCGTCATCGCCGGTGCCGTGACGCTCGTGGCGAACCTCGTGTCGGGCACCGGTGGCGACGACGGACGGCGCGGTCCGGCCGGGGTCGCCGAGGCCGCCGTGTCGCCCTCCGCCCCGGCGTCCGAGGCCGCCACCCGGTCGGCGTCGCCCAGCGCGAGCGCCTCCGCCTCCGCCTCGGCGTCCGCCTCCCCGTCCCCGCGCCCCTCCGTCTCCCTCTCCGCCTCGGCGTCCGCGACGCGCGGGAGCACGGCCGTGCCGAGCCGCCGCGCCCCCGCCGGCGGCCCGGCGCTCACCGTGTCGACCACCCCGTACTACTGGGACTCCCCCTGCGACCACGCCTTCCTGGTCGACCGCAGTCCGCAGAACGTGCTGCCCCCGCCCCCGCAGCAGGACGCGGTCGGCTGGGCCACCGCCTACGGCGCGGTCTCCGCGAACCGGCAGACGGTCGTCCTCACCGTGCAGGGCACCGGCGAGGAGACCGTGGTCCTCAAGGACCTGCACGTCCGCGTGGTGAACAGCGCGCCGGCGCTGGACTGGAACCAGTACGTGATGGGCAACGGCTGCGGCGGCGGGGTGGACACCGCCGCCTTCGACGTCTCGCTCGACCTGGGAACCCCGCTGGCGATGCCGGTCGCGGGGCAGCGGGACTTCCCGTACAAGGTCACCGAGTCCGACCCCGAGGTGTTCTACGTCAAGGCGCACACCAGCGGTCACGACGTGAGCTGGTACCTGGAGCTGGAGTGGTCGAGCGGCGACCGGGAGGGGACCCTGCGCGTCGACGATCACGGCAAGCCGTTCCGCACCAGCGCCTCGAAGGACGCGTCCTACTACGCGTACCCCCTCGGCAGCCACGCCTGGGAGTGGGTCGAGGGGACCTGACCGGCCCCGGCCGGCAGGGTGTCCGCATCACGGAAACGTCCTTGTAGACGGCACGTACTTGCCTAGGCTGCGGGCATGACAGTGACTCAGGCCCCCGCCGCCACCGCATCCCTGCCGCCGCTCGCCGCGCGGGCCCGGTCGATCGGGGGTTCGCCCGTACGGGACATCCTCGCCGTCACCGCCCGCCCCGAGGTGATCAACTTCGCGGGCGGGCTGCCGGCCCCCTCGTTGTTCGACGCGGAGGGCATCGCCGCCGCGTACCGGGCCGTCCTCACCGAGGCGCCCGCGCGGGCACTCCAGTACTCCACCACCGAGGGCGAGCCCGCGCTGCGGGCCGCGCTCGCCGCCCGTACCTCGGCGCGCGGACTGGACACCGACGCCGACGACGTCCTGGTCACCACCGGCTCGCAGCAGGCACTGTCCCTGCTCGCCACCGCCCTGATCGAGCCGGGCGACACGGTCCTCGTCGAGAGCCCCTGCTACCTGGCCGCCCTCCAGGCCTTCGGCTTCGCGGGCGCCCGGGTGATCGCGGTGCCCGGTGACGAGGACGGGGTGGACCCCGTGGCGCTGGAGGAGCTGGTGGTGCGCGAGCGGCCCAAGCTGCTCTACACCGTGCCCACCTTCTCGAACCCGACGGGCCGCACCATGCCCGCCGCCCGCCGTGCCGCCGTCGCCGAGGTCGCCGGCCGGTGCGGGCTGTGGATCGTCGAGGACGACCCGTACGGGGAGCTGCGCTTCGAGGGCGAGCGGGTGCCGTGGATCGCCTCCCACGAGGGCGCCCGGGACCGCACCGTGCTGCTGGGCTCCTTCTCCAAGGTGATGGCGCCCGGCCTGCGCCTGGGCTGGCTGCGGGCGCCCGCCGGGCTGCGCCGGGCCTGCGCGGTCGCCAAGCAGGCCGCCGACCTGCACACCCCGACCGTCAACCAGCTCGCCGCCGCCCGGTACCTGGCCGACAGCGACCTGGACGCCCACGTCGCCCGCGTCGCCGCCGCCTACGGGGAGCGCCGGGACGCCATGCTCGCGGGCCTGGCGGACGCGCTCCCGGCGGGGTCGGTGTGGACCCGGCCCGAGGGCGGGATGTTCCTCTGGGTCCGCCTGCCCGAGGGCCACGACACCGCGGCCCTCCTCCCCGAGGTGGTCCGCCACGACGTGGCGTACGTCCCCGGCGCCCCCTTCTACGCCGGTGCCCCCGACCGCGCCACGATGCGGCTGTGCTTCGTCACCCAGACGCCGGACGAGATCGCCGAGGGGCTGCGCAGGCTGGGGGAGGCGCTGGGGGGCTGACCCCGTCGGCCTAGGACCAAAGACGGGGCCCGGGTCCGGCCGTGGTCGGCGGACGGGGAGGGCGGTGCGTCCCTAGGGTGGCCGTATGGCTGACAGCGCACCGACCACACCGTTCGACCTCGACGCGTACCTCGGGCGGATCGGCTGGGAGGGGGAACGGCGGCCCGACGCGGACACGCTGAGCGGCGTGCACCTCGCCCATCTGCGGGCCGTCCCGTTCGAGAACCTCGACGCCCTGGGCGGCAGGGCCCCCTCCCTCGACCCCGGCGACCTGATGGCCAAGCTGGTCCGCGGGCGGCGGCGCGGCGGCTACTGCTACGAGCACAACACCCTCTTCGCGCTCGCCCTGGAGGCGCTCGGCTTCCGGGTGACCCGGCTGACCGCCCGGGTCGTCGTCGGCGCCGACCGGTTCGAGGACCGGCCCCGCACCCACATGGCCCTGCTGGCCGAGGTCCCGGGCGAGCCGCTGCCGTACCTGGCCGACGTCGGCTTCGGCGCCGTCGGGTCCCTGCTGGAGCCGGTGCCACTGGTCGCGGACACCGAGTTCCACGACGCCGGGCGCCGGCACCGGCTGGTGCACGCACCGCGGCGGGGGCCGCTGGAGACGTGGGTGCTCGAGGCGCACGGGGCGTCCGCGGAGGCCGGCTGGCAGGCGCAGTACGCCTTCACGGTGGAGCCGTTCGAGCAGCCCGACTACGAGGTCATCAACTGGCACATCGCCACGAACCCCCGGTCGCCCTTCTCCCGCCGCCCCTACGTGCAGCGCCTCACGGCGGACGGGCACCTGCTGCTCGACGGCGACCGCGTCACCGCGACCCGTACCGAGGACGTGGGGCCGGGCAGGGTCAGGGTCACGATCGAGGAGCGCGAGCTGCAGGACGAGGCCGAGGCCCGTCGTGTGCTGGCGGAGGACTTCGGCATCGACGCGCCCGGGGGACTGCGGCTGCTCGGCTGACGCGACGCGTCGGCGACCGGTTCCGGAAGGACGCGTGGGGTTCCGGTGGTTTATGTGAAGCATCCGGGGACAGGCAACCAGGCGTTGTGCAACACCAGTTCGGGCACCCGGAGTGGTGCCCGCCACACAAGGGGGAGGCATCCGTGCGTACCCGCACCGGATGGCGGCGTGCCCTGCTCGGCACGCTGGCGAGCCTGACGGCGACCATCGGCCTGACGGCCGGACTGTCCGCGCCCGCCGCGGCGGCGACCGGGACACCGGTGGCCGTCACCAAGTACAGCCACACCAGCGCACCCGGCGACTGGGTCGGTCAGGGCGGAAGCGTCGCCCTCACGCCCAGGACGGCGGACATCACCGTGTCCGGGGAGAGGGAGGCGCTGACCGTCCGGATCGAGAACGAGACCGACTGGTGGACCGTCGAACTCGCCGCTCCGCAGGGCGAGAAGCTCCACCCCGGGGTCTACCGCGGCGCGGAACGGGCGTCCTCGCGCACCGGACGGGCCCCGGGCCTCGACGTCAGCGGCGACTCGCGCGGCTGCAACCGGGTCTACGGACAGTTCTCGGTCAACCAGATCGAGGCGGACGCGACCGGTGCGATCACCGTGCTGGACGCGACCTACACGCAGCGCTGCGAGGCGGCCGACGCCCCGGTCCTCAAGGGCGTCGTCAAGTACCGCGCCTACCCGCTGTCCTTCACCTACGCCAGCGAGCCCGGCGACTACCCCGGCCAGGGCAGGAGCGGCACCCACACCGGCGCCACCAGCCTCTTCTCGCTCCAGGAGTGGGGCGTCGGCGGCCTCCAGTACGACGTGTCCGGCAAGCGCGAGACCTGGTCCGCCCTGCTCGTCCCGCCGGCCGGCGAGAGCTTCGAGGCCGGACGCACCTACCGGACGGAACGCGGCAACGGACCCGGCGTGGCCGGCCTCGACGTGTCCGGCTTCGGCGGCTGCAACGCCAGTGAGGGGTCCCTGACCCTCACCAGGCTGGCCCGCGGCGAGGACGGTACGGTCACCGCCTTCGCCGCCACGTTCGTCCAGCACTGCGAGGGCGCCGAGCCGGCGCTGCGCGGAACGATCCACTACTACGCCTGACGCCCCACGGGCGGGCCGGGGCGTCCCGGCCCGTCCGCTCAGAGCCGCTCGGGCGTCCTGATGCCCAGCAGGGCCATGCCCCGGTGCAGGGTGCGGGCCGTGACGTCGCACAGGAACAGGCGGTTCTCCACCTGCTCGGGCGTCTCGGCCTTCAGGACCGGGCACTTGTCGTAGAAGGACGTGTACAGGGACGCGAGCTGGTAGAGGTAGGCCGTCAGCTTGTGCGGGGCGTACTCCGCGGCCGCCTCGAAGACCGTGTCCCCGAACGCGTCCAGGTGCAGGCCCAGCGCCCGCTCCGCGTCGTGCAGGCCCAGCTCCGGGTGGGCGGCGGGGCGGACCTCGCCGGCCTTGCGCAGGATCGACTGGATCCGGGCGTAGGCGTACTGGAGGTAGACGGACGTGTCGCCGTTGAGCGACACCATCTGGTCCAGGTCGAACTTGTAGTCGCGGTTCGGCGACGTCGATAGGTCCGCGTACTTGACGGCCCCGATGCCGACCTGCGCGGCCCGCTCCCGGATCTCCTCCTCGGTGAGGTCCTGCGCCTTCTCCCGGACGACCTCCGCGGCCCGCTGCACCGCCTCGTCCAGCAGGTCCTCCAGCCGTACGGTCTCGCCCTCGCGCGTCTTGAAGGGCTTGCCGTCCGCGCCGAGCACCGTGCCGTAGCCCATGTTGTGCGCGGTGACGTCGTCGTTCAGCCAGCCGGCCCGGCGGGCCGTCTCGAAGACCATCCTGAAGTGGAGCGACTGGCGTACGTCGACGACGTACAGCAGCGTGGTCGCGTGCAGGTCGAGGACGCGGTTGCGGATCGCGGTCAGGTCGGACGCCGCGTAGCCGAAGCCGCCGTCGGCCTTCTGCACGATCAGCGGGACCGGCTGGTCGTCCTTGCCGCGGATCTCGTCGAAGAACACCACGAGCGCGCCCTCGGAGCGCACCGCGACACCCATCTCCTCCAGGAGGCGGGCGGTCTCGGGCATGCCCTCGTTGTACGCGGACTCGCCGACGATCTCCTCGTCGCGGATCTCCATGTCGAGCTTCTCGAAGACGGAGTAGAAGTAGACCTTCGACTCGTCCACGAACTGCTGCCACAGTTCGAGCGTCTCCTTGTCACCGGACTGGAGGGCGACGACCCGCCTGCGGGCCCGGTCCTTGAACTCCTCGTCCGAGTCGAAGAGCGCACGCGACGCCTTGTACACGCGGTTCAGGTTGCTCATGGCCTGCTCGCCGTCGACGTCGGCCGCGGGGGCCAGCTCGCCGGGGTGCTCGAACAGGTACTGGATGAGCATGCCGAACTGGGTGCCCCAGTCGCCGATGTGGTGCCGGCCGATCGTCTTCTCGCCGGTGAAGTCGAGCATGCCGCGCAGGGCGTCGCCGATGACCGCCGACCGCAGGTGGCCGACGTGCATCTCCTTCGCCACGTTCGGCTGGGCGTAGTCGACGACCGTGACGCCCGGGTCCTCCTTCAGCGGCACGCCGAGGCGCTCGCCGTCCGCGTACCGCGCGGCGAGGTTCCCGGTGATCGCCCGGTCGCCGATCGTGATGTTCAGGAAGCCGGGCCCGGAGACCTCGACGTCCGCGATCAGGTCGCCGGTGGTGATGTGCGAGACGACCTCGGCCGCCAGCTCCCGCGGGTTCGCCTTGGACTTCTTGGCCAGGGCGAGGATGCCGTTGGCCTGGTAGTCCGCCCGGTCGCTTCGTCGCAGCAGCGGGTCGACGCCGGCGGCCTCCGGCCGGGTGGCCGTCAGGGCGGACGCGAGGTGCTGCTGGACGGAGTCGCTGAGGGACGTGACCGAGGCCATGGAGGGGTTCGCCGTTCTGCTCGGGTTCCGGAAGTACTACGGAACCCGAGTATCCCACGCGGTGAAAAGCGGTTTTCGCGGATGCGGGCCGGGCTGGGAGAATGGAGCGGTCAGCCGTGCGAGCGCACCGGCTGTCCGAGCAGGACTTCAGGAAACTCCAGAGAACTTCGGGAAAGAGGACGTGCCGATCGTGGCTCAGAGCACAGAGACCACCGACTGGGTCTCCCGTTTCGCGGACGAGGTCATCGCCGAGTCGGAGCGTCGTGCCCCGGGCAAACCGGTCGTCGTCGCGTCCGGACTCTCCCCCTCCGGTCCCATCCACCTGGGCAACCTGCGCGAGGTCATGACCCCGCACCTGGTCGCCGACGAGATCCGCCGCCGCGGCCACGACGTCCGGCACCTGATCTCCTGGGACGACTACGACCGGTACCGCAAGGTGCCGGCCGGCGTTCCCGGCGTCGACGGGAGCTGGGCCGAGCACATCGGCAAGCCCCTGACCTCGGTCCCGGCCCCCGAGGGCTCCCCGTACCCGAACTGGGCGGAGCACTTCAAGGCCGCCATGGTCGAGGCGCTGGCCGACCTCGGCGTGGAGTTCGACGGGATCAGCCAGACCGCGCAGTACACCTCCGGCGTCTACCGCGAGCAGATCCTGCACGCCATGAAGCACCGGCAGGACATCGACGCGATCCTCGCCCAGTACCGGACCAAGAAGGCCCCGGCGAAGAAGCAGCAGCAGAAGCCGGTCGACGAGGCCGAGCTGGAGGCCGCCGAGGGCTCCGGCGCCGCCGCCGAGGACGACGGCAGCTCCGGCTCCGCCGGGTACTTCCCGTACAAGCCCTACTGCGGCAACTGCGAGAAGGACCTGACGACGGTCACCGCGTACGACGACGACTCGACCGAGCTGACGTACGCCTGCACCGCGTGCGGCTTCTCCGAGACGGTCCGGCTGAACGAGTTCAACCGCGGCAAGCTGGTCTGGAAGGTCGACTGGCCGATGCGGTGGGCGTACGAGGGCGTGGTCTTCGAGCCGAGCGGTGTCGACCACTCGTCCCCCGGGTCGTCGTTCCAGGTCGGCGGGCAGATCGTCGGCATCTTCGGCGGCAAGCAGCCGATCGGTCCGATGTACGCCTTCGTCGGCATCAGCGGCATGGCGAAGATGTCCTCGTCCAAGGGCGGCGTGCCCACCCCGGGCGACGCGCTGCGGATCATGGAGCCGCAGCTGCTGCGCTGGCTGTACGCGCGCCGCAGGCCCAACCAGTCCTTCAAGATCGCCTTCGACCAGGAGATCCAGCGGCTCTACGACGAGTGGGACCGCCTGGACGCCAAGGTGGCCGACGGCAGCGCGCTGCCCGCCGACGTCGCCGCGCACGCGCGTGCCGTGCGCACGGCCGCCGGTGAGCTGCCGCGGACGCCCAGGCCGCTGCCGTACCGGACGCTCGCGTCCGTGGCCGACATCACCGCCGGCCACGAGGACCAGGCGCTGCGCATCCTCAGCGAGCTCGACCCGGCCGACCCGCTGGGCTCGCTGGACGAGGCCCGGCCGCGCTACGACAAGGCCGAGGCGTGGATCAACACCCACGTCCCCGCCGACCAGCGCACCATCGTCCGCGACGAGCCCGACGCCGAGCTGCTCAAGTCCCTCGACGAGCCGTCCCGGGCCTCGCTGCGGCTGCTGCTCGACGGACTCGCCGAGCACTGGTCGCTGGACGGCCTCACCCACCTCGTCTACGGCGTGCCCAAGGTCCAGGCCGGGTTCTCCGCCGACGCCACGCCGAAGGAACTGCCGCCGGAGATCAAGACCGCCCAGCGGACCTTCTTCGCGCTGCTGTACCACCTGCTCGTCGGCCGCGACACCGGCCCGCGCCTGCCCACGCTGCTGCTGGCGGTCGGGCAGGACCGGGTGCGGACCCTGCTCGGGGAGTAGGTCCGCCGGCCGGCACGTGGAAGGGGGCGCCCGGCTTCGGCCGGGCGCCCCCTTCCACGTGCGTGACGCCCTGCGGTCCCGGGCGTGCCCCCGTGCTCAGCGGGTCAGCGCGAAGCCCGCGAAGAGGACGCCGACCAGGCAGACCGCGAAGAAGGCGAGGTGCCGGCGCGGCGGCCTGATGTGGTCCGTCGCCTCGCCCCTGCGCCACCGTTCGAGGATCTCCCCGAACATCCTCCGCTGGGGGAGCAGGCCCAGGACCAGGCCGATGTGGGCGCACGAGTACATGACGAGCGCCCCGGCCAGGCCTATGCCCTGGGACCGGCAGACGACGACCAGGAACGCGCCGCCCACGACCATGACGGTCGGGAAGGCGATGCGGAACCCCCGCAGGGGGATCCAGCTGCCCAGGACGTAACCGGACAGGGCGGTGGAGGCCGCGGCCAGCAGCCACAGCCAGCCGATGGGTACGGACGTGAGCATGAGAGGTGCCTTTCTGCACCGGTGGGGGGCCGGTCCGGACGTCCGGACCGGCCCCCCACCGGCCGGATCAGCGGTCGGCTGTCATCCTGCGATCACCCGAAAAGGGAACTCAGCGTACCCGTGATGGGCGAGATGATGTCGCTGCCGAGCTGCGTGACCCGCTTGGCGACGGGCGACACCACGCCCTCCAGCGTGGCCCCGATCCACTTGGACTGGCCGAACGTGAGCAGGCCCAGGCTCGTTCCGACGAGGGAGCCCGCGAACTCGGCGCTGCCGAAGCCGTGCTCGATGCCCGTGAACAGCGTGCTGAGCCCGGCCGAGCCCAGGGACACCCAGCCGGAGATGCCCGCGGCGAGGGCGACGGCCGGCGCGAACGGACCGGTCCACGGGGCGATGAAGGCGAGGCCCGCGGCGAGGAATCCGGAACCGATACTGATCCAGTTGAACGCGTCGGCGTAGAACTGGGCGTCGTTCCACCATTCGTCGCTGTCGCCGCCGCTGCCGCCCGAGTTGGTCTTGTCGTGGGTCGGGCTGTCGGCGGGGTTCTTCCCCTCCTCCCTCGCCTTCTTCGCCGCCTCGGCGGCCTTGCGCGCGGCCTCCGCCGCCTCCGCCCTGCGCTTCTCGGCGACGATGCGGCGTGCGTCGGTGGCCGCCGCCGCGGCCGCCTGCGCGTCCCTGCCCGCGGCGATCGCGGACTGGCGCGCGCTGTTGGCCGAGGCCTGGGCGCTGTAGGAGGAGCGCAGGGCGCTGCGGGCGGAGTCGATGGCCCGGTTCGCCGAGTAGTTGGCCGCACGGCCGGCCTTGCGGGCCGTTGCCGCCGCCGCCTTGGCCCGGTTGGCGGACGCCTGGGCGGCCTGGGCGGACTTGTCCGCGTCGTCGGCGTTCTGCCTGGCCTGTGCGGCGTAGGTGTCGGCCTGCTTCGCGGAGGCGATCGCCGCGTTCGCCCACTCCTTGGCCTTGTCCGCCGCGTTGCGCGCCTCGGCGGCGGCCTTCGACGCGAGTTGCGCGTCCTCCTGCGCCTTGTAGGCGATCTTCGCGGCCGCGGCGATCGCGCCACGCATCGCGGCGATGTGCGTGGCCGAGTCGTGGTCGAGCTGAGCGGCCTTGTGCTGCGCGAGGGCGATGAAGTTCCGGCGCATCCACGTCGGGCCCTCGAGGGCGACCTCGGCGTAGGCCTTCGTGTAGATGCCGCCGGAGTTGAGCAGAGCCGCCGTGGCGACCCCGTCGTCGTCCCGCTGCGCGTCGGCGAGCGCGCTCTCGAAGAAGTGCCGCAGGGCCTGGGGGGTGTTCGCGTCGAGCGCGGCGTTGGCCGCGGCCTTGACGGCCTGTCCGGGGCTGGTGGACAGGATCGTGGCGATGCTGACGCGGTAGTCGTCGGCCGCGGCCGCGACGAGACCGTCGGTCAGGAACGCCTTCACGGCTCCGGCGGTCCCGCTCGTGAGCGCCTCGTGTACGGCGGTCCCGACCTCGGCGGAGCCCACCTCCGCGATGTGCAGGGCGGTCTCCCGGTCGTCCTGCTCCTCGGCGAGGGCCCGGTCGGCGTCGATCCAGGCGTGGATGTCCGCATCCGTTCCGGCCAGGGCGAACTGGGCGGCCTCACGGGCCCAGGCGCCCTTCGCGGCGGCCATGCCCATGGCCGCCTTGCGGCCCAGTGTGGCGGCCAGCGCGAGGTCACCGTCCGCCAGCGCCTTCTCGGCGCTCGCGATGCGCTCCTTGAGGTCCTGCGCGGTCTGCTGGTCCTGGGTGCGCAGGTTCGCCGCTGCCGCTCGCTCCTCGGCTTCCGCCTGGGCGAGCAGTCTGGCCTCCTCCAGGCCGTCTTTCTTGTCCTCCTCCAGGCGGGCCACCTCCGCCTCCCGGGCCGCCTGCTCCACCGCCTGCGCGTCCGCGACGGCCTTGGTGGCGGTCTCGGCGGCCTTGATCGCCTCGGCCGCGTGCGCGGTGGACTTGTTGGCGTAGTCGATGGCCTGACCCGCGTACTTGACCGCTTCCTCGGCCGCGTCGGCAGCCTTGTCGGCGTGTGCCGCCGCGGAGTTCGCGGCGTCGCGTGCGGCGCGTGCCGCCGTGGCCGCCTTGTTGGCCAGGGCCTGGGCCGTGGAGGCGGCGTTGGTGGCGCGGTTGGCGGCGGCGTTCGCGATGGCGGCCTGGCGCTTGGCCTCCGCGGCCTCGGACTGGGCGGCGCCGGCCGCGGAGGCGGCCTGTGCGGAGGCGCTGGCGGCGGCGGCCGCGTTGCGGGCGGCGGACGCGGCGGCGGACCCGGCGCCGGCCGCCTGCGAGGCCGCGGTGGCCGCGTAGTCGGCGGCCTTCGCCGCAGTACGGGCCCGTGCGGCACCGTTGCGGGCGGCGATCGCGGCGTTCTTCGCCGCACTGGCCTTGGACGCGTCCTTGGAGGCCGCGATCGCCGCGCTGTACGCGCGGGCCGCGGCGTTGCCCGCGGTCGCGGCGGCCTGGGCGGCGGCGGTGGCGGCGTACGAGGCGCGGCGCGAGGCGGTGACCGCGGTCTGGGAGGCGCTGATGGCGCTGCGGGCGGCCTTCGCCGCGCCCTGGGCGGCGCTTGCGGCCTTGCGGGCGGCGGCGCCGGACTTGGCCACGTCGTCCTTGGCCGCCGCGGCCTCCGCCGCGGCCTTCTCGGCCGCTTCCTTGGCCTTCTCCGCGGCCGTCTTGGCCCGCTCGGAGGCTTCCACGGCGAGGTCGGTCTCCGCCTGGGCGCGCTTGCCCTCGCGCTCCACGACGGCGACCAGTTCCTCGATGGTCGCGGCCTCCTGGTCGCGGGCGCGCGCGATGTGCTGCCCGGTGTCCAGGAACCACTCCACCTCCTGCCGGGTGCCGCTGAGCGCGCGGTCCGCGTACTTGCGGACCTCCGGGCCGCCGGACACGAGCATGGTGGAGACCTCCACCCGCATGTCCTCCTCGCGGGCGGTGAACCGGCCCTCGGTCAGGAAGTCCACGAGGGCCTGCTCGGTACCGGCGTCCAGGGCCGCGGAGGCCTCGCGCCTGACCCCCTGGCCGCCGGTGGCCGAGACCGTGGCCGTGGCCACCTGGAGGTCCTCCAGCAGGGCGGACTTGAAGCCGCCGTCGAGGAAGGCGGACACCGCGCTGTCACCGCCGTCCAGGGCCGCGGACGCCTCACGGCGCAGTCCCACGCCCGATCTGGAGAGGTAGGTGGCCACCGCGACGCGATTGTCCTCCGCCGCGACCTTCGGAAGGGTCGTGGCGAGGAACGTCTGTATGTCCGTGTCCGTGCCGTACAGCGCGTCCGCCGCGGCGGCCCTGGTCGCCTCACCGCCCGTCAGCCACGCCCGGACCACCTTGGCCCGGTCGGTGTCCGGAAGTTCGAAGGGCCGGGGCGGCTCGTCCGCCGTCTCCGCGGCGCGGGCCGGCAGGGTCAGTACTCCTGGCGTGGCGGCGGCGGCCGTGACGGCGGCGAGGGTGCCGAGCAGGCGCCGTCGGCTCCAGAACACTGTCT
Organism: Streptomyces sp. NPDC029152; assembly: GCF_055564355.1. Classification (NCBI taxonomy): domain Bacteria; kingdom Bacillati; phylum Actinomycetota; class Actinomycetes; order Kitasatosporales; family Streptomycetaceae; genus Streptomyces; species Streptomyces sp. NPDC029152. The sequence continues at coordinate 23,623 of NZ_JBVHWR010000027.1, read as the reverse complement.
CCATGGGGATGTCGTCCTCCAGGTAAGTGCCACAGCGGCACTCTGCGGAAATCGAACGTGACGCGGCCCCCTAGCCATTCACATTTCTTACGAGCCGTCAATTGGCTTTTGCCGCAGAAGGGTTGTGCCGATGCGGGGGAGGTCCTTTTCGGCCGCTTCGGCCAGGTTGCGCGCGGATTCTTCTCAAACCCTCTCGGAACAGCACCAGACGGAAGTACTCGCGTCATGTCGACAATGCCAAGTGAATCGCCACGAGACCTTCGCGAGTTGCTCCACGATCTCCCCGGAGAGTGACACTAGTCACACGGTTGGTTGAACTCGCGTCCTCTTTGGGCTGGTTGGCGACATGGACAGACGGTGAAGGTGTCGGTTGCATGTGGTGGTGAGTGGCTTGTGCACGGACACGCCCAAGCCAACTCCCCCTTGCACGTGATGGCGAAGTGGAAGCCTTTGCCGAGCATTTCGGCGTTGTGGGCGTCCTCGGTCCGGACGTGTCTTTGGAGTGCCGTTCCCTTCGTCATGAAGCGTGGCGCCCGGGGAGCGGAAACGACGATTTTTGGAGCATGATGAAGGCTCGCGCCGAATCCGGGGAAACCACGGAAAGCAAGCAGCGGAAAAGATTCCTCGTGCGTACGCTCGCAGCCGCGGCGGCGGCCGGTGCCCTGGCGTGGGCGGGCCTGTCGGGCGCGTTCACCGGTGCCGTCGCTCCCGCCCAGGACCGTGACGCGTCGACGGTCGCCGACGACGCGCCCGGCTACGCGGTCGAGGACTTCAACTACCCCGGCGCCGACAAGATCCTGGCCGAGCAGGGGATCGTGCTCAAGCGCGGTGACGGGCACATCACTCTCGTCGACTGCGCCGGCGGTACGGGTTACATCCAGGTCCTGGCCCGGCAGCGCGCCGGCGTGGTCTGTTTCAAGGTCGTGGGCGACTCCGGCTGGCTGACCCTGGAGATGCCCTCCGTCTACTCCATGCGGGGCAACGACTACACCACCCAGGTCGACATGACGGTGGGCACCGAGGAGAAGTCCTTCGACCTCGAGAAGAACACCTGGACCGCCGTCGGCCAGAGCGCGGACGAACAGGGCCGCGAGCACATGCTCGTGGAGATCCGCTCCGTCAAGTAGGCACCCCGCAGCACGAACAGAGGACTCGACTCTCATGTACTCCACCAGACGTCTGCGCCTCACGGCACTGGGCGCGACCCTGGCCGCCGCGTCGCTCGCCCTGTCCGCGACGCCGTCCGCAGCGGTCACCGGCCCCGCGCTGCCCTCCGGTGACACCACCCACGCCTATGCCGCACAGGTGATCGTCGGCGACCACGACCGTGGCTGCTCCGGTGTCCTGGTCGACGCCGAGTGGCTGCTGACCGCGGCCAGCTGCTTCGCCGCGAACCCCGCCGCGAGCCTCGCTGTGCCCGCCGGCAAGCCCGCGAAGAAGACCACCGCGACCATCGGCCGCGCCGACCTCACCGGCACCGGCGGCGCGGTCCGCGAGGTCGTCGAGCTGGTCCCGCGCAGCGACCGCGACGTGGTCCTGGCCCGGCTGAACCGGCCGGTCACCGGCGTCAGCCCCATCGCGCCGGCCACCACCGCGCCCGCCGCGGGCGAGGAGCTCCGGCTCGCCGGCTACGGCCGCAGCCAGAACGAGTGGGCACCGCTCGCCCTGCACACCGGTGCCTTCACGGTGGACGCGTCCGACGCCACCACCGCCACCGTCACCGGCAAGGACGGCGTGGCCGCGTGCATGGGCGACACCGGCGGCCCGCTGGTCCGCACCGTCGGCGGCACGCAGCAGCTGGTCGCCCTCGCCAGCCGCTCCTACCAGGGCGGGTGCTTCGGCATCGACGAGGCCGAGACCCGCACCGGCGGCACCGCCGTCCGGGTCGACGACCTGGCCTCGTGGATCGCGGCCGAGGTGGGCGCCACCCGCGTCACCGACTTCAACTGCGACGGCGTCGAGGACATCGCCGTGGCCGACCCGACGGCCACCGTCGGCGGCGACGCCAAGGCCGGTCTGGTGCGCCTCGTGTACGGCGGCGGCAAGGGCACCGCCGAGATCAACCAGGACCTCGACTGGGTGCCCGGCGGCGCCGAGGCCGGCGACCAGTTCGGCCAGGCCATCGCCGTCGTCGACTACAACGAGGACGGCTGCACCGACCTCGCCGTCGGCACTCCCCTGGAGAACCTGGGCGAGGCGACCGACGCGGGCATGGCCGACATCCTCTACGGCGCCCCGGGCGGCCTGGGCACCGGCGCCACCAAGAACACCCACTTCGAGCAGGCCGCCGGCAGCGGCTCCCTCGCCGCGTCGACCCCCGAGACGGGTGACCACCTGGGAGAGTCGCTCGCCGCCGGAACCACCGCCGCCGGTGAGCCCTTCCTCGCGATCGGCGCGCCCGGCGAGAGCCTGGGCAGCCTCGCCAAGGCGGGCGAGGTCTTCTACGTGCGCGGCACCGCCAACGTCGCCCTGCACCAGGACATCGCGGACACGCCGGGCGCCGCGGAGGCGAACGACCGCTTCGGCGAGACCCTCGCCGCCGACGCCAACCACCTGGCCGTCGGCGCCCCCGGCGAGGCCATCGGCACCGACGCCGAGGCCGGCGGCGTGGCCGTCTACTCGCACGCCCTGAACGCCGACAAGCGGCCCACCCCGCTGTTCGGGCTCGACCAGGACCTGGACGCGGTCTCCGGCGGTGCCGAGCCGGGCGACCTGTTCGGTGCCTCCCTCGCCCTCGTCCCGTACCGCCCGTCGGGCGCGGCGAGCGCGAACGAGTCGATCCTCGCCATCGGCTCGCCGGGCGAGACGCTGGCCGTCAACGGTGCCGACAAGGCCCAGGCCGGCAGCGTCACCACCCTGCGCATCACCGCCTCCGGCACCTTCAGCGCGCTCAACTACTACTGGTCGGGCACCGGTGACGACGACGTGTCCGGTGCCGCCGAGGCCGGGGACCACTTCGGTGCCGCCCTCAGCGCCGTCAACACCGCGCCCCGCGCGGTGAGCACCGGCGCCACCATGAAGCTGGCCGTCGGCATCCCGGACGAGGCCCTCGACACCTCGGCGAAGGCGGGTGCCGTGCACGTCTTCTCGCTGCTGGGCTCGCCCGGTGCGAACGACAAGTGGATCCAGGCCGGCGACGGCGACGGCATCCCCGGCGCTCCGGGCGCCAACCAGCGCCTGGGCTCCAGCCTCCACTTCACCGGCACCCACCTGTACGTCGGCATGCCCTACGGCCCCAGCACCTACGGCGCCCTGTACGCCCTGCCGATGGCCAACGTGACCGCAGGCGGGACGAACGCGGCAGCCACCGTCTACCAGCCCGGACAGGGCGGCCTCCCGGCCGCCGGCAGCGACTTCGGACACGCCGCCCGGTAGCTCGACGCACCCACGTGACGAAAAGGGGGGCGCCCGGTGTCCGCCGGGCGCCCCCTTCGTCGTGCCGCCCGCCGGTCAGGCGATGTGGTTCTCCTCCAGCTCCGCGTTGAAGCGGTTGGAGAAGCGGACGACCAGGCGCTTGGCCTCCGCGTCCGTGAGCGACGTGCCGTACGTCGCCTCGATGTTCTCGCCGAACTCCCGCGGCGTCGGGAAGCTGTCGTCGATCGACCGCCGGAAGACCTGGTAGTACGCCTCCTCGTCCGGCTCCGCGGCCGGCGTGCCGCCGCCGTCGCCCAGCTCCCGCGTGCGGCCCGGGACGACCGGGATGGGGAAGCTGCCGGTCTCCTCCGGGGAGGGCTCCTCGACGGGCGGCTCCTCCTCGTACTGGTCCCGGTACTCGTCGGCCTGCTGCTGCTCCTCGTACCACTGGGCGTACTGCTCGGCCGGGTCGTACGTCGGGTCGTAGCCGCCCTGGTACGCGACCTGGCGGGGGGTGTTGAACCAGGGGCTCTGGTCGTCGGGCTCGGGCGCCGCCTCCGGCTCGTGCGGGGGCCGGGCCGCCTCGCGGGACGTCTCACGGGCGCCGGCCAGCTCGGGGCGTCTGTCCGCCGCGGGCGCCACCGCGGGGGCCGCCGGCTCCGGGGCCTCGGCGGCCGGCTGCGGCGCGGGCGGCAGCAGCGCCGGCTCGATGCCCGCCGCCGCCAGGCCCGCCGGAGCCGTCTGCGCGAGGGGGACGCCGTAGCGGGCCAGCCGCAGCGGCATCAGGGACTCCACCGGTGCCTTGCGCCGCCAGGCGCGGCCGAAGCGGGAACGCAGCCGGGCCTGGTACACCAGGCGCTCCTGCTCCAGCTTGATCACCTGCTCGTAGGAGCGCAGCTCCCACAGCTTCATCCGGCGCCAGAGGAGGAAGGTCGGCACCGGCGAGAGCAGCCAGCGGGTGAGGCGGACGCCCTCCATGTGCTTGTCGGCCGTGATGTCGGCGATCCGGCCGACCGCGTGCCGGGCCGCCTCGACGGCCACCACGAACAGGACCGGGATCACCGCGTGCATGCCCACGCCCAGCGGGTCCGGCCAGGCCGCCGCGCCGTTGAACGCGATCGTCGCCGCCGTCAGCAGCCACGCCGTCTGACGCAGCAGCGGGAACGGGATGCGGATCCAGGTCAGCAGCAGGTCCAGGGCGAGCAGCACGCAGATGCCCGCGTCGATGCCGATCGGGAAGACGTAACTGAAGTCCCCGAAGTCCTTCTTGAGGGCCAGCTCGCGGACCGCCGCGTACGAACCGGCGAAGCCGATCCCGGCGATGACGACGGCACCGAAGACGACGACGCCGATGAGAACGCGGTGCATCCGTGTCAGCTGAAGTGGCGCGGCCACCCGTACTCCCCTCCCAGTGCCTGTTGTTGCGCGGAACAGAGTGGCACATGTGTACGGGGGGACGGGCGGCCGGTCGGGTCCCCCCCGGTCGCTAGGACTTCGCGGTGCTCTTCGACGGGCGCTTGGAGGCGTCGTCCGAGGTGTCCTCCGACCCGCCGTCGGAGGTGCCCTCCGAGGTCTCCTGCGCCGCCCCCTTCGACGCCGACGGGGAGCTGCTCGGCGCGCCGCCCGCGCCGTTGGCCTTCATCACCGCGGCCACGGCCTCCTTGGCGGCCTTCTGCGCGTCCTTCGTCAGGTCGTCGGCGTCCGGCGTCTTGTCACCGGCCAGGCCCGCGCCGTTGTAGTCGACGGTGACGACGACGTTCTCGACGCGTGCCACGACCGTCTGCTGCTTGAAGGTGCCTTCCTTCTTCTTCAGGTCGTAGCGCACGACCGCGGCCTCGTCGCCCGTGCCGCTCACCGGCGTCGTCTTCACGCCCTGCGCGCCCTCGGCGGTCTGCGCGTCCTGGAGCTGCTTCGTGTACTGGCCGCGCGCCAGCTCGTCGCCCGCACCGCGCGTCACGTCCGAGTCGAAGCGCAGCATCGACACGCTCAGCCAGCGGAACTGCGAGCCCTTCACGCCGTTGTCGTCGAGGCTGTCCCAGGAGCAACTGCCGCGCATCGCGGTGTCGTTCGACGCGCCCTCCTTGCCGGAACCGGCCTCCGGCACCAGCTCTTCCAGCGTCTTCTTCGTCACCGCCGAACACGGCTCGGGGAGTTTCCCGTACGCCGCCGCCTGCACCGTCGGGGACGGGCTCGCGGACTTCGACGCCGTCGTGGTCGCCGCGGCCTCGTCCTTGCCGTCGCCGGAGCCCGAGTCCGAGGAGCAGCCGGCTGCCACCAGCATCACGGGTACGGCGGCCGCGCAGACAAGAACGCGGGTAAGTCGCTTCGTTCGCTGGTCACGCTGGGCTCGTCGCTGCATGGTTCCTTCACTCATGGCACTCGTGGTTCCTGTGTCCGGATCGGGTCCGGGAGATCACGGTACGCGTCCGGCACCGCGCACGGTCCGGCCCACCGCGTCCCACGGGCGACCCGCACGGGGCCGGGGCGGGCTCAGCCACCCAGCGAGTCCGCCAGCTGGGAAGCGAGTTTCCGCGCCCTGTCCTGCATTTCCTTGCTGTCGGGCACGACTCCGACCGTCGCCGACTGCTCCGCGTACTCGACGGTCACCATCACGTTCGACGTGCGGAACGCCACAGTCACCGTGCGCCGTTCCGCCGTCGAACCGGAGCCGCTCAGCTCGTCGTCCAGGAACGCCTCGTCGCCCAGGTCGTCCAGGAGGCGCGGCTGGAGGTCGGTGGGGGCGCCGTCGGAGGCGGACGGGCTCGACGAGGGCGAGGCGGGCGGCGTGGACCCCGGGGCCGACGCGGAGGACGGGGCGCCCGGACCGGCGGGCGACGCGCCGGACGACGGGGTGCCGGACGGGGACCCGGAGGCCGGCGCGGACCCCGACGCCGACTCCGGCCCCGAGGCCGTCTCCGAGACGACCGGCTCGGGCAGGTGGGCCGCCTCCACCTGCTGGGCGAAGAGCCGCTCGGCCTCGCTGTCGTCGCTCACGGAGCTGTCGTACGACACCACCCGCTCGAAGTCGACGAAGAGGTGGTCGGTGGCGTCCGCCGACTCCACCTTCCAACGGCAGCCGACCTTGCGGTCGGTGTCGTACGCGAGCGTCGGCTCGCCGGCGTACTCCTTCTCGCGCTGCTGCTCGTCCGCGATCTCCTGGATGCCGGGCAGCAGCGAGTCGAGCGTCTTGCGGCCGACCGCGCGGCACGGCTCCGGGAGCGTGCGGTACTTGCCGGGCCGCGCCGCCTGGCCGGCGACGCCGGGCTGCCCGGGGTTGGAGTGGTCCGTCGTGGCACCGTCGTCCGGGCCGCCGGTGCAGCCGGCCAGCAGCGCCGCCAGCAGGGCGGCGACGCCGGGTACGTAGGCCTTCCGCTGCACGGTGCGGCTCCTCTCGCCGGTGTGGCTGTGGTCGGTACTCCAGTGTCCCCGCTGGTTATTCGCTTGCCGCGCGGGGGCGCCCCCTGCAGACAATGTGTACCGCACGCGCCGCCGTGAACGCCGGTCGGCTGTCTCTTCGGCCGCCCTTGGCGCCGGTTCTGCGCTTCGAGACTTCTGTTGTGTTTCCGGGGGAATGAGGACGATATGTCGTACGTGGAGATACCGGGCGCGAAGGTGCCGATCCGCATGTGGACCGACCCGGCGACGGTCGAGGACGTGGCGCTCCAGCAGCTGCGCAACGTCGCGACCCTGCCGTGGATCAAGGGTCTGGCGGTCATGCCGGACGTGCACTACGGCAAGGGCGCGACGGTCGGGTCCGTGATCGCGATGCGGGGCGCGGTGTGCCCGGCGGCGGTGGGGGTGGACATCGGCTGCGGGATGTCGGCGGTGAAGACGTCCCTGACGGCGGACGACCTCCCGGGCGACCTGTCGCGGCTGCGGTCGAGGATCGAGCAGGCGATCCCGGTGGGCCGCGGGATGCACGACGACCCCGTCGACCCGGGCCGCTTCCACGGTCTGGCGACCGCGGGGTGGGACGACTTCTGGGGGCGGTTCGACGGGGTGGCCGACGAAGTCAGGTTCAGGCGGGAACGGGCGGCCAAGCAGATGGGCACGCTGGGATCCGGAAATCATTTCATCGAGCTGTGCATCGACATGTCCGGTTCGGTCTGGCTCATGCTCCACTCCGGTTCCCGCAACATCGGCAAGGAGCTGGCCGAGCACCACATCGGCATGGCCCAGAAGCTTCCGCACAACCAGGGTCTGGTCGACCGCGACCTCGCGGTGTTCGTCGCGGACACCCCGCAGATGGCGGCGTACCGCAACGACCTGTTCTGGGCCCAGGAATACGCCAAGTACAACCGCACCCTCATGATGGCGCTCTTCAAGAATGTGATCCGCAAGGAATTCAAGAAGGCGAAGCCGGTCTTCGAGCAGGAGATCTCCTGCCATCACAACTACGTGGCGGAGGAGCGGTACGAGGGCATGGACCTGCTGGTGACCCGCAAGGGAGCGATCCGCGCGGGGTCCGGGGACTACGGCATCATCCCGGGCTCCATGGGCACGGGCTCGTACATCGTCAAGGGCCTCGGCAACGACAAGTCCTTCAACTCCGCCTCCCACGGCGCGGGCCGGCGCATGAGCCGCAACGCCGCCAAGCGGCGCTTCTCCACCAAGGACCTGGAGGAGCAGACGCGGGGCGTGGAGTGCCGCAAGGACGCCGGCGTCGTGGACGAGATCCCGGGCGCCTACAAGCCGATCGAGCAGGTCATCGACCAGCAGCGCGACCTCGTGGAGGTCGTGGCGAAGCTGAAGCAGGTCGTCTGCGTGAAGGGCTGACGCCCGGGGCGCCGTCCGGCGTCAGCCCTCGCGGTGGACCTTGGTGTTCGACGCCTGGGCGCGGGGGCGGACGACCAGGAGGTCGATGTTGACGTGGGCGGGGCGGGTGACCGCCCACGTGATGGTGTCGGCGACGTCGTCGGCGGTCAGGGGGTCCGGGACGCCGGCGTAGACCCTGGCCGCCTTCTCCTCGTCGCCGCCGAAGCGGGTCAGGGCGAACTCGTCGGTCTTGACCATGCCGGGCGCGATCTCGACGACGCGGACGGGGCGGCCGACGATCTCCAGACGGAGGGTCTCGGCGAGGACGTGCTCCCCGTGCTTGGCGGCGACGTAGCCCGCGCCGCCCTCGTAGGTGGCGAAGCCGGCGGTCGAGGAGACGATCACGACCGTGCCGTCGCCGCTCGCCTCCAGCTTGGGCAGGAGCGCCTGGGTGAGGTTGAGGGTGCCGATGACGTTCGTCTCGTACATCCGGCGCCAGTCGTCCGGGTCGCCGGTGGCCACCGGGTCGGCGCCGAGCGCGCCGCCCGCGTTGTTGACGAGGACGCCGACCGCCTTGAACGCGGTCGCGAACTCGTCGACCGCCGCGCGGTCGGTGACGTCCAGGGGGTAGGCCGTCGCCTTGTGGCCCGCGGCCTGGATCTCCTCGGCCAGCGCCTCGATGCGGTCCTTGCGGCGGGCCGTGAGGACGACGCGGTAGCCGGCGGCGGCGAGCTGCCGGGCCGTGGCGGCGCCGATGCCGCTGCTCGCACCGGTGACGACGGCGATGCGGGCGGCGGCGGACGGGGCGGCTGCGGTGGCCATGGGCTGCTCCTTGGTTCGTACGACCGGTCGCCGCCCAGCGTAGTCAGCCGGCGCGGTCGGCCGGCGTGGTCAGCCGCCGTTGCGCGGGGCCCACATGATCAGGGCCATCCCGGCCAGGCAGACCAGCGCGCCCGTCACGTCCCAGCGGTCGGGGCGGTAGCCGTCGGCGACCATGCCCCACAGGATCGAGCCGGCGACGAAGACGCCGCCGTACGCGGCGAGGATGCGGCCGAAGTGGGCGTCGGGCTGGAAGGTGGCGACGAAGCCGTAGGCGCCGAGGGCGAGGACGCCGCCGGCCGCCCACAGCCAGCCGCGCTGTTCGCGCACGCCCTGCCAGACCAGCCAGGCGCCGCCGATCTCGAAGAGGGCGGCGACGGCGAACAGGGCGGCGGAGCGCAGGACGAGCATGCGGGCAGCTTCGCACGGCGGGGGGCGTGGGGCGGGGCCGGGGGAGGGGGCTGGAATAACGTCCGGGGCCGGATCGTTCGACGGGTATAGTTGAACCGTCAACAACTTGGAGGTTGAGCGATCATGCAGTTCGGCATCTTCACCGTCGGTGACGTCACTCCGGACCCGACCACCGGGCGTACGCCGACCGAGCGTGAGCGCATCAAGGCCATGGTCGCCATCGCGCTGAAGGCCGAGGAGGTCGGCCTCGACGTCTTCGCGACCGGCGAGCACCACAACCCGCCGTTCGTGCCCTCGTCGCCGACCACCATGCTCGGCTACATCGCGGCGCGCACCGAGCGGCTGATCCTGTCCACCTCCACCACCCTGATCACCACGAACGACCCGGTGAAGATCGCCGAGGACTTCGCGATGCTCCAGCACCTGGCCGACGGCCGGACGGACCTGATGATGGGGCGCGGCAACACCGGCCCGGTCTATCCCTGGTTCGGCAAGGACATCCGCGAGGGCATCAACCTCACGATCGAGAACTACGCCCTGCTGCACCGGCTGTGGCGCGAGGACGTCGTGAACTGGGAGGGCAAGTTCCGCACGCCGCTCCAGGGCTTCACGTCCACGCCCCGCCCGCTGGACGGTGTCGCGCCGTTCGTCTGGCACGGCTCGATCCGCTCCCCGGAGATCGCCGAGCAGGCCGCGTACTACGGCGACGGCTTCTTCCACAACAACATCTTCTGGCCCGCCGACCACACCAAGCGCATGGTCGAGCTGTACCGGACCCGGTACGCCCACTACGGGCACGGCACGCCCGAGCAGGCGATCGTCGGCCTGGGCGGCCAGGTGTTCATGCGGAAGAACAGCCAGGACGCGGTGCGCGAGTTCCGCCCGTACTTCGACGTCGCCCCGGTCTACGGCCACGGCCCGTCGCTGGAGGAGTTCACCGCGCAGACCCCGCTGACCGTCGGCTCCCCGCAGCAGGTGATCGAGAAGACCCTCGCCTTCCGCGACTACGCCGGTGACTACCAGCGCCAGCTGTTCCTGATGGACCACGCCGGACTGCCCCTGAAGACCGTCCTGGAACAGCTCGACCTGCTCGGCGAGGAGGTCGTGCCGGTGCTGCGCGAGGAGTTCGCCAAGAACCGCCCGGCGAACGTGCCGGACGCCCCCACCCACGCCTCCCTGCTCGCCGCCAAGGACGGCGCGCGGGCCGTCGACCAGGAAGGAGCGCGGGCATGAAGCTCGTCGTCGTCTCCGCGGGACTGAGCGTCCCGTCCTCCACCCGGCTGCTGGCCGACCGGCTGGCCGCCCGGGCCGCCGGGCGGACCTCGGCCGAGGTGCGGGTCGTGGAGCTGCGCGACCTCGCGGTGGAGATCGCGCACACCTTCACCAACGGGTTCCCCGGACGGGAGCTGTCCGCGGCCTTCGACGCCGTGCGGGCGGCCGACGGCCTGATCGTCGTCACACCGGTGTTCTCCGCGTCGTACAGCGGACTGTTCAAGTCCTTCTTCGACGCGCTGGGCGCCACCGAGCCGGACGCCCTGGCCGGGAAGCCGGTGCTGATCGCGGCGACCGGCGGCACGGCCCGGCACTCGCTGGTGCTGGAGCACGCGCTGCGCCCGCTCTTCGCCCACCTCAAGGCCGTCGTCGTCCCCACCGGCGTCTACGCCGCCTCCGAGGACTGGGGCGCCGAGGGGCTCGACGGGCGCATCGAGCGGGCGGCGGGGGAGCTGGCCGCGCTGATGACCGGGCTGTCGGCGGTCCGGAAGCCGGCCGGGGACACCGTCGAGGTCGTGCCCTTCGAGGAACGGCTCGCCGCGCTGCGGCCCGCCGGGTGAGATCCGGGTGAGAAGTCCGGCCGCCCGCTCGCGGGGCCCCCGGCCTTGGCAGACTGGAGGGGTGCCCCGGACTGTTCTGCTCGCCGAAGACGACCGCGCCATCCGGCACGCCCTGGAGCGCGCCCTCACCCTGGAGGGCTACCGGGTCACCGCGGTCGCCGACGGCGCCGAGGCGCTGGCGCAGGCCCGCACCAGCCGCCCGGACGTGCTGGTCCTCGACGTGATGATGCCGGGCGTCGACGGCCTCCAGGTCTGCCGGGTGCTGCGCGCCGAGGGCGACGGCACGCCCATCCTGATGCTGACGGCGCTCGTGGAGACCGCGGACCGCATCGCGGGCCTGGACGCGGGCGCCGACGACTACGTGGTCAAGCCGTTCGACGTCGAGGAGGTCTTCGCCCGGCTGCGCGCCCTGCTGCGCCGCACCGACCGCACCGACCGGACGGAGACGGACGGCAGCGGGGCGGCGGCCGCCGGGGACGCCCCGGCGGGGGAGGACGCGCCCGGGCGGGCCCCGGAACGCGGGGAGCCCGACGCCCGGTACCTGGAGGCGGCCGGGCTGCGCATGGACCCGCAGGCACGCCGCGCCTGGCGGGGCGAGCGGGAGCTGGAGCTGACCCGCACCGAGTTCGAGCTGCTGGAACTGCTGGTCCGCAACGCGGGGATCGTCCTCGACCACTCCACGATCTACGACCGCATCTGGGGCTACGACTTCGGCCCCGGCTCGAAGAACCTCGCCGTCTACGTCGGCTACCTGCGCCGCAAGCTCGACCAGCCGGGCGCCCCGCAGCTGATCCAGACCGTGCGCGGGGTGGGTTACGTGCTGCGGGAGGGCTGAGTGGGCACCTCGTCCGGACCGGGCGGCCGGGGCGCAGCGGGCGGCGGGACGGGGACGGGGGGCCGGGGACGGCGGCCGTGGCTGCGGTCGCTGCGGACCACGTTCGCCGTGTCGTTCGCGACGGTCACGGCCGTCGTCACGGTCCTCGTCGGCGTGTTGTCGTACAACGCCGCCGCGCGGCTGGTGCGGGTGGACCAGGAGTCCGTCTTCGACCAGGTCGTGCAGGACCTGCGCGCCGAGGTGCGGCAGCGGCCGATGTCGCCCGGCGACTTCTCCTCGTCCGCGCCCGGCCACGACATCGTGCGCCCGGCCCGTACGGACGTGCAGGTGCTGGGGCCGGACGGCGAGGTCTCCGACCCGGCCGGCCGCCGGCTGCCGGTGACCGGCGACGACCGGCGCACGGCGGCCGCGGCGGTGGCCGGGCGGATGGTGCAGCACCAGGGCGTGGACGTCGGCCACGACGTCTACCGGGTCGCGACCGTCGCCCTCGGTGACGGCCGGGGCGCCGTGCAGGTGGCGCAGGAGTTCAGCGACACCGAGGACCTGCTGCGGGCGCTGCAGCAGCGCACCTGGGTGCTGATGGGCGCGGTGGTGACCGCGGCGGGCCTGTGCGGCTGGTGGCTGGCACGGCGCATCACCCGGCGCCTGATCGCCCTCACCTCCGCCGCCGAGGACGTCGCCCGCACCCGCAGGCTCGGCATCCAGGTACCGGTCACCGGGTACGACGAGGTGGGCCGGCTGGGCCGCGCCTTCGACCGCATGCTGGGCCGGCTCGCCCAGTCGGAGGAGGACCAGCGGCGCCTGGTCCAGGACGCGGGCCACGAGCTGCGCACCCCGCTGACCTCGCTGCGCACCAACATCTCGCTGCTGCGCCGGATCGACGAGCTGCCGCCCGACGCGCGCGAGGAACTGGTCGCCGACCTGGGGCAGGAGGCCCGGGAGCTGACCGACCTGGTGAACGAGCTGGTCGAGCTGGCGGCCGGCCAGTCCGGGACGGAGCCGGTGCGGCCGGTCGACCTCGGGGAGATCGCGTACGAGGTGGCGACCCACGCCCGGCGCCGCACCGGGCGCGAGATCAGCGTGCGGGCCTGCGGCGACACGACGACGGCCGGCCGGCCCGTCATGCTGACCCGCGCGATCTCCAACCTGGTCGAGAACGCCGCCAAGTTCGACCGGGACGGCACGGGCCCCATCGAGGTCGTCGTCGCCGGTCCGGCCCGGCCCGGCACGATCAGCGTCGAGGTCCGCGACCGCGGTCCCGGCATCACCGACGCCGACCTGGTCCGCGTCTTCGACCGCTTCTACCGCGCCGCCGACGCCCGCTCCCAGCCCGGCTCGGGCCTCGGCCTGTCCATCGTGCGGGAGGTGGCGCTGGCGCACGGCGGAGCGCCGTTCGCCCACCGGCGGGAGGGGGGCGGATCGGTGATCGGGTTCACGGTGGGCGAGGTCCCTGCGCGGGACGAGCCGCCGGGCGGCGCGGTCTGACGGCGGTACGGGCCGTCGCCGGGCGGCTCAGGCCGTGCCGGCCAGTTCGTACCCCGCCTCGTCGACGGCGGCGCGGACGGCCGCCTCGTCGAGCGGGGCGGCGGAGGTGACGGTGACCTCGCCGGTGGCGGCGACGGCCTTGACCGCGGTGACCCCCGCCAGCGCGGAGATCTCCTCGGAGACCGCGCCCTCGCAGTGGCCGCAGGTCATGCCGGTCACCTTGTAGACGGTGGTGACGCCGGCGTCCCGGCCGCTCTCCGCCGTGGCGCCGGAGTGGCAGGAGCCGTCGGTGGTGCAGCAGGAGCCGGAGTTCTTCTGGTCGGCGGTCATGGCGTCCTCCTCGGGGTCGTCGACAGGTGGGCAGCACGTGGGGCGCGCTTCTCACGGCGCCTCACGTGCTGCCCACTGTATACCCCTAGGGGGTACCTGGAAAGTGCCCCGGCACCCGGACCGGCGCTCAGGCCGACGACGTGCGGCCGTGGTCGGTGCACAGCGCCCAGATGACGAAGACGCCGACGCCGATGGAGATGATCGCCCAGAGCGGGGTGTAGGGCAGCCAGATGAACTGCAGGATCACGAAGAGGGCGGTGAGCCCGACGCCGAGGCCCCGCGCCCAGGCGGCGCCCGCGAGAACGCCCCACCCGGTGATGGCCACGAGGGCGCCGAGGATCAGGTGGATCCAGCCCCAGGAGGTGAGATTGAACTTGAAGACGTAGTCGCCGACGGTCGTGTAGACGTCGTCCTTCGCGATGGCGGCGATGCCGCTGAAGACGCCGAAGAGGCCCTCGATCATCATCAGCACGCCGGCGAGGACGACGCCGCCGGAGGCCCAGGCGGCCTTGGTGTCTCCGGGCCGGGCTCCGGTGCTGCGGGTGGCGTTGGCCATGGTCGTTCTCCGTCCCTCGGAGTCCGCGGTGCGCGGGCACTCCCCAGTGTTCGCCCGCAACCGGACGACGACGACCGGGTGTAGGCCGTTCGGGTGAAAGTGCCGACGGGCCCCGGCATGAAGACGCGGGGGAAGACTGCCGGAAGTCGGCAATGCGGTGGGACGCGCCGGTCGGCAGGATGGAGGCAAGGGGAGCACGTGGGACGGCTCCGATGCCGGGCACCGGCAGGTGGCCCCTCGGAGCCCGACGTGCCGTCGCTGTCACGGGTGGGACCCGGACGGGATCACGGGGGGTAGGGCATGCGGGCGTTCGTCGAAGCCGCCGCCGGGATCCCCGCCGTCCCCCGCACCGCCGCTCCGCGGAGCGCCGTCGGCTCCCGCCGCTCTGGCCGGCCCGGCCCCGTCGTCCCCCCGGCCCCCGCAGCCGTGCCGGCCGCGCTCGCGGTCCTCGCCGCCGCGCCCGTCACCGCACGGCGTGCGCCCCGGGCCGTCGTACGGCCGTGGCGCCGGCTCCTCCCCGACGAACGCGGGCCGTCCCGGACGGCCGCCTGAACCTCGCGGTGCCGTCCGGACGGCCGCCCGAACCCCGCGGTGCCGTGCCGCACCGGCCGCCGCTGTGACGCCTCCGGGCCCTGAGCGGGCTCGCCTCTCCTAGCCGCCAAGGACGTGCTGATGAATGCCATGACCGTGGGCGTGGGCGCGCTCGTCGTCCTCTGCCTGCTCGCCGTACTCGTCGTCTCCCGGCTGTTCCGCAAGGTGGAGCAGGGCAAGGCGCTCATCGTCTCCAAGATGCGCAAGGTCGACGTGACCTTCACCGGGCAGGTCGTCCTGCCGGTGCTGCACCGGGCCGAGGTGATGGACATCTCGGTGAAGACCATCGAGATCACCCGGGCCGGCAAGGAGGGCCTGATCTGCCGGGACAACATCCGCGCGGACATCCGCATCTCGTTCTTCGTGAAGGTCAACAAGACCGTCGAGGACGTCGTCAAGGTCGCCCAGGCGGTCGGCACGGCGCGGGCGAGCGACCGCGACACCCTGCAGGAGCTGTTCCACGCGAAGTTCTCCGAGGCGCTGAAGACCGTCGGCAAGCAGCTGGACTTCACCGACCTCTACACCAAGCGCGAGGAACTGCGGTACCGGATCATCGAGGTCATCGGCGTCGACCTCAACGGCTACCACCTGGAGGACGCGGCGATCGACTACCTGGAGCAGACGCCGCTGTCCCAGCTCGATCCGGCCAACGTCCTCGACGCGCAGGGCATACGCAAGATCACGGAGCTCACGGCCGTGGAGCACGTGCGCACCAACGAGGCCCAGCGCACCGAGGAGAAGGAGATCACCCGGCAGAACGTCGACGCCCGGGAGGCGATCCTGGAGCTGGAGCGCCGCCAGGTCGACGCCGAGATCAAGCAGAAGCGGGAGATCGAGACCGTGCGGGCCCGCGAGGAGGCCGAGACGGCACGCGTCGTGGAGGAGGAACGGCTGCGCGCGCAGGGCGCGTTCCTGCGCACCGAGGAGCAGCTCGGCGTCCAGCGCGAGAACCAGGCCCGTGAGGTCGCCGTCGCCGCGAAGAACCGGGAACGGGTCATCGCCATCGAGAACGAGCGCATCGAGAAGGACCGGCTGCTGGAGGTCATCGCGCGGGAGCGGGAGACCGCGCTGACCCGGATCGCGGCCGAGAAGGAGGTCGAGGCGGAGAAGCGGGAGATCGCCGAGGTCATCCGCGAGCGGGTCGCCGTGGACCGCACGGTCGCCGAGCAGGAGGAGTCCATCAAGAAGCTCCGCGCGGTGGAGGAGGCCGAGCGGCAGCGGCAGGCCGTGATCATCGCGGCCGAGGCGGAGGCGCAGGAGAGGCTGGTCAAGGACATCAAGGCGGCGGAGGCCGCCGAGCAGGCCGCCACCCACCGCGCGGCCGAGGAACTGACCATGGCCGAGGCCCGGCTGAAGAGCGCCGACCTGGACGCGCAGGCCAAGCTGAAGCTCGCCGAGGCCGTCCGGGCCGAGAGCGCGGCGGAGGGACTGGCCGCCGTCGAGGTCCGCGACAAGGAGGCCGAGGTCATCGAGAAGGCGGGCCGTGCGGAGGCCCAGGCGGCCGAGGCCCGGATGCGCGCCGAGGCGGAGGGCGTACGGGCCAAGGCGCTGGCCGAGGCCGAGGGCGTCGGCGAGAAGCTCAAGGCCGAGGCGGCCGGCCTGACCGAGAAGGCGGCGGCGATGGCCGCGCTCGACGAGGCGTCCCGCGCGCACGAGGAGTACCGGCTGCGCCTGGAGGCCGAGAAGGACGTCCGGCTGGCCGGGCTGGAGGTGCAGCGGCAGGTCGCCGAGGCACAGGCGACCGTGCTGGCCACCGGACTGGAGAACGCCGACATCGACATCGTCGGCGGCGAGTCGGTGTTCTTCGACCGCCTGATGTCCTCCATCGCGCTCGGCAAGGGCGTGGACGGCTTCGTCCAGCACTCCGAGACGGCGCAGGCCCTGGCCCGGCCGTGGCTGGACGGCACGTCGAACCTCGCCGACGACCTCGGCCGGATCCTCGGCCCGGTCTCCACGGCCGACGTGCAGAACCTGACCGTCTCCGCGCTGCTGATGAAGTTGATGAGGACGGGCGGCGCACACGCGGACCAGGTGCAGAAGCTGCTCGACAGGGCGGGGGAACTGGGGCTCGCGGACGCCCCGCTGACGTCGCTCAACGGCAGCGCCAGGAGCTGACGGCAGCGCCCGACCACGTCGTCCTCCGAAGCCGCCCGCCACACGGGGGCGGCGGCTTTAGAGCCCACTCGCGGAAAGGATCCCCATGGCAACCGGGGCGGACACCAGCGCGCACGGGACACCGGGCACCGGCTCCCGCGAAGCGCTGGACACCGGCACCTACGAGGTGCTGCGCGACCGGCTCACCGCCCAGGCCGCCGAGCTGGCCCGGCGGGCCGAGGCGCTGAACGCCCGCCGGGTCGAGGAGTTCGGCTCGGCCGGGCTGGAGCTCGCCGGCACCGAGCGGCTGCGGACCGAGCGGCCCTGCGTGCCCCAGGACGTCGTCGCCGTCGGCGGGAGACTGCTCCTCGGCCACAACACGGCCTTCGCCACCCGGACCGAGGCCTCGGTGGGCGACGTGTTCGCGCTGCACGACGGGGACCTGAACCGGCTGCCCGAGGACGCCGTCCCCGGCCTGCTCGACGACCCCGCCTTCGTCCGGGAGTTCGCGGCCCTGTACCGCTACTACCGCGAGGCCACCCTGCTGCGGCTGCGCCGCGTCGAGGGCAGGCTGCTCGCCGTGTTCCGCACCGGCGAGAAGGCCGACGACATCCGCGTGCTGCGCTGGGCGCTCACCGACGACGGGCGGGCGTCCTTCCTGGACGCGCGCGGCGACCGCGACCACGTCCTGCCGCCCGCCCACGACTTCCCGTGGACCGGGACGACCCGCGAGGACCACGTCCTCGGCCGCCACCCGCACGTCTCCGTCGGGGGCGAGGTCTTCGTCTCCGCCGTCGGCGGCACCCTCACCGTGAAGGTGGACGACGACACGGAGACGGCGGAGGGCATCCACAGCGAGCCGGTCACCGAGCCGCTGCAGGCCCTCGCCGACGCGGACATCGCCCACGCGCGCGTCGGCGCCCTCATCCTGCTGCGCGTGCGCCCCTACAAGGAGGAGACCGACCGGTACCTGGTGTTCAACACGCTCACCAGGACGGTCGTCCGGCTCGACGCCGTCGGACAGGCCTGCCGCCGCCTCCCCGACGACCAGGGCATCATCTTCCCCGGCGGCCACTACCTGGCCACCGGCACCCACCGCACGTACGAACTCGACGCGGACGGTCTCGAGTTCGAGCGCGAGGTGCGCTCGCCGAACGGCGAGGACGTGCTGTACGCGTTCCACGCGCCCGCGCACGGACGCACCCTGCTGCTGCCGTACAACCTGATCCGCAAGGAGGCCGCCGCACCGCTGTCCTGCCGGGGCTGGGCGCTGTTCGACGACGGCACGCTCACCCTGCTGCGCACCGAGGGCGACGAGCCGGCCCGGGTGCACCCGGTCCAGCGGTGGACGTCCCCGTTCGTGTCCGACACGTACGCCGCCGCCCGCCCCGCCGGCGGCGGCCCGCTGGCCCGCATCGGCAACCCCGACCTCGTCCGGGGCATCTCCGACTGCCTGTCCGTCACCAGGGCCGCCACGGAGACCACCCCGACCAGCGGCGTCTACGCGGAACTCGTCGCCGCCTGCGTCCGGGCGGCCGACGCCCACCACTGGCTCGGCGACCCCGAAGCGGGCGACCTCGCCGACCCGTTGGGGCAGGTACGGGCCACCGCCGAGCAGGTGCTCGCCGAGTTCGAGAACGTACAGGCCCTGACCCGGCGGGCGGCCGACGCGCTCGAGGAGGCCGCCTCGCGGCTCGCCGCCGTCGTACGCCGGCTGCGCGGCGAGGCGCCGCGCGGGGCCACCGCCTGGGTCACCGGACTGTCCGAACTCCGCCGTGCGCAGGGGCACCTGCTCACGCTCAAGGAGATGCGGTACGCGGACACCGCGCGCATCGACGACCTCGCCGCCGGGGCCGAGACCGACCTGGCCGCCTTCGGGCAGCGGGCCGTCGCCCACCTGGCCCGCGAGGACGCCTTCGCCGAGTACCACGCGGACGTCGAGCGGCTCGTCGCGGACGCCGGGGCGATCGGCACCGCCGCCGGGGCCGCCCCCCTCGTCGCCCGCCTCGACGAACTGGCCGAACGGCTCGGCACGGTGACCGAGGTCGTCGCCGGGCTCGACATCGGCGACGCCACCGTCCGCACCGCCGTCCTGGAACGCGTCGCCGGGACCCTCGCCGGGGTCAACCGCGCCCGCGCGGTCCTCGGCGCCCGCCGCCGCACGCTGCTCGACCAGGAGGGCCGGGCCGGGTTCGCCGCCGAGTGCGCGCTCCTCGGCCAGATGGTCACCGGCGCCCTCGCGGTGGCCGACAGCCCCGAGGCGTGCGACGAGCAGCTCGCCCGCCTGCTGGTCCAGGTGGAGAACCTGGAGTCCCGGTTCGCCGAGTTCGACGACTTCCTCGGCGAACTCGCCGGCAAGCGCGACGAGATCCACGAGGCGCTCTCCGCCCGCAAGCAGTCCCTCGCCGACGCCCGCGCCCGCCGCGCCGAACGCCTGGCGGACTCCGCGGCCCGCGTCCTGCGCACCGTCGTGCGCCGTGCCGCGACGCTCGCCGACGCGGACGCCGTCACCACCTACTTCGCCTCCGACCCGATGCCCGCCAAGGTGCGCCGCACCGCCGCGGAACTGCGCGAACTGGGCGACCCGGTACGCGCGGAGGAACTGGACGGCCGCCTCGACGCCGCCCGCCAGGAGGCGTCCCGCGCCCTGCGCGACCGCACCGACCTGTACGCCGACGACGGCCGCACCCTGCGCCTGGGCGGCCACCGCTTCGCCGTCTCCGCCCAGCCCCTCGACCTCACCCTGGTCCCGCACGGCGACGGCCTGGCCTTCGCCGTGACCGGCACCGACTACCGGGCCCCGGTCACCGACCCGGACTTCGCGGCCACCCGCCCCTACTGGGACCGGCCGCTGCCGTCGGAGTCGCCCGAGGTCTACCGCGCCGAACACCTCGCCGCCCGCCTGCTCGACGAGCACGGTCCCGCCGCCCTCGCCGGGACCGGCGACCTGCCCGCCCTCGTCCGCGGCGCGGCCGAGGCGGCGTACGACGAGGGGTACGAGCGGGGCGTCCACGACCACGACGCCGCCCTGATCCTCACCGCGCTGCTGCGCCTGCACGACGGCGCCGGCCCGCTGCGCCACGAGCCCGCCGCCCGTGCCGCCGCCCAGTTGTTCTGGGCGCACGGCACGACGGACGGAGCCCGCCAGGAATGGCGCCGGCGCGCCCGCTCCCTGGCCCGCGCCCGGGACACGTTCGGGCTCGCCCCCGCCATCGCCGACCTGCGGCGGGAGCTGGCGTCGGCCATCGGCGGGGAGAGGGCGCAGGCCGCCGCCGCGTACCTCTTCGAGGAGCTGACCGCCGGCCCCGACGGCTTCGTCCTCGGCGCCGGCACCCGCACCCTGCTGGACAAGTTCCGCCGCACGGTGGGCGGCCCGGCCTACGACGAGGACCTCGCCGCCCTCGACGGCCTCGCCGCCCGCCGCCAGCTGGTCGAGGCGTGGCTGACCGCGTACACCACGGCCACGGGCACGGACGTCGCACCGGGCGACCTGGCGGAGGCGGTGGCCGCCGAACTCTGCCCGGACCTCACGCGTTACCCGGGCGACGCCCCGCTGACGGAGACCGTGCGCGGCCTGCTCGGCACCCACCCGCGCATCGCCGGCGGCGCCCTGCCCGTCCGCGTCGACGAACTCCTCGCCCGCACCCGCCGCTTCCGCGCCCGCGACGTGCCCGGCCACCGCGCCTTCCAGCAGCGCCGCGGCACCCTGGTGGCCGCCGAACGCGCCCGGCTGCGCCTGGACGAGTACCGTCCGCGCGTGCTGTCGGCCTTCGTCCGCAACCGGCTCATCGACGAGGTGTACCTCCCGCTGATCGGCGACAGCCTCGCCAAGCAGCTCGGCACCGCCGACGCCGCGCACCGCACCGG
Source organism: Streptomyces sp. NPDC029152 (assembly GCF_055564355.1). Taxonomy (NCBI): domain Bacteria; kingdom Bacillati; phylum Actinomycetota; class Actinomycetes; order Kitasatosporales; family Streptomycetaceae; genus Streptomyces; species Streptomyces sp. NPDC029152. The sequence continues at coordinate 2,694 of NZ_JBVHWR010000027.1, read as the reverse complement.
ATCCGGCGGGCTCCTCCTGCTCGTCTCCCCGCCCGGCTACGGCAAGACGACCCTCGTCGAGTACGTCGCCGACCGCCTCGGCCTGATGCTGGTGAAGATCAGCGGCCCGGCCCTGGGACACGCCACGACCTCCCTCGACCCCGCCGAGGCGCCGAACGCCACCGCCCGCCAGGAGATCGAGAAGATCAACTTCGCGCTGGAGGCGGGCAACAACACCCTCCTCCACCTGGACGACATCCAGCACACCTCCCCGGAGCTGCTCCAGAAGTTCATCCCGCTGTGCGACGCCACCCGCCGCGTCGACGGCGTACGGGACGGCGAACCGCACACCTACGACCTGCGCGGCAAGCGCTTCGCCGTGTGCATGGCCGGCAACCCCTACACCGAGTCCGGCGCCCGCTTCCAGGTCCCCGACATGCTCGCCAACCGCGCCGACGTCTGGAACCTCGGCGACGTCCTCACCGGCAAGGAGCACGTCTTCGCGCTGAGCTTCGTCGAGAACGCCCTGACGGCCAACCCGGTCCTCGCCCCGCTCGCCGGCCGCGACCGCGCGGACCTCGACCTGCTGCTCCGCCTCGCCGAGGGGGACACCACGGCCCGCGCGGACCGGCTCGCCCACCCCTACGCCCCGGCCGAGCTGGAGCGCGTCCTCGCCGTCCTGCGCCACCTGCTCACCGCCCGCGCGACGGTCCTCGCCGTGAACGCCGCCTACATCGCCTCCGCCGCCCGGACGGACGACGCCCGCACCGAACCGCCCTTCCGGCTGCAGGGGTCGTACCGCAACATGCGGAAGATCGCCCAGCGGATCCAGCCGGTCATGAACGACGCGGAACTGTCGGCGCTCGTCGAGGACCACTACCGGGCCGAGGCCCAGACCCTCACCACGGGCGCCGAGGCGAACCTGCTGAAGCTGGCCGAACTGCGGGGGACCCTGACGCCCGGCGAGGCGGCGCGCTGGGCCGAGGTGAAGGCCGCCCACGTGCGCGGCCGGGCGCTCGGCGGGCCGGAGGACGACCCGCTGACCAGGGCGGTGGCCGCCCTCGGCCTGCTCGCCGACCGGATCGGCGCCGTGGAGGCGGCGATCGGCCGCGTCGCGGCGCCGCCGCCCCGCCCGGCCGGCCGGCACCCGGAGGCGGGCGGGGAGTGACGCCGCGTCCCGGGGCCGGCGGACGTCCGCCGCCGGTTCCGCGGGCCCCGGCGCCCGGATCCCCGGTGCCCCGGCCCGCGCCCCGGCCCCCGGTCCGCTCACGCCCTCGGGGCACGGCGGGCCGAACGCGTGTGTGGAAGTGGCCGGGCGGCCGTTTGCGGCGCGCGGCCGGGTGTCACCCGGCAGGCATCGAGCAGCGGGCGCCGACCGGTGCCCCACCGGCGACGGAACAGGAGCGGCCCCATGACCACCACCGTCAACGACATGCTCCGCACCTACCCCGCCGACCTGGGCGGAGTGGACCGGGAAGCCCTGGCCAGGTGCATCGAGGAGTGCCTGGCCTGCGCCCAGGCGTGTACCGCGTGCGCCGACGCCTGCCTGTCGGAGGGCATGGTCGGTGAGCTGACCAAGTGCATCCGCACCGACATGGACTGCGCCGACGTCTGCGACGCCACCGCGTCGGTGCTGTCCCGGCACACCGGCTACGACGCCGGCGTCACCCGGGCCGTCCTGCGGGCCTGCGCCACCGTCTGCAAGGCGTGCGGCGACGAGTGCGCCTCCCACGCGGACGCGCACGAGCACTGCCGCGTCTGCGCCGAGGCGTGCCGGCGCTGCGAGCGGGCGTGCGACGAGCTGCTGGCCGGCCTGGGCTGACACGCGGCCGTACGACGCCGGGCGGCCCCCCGATCGTCGGGGGGCCGCCCGGCGTCTCGTACCGGAGCGGGTCAGTGGTAGGCGTGGACGACGGCGTGGCCCTTGCCGCGGCCGATCATCCACTTGTTGACCGGCGTGGTGAGCACGAAGGCGACGGCGAGTCCGCCGAGCAGCGCGTACCAGAACAGTCCGTCCGACAGGTGCGCGTCCATCGCGCCCGGCACGAGGGCGATGATCCCGTTGTCGACCAGTTCCATCACCGCGATGGAGACGGTGTCGGCGGCCAGTGCGACCTTGACCGCGGCCCTGAGGTCCAGCCCGGCCCGGCGCACCGCGAGAAGCGTGAGCGAGTAGCCGAAGAGGAACGCGAGCACGACGGCGAGGATCATCGTCGGGACGTTGCCCCACATCAGGGCGGTGCCGATCACCATGCCGAGGATCTCCCCGATGGCGCATCCGGTCAGGCAGTGCAGCGTCGCCCTCGCCGCCATGGCCCACGATGCCGGACCGTGCCCGTGGTGCCCGTGCCCGTCGTGGTGCTCTCCGTGGCCGTGGCCGCCTGCGGGAGCGGCGTGGCCGTGCGTGGCGCCGGAGTGATGCGTGCCGTGGTCCATGACGTCGTCCCCATTCGATGTCCCGCGGGCCCCGGGAGGCCCCCACGACACGAATCATATACCCCCTGGGGGTATATCGCCAAGAGTTCGCGGCGACCGCCCGGCCGACGCGGGGAGGTGGGGGACACGGGGGTCGCGGGAGGGGGAGAGGAAGCCGGGGCGGGTGCCGTCGGCACCCGCCCCGGCCGGGGCGACGCGGTCAGTCCTCGCCGAGCAGCTCGTTCATCCGCTCGATCTCCGCGCTCTGCGAGGTGATGATCTCCGCGGCCATCTTCGTGG
>NZ_JBVHWR010000026.1:0-70596 GCF_055564355.1 Streptomyces sp. NPDC029152 | reverse complement strand
ACCACCGCGCCCGACCCGCACGGCGGCACCACCACGCTGGGCCGGCCCATCACCAACACCACCGCCTACGTCCTGGACCACCACCACCAGCCCGCACCCGTCGGTGTCCCCGGTCATGCCCTGCTGGGCGGGATCTGCCTGGCCCGGCACTACCACCACCGGCCCGAGCTGACCGCACAGCGCTTCACCCCCAACCCCCTCACCCCGCCCAACCCCGACCCGCGGGTCTACCACACCGGCGACCTGGTCAAGTGGCGGCCGGACGGCACCATGGAGTTCATCGGCCGCATCGACAACCAGGTCAAGCTCCGCGGCTACCGCATCGAACTCGGCGAGATCGAGAACGCCCTCACCACCCACCCCCACATCCACACCACCGCCGTCACCCTCCGCGAGGACACCCCCGGCAACAAACAGCTCGTCGCCTACGTCGTTCCCGTTCCCGATGCCACCCCGGCGAGCCACCAACTCCGCTCCCACCTTCAGCGCGGACTGCCCGACTACATGGTCCCGAGCACCTACGTCCTCCTCGACCAGCTCCCCCTCACCCCCAACGGCAAGGTCGACACCAAGGCCCTGCCCGCCCCCGGCCACGACCGGCCCGACCTCGCCACCACCTACACCCCACCCCGCAACTCGACCGAGCAGACCATCACCGCCGTCTGGTCCGACGTCCTCGGCGTCGACACCATCGGCATCCACGACAACTTCTTCGAACTCGGCGGACAGTCGATCAGCGCGGTACGGGTGGTCGCGCGGCTGCGGGAGGCCGGGCTGGGCGTCGCCCTCCAGCAGATCGTGCGGCACCCGACGGTGGCCCAGCTGGCGGCCGCGCTGGACGTCCCGCAACCGGCGTCGTCCGGGCTCGTGGTGCTCCTGTCGTCCGTGGTCGATCCCGAGCTGCCCGTCCTGTTCTGCGTGCACCCCGGAGGCGGCAGCACCCACCCGTACCGGGTGCTCGCACGGAGCCTGGCGGGCGTCTTCACCGTGTACGGCATCCAGGCTCCGGGTCTGGACCCGGCAGAGGCGCCGCTCGTCGGGATCGAGTCGATCGCGGAACGGTACTGGCGGGAGATCCGCACGGTGCAGCCCACGGGCCCGTACAGGATCCTCGGATGGTCGACGGGTGCCGTGATCGCGCACGCCATGGGCGTGGCGGCACCGGAGGAGGTGGCCGGCCTGTACCTGCTGGAACCGGCGGTGACCGGCCACGACCAGCGGGACCGCTTCCAGCGGCACGCCGAGGTGTACCGCAGGGTCGACGCGTTGTGGCGCCGCGGCCAGAACGAGCACGGGGCCGAACGGGAGGCCACGGAGCAGGAGCTGCGGCGCATCGCGCCGGAGATGAACCTCGACCCGAACCTGGTCACGCTCGACGAGTGGCTGCCCTATGCGGTGCTGGAGGCCGAGGTGCGCTCGCTCGCCGCCTACCGGCCCGGGCCCTCGGCGGCCCGGGCGACCCTGTTCGTCAGCGACACGGTGCGTGAGGGCAGCGGGGACGAGGTGCCGGAAGCCCGGTACGTCGCCCACTGGCGCGGGCTGTACCCGGCCGGGCTGGCCCAGCGGGCGATGCCGGGCCGCCACATGGAGATGGTCAGGGGCGACGAGCAACTGCAGCTCGTGGTCTCCATGCTGCGGGAGGCCGTGCCGGCGGCCGCCGCCGACCGGGAGGGAGAGCTGCTGCCGGTCTGACCACCGGAGGCCGCCGGAGTACCGGAGCCGACAGGAGGGGCCCGCCACGAAGGTGGCGGGCCCCTCTTCCTGTGCGCCGGTCCGCCGGTCGTCCGTGAGTGGGCGGACCGCGGCCCCGCAGCGCGCGCCCCCTGGCTCGGTCCCTTACCGCCCCGTGCGTGCCGGCGGCCGGGGCGGCGGGGCTCCCGAGCCCCGGCACGCAACCCCCCCCCCGAGGGCCCCGGGCGCACGGCCGGTGCGGGCACAGCCCCCTCCCGCGCTCCTCCCCGCGGCGCACACGGCGACGCCCCGGTCCCCTGCCCCCCACCGAAGACGGGGTGGGGGCAGGGGACCGGGGCGTGGGGGCGGCGGCCGGCGCCGCCCGGCTCACCAGCGCTTCAGGTCCGGGAAGAAGCCCGGTATCTCGGTGGCCCGGCCGGTGCGCACGGCGGTCCGGTAGATGTGGTGGCCGACGGCCAGGTCGAGGACGCCGAGGCCGAACGGGGAGAACACGACGGGACGGTCGTGGCCGAGAGCGACGTCACCGCGCAGCACGTCGGACAGCGTGCCGTCGATGAAGTCGCGCGTACCGTACTCCATCTCCGTGAGGTGCGGCGACGTCCGCGCGGTGAGGCAGTGGTCGATGTCGTCCAGGACGTTGTGGCACTTGATCATGACGGTGGGGTGGATGTCGCGCAGGGACAGGTTCAGGATGAGCTGGCCCGGCAGGAGGGTCTGTCCCTCCGTCAGCCAGGGCGCCGGCGCGGTGGTGGCGAGGACGACCAGGTCGGCGGTGGCCAGGGCCGCGTCGATCTGGTCCACCGCCCGGGCCTGCCAGCCGTGGGCGCCGGCGGCGTAGGCGGCGAAGGTCTCGGCGTACGCGTCGACGTGGTCGTGGACCAGGCATTCGCGGACGCGGGTGCCGCGGGCGGCGAGGAAGTCGGAGACGGTCCGGCCGATGACACCGGCGCCGACGAAGAGGACCGTCTTCGGGTCGTCGCCGTCGGCCAGGGTCTCCACGGCGAGCGCGGCGGACGCCGCGGTGCGGGCGGCGCTGATGCCGGACGCTTCCAGGCAGGCGAACGGGTATCCGGTCTCCGCGTCGTTCAGCAGGAGGACGGCGGAGGCGCGCGGCAGGTTGTGGCGTACGTTCTGCGGGTAGCTGGCGATCCACTTGAGACCGGAGACCGGTGTGTCGCCGCCGAGGTGGGCGGGCAGGGCGATGATCCGGGCGCCGGGATCGTGGGGGAAGCGCAGGAAGTGGCTGTTGGGGTTGACGGTGGCTCCGCGGTCGTGCTGGAGGTAGGTCTCCCGCACGAGGTCCAGGACGTCCGACGGCGAGGAGCCGATGACATCCTGGGCGACGGAGCCGTCGATCACGTGGAAGGTCGACATCGGTGGTTGCCTTTCGAGGGCAGGTGGCGTGGACGGGCTGGTGGAGCGGCCGGGATCACATCAGGACGCCGAAGTGCCGCTCGACCCAGTCGTCGTTGTAGATCGTGCCGAGGTAGCGCTCGCCGAGGTCGGGGGAGATCGCGGCGATGCGGGAGCCGGCCGGGAGGGTGCCGGCCCGGCGGCGGACGGCGGCCAGGACCGAGCCGGTGGAGCCGCCGGTGAGCAGGCCGTGGGTGCGGGCGAGCAGCCGGCACTCGCGCACGGCGTCCTCTTCGGCGACCAGTTCGACGTCGTCGACGAGGCCGGGTTCGAACAGTTCGGGGACGCGGCTGGCGCCCAGTCCGGGGATGCGTCGCGGGCCGGGTGCGGCGCCGAGGATGACGGAGCCGGCGGCGTCCACGGCGACGATCCGGGTGTGGGGCGAGAACTCGCGCAGGTACTGCGCGCAGCCGACGAAGGTGCCCGTGGAGCCGACGCCGATGAACACGTGGTCGACGTGCTGGACCTCCTTCAGCAGGCTGCGCGCGGTCTGTTCGTAATGGGCGCGTGGGTTGGCCGCGTTGGCGTACTGGTTGAGCCAGACCATGGCGGGGTCGGCTTCGACGCGGCGCCGGATGTGGGCGATGCGCGACTGGAGGAAACCGCCGTTGGCGTCGACGGTGTCGACCACGACCACCTCGGCGCCCAGGGCGCGCATGTGATCGATGCTCGTGGCGTTGGTGTTCGGGTCGACGACGCAGGTGAAGTGGTACCCCTTGGTGGCGCACACGGAGCTGAGGGCGATGCCGAGATTGCCGGAGGAGGACTCGATCACGCGGGCGCCCGGCGTGAGGACGCCGCGGTGCTCGGCGTCCTGGACGAGGCTCAGCGCGGTCTTCAGCTTGACGGAGCCGGCCGGGTTGAGCCCCTCGATCTTCAGGAAGACGTCGGAGCCGGGCACCATCCGGGGCAGCAGGACGAAGAGGTCGTCGGTGACCAGTTCGTAGGCGTGTTCGTAGATCATGTCCGGGGCTCCCACAGGTCTTCGGGGCCGGTGTCCTCCACCGCGTAACGGCCCAGTGCGCTGACGGCCATGCGCAGCTCCAGCGCCATGGCGTCCAGCAGGCGTTCGAGTCCGTGCTCGGGGTCCTCGTCGGCGGCGATCAGGGCGGCGCGGCCGAGGCCGACGGCGCGGGCGCCGAGGGCGAGCAGCTTCACGGCGCGGATGCCGTCCCAGACGCGTCCGCTGGCGAGGAGGGTGCGGCCGGCGGGGTCGACCCGGCGCAGGCACGCGGCGAGGGGCAGGCCGACCTGGCCGAGGAAGCCGGTGGGGGCCCAGCCGGTGCCGCCCTCGGCGCCGTCGACGGTGACGGCGTGGGCGCCGGCGTCCCAGGCGACGCCGGCGGCGCGGCCGACGTCGCGGCCGGGGAAGAGCTTCACCCAGCAGCGGGCGCGCGGATAGTTGTTGCGCATGAGCTGGATCTGCCGGCGGAAGATCTCCTCGGTGAAGGTGCCGGGGCTCGCACAGCGCAGGAGGGACGCGGCACCGGGGCCGAGCCGTTCCACGGTGTACTGCCCGGCGAGGTCGGACGCGACCTCTTCGCTGACCATGGTGAGGCCGCCGAGGCCGGGCTTGGCGCCCTGGCCGACCTTGAGTTCGAAGCCGAGGCGGCCCGAGGTGAGGAGGCCGGTGACGGCCGGGTCGCTGTAGACGTGGTTCCAGACCTCGGAGTCGGCGTCCTCGGTGCTCTGCTGGACACAGACGCCGCCGACGCCGTCGGGAAGTTCCTCGCAGTACGCCTGGATGCGTTCCAGCAGGCCCTTGCGGTGGTCGTCGGCGCCGGTGCGGAAGCCGTTCATGGGGGCGACGTTCTCGCCGATGACCATCGGGACGCCGAGCCGTCCGGCCTGGCGGCTGAGCGCGAGACTGGTGCCGGCGACGCGGGTGGAGCCGAGCGCCGACAGGTAGACCGGCAGCGGGGAGGAGAAGCCCCCGAGGTCGGTGTCGAGACGGACGTCCGAGTGGAGGGGCTCGCGGCCGAGGTCGATGAGCGCGGCGAGGCGGCCCGGCATGAAGACGGGCGGGGCCAGGCGCAGCGCGTCGATCTCGTCGCCGGCGGGTTCCGGGCAGGCGCCGAAGACGGCGGTGCCGTAGGTGTCGAGGGGCGGGAAGACGGCGGCGGCGCCGGCGCGGGCCCGGGCACGGACCGCGTCCTCGGGCAGGCCGGGTGCGGTCAGCCGGGTCACGGCGACACCACCCCCGCGATCTTCGGGAAGGCGGTGGTGCGCCAGGCGGCGTCCAGGCCGGTGACCCAGCGGGTCAGGCGCTCCAGGCCGATGCCGAAGCCGGCGCTGCTGGGGATGCCGTGACGGGCGACGTCGAGGTACCAAGCGTACTTGGAGGGGTTCTCGCCGGTCTCCCGCATCCGGGTCACCAGGGCCGCGTAGTCGTACTCGCGTTCGCTGCCGCTGCAGAGTTCGCCGCAGCCCTCGGGGGCGATGAGGTCGAAGTTGAGCAGGGTGCCGGGTTCGGCCGGGCTCTCCTTGTCGTAGAAGCCGCGGGAGCCCTTGGGGTAGCCGACGATGAAGAACGGGGCGTCGGCCTGGCGGGAGATGCGTTCCTCGGCCTCCCAGTCGATCTCGGTCCCGGCGTCCTGCGGGTAGCCGCCGCGGCGCAGGCCGTCGACGACCTCGCCGTGCGGGACGCGGGCGAACGGCCGGGCCACGTAACGGCGCAGGGCGTCCGGGTCGCGGCCGAGCGCCGCGAGATCGGCGCCGCACTCGTCGACGGCGCTGGTCACGGCGTGGCGGACCAGCTCCTCGGCGACGTCCATGGCGACGTCCCGGGTGGCGCCCGCGTACTCGACGTCGATCTGCCGGAACTCGGCGAGGTGACGCTGCGTGCTGCTGGTCTCGACGGGCTCCAGGCGGACGTTGGGCGCGACGAGGAAGATGCGGTCGAAGGCCAGCAGCGACGCCTGCTTGTAGAGGATGGCGCTGGTCATCAGCTTGTAACGGTGGCCGTAGTAGTCGACGTCGACCTGCTTGGCGCCGCGGGAGCCCGGGTCGGTGACGGGGCCGATGACCGGGTGGGCCATCTCCACGGCGCCGTCGGAGCGGAGGAAGGCGCGGGCACCGGCCACGAGGGCCTGCTGGACGCGCAGGGCCGCGCGGGTCCGCGGGTCGCGCAGGTGTTCCAGCGGCGAGGGCAGCGCGGGCGTCCGGGGCACCGGCGGGAGATCCGTCTGGAGTGTCATGTCGTGTCCTGTCCTGTCGTTACCGGGTAGGGGTCACCGGCGGGGGAGGGGACCCGGGGCGGGGCCGCTCGGGTCAGCCCGCCCCGCCGAGGAGGGCGGCGGGGTCGTCGTAGCGGTTCTTGACGTGGTGGAGCGCGTGCAGCAGACCGGACGAGGTCAACCGCCGGGACGGCGGTGCCGCGGTGGAGCGGCCGAGCGGGAGCGACCCGGTGCGGGACCACTCCAGCCGGCCGTGGTCGGAGATGAAGCTGCGGGTGCGCCCCGCGTTGTCGGGGTGCAGGCAGAAGGGAACGTCGAGGTAGCCGTGCGCGAAGGCGCGGACCAGGGCCTGGCCGAGGTCGTCGTGCAGGTGCAGGACGGCCTCGACGAGGGCGCGGGCCTCCGCCTCGACGCCGGTGGACGGCGGCGGCGGGGCCGGCCGTGCGGTGCGGGCGGCGGCGGCCGCGGTCTCCAGCGCGGTGACGTTCTCCTCGACCGAGGGGATGCGGGCCGACTCCGCGGGCGTCTTGACGATGAGCCGGGCGGCCCCGGTGCGCACGGCGAGCCGGGCGGCGTCCGCGACCAGCCGCAGCGCACCCGCCCGGGTCTCCGGGTAGACGCCCATGTACGCGTAGACGACCACGTGCCAGGAAGCGTCCGGAAGGTGGTCGGCGGCCAGGGCGCGCAGCGCGTGGACGGCCTCCTCGTCCTGTTCGGGGCTGATCTGCTGGGCGTAGCTGAGGGAGACGCTGCGCAGGCCGTGCCGGCGGAAGAACACCGCCTCCAGGACGGAGAGGGCGACGAGCAGGGACGGTGGGCAGAGCTGGCCCAGCATGCACCCGCCGAAGGTCTCCAGGTGCGGTTCGGCGCCGCTCTCGCGCAGGGCGGCGAGGCTGCGGCACGCCTCGGCCCACGCACGGACCGAGGTGGCCAGCGGGGTGCGGCCGTAGGGCAGGCAGTAGGAGACGGGGCCGCCCTCCGTGGCGTCGAGGCCGGCGGCGACGAGGGCGTCGACGATCGGCCCCGGCCGCGCGGAGCCGTGCCGCACCTGCACGGGGAAGCCGGGGCCGTGGACGCCGCGGAGCAGACCGGCGGTGGTCTCCCGGTCCGTGCTGACCAGCGGATAGCCGTTGAGGGGATGGCCCTGGGCGGCGGCGCGGGCCGCGGCGGCGTAGTCACCGACGCGGGTGAAGCTGTCCAGGGTGAGGGTGCCGACGGTGGTGGCGTCGGCGGCGCGGGTGGCGATCAGGCCCGCGCGCATCCGGGCGGGGTCGGCGAAGCCCATGCGGGGCTGCACGACGAGGCCGCCGGTGCGAGCGGCGTCCGCCATGAAGCGGTGGAAGGCGCCGGCGGCCGGGCCGGGTTCAGCGGACGGCATCGGCGTGGGACCTCTCGTGCCGGTGCCCGGGCAGGCCGTCCAGCAGGGCGAGCAGTCCGGGGACGGCGTTCGCGCCGGTCAGGACGGCGTCGAAGCCGGCGTCGGTGAGCGCCGCCCGGGCGTCCTGGGAGGGATCGCCGGAGGTGTCCAGCTTGCCTCCGACGACGAGCGGCACCTCGGCCAGCGCGGGCACGGCGCGCACCGCCCGGGCCAGGCCCGGGGCCTCTTCGGCGCCGTGTCCGTTGACCGTGCTGACGACGATCAGATCGGGCGTGCGGGCCGTGGCCTCCTCGACCAGGACGCCGACCGGGACGCACGCGCCGAGATTGGTGACCTCCCAGCCCTGCTCCTCGAGCAGCAGCTGCAGGAAGAGCAGGTTCCAGGTGTGTGAGTCCGAGGCGATGGTGGTCAGCACCGCCTGGCGCGGGCTGTGCGGGGGCTGGTGATGCGGGTACACGACCGGCTTTTCCTCTCGACACCATGATGGGGCCGCGACCGCTGCGATCGGGCCGGGTGCCCGTGAAGGCGCCCCCAGTCGGGCGTCCGGGCTGTTGTCCACGAGTGACGCCGTCCATGGTGGCCAGCGGTGATCGTGGGCGGCACTGGGCAGTTGTGACCACCCCGCGGGGCGTCACTTGTGCCCACTGGGGGCGCCCGCCCGCGCCGCCTAGCGTGCATGTCGCGGACGTCCTGCCGGGGCCGTGTTCCTGCCGGCGGCGCGCCTCCCGGCCCGGCCGGGACCGCCCCCGCCCCACCCGTCGTGCGACGTGCCGCCCGTGAACCGCTTGTACCGCTGACGATGTCCTGACGATGGGGAGTGAACGGTGGCTGATCACCAGCTGGGGGAGTGGAGGCAGGAGTCGGCGGGCCCGGAGCCGCTGGAACTGCCGTCGGACCGGCGGCCGTCGGACGACGGCCCCGGCCCCGCCGACCGGGTCCTGTTCGACGTGCCCGCCCGGACCGCGGACGCGCTGGCCGCGCTGGCCCGCGACGGCGGCGTGGAACTCCCCGCGGTCGTGCTGACGGTGTTCCACACGCTGCTCGGGCGGTACGCCGGACGGGGCGACGTCCCGGTGACGGTGCCGGCGGACGCCCCGGACACGGCGATCGTGGTGCGGGGCGCCGACGGCGACCCGGCGTTCACCGAGGCCGCGGCGCAGGTCGCGCGGAACATGGCGGACGCCGCGAGCCGCGGGGCGGCGCCCCTCGCGCCGCCGGCGGACGCGGTGGCGTGGTTCGCGTGGCGCACGGCCGCCCGGGAGGCCGCCGTGTTCCCGCCGGAGGCACACGTCACCCTGGAGGTCGTCGCGGACGGCGGCGGTCTGCGCGGCGTCCTCGGCTACCGCACCGATCTGTTCGAGCGGGCCACGGCGGAGCGGATGGCCGGGCACCTGGTGACCCTCGCGCGCTCCGCCACCGACACGCCCGGACAGCAGCTCAGCGCGCTGGAGATGCTGACGGAGCCCGAGCGGCACCGGATCCTGACCGAGTGGAACGGGCCGCGCTCCCCGTTCCCGGACACCGCCACCGTGCACCGGCTGGTGGAGGAGCGAGCCGCCCGCCGGCCCGACGCGGTGGCCCTGGAACACGGCGGGGACCGGCTGACCTACCGGGAGCTGGACGAACGGGCCGAGGGGCTGGCGCGGTACCTGGCGGAGCGGGGCGTCGGCCCCGGCGCGCTGGTCGCGGTGTGCCTGGACCACGGCCCGGACCTGGTGTGCGCGCTGCTCGGCGTGCTCAAGTCGGGTGCCGCCTACGTGCCCCTGGACCCGGCCTACCCCGCCGAGCGGCTGCGGTACATGGTCGAGGACAGCGCCGCCCCGGTGGTGGTGACGCAGTCCGCGCACGCGGGCCTGTTCGCGCCCGGCACCGAGCTGCTGCTGGCCGACCGGGAGTGGCCGTCGGGCCCTGGCGCCGCCCCGTCCGCCGCCGTCGGCCCGGACGACGTGGCGTACGTCATCTACACCTCCGGTTCCACGGGCCGCCCCAAGGGCGTGCGGGTCGGGCACCGGGGCGTCGTCAACTACCTGCACTGGTGCGACCGGAACTACCCCCCGGCGCCCGGCGCCCGGATCGGTTCGCTGCTGTGCTCCTCCGCGGCGTTCGACCTGACGGTGACCGCGCTGTTCCTGCCGCTGGTGCAGGGGCTGTGCCTGGTGGTGCCGCGGCCGGAACCGGGCCGTACCGTGTTCGACGCCGCCGTGGACATCGTCGCGTCCGGCGTCCCGATCAGCTTCCTGAAGGCGACGCCCTCGCACCTGGAGCTGCTGACCGCCCGCCTGGAACAGGACGGCGCCCGGCACGGCATCGCCACGGTGGTCGCCGGCGGCGAGGACCTGACACCGGCGCTGGCGCACCGGGTGCTGACCGCGGGCAGCGGGGACACGGCGATCGTCAACGAGTACGGGCCGACCGAGGCGACCGTCGGCAACGTGGTCAGCCGGACGGTGTCGGTGGAGCCGACGGCGGACCACGTGCCGATGGGCCGGGCCATCGACAACACCGAGGTCTACGTGGTCGGGGCGCACGGCGAGGTCCAGCCGGTCGGCGTGCCCGGCGAACTGCTGATCGGCGGCGTCAACGTGGCCCTCGGCTACCTGGGGCGCCCCGAGCTGACGGAGCGGCGGTTCGTGCCGCACCCCTTCTCGGCCGACCCCGAAGCCCGCGTGTACCGCACCGGTGACCTGGTGAAGTGGCTGCCGGACGGGCGCCTGGTCTACCTGGGCCGGATGGACGACCAGGTCAAGCTGCGCGGGCACCGGGTGGAACTCGGGGAGATCGAGAACGCCCTGCTGTCCCGGCCCGGCGTCGCGGCGGCCACGGTCGTGGTCCGCGAGGACGTCCCCGGCGACAAGCGGCTGGTGGCGTACCTGGTGCCGGCCGGCGGCGCGGCCGTGGGCGTGGCGGGACTGCGCGCGGCGCTGGCGCGGGAGCTGCCCGCGCACATGGTGCCCGCCCGGTACGTCGTACTGGAGCGGCTGCCGCTCACCCCGAACGGCAAGGTGGACCGGCGGGCCCTGCCCGCGCCCGAGAGTGACCGCCCGGACGTCTCCGCCGCGTTCACCGCGCCGCGTACGCCCACGGAGCGGGCGGTCGCCGGCATCTGGGCCGAGGTGCTGGGCGTCGACGCGGTCGGCGCCGACGACGACTTCCTCGAACTGGGCGGACACTCCCTGCTGGCCGCCCGGGTCACCTCCCGGCTGCGCCGGGACCTCGGGGTGGACGTGCCGCACCGGGCGCTGTTCGACGCGCCGACGCCGGCCCTGCTGGCCGCGGCCGTGGACAGGCTGGTGCCGGGCACCACCCCCGCCGCGATCCCGCGGGCGGACCGCTCGGGACCCCTGCCGCTGTCCTTCGCGCAGCAGCGCCTCTGGTTCCTGGACCAGTTGGCACCGGGCCGGGCCGAGTACACGATCCCGGTGGGGCTGCGGACGGAGGGGGACTTCGCGCCGGACGCGTTCGGCACCGCGCTGACGGCGCTGACCGCACGGCACGAGATCCTGCGGACCCGGTTCCTCGCGGACACCGCGGGACGCCCGTTCCAGGTCGTCGACGCCGTGCGGGAGGTGCCGGTGGACGTCCACGACGCCCGGCACCTCGGAGCCGGCGCCGCGCGGGAGATCCTGCGCGAGGCGGCACAGAGGCCCTTCGACCTGGCCGCGGGGCCGCTGCTGCGCGCGGTGGCGGTACGGGTGGCCGACGCGGAGTGGCTGCTCCTCCTCGCCGTGCACCACATCGTCTCCGACGGGTGGTCGGAGGGCATCCTGGCCCGGGAGCTGGGCGAGCTGTACGGCGCGGCGGTGGACGGCCGGCCGGCCGGCCTCGCCCCCCTCGGCCTGCAGTACGCGGACTTCGCGAACTGGCAGCGCGAGACGCTGGACGGCCCGGCGCTGGCCGAGCAGTCCGCCTACTGGCGCGAGCGCCTCGACGGCGTGCGGCCACTGGAGCTGCCGAGCGACCACCGGCGGCCGGCCGAGCGGTCGGGCCGGGGCGGCACGGTCTCCTTCTCGGTGCCCGCCGACGTGGCCGGCGCGGCCCGTCGGCTGGCGGCGGGGCAGGGGACGACCCTGTTCATGTCCCTGCTGGCGGTGTTCCAGCTGCTCATGGCCAAGTACAGCGGCCAGGACGACATCGCCGTCGGCACCCCGGTCGCCGGCCGCAACCGCGCCGAGACCGAGGACCTGATCGGCTTCTTCGTCAACACCCTGGTCATGCGCACCGACCTGTCCGGAGACCCGGCCTTCACCGAGCTGCTGGCCCGGGTCAAGGACACCGCGCTGGGCGCCTACGACCACCAGGACCTGCCCTTCGAACGCCTCGTGGAGGAACTGGCACCCGACCGCGACCTGTCCCGCAACCCCCTGTTCCAGACGATGTTCGTGCTCCAGAACACCCCGGACGGCCACGCGTGGCGACTGCCCGGAACGGTGGTGGAGCCGTTCGAGGTCCGTGCGGAGGAGGCCAAGTTCGACCTGACCCTGTTCCTCACCGAGCGGCCCGACGGCTCGCTCGACGGCGATCTCGTGTTCGCCCTCGACCTGTTCGCACCGGACACCGCCGAGCGGCTGGCCGGGCACTTCACCACGTTGCTGCGCGCGGCCGTCACCGGCCCGCAGCGCCCGCTCTCGGAACTGGAGGTGCTGGCCGGCGCCGAACGGCGCCGCGTGCTGGCCGACTGGAGCGGGGCACGGGCCGCCGCGGACACCGGGGCCGAGGTCAGTACCGGGGCGCCGGTGCACCGGCTCGTCGAGGAGTGCGCCGCCCGGCGGCCGGACGGCACGGCGGTGCTCTCGGCCGACGGCGAGCTGACCTACCGGGAGCTGAACGCGCGGGCCAACCGGCTCGCCCGGCACCTGCGTTCACGCGGAGCCGGTCCCGGAACCGCGGTCGCCGTGTGCCTGGAACGCGGCCCCGAGCAGATCACCGCACTGCTCGCGGTCCTCAAGTCCGGCGCGGCCTACGTGCCGCTGGACCCGGAGCACCCGTCCGCCCGGCTCGCCTTCATGGTCGCGGACGCGCGGGCCGCGCTCGTCGTCACCGACGC
The DNA here is from genome assembly GCF_055564355.1 of Streptomyces sp. NPDC029152. Taxonomy (NCBI): domain Bacteria; kingdom Bacillati; phylum Actinomycetota; class Actinomycetes; order Kitasatosporales; family Streptomycetaceae; genus Streptomyces; species Streptomyces sp. NPDC029152. Next base: position 57,893 of record NZ_JBVHWR010000026.1, on the reverse strand, counting down.
CGCCGGGGCCGCACGGCTGCCCGAGGAGCCCGGCCGGTTCCTCACCGACCGGGACTGGCCGTCCCTCGCGGACCTGCCGGCGCACGACCCGGAACCCGCGGCGGGCCCCGGCGACCTGGCGTACGTCGTCTACACCAGCGGTTCCACCGGCCGGCCCAAGGGCGTCGAGATCGAGCACCGCAGCCTGGCCGGCCTGGTCCGCTGGACGGCCGACACCTTCGGCGCGGACCCGGGACGGCGCGTCGCGCTGCTGGCGGGGGTCGGGTTCGACGCGGCGGCCTGGGAGCTGTGGCCCGCGCTGGCGACCGGTGCCACCGTGTGCGTACCCGACGACACGGTGCGGCTGACGCCGGCGCTGCTCCAGCGCTGGCTGACCGAGCGCCGGATCACGGGCACCTTCGTGTCGACGCCGGTGCTGGAGGCGCTGGCGGCCCTCGACTGGTCGGAGCCGACCTCCCTCGAGTACGTGCTGACCGGTGGTGACGCCCTGCGCCTCCCGGCCGGGTGGCGCCTGCCCTTCCGCGTCGTCAACAACTACGGACCGACCGAGTCGACGGTGGTCACGACCTCCGCCGAGGTCGTCCCCGGCACGGCCGTGCCACCGATCGGCCGGCCGGTGCCCGGCACCTTCGTGTACGTCGTCGACCGGCACGGACGGCCGGTGCCGACCGGAGTGCCCGGCGAACTCCTCGTCGGCGGGACCGGGCTGGCGCGCGGATACCGGGGGCAGCCCGGCCGGACGGCGGAGCGGTTCGTGACCGTCCACGTCGACGACGCCCCGCGCCGGGTCTACCGCACCGGTGACCGGGTGCGCTGGCTGGCCGACGGACAACTGGAGTTCCTGGGCCGGCTGGACGATCAGGTGAAGCTGCGCGGGCACCGCATCGAGCCCGGTGAGATCGAGGCGGTCCTGCTGGCCGGCCCCGACGTCACCGCGGCCACCGTCGTCGTCCGCGAGGACGTCCCCGGCGACAGGCGGCTGGTCGCCTACGTCGTCCCGGCGCGGGACGCCGCGGTCCCCGGCGAGGCCCTGCGGGCCCGGCTGCGCCGTGAACTGCCCGCCTCCATGGTGCCGTCCGCGTTCGTGGCCCTGGAGCGGCTGCCGCTCACCCCGAACGGCAAGGTGGACCGGCGGGCGCTGCCCGCGCCGGAGCCCCGCGCGTCCGAGGCCGGCGGCCCGGCCCCGCGCACCCCGGCCGAGCGTGCCGTCGCGGCGGCCTGGTCGCAGGTGCTGGGCACGGAGGTCACCGGTGTGGACGACAACTTCTTCGAACTCGGCGGCCACTCCCTGCTCGCCACCCAGGTGACCTCACGGCTGCGGGACGCGCTCGGCGTCGAGGTGCCGGTGCGGGACCTGTTCGCGGCGCCCACCGTCGCCGGACTGGCCGCGGCCGTGGAGGCGCTGGGGACGGGAGGCACGGCCGGCGTGGAGCGCATCGTGCCGGGCGACCGCACCGGCGGGCCGCTGCCGCTGAGCTTCGCCCAGCGACGGCTGTGGTTCCTCGACCAGCTGGAGCCCGGACGCGCCGAGTACGCCGTGCCCTTCGCGCTCCGCGTCAGTGGCGCCCTGGACACCGGAGCGCTCGACGCGGCCCTGACCCGGATGCTGGCGCGGCACGAGGTGCTGCGCACGCGGTTCGTCGCCGACGAGGACGGAGAACCGGCCCAGGTCGTCGATCCGCCGGCACCGGTGCGCACGGCCGTCCACGACCTGCGGCACCTCACCGACGCCGAGGAACGGCAGGAGGCGGCACGGCGCTTCGCCCGCGCGGAAGCCGCCCGTCCGTTCGACCTGGCGACGGGACCGCTGCTGCGCGCGCACCTGGTGCGGCTGGCCGACGAGGAGGCGCACCTGCTGCTCACGGTGCACCACATCGCCTGTGACGGCTGGTCGGAGCCGCTCATGGCACGCGAACTGCGCGACGGCTACCGGGCGGCGACGACCGGCGCCCCCGCCGAGGACACGGAACTGCCGGTGCAGTACGCGGACTTCTCCGTGTGGCAGCGCCGGCGGCTCTCCGGCGAGGTGCTGGACGAGCAGCTGGCGTACTGGCGGGAACGGCTCGCCGGTGTGGAACCGCTGGAGCTGCCGGCCGACCACCGCCGCCCGGCCGACCGGACCGGCGGCGGCGACACCGTGACGTTCGAGGTGGGCGCGGCGGTGGCCGCCGGACTGCGGAAGGCGGCCCGGAGCGGCTCCGCGAGCCTGTACATGGTGCTGCTGGCGGCCTTCCAGGTGCTGCTGGCCAAGTACGGACGCCAGGACGACGTGACCGTCGGCAGCCCCGTCGCCGGCCGCAACCGCGCCGAGACCGAGGACCTGATCGGCTTCTTCGTCAACACCCTGGTCATGCGCACCGACCTGTCCGGAGACCCGGCCTTCACCGAACTCCTCGACCGGGTCAAGGACACCGCCCTGGGCGCCTACGACCACCAGGACCTGCCCTTCGAACGCCTCGTCGAGGAACTGGCACCCGACCGCGACCCGTCCCGCAACCCCCTGTTCCAGACCCTGTTCGTCCTCCAGAACACGCCCGCCGGCGGCGGCTGGAGCCTGCCGGGGCTGGACGTGGAGCCGTTCGCGGTGACGCTGCCGGACGCCAAGTTCGACCTCACCCTGATGATGTCGGAGGACGCGGACGGCGGTCTGCGCGGCACCCTGGAGTACCGGACGGACCTCTTCGAGCGGGACACGGTCGCCCGGCTGGCCGGCCACCTGGGCACCGTGCTGGAGACCGTGGCCCGCGAGCCGGAGGTACGGCTGTCCCAGCTCTGCCTGCTCACCGAGGAGGAGCTGCGGCGGACCGTCGTCGAGTGGAACGGCGCCGTCTCCCCGTTCCCGGACACCGCCACGCTGCACGGCCTGTTCGAGGAACGGGCGGCCCGGCAGCCCGACACCGTGGCCGTCGAGAGCCCGCGGGGCGCACTGACCTACGGCGAGCTGAACGCGCGCGCCAACCGGATCGCCCACCACCTGCGCGCCCGGTACGCGGTGCGGCCGGACATGCCGGTCGCGCTCTGCCTGGAACGCGGCATCGACCTGGTGACGGCCCAGCTCGGCATCCTGAAGGCGGGGGCGGCGTACGTGCCGCTGGACCCGGACTACCCGACGGAACGGCTGGCGTACATGGTGCGGGACTCCGCGACCCCGGTCGTCCTCACCGACGCCGCGCACGCCGGCCTGCTGCCCGCCGACGTACCGCTGCTGCGGCTCGACGACGACGCGACGCTGGCCGGTGAGCCGGACACCGACCCGCGTCCGGCGGCCGCCTCGCACCACCTGGCGTACCTGATCTACACCAGCGGCTCCACCGGCCACCCCAAGGGTGTCCAGGTCGAGCACCGCAGCGTGGTCAACCTGGTGCACTGGACGGTGGGACGCTACGGGCTGGAGCCCGGGCAGCGGATCGCGCTGATGGCCGGGATCGGCTTCGACCCGGCGGCCTGGGAGCTCTGGCTGGGTCTGACCCGCGGCGCGACGTGCTGCGTCAGCACCGAGACGGTCCGGCTCACCCCGCACCTGCTGCGGGACTGGCTGTGCGAGCAGCGCGTGCACACCACGTTCCTGTCCACGCCGATGCTGGAGGCACTGGTCGCGGTGGAATGGCCGGCCGAGAGCCCCCTCGACTACGTGCTCACCGGCGGCGACCGGCTGCGGATGCCGCCGCGGGCCCGGCTGCCGTTCCGCGTCGTCAACAACTACGGGCCCACCGAGACCACGATCATCGTCACCTCGACGGTGGTCGAACCGGGCGACGTGGTCCCGCCGATCGGCCGCCCCATCGGCAACGTCCTGGCGTTCGTGGCGGACCAGCACGGCCGGCCCCTGCCGGTCGGGGTGCCCGGCGAACTGCTCATCGGAGGCGAGGCGGTGACCCGCGGCTACCTGGGCAGGCCGGACCTGACCGAGGAGAAGTTCGTCGCGTACGAGGCCGCGGGAGTGCGCACCCGGGTCTACCGCACCGGTGACCTGGTGCGGTGGCGGGCCGACGGCGAGCTGGACTTCCTGCGCCGGATCGACAACCAGGTGAAGATCCGCGGCAACCGCATCGAGCTGGGCGAGATCGAGGCCACCCTGCTGACCCACCCCGGCATCGGCGAGGTCAGTGTGGCCGTCCGCGAGGACACGCCCGGCGACAAGCGGCTCGTGGCGTACCTGGTGCCCACCGGTGGGGACGCGCCGAGCACCGCGGAACTCCACGCCCATCTGGGGCGGTTCCTGCCCGACTACATGTTCCCGGCGGCCTTCGTGACGCTGGACCGGCTCCCGCTGACCGCCAACGGCAAGGTGGACCGGGCGGCCCTGCCGGCACCGGACCACCAGCGGCCGGACCTGGGGACGCGGTACACGGCGCCGCGCAACGCCGTCGAGCGGACCGTCACCGACGTGTGGCAGGAACTGCTGGGCATCGAGCGCGTCGGCGTGGACGACAACTTCTTCCAGCTGGGCGGGCATTCGCTGCTCGCCACGCAGGTGGCCTCCCGGCTGCGCAAGGCGCTGCGGGTCGACGTCCCGGTGCGGGCCGTGTTCGACTGCCCGACCCCGGCGCGACTGGCCCAGTGCATCGCCGACCTGATGATGGCGGCGATCACGGCGCAGTTCGCGCCCGCCGGGTGACGTGACCCGGTACCACGCCCTGCGGGGGCCGGACCTCGGTGACGAGGTGCGGCCCCCGCAGGGCGCTTTGGGCATGTCGTGTGCGGGACCTCACGCCACGTCCTCGGCGCGGATGCCGCCGCTGGCGAGCGCGAGGACGCCGAGCTGGAACCGGCTCTGGGCACCGAACCGGTCGGTCAGCTTCTCCGAGAGCCGGCGCACCGTGCGCAGGGAGACGTCCATCCGGCGGGCCGCCGCCGCGTCCGTGAGTCCCTGCGCCCACAGCCGCAGCACGTGCTGCTCCTGGAGGGAGAGGTTGCCGCGGGTGCGGGGGCGTGCCTCCGCGAGCGGCAGGGCTTCCTTCCACAGCCGGGCGAACAGGGTCGTGAGGGCTTCCGTGACCGACTCGACGCCGCACGCCATCGCGCCGGCCACGCCCCGGCCGTCGATGACCGGCACCACGACGTGCCGCCGGTCGGAGAGGAACATCCACACCGGCAGCGACGGCAGGGTGCGGACGGTGCCGCCGCACTCCTCGGTCCGGCGCAGGCGTTCCGTCGTCGCGGGGTCGTTGCGGACGCTCTCCAGCACGATGGCGCGTACGGGGGTGCGGCGCCGGCGCAGTACCTCGTCCACCGGGCGGCCCGCGTCGAGGACCGCCGCGTCCAGCCGCTCGGCCGGCCCGACGGTCAGCCATTCGTTCGCGCAGTTCTCGGCGAGCGAGGTGACGCGCCGCCACACGGCGTCCGCGCCGGCCAGCCACTCGACGTCCGGCACGCTCTCCCGCCCGCGCCGCCCGCGTTCCGACAGCAGCCGCGTCACCTCCAGCCGGCTGCCCTCCACCTGGAGGCGGTGACGGGCGAGTTCGTCCTGCTGGCGGGCGAGCATCGCCGCCAGCCCGACCTCCGGATCGACCGGACGCCAGTCGCTCGCGGAGTCCCCCGGGACGACGAGCAGCAGGGCGGACAGCCGCTCCAGCCCGCTCCGGACCGTTTCCTCGGTCTCCTCCAGATGCTCGGCCAGCTCGGACACCTGCGCGCCGGGTCGGTCGACCATCGCGATGTACACACTCCGCGCAACGGAGTCGATACCCAGAGAGGTCCGCATGTCGTCCACTCCTGTATGTCTTGTCGTACGGCACCTGTTGACTGTGGGAAACGGGTCGAGATCGGCCCGGCGGGCCCCGCCCCGGGACAGGAGCGGACCGCCGGCCGGACACCAGTAGAGCGGCAGCCGCCGCGGCGGCGGATGCGGGGCGATCACCCAAGTTCCTCACGAGGAGCCGGGCACGGGGCGGGCGGGGCACCACCACGGGCGGCGCCCGCGTGCGGACGCGCGGGTCCCGTGTCACCGGGCCGGCCACCCGCCCCGTACACCCCCTCGGTCACGCGGCACCGGGCCCGGCCGTCGGCCGCGCGCACGTCGCCGGCCTGCGCCTCTCACCCGGCCGGGCGGCCCGGCCCGGCCCGGCGGCGTCCGACGCCGCGCGCTCCGCGCCCGCCCGCCTCCCCACCGGCCGGCGGCACCGGGCACGGGCCGCCGGAGAATATGGGGGACAGTTCCCCATGCGGGCCCCCGCCGCATCTGTGACCTTGTTCTCGTGACCGAATCCGCCGCACCCGCGACTCCCGCCGGCACGAACCCCCCGGCCCCCGCCCGCCGGGCCTGCGCACCCTGAGAGACACCGGGCGTTCCCCGCCCAGCCGCTTGCCCGCCTTCCCGCACCCGCCCTCACAGACACGAGGTTCCTCACCATGGCCGAGCTCCGCCGCGATGCCTCCTCCGCCCCCGCCGATCTCCCCGCCCGTCCGGACGCCGAGACGGACGCCGCAGGCGGCATCACCCTGGCGGGCCGCAACCGCGCCTGCGCCCGAGCCCGCGTCCTCGCGGGCATGGTCCTCACCAGCGGTGTCGTCATCACCCTGACCTCGATCGATACCTCGGTCTCCGCCCCGCACTGAGCGTCCGCCCCGCGCCGGGCACCGGACCGCCCCGGCCGGACGAGGACGGCCGGCCCCCCTCACCGGGACCGGCCGGACGACCGGCAGGCCCTGACCCGAGTACATCCGGTACGAGGGCCAGGGCCCGGCGTCCCCCGGCCTCCGGCCGGGGGACCCGGAGCACGTGCCCGGCGCCGCAAGGCCCGCCCTCCGGGCGGACGGCGGGGGTCCGACGGCAGGACCTAGGCGTCCCGCAGGGCGGCCGAGCGGGCGCACAGGTCCGCGCGGTTCGCCGCCCCCGTCTTGGTGACCAGACTCGCGATGTGCTTCTCCGCCGTGCGGGGGGAGATGAACAGCCGGTCGGCGATGTCCTTGTTGCTCAGCCTCTCCGCCAGCAGCCGGAACACCTCGAACTCCCGCACCGTGACGCCCTGGGCGCGCAGCAGGTCGGGGATGCCGCTGGTGCCGGTGCGGTGCTGGTGCACGGAGGCGCCCAGCCGGCGCAGCCCGGCCCGGCAGGCGCCCGTGACGGCCTGGATGTCCCGCTCGTGGAAGTAGTGCTCCGCCCGCCGCAGCCAGCCCACCGGATCGCCCCAGCCGTCCCGGTGCGCCGCGTCCGCGACGAGCCGCAGTCCCAGGTGCCGGGCCAGCGGGTACGGCTCGGCCACCTCCAGGGCGGCCTCCACCGTGGCCGCCGCCCGCTCGCCCGCGCCCTCGCGGCCCAGCAGCACGGCCTCGCTCAGCAGCACGAACTGACGGTTCCAGCGCATCCGGGCGACGGCGGTGGCGGTGATCTCCTTGTGCCGGGTCCGGTCCGCGTCCCCGGCCAGTACGTCCAGCAGCAGGACCAGGCCGTGGGTGCCGCCGAGGTGGTAGGTGGAGGGGTTGCCCGCCTCCAGCGCCAGCACCTGCCGCAGCTCCTGGCGGGCGAGTTCGCGGTCCTCCTCCAGCAGGGCGCAGAAGGCGCGGGCCAGACCGTGGCCGAGCGCCTCCTCCTGCGAACCGGCGCCGTCCCACTCGGTGAAGGCCGCCAGCGCCCGCTCCATCGCCGCCCGGTCGGCGTGGTGGGCCGCCAGGACGGCCTGGGCCATCAGGACGTACCGCACGACCGGCGCCAGACGCAGCCTCCGCACCACGGCCATGCACTCGGAGGCGGCCGACCGGGCGGTGTCGTAGCGGCCGCGCAGCACCGCGTCCAGCACGAGGATGCCGTCCACGGTGTGGACGATGTTCACGGAGCCGAGCCGCAGCGCCTCCTCGCGGACCGCCAGCAGGTCCGCGGTGTCGCCGTCGGCCAGCCAGGCGTTGCCGCCGAGCCGGGTGGCCGCGTACATGCGCTGCAGCGGCAGGCGGTGGCGCTCCGCCGTGGCCAGTGCCTGCCCGAGCATCGCCGCCGACTCCTCGGGGTCGCGCTCGCGGGCCACCGTCGCGAGCAGCTCCCGGGCCTGGCAGGCGACGACGGGCAGACCGTGCCGTTCGGCGGTGTCGACGGCGGACCGGGCCAGTTTCTCCGCGTGCTGGGTGCGGTCGGACCCCGGCGTGTCGAGGGCCAGGTAGGCGGCCGTGACGTCGACGGCCGCGGCGACCGACTCGTCCGGTGCCATGGCCAGTACCTCACGGGCGCGGGCTATCTGCCGGTTGCCGTCGTTCCACCGGCCCGCCGTGTGGGCGACCTTGGCCAGCCGGGTGTGCAGCGTGGCCAGGCGTACGGGACTCAGCCCCGAGCCGTCCAGCGCGTGCAGGTCCTCGGCCAGGTCGAGGGCGCGGGCGAAGTCACCGGACTCCGCGAGGGCCGGCAGCAGGTTCTCCAGCACCATGGCCCGCGACTGCGGATCGCCCGCGTCGGCCAGCAGGCTCTCGGACCGGCTCAGCAGGGTGACGGCGGAACCGAGCGCCCCGGCCGCCAGCGCCCGTCCGCCCGCGTCCGCGAACAGCAGGCCGGCCTCCACCTTGTCGCCCGCCGTGCTGCGCAGCCCGGCCGCGAGCGCGCACCAGTCGCCGGCCAGGTCCGGATGCAGTTCCTCGACCGCCTCCGCGCCCCGCCGGGCCAGGTCCGCGCGCAGCCCCGGGGTCATCTGCGTGAACAGGGCCTCCACCGTGGGCGAGTGACGGAAGGAGTACCAGTCCGGCGCGGGTTCGTCGGGAACCACCAGCCGCGCGGCCACCCCGGCGTGCAGATGGCTGAGCAGGGCCCGGTCGTCGACGCCGGTCATGCGCTGCAGGACCGTGAGCGGGAAGCGCCGTCCGAGCACGGCGGCGGCCGACAGCAGGGTCAGCCCCTGTGTGCCGAGCCGGTCGATACGCCGCAGGATGCCACGCGCCAGCGACGAGGAGACGTCGCTGCGCGGATTGTCGACGGCCCGCCAGCCCTCCGGCCCCCGCACCAGGGCGCCGGCCCCGATCATCGACTGGAGCAGCTCCTCGACCAGGTACGGGCTGCCCGAACTGTCCTCCCACAGCCGCTCCAGCACCGCCGCGGGCGCCTGCTCCGGACCCTCGGTCCCGAGTTGCGCCGCGATCATCTCCTGCGTCTGGAGCCGGGTCAGCGGCGGCAGTTCCAGCAGGGTGGCGGCGCCGCGCCGGCGGGCCGACTGCGCGAGGTCGAGGGCGTCGCTGAAATCCGTCCGGACCGTGGCGAGCAGCAGGACGGACGAGTACTCCAGGTTGTCCACCAGGTACTCGAGGACGCCGAGCGTCTCCGGGTCGGCGTCGTGCAGGTCCTCCAGCAGCAGCAACTGGCCCCGCCCGCGCCCGGCGGCGATGAGCAGACGCAGCACCGCCTCGCCGAGGATCACCATGGAACTGCTGTCCCGCTCCCCGGTGTCCCAGTCCGGGATCAGCCGCCCGAGGACCGGCCGGTAGGGGCCGAGGGCCAGGTCGTCCACGGGTTCGCCACCGCGGAACAGTGACATCAGGGCTTCGGTGAGCGGCCGGAACGGTACGGCCGGTCCCGTGGTGCTGCTTCGGCCCCGCAGCACCCGCATCCCGGCGTCCAGTGCCCCGCCGACTGCCTCGGCGGCGACCCGTGACTTGCCGACACCGGCCTCTCCGACCAGGAAGACCACACCGCCGCGGCCCTGGCGTGTGTCCGCCAGGGCACTTTCTAACAGGGCCAGTTGGGAGTCCCGTCCGACCAGGGAAGGCGCATGGGAACGCATGAGCGCAGATAGTAATCCGACATCGCGGCCCGCGGCAGGTCGCACGGGCGCGCACGGGCCCGGCCACCACCGAGGCGCGCCGGACGGAACGGGCCGTCACCACGCGTCCACGGGGGCGAGCTCGGTGCCGGCGCGGGCCCGGGAGACGGTACCGGACGGACCGGCGGCGCCGCTGGTGAGCACCGCAGCGGCCGGCACCCGGGCGTGCCGGCGCGGCGGCCGGGCGAGGGGGACCGGTCAGCGACCGGGATCCTCCAGGAGCAGCAGGGACGGCACGGTGTCCGGGTGGGCCAGACGCAGGAGACCGTAGCCGATGCCGGACAGTCCCGACAGCAGCCCGGGGGAGGGGACGTGGTCGGGGGTGGCACAACGGTGGCCCTGCGCCTCGACCAGCGCGAGCACCTGTCCGGAACACCGGGACAGCGCCCCGGCGGCCACCGTGTCACCCCGGCCGGCGAGCACGGCCAGCGCCTCCAGCGTGCCGAGCGTGCCCTGCCCGAGGCTCAGACCGGGGCCCGCCTCGGCGTCCGCCAGGAGGGGCGTCAGCGCCCCGGCGGCGCTCAGGGGAGCGGCGGCGGCCACGCCGGCGAGCCCGGTGGTCCAGGACAGGTCCGCGGGCGCGGTCCGTGCCGTGCGGACCGCGGCGCGCAGCAGCGCGTCGGCGGCGTCCGCGTGCGCGGCGGCGCGCCCCGGCCGGCGGTCGGCGTAGCGCCGCAGGGCCCAGCCGATCCCGGCGGCGCCGTCCGCGAACCCGGGCTCTCCGCCGGCGGCCCGTGCGTCCACGGGCGCGCCCGGCCGGTCCGGTCCGCGCACCGTCGTCAGCAGCAGGTCCGCCACCGCGTCGGCCAGCCGCAGGGCCTCGGGGGACCCGGTCGCCCCGTGCGCGGCGACGGCGGCGGTCAGCGCTCCGGCCGTACCACCGGCCAGTCCGGGATCGGAACAGGCGGTGACGGCGTGCCCGAGCGCGGTGAGCGCGTCCGGCAGACAGCCCGTCAGGTCCTCACCGAGCAGCGCCGGCAGCCTCACGAGCGCGTGGACGATGCCGGCGAGCCCGGCGTAGGCGCCCGGTCCGGCCGCCGCGCTCAGTTCGGGATCGTCGGCCAGCGCCTTCATCAGGGCGGGCAGCGGCCGGACCGCCTCCCGGGCCAGCGCGGCGTACCGGCCGGCCCCGGTCAGCGCGTCCGCCTGCGCCAGGAACAGCGCCACCCCGCAGTACCCCTGCCCCAGCCCCGCGCCCATCGGCAGCACGGCCCAGTGCGGCCCCGACACCCTTTCCAGGCCCAGCCAGTTGGTCCGGCCGTCGCCGCGTACCGCGCGGGCGGCGATCTCGTCGGCGATGCCGCACGCGGCGGCCAGCAGCCGCGAGGCGTCCGGCACGACCGCCGGGAGCGGGGCGAGGACGAGTTCGGAACGCCGCGCCAGGGGCGAACCGGCGCCGCGCGCCGCCAGCGTGGCCGAGATGATCCACTCCTGGTCGTGGCAGTCGACCTCGTCCATCCGGGCCAGCTTCCGGCCGACCGCGGTCAGGGCGGCCACCGGCAGCACGTCCGGCAACCAGGTGCCGTCGGCCGTCCGGACCCCGGTGCCGGACGGCCGGTGCACGAACAGGGGGACGTCACCGCGCCACAGCTGCGCGGTCTCGTGCTCGACCAGGCGCCGGCGCGCCCCGTCGTGCTGCGACTCGGTCCACAGCACCGCGAACACCCCTTCCCGGGCCAGGGCGTCGCCGAGGAGCGAAGGGTGGGCGGACTCCTCCAGCAGCGTGGCGTAGAGACGGGTGGAACGCGCGATGAGCCGCGCGGGGCTGTCCGCGTGCTCCGCCAGCGGCCCCCCGGGTGCGACCAGTTCACGACCGTGCGCGGCCAGCGCCGCGTAGCCGGTGCGGAACCCCTCCAGCAGGGCCGCCCGGTGGTCGACCCCTTCCCGGGGCGCCTTTGTGGGCAGCGGCTGGTTCTGCGCGGCCGGACTGAGCACCGCCCCCCGCACCGCCCGCATCGTGTCCTCGCCGCTGTCCTCCCAGCGCAGGCCCTCGCTCGGGAAGGCGCCCTCGGTGTCGCGGCCCAGCGCGGAGATGTCCAGCGCGCCGTGCTCGCCGATCAGCAGATGGGGCAGCAGACAGGTGCGGTGCACGGAGGCCTGCAGGGCGTCCGCGGCCGGATCGGCGCCGGCCGTCATGGCCTGCGGGAGACCGGTGTGCAGCAGGGTCTCCGCGTCCACCAGGACCGGCTGGTCACCACAGGCGATGACGTTCTCGTAGTGCATGTCGGCGCCGTCCACCGCGTACAGCAGGGCCAGCAGCACGCCCTGGCGCCGGTAGAAGGCGTCGGCCTCGGCGCCCGACCGGCACCAGCGGTGCTCCACGAACTCCAGCCAGCCGTACCCCGGCCGGCGCACACTGCGTGGCGTGCGCAGCGCGAGGCCGGGCACCTTAGCGCCGAGCCAGGCCGCCAGGTCGTCCAGCAGGCCGTGCTGCTCCAGCGGCCGGGGCTTGTACACGAGCCGGTCGCCGCCGGCGAAGCGCAGCACCGCGACCGCCCGGTTGCCCTGGTGGGCGTCGCCCAGACCGAGGTCCACCCCGGCCAGCGCCCCGGGCGCGCGCCCGTCGAGGAGCCCGGCGACCAGGTCGTCCCGGTCGGCCTGGAACCGCGTCACCAGCTCCGCCGCGGCGTCCGCCGCGTCCAGCGCGGTCTGCGCCAGCATCCGGGCCAGCACCGGGTAGGCCGCGAACAGCGAGGTCAGGCCCCCTCGACTGCCGGTGGCGGCGACGAACGAGGCGAACCGCTCACGCGGGCCCGCACCGGTGAGCCGCCGGGCGCGCCGGGCCCGGGACAGTTCGTGGACCAGGGTCCGGGCGGCCTGCCGGGTCAGCTGCTCGGTCAGCCGCCGCTCGAACGCCTCCCACCACACGACCTGCTCCGTCATGGGAAGGCCCGCCGTGCGGCGGGCGAGCCGGTCCACGGCCGGGGCGACCAGCGGCCGTACGACGGGGGCGAAGACCCCGGGACCCCTGCCCTCCGCGGCCGGCTCGTCGAGCCTCTCGGGAGCGGCGGACAGCGCTTCCTCGGCGTAGGCGGCCCAGTGGGGCTTGGCCGCGCGGGCGGCGAGGCGCTCGGCGGGTTCCGCGGCGAGGGCCGCCGCGGTCGCCCCGTCCACCCCGAGGTGGGCCAGTCGCAGGGCGAAGCCCTCACCGTCCCCGAGGTCCCAGGGAGCGCGTCCGGCGGGGGAACCGGCCGACGCCGCGGGGAGGCCGGGTGCGGCGAGCCGCTCCGCGAGGGTCAGCGCCGGGGCCCACCAGGCGAGCGGCAGGCGGACGCCGGACGGGGTCGGGAGGCTGTCGGTCCGGGAGGCCGGGGCGGCGGCGGTCTCAGTCACGAGGAAGAAGGTGCCAGACCTCCGCGTCCCCCACATGGGGAAGTAACCCCCATATTCCTGTGCACCCCGCACCGGTGGGAAGAGGTCACCGCGTGGACGCCCCGTGCCGACGGGAACGGCCGGCCGCGCGCCCCCGGCGGTGCCCGGTGCCGCTCAGAACCGGGGCGCGGGCAGCAACCGCGGTTCGATCCGCTCCTCCACCACTTCGGAGCCCGTGCGACCGACCACGTAGGCCCCCTTGCCGGGCAGTTCCGCCACGGCCTCGACCAGTTCGGTGCCCCGGTAGACCAGGCCCACCCCGTCGTCGGTGCAGTGGGCCGTCCGGAAGGCGCCCTCGGCGACCAGCCGGTGGATCAGCGGACGCCGGCCCGCGTCGGAGTCGTAGTGCACGCCGTTGCCGTACGGCAGCAGGCCCAGCCCGTCGGTGACCGGGCGCAGCCCGGGGCCGAAGGAGTCCGTCGCGCCGCCCTCGAACCAGCAGATGGAACCCGCACTGATCCCGGCGAGCACCACGCCCGCCCGCCAGGCGCGCCGCATGATCGCGTCCAGGCCGTGCACCCGCCACACGGCGAGCAGGTTGGCCACCGAACCACCCATCACCCAGACCACGTCGTGGGCGAGGACCGTGCCCTCGACGTCCTCGACGTTCGGCATGGGGAACAGCTGCAGGGGAGTGAGGTCGTAGCCCGCCACCCGGGCCGCCTCCGCCACCCGCGCCGTCACGTGCTCGGCGTCACCGGTCGCCGTGCCGACGTACAGGACGCGGGGACGCCTGCCGTGCACGCCGGAGAGGTCGACCGCGTGGTGGACCAGGGCGTCGAGGAGCAACCGGGTGCGCGTACCGGCACGGTGCCCTCCGGACGTGGCGAGGATGGTCGGTTCCGGAGCGGTCACAGGCGCGATCGTAGCGCCCCGGACCCCCCTTGCGAACGTGTCGTCCCGCCCCCGCACGGCGCCGCCGCCGCCCGGGCCGCGCAGCGCACCGGAGGACGCCGGGACCGCCACCGGAGAGGCAGCATCGGCGTCGACTATCAGGTGAACGTCTGGGACCGGTACAACTGGGACGAGGGCAAGGGCGTCGACATCGGTCCGTTGAAGATTCCCGACGGGCAGATGGCCAAGCTGCACCGGGTGGGTCTTGCCCAGGAGTTCGACATGGCGGGCAGCAGCAGCGTCCACCACTACGACCTCGGCTCCTCGAAGCCGAACGACGACCCGCTACCGGGTCCCGACGACAGCAGGGACGGACGCTTGAACCCCGGCCGGGAACAGCAACAGGACCGAGCGACCGGCATCCCGGTGGGAAGGGCGGACGGCCGATGAACGACGTGAATCCCTACCGGGCGCCCGAGCAGGGTACGAGCGGTGTCGAAGACGGCGGTGGTGGCCGCCGTCGTTGGCCCGTCGTCGGCGTGGCCGCCGGTGTGCTGATCCTCTTGGGCGCCGTGGCCGCGGCGGGATGGCTCCTCGACGGACCGGACGGTGCCGGCGCCGGTGACCGCGTGACGGAACAGGCGGCGGGTGCGCGGTGGGCCGAGGGGATCACGCCGGAGTGGATGAGCGAGCGGATGGGCCTCGTCATCCCGAGCACGGCCCGGTCCCCGCAGGCCGCGTACGAGGTCACCTCCCGCTTCGACACGGGCATCCTCACCTTCACCCTGACCAGGCCGGAGGCGGAAACCTATCTGAAGCAGTACCCGCCGGAGAAGAAGTGGCTGGAACCGACCTCCGCACAGACCGACGTCGCCCCCGACGACTTCGCGCACTTCGGACTTCCGGAACCCGAGACGCTCAAGGACGGCATGCGCTACGGCTACGTCTGTCCCGGCTCTCCCGAGGCTACAGAGGAACAGGAAATCTCCGAGATGTACGGCTTGTCCGACAAGCACTGCGTCAGCGTGTATGTGCATGAGTACACGCCGCAGCGCACCCGCATCTACATCCGCGACCACTTCGAACCCGGCATCAGCCCTCTTCCCACGCCGCCCTCGTCGACGTCGACGGGATGAGGGTGAACCTGCCGCCTCACGCCCGTACACCGCACCGTCGGCGCCGGGACGGCCACCCTGTGCACCGTCCGCGGTGCTCCCCACGCTAGGACGGCCCGGTCATCCTCGGTGAGGTGGATCAGGAAACCGTCACCGCGCCCGGTGAACCGATCGTCATCACAAGCCACTTCCGCACCCTGTTCCCCACCACGACGCACGGCGCGCACACCGCACGCCACGCCGCCGAGCGCCGGCTCGCCGCACAGCGGGAGCGGTCGGAGACCCGCACCGACGACGACGGCGAGACCGCGGCGTCCCCCTCATCGCGGAACTGGCCGCGAACGCCGCCCGGCGTGGCCCGCCATGCCCGAGGACGTCGACGCGGGCGACGAGGCGTTCGCCCCGCGCCGTGGGCCTGTCCGGGTTCGCTCCCAGGGATCCGACGCCGAACGCAAGGCGATCAGCTGGCTGCCCGGTGCCGCGGGCGTCTCCAACCGGCGCGCCGACTGCCTGGAGCGGGTGCTCGACGTCCTCGGGCACCAGGGCGACCGGGGTGGGGCCGCCCTGGAGATCCTGGGCCGGCTGTGGGCCGACCTCACCACCGGACAGCTCGTCGACCGGATGCCGGGGGAGAACCAGGCCGGCACCGGCGCGATCCGCCGGCTCGACCGTGCCTGGCCGCGTCTGCGGCCCGTCGCCGAGGGCGGCGAGCCGCTGTACACCGGTCGCCGCGTCGTCGCCGTACCCGTACGCGGGTCGTGCCCCGCCCTGCGCTGCACCGGCCGCCACGAGGAGTACAAGCCGACCACCGGGACGGACGGCCGCCTTCGCCGCCACTACCGCCCCTTCGGCCCTGTTCCGCTGCGCGCCCAGGAGCACACGGCCCAGTGGACCGGTGAGAAGGCGGCAGAGACCCAGGGCGAGTTGGTCCGCGGGCAGGTCAGCGCCCTCTCCTGCCCCACCGCGTTCGAGCTCGGCGTCGACGTGGGCGAACCGCGGGTCGTGGTCCTGCGCGACATGCCGCCCTCCACCGACAACCACGTTCAGCGAGCGGGACGCGCCAGCCGCCGCGCGGACTCCGCCGCGCTCGTCCTCACCGACGCCCCCACGGCCGTTCCCGGCCTGATCATCCATCACGAGGTCAGCAACGGGTCAGTATGAGTCCTGGAACACCTGGCGACAGCTGGCCGGACATGCGAATGGTTGTACGCTACGGAGACCGCCCTTGACCTGCATGAAGCAGGCAGGGAGCAGACAAAACGGGAGTTTCTCCATGTTGCGTACCATGTTCAAGTCCAAGATCCACCGCGCCACCGTCACCCAGGCCGACCTGCACTACGTGGGATCCGTGACGATCGACGCCGACCTGTTGGACGCCGCCGACCTGCTGCCCGGTGAGCTCGTGCACATCGTGGACATCACCAACGGCGCCCGGCTGGAGACCTACGTCATCGAGGGCGAGCGGGGTTCCGGCGTGATCGGGATCAACGGAGCCGCGGCCCACCTCGTCCACCCCGGCGACCTGGTGATCATCATCAGCTACGCTCAGGTCACCGACGCCGAGGCGCGGTCGCTGAAGCCGCGGGTCGTGCACGTGGACGGCGACAACCGCGTCGTGAAGCTCGGTGCGGATCCCTCCGAACCGGTGCCGGGATCGGACCAGGAGCGCAGCCCTCAGGCCGTCCCGGCCTGATCCAACCCGTACGAGGAGCGTTGCCCGTGAGCGACATCGAGATCCGTGACGACCGTGCGGCGGGCCGCCTCGAGGCGTGGAGCGACGGCGAGGTGACCGGCCGCATCGAGTACTTCGTCCTGGAGACCCCCGAGCGCGCCCTCGTCCCCGTGCACACCATCGTCGAGCCGGCGCACGAGGGCAAGGGCATCGCGGGTTCGCTGGCGCGCGAGCTGTACGCCATCGCGCGGGGCGAGGGCGTTCCCGTCGCCCCGCTGTGCCCCTACGTCGTCAAGTGGGCCGAGCGCCACCCGGACGAGGCCCCCGCCGCCGACCCCGAGCTGCTGCGCGCGGCGAAGGAATGGCTCGTGGCCCATCCCGGCCGGTTCTGACGAGGGCGGCAGGGACGAGGAGTCATCGCGTGCTGGCCCTGCTGCACACCTCGCCCGTCCACGTGCCGGTCTTCGACGCTCTGCGCGACGAGGAGCATCCCGGTCTCGAACTGCGTCACCACGTCGACGCCGGGTTGTTGGACCGGGCCCGTCGCGAGGGGCCGCAGGCGGTGCGGGACGACGTCCTGGCCGCGCTGCGGCATGCCGTCGCCGAGGGCGCGCGAGCCGTGCTGTGCACCTGCTCCACCCTCGGCGGTGTCGCCGAGGAGGCGGCGGGCAGGGCCGGGGTGCCCGTGCTGCGGGTCGACCGGCCGATGGCCGCCGCCGCGGTGACCGCCGGTCCGCGCGTCGTCGTCCTCGCCGCCCTGGAGAGCACCCTCGCGCCGACCCGGGCCCTCGTCGAGGAGGAGGCCCGGCGGGCCGGGCGCCCCGTCGAGGTGCGCACGCTCCTGGTCGACGGCGCCTGGCCGTGCTTCGAGGCGGGGGACACCGAACGCTACGCACGTCTGGTGGCGGCCGCCGCGGACGGGGCCGACGCCGCCGACGCGATCGTCCTGGCCCAGGCGTCCATGGCGCCCGCCCGGCGGTGGACGAGCACCCGGGTTCCGGTCCTGGCCAGTCCCGGGCCAGGGCTGGCCGCCGGTGCGGAGGCCGCCCGGAACGGCCCGTCCGCGCTCCGAGGGGCCGGGGACCCCCTCGGCCACCTGGGCCCCGCCCTTCATGCGGGGGAGTGAGTGGGGACACCGCAGTCGGGTAGGCGGGGGACAGATCCAGAGCCGCTGTCGACCGACTGGCCGGAGGACCCGCCATGACGAACCCGTATCCGGACCCCGTCCCGCCCGGGCCCACCCCGGGCCCCACTCCAGCTCCGGACCCCACCCCCGCGCCTCCGACGCCCGGGCCGGGCCCGGACCCGACACCCCCGCCACCGGGCCCCGGTCCGGTACCGACCCCGCCGCCCCCGGGCCCGGGGCCCGAGCCGACGCCCCAGCCTCCGGGACCCGGCCCGGCGCCGCAGCCGACCCCGTCGCCCCCGCACCCCGGCCCGCCGGAGCCCTCCCCGTCACCGATCCCGCCGGGCCCGGAGCCCGTGCCGAACCCGGAACCGGGGCCACCGCTCACTTGAGCCCGGCCCGGTCCCGACCGGTGGCCGTGGCCACGGGCGGTGGGGACAGGACGGAGCGCGGGCGGTGAGGGGCGGGGGCGACCGCACGGGTCGCCCCCGCCCCTCACCGCCCGCCGCCGCCGAAGAGTCCGGGTGCCGGTGTCCGCGTCCGGCGCACCCTAGTGGCCGTCGACCTCGACCTCCGTGCGGTCGCCGGACCACAGCGTGTGGAACGTGCCGCTCCTGTCGGTGCGCCGGTAGGTGTGGGCGCCGAAGTAGTCCCGCTGCCCCTGGACGAGCGCGGCGGGCAGGCGCTCGGCGGCCAGGGAGTCGTAGTAGCTGAGGGCGGAGCTGAAGCCGGGTACGGGGACGCCGGACAGGGCGGCGGTGGCGACCACGCGCCGCCAGGCGTCCTGCCCGTCGGCGACGGCCTGCGCGAAGTACGGGGCTTCGAGCAGTGTGGTGATGTCCGGGTTCTCGGTGTACGCCTGGGCGATGCGGTCGAGGAACCGCGCCCGGATGATGCAGCCGCCGCGCCAGATCTTGGCGATCCGGTCCTTGTGGATGTCCCAGCCGTACTTGTCCGCGCCGGCGGTGATGGCGTCGAAGCCCTGGGCGTACGCGACGACCTTCGAGGCGTACAGGGCCGCGGCCACGTCGTCCGCGAAGGAGGGGGAGACCTCCTGCGGCTCCGGCCGGGAGGTGCGCAGGCGGCGCACCGCGTCGCGCTGTTCGGCCTTCCCGGAGACGGCGCGGGCGAACACGGCCTCCGCGATGCCGCCCACCGGCACGCCCAGGTCGAGGGCGTTCTGCACGGTCCACACGCCGGTGCCCTTGGAGCCGGCCCGGTCCAGCACGACGTCCACGAACGGCTGCCCCGTGGCCTGGTCGACGTGGCGCAGGACGTCGGCGGTGATCTCGATGAGGTAGGACTCCAGCGTGCCCTTGTTCCACTCGGTGAAGATGTCGGCGATCGCGTGCGGCTCAAGGCCTCCGACCGTCCGCAGCAGGTCGTAGGCCTCCCCGATCAGCTGCATGTCCGCGTACTCGATGCCGTTGTGGATCATCTTGACGAAGTGGCCGGCGCCGTTGGTGCCCACGTGCGTGACGCAGGGCTCGTCCGCGACGACCGCGGCGATCGAGGCGAGGATCGGTCCGAGGGTCCGGTAGGACTCCTCCGAGCCGCCGGGCATGATCGACGGCCCCTTGAGCGCGCCCTCCTCGCCGCCGGAGATGCCGACGCCGACGAAGTGGACACCGGTGGGCGCGATCCGCTTCTCCCGGGCGATGGTGTCCTGGAAGTTGGCGTTGCCGCCGTCGACGATGATGTCGCCCGGCTCGAACCGCTCGGCGAGCTGGTCGATGACCGCGTCCGTGCCCGCTCCCGCCTGCACCATGATGATGGCGGTGCGGGGCCTGGCCAGCGAGGCGACGAAGTCGTCGATCGACTTGCCCGCGACGAAGCCCGCTTCCGGGTGCTCGGAGAGGAGCCTCTCGGTGCGGGCGTGGGTGCGGTTGTGGACGGCCACCCTGTTGCCCTCGCGGGAGGCGAGGTTGCGAGCCAGGTTCGAACCCATCACCGCCAGTCCGACGACGCCGATGTTGGCGGATCCGCTGGTCTCCATCTGGACCTCTTTCGATCGGTTGTCCCGAACCGGGGACTCCGACACTAGTGGGCGGGGCCGGGGCGGGGGCGGGCAACGCCCGGCAGGCGTGGGGGAAACGGGTGAGCGGGGCGGCGCGGACGGGTCGGCCGTGAAGGGGCTTGCCCCCCGGGACGGCCGGATCGGAACCCGGCGGAGGAGGGGCCGCTTTTCCGGCGGACACCGTGCCGGCGGAAAGCCCTTCCTGGCCCGTTCCCGCCCTGTCCGGCGTCGGGGAGGGGCCTTTCGCCGGCTCTCGGCGGGGCGGGTCCGGGCAGGTGTAACAAGGTGTTCACGGCACCGAAACCGGTGGTGAGCAGGAACTTACATGCCTCTCGAAACGTCTTGTTGGCCGAGGTTGCGGTGTGATCGAATGATGACGTATTGGAGTCGGGGCGTGACGGAAACAAGTCGCTCGGGGGCGGGGGGAATGATGGGTGCCCGCGTCATCGCCGGGACTTCCGCATGCCTCTCCGGTCTCGTGGCCCGGTCGCCGCGTCCCGGGACGTGACCACGTCGTACTTCTCGAGGGGGAGCTCATGTCGGCTGCGTCCGGTTCACTGTCTGTTCAGCTGCTTGGACCCCTCCGCGTCTGGCGGGGTGATCAAGAGTTAGTCGTGGGGCCGCCGAAGCAGCGGGCACTGCTGGCGCTGCTCAGCACCCACCGGGGCACGGTGGTGGGCCCCAGCCAGATCATCGACGGACTGTGGGGCCCGGTGGCGCCCAACACGGCCATGAACGGTGTGCACACCTATGTCGCGGGCCTGCGCAGGGCCCTGGACCCCACGCGCCGCGGACGCGAGTCGGGGGGTGTCCTGCTCTCCGTGGCCGGCGGGTACGAACTGCGCCTGCCCCTGGAGTCGGTGGACGCACCGCAGTTCGTGCAGCAGTTCACGGAGGCCCGGCGACTGACCGCACAGGGCCGTTTCGACGCGGCCTTCGACCTGCTCGGCAAGGCGCTGGGGCTGTGGCGCGGGGATGCCCTCGCCGGGGTGCCCGGCCCTTTCGCGGCCCTGGAACGGAGCCGGCTGCGGGAGATGCGGTTCTCCGCCGCGGAGGACTGGATCGCCGGGATGATCGCCGCCGGGCGCAGCGAGGAGGCGATCGTGGTGACGAGCGAGGCCGTCGCGCAGGAACCCCTGAGGGAGAAGCTGCGGTGGCTGCTGATGCTGGCGCTCTACCGGTCCGGCCGGCAGGCGCACGCCCTCCAGGCGTACGGCGAGGCCCGCTGCCACCTGCGTGACGAACTCGGCATCGAGCCGGGGTCGGAGCTCCAGGAGCTGCACGCCAGGATCCTGGCGGGCACGGTGGACGACAGTGCCGTGCGGCGGCAGAACGCGCCGGCCGGCCCGGCCCTCGTGCAGCCCCCCTCCCAGGCGGGCGGCGAGCGCGCCGTACTGACCCGGATGGGGCTGAGCCCGCGGCAGCTTCCTTCCCGGACGCACATGTTCACCGGCCGCGACGCGGAGCTGGAACAGGTGCGCGCGCTGCTCGACCAGGCGTCCCCGGCGCGGGGGCGTGCCACCCCCATCGTCGCCATCGACGGACGGCCCGGGGTGGGCAAGAGCGCCCTGGCGTTCGAACTGGCGCACGAGTTGGCGCCCCGTTTCCCCGACGGCCAGCTCTACGCGGACCTCGGCGGGACCGGAGAGCGGCCGAACCGTCCCTTCCACGTCCTGGGCCGGCTGCTGGAGAGCCTCGGCGTCGGCAGGGCGGACCTGCCCGACGATCTGGACAGCCGGGCCATGTTCTACCGCAGCCTCCTGCACGAGAGGCAGATGATGGTGGTGCTGGACGACGCCGTGGACATGGAGCAGATCGGACCGCTGATCCCGCAGGCGTCGGCCTGCCTGATCGTCACCAGCCGCCGGCCCCAGCGCGGGCTGGTCGCGCGGTACGGAGCGCACCGCATCGGCCTCAGGCCACTGCTCCCCGAACCCGCCGCCGAGCTGCTCGGCAGGCTCCTGGGCGGCGAGGGCGCGAGGGGGCGGGAGGCGGCGGTCCACCGGCTGGCCGAGCTGTGCGGGTACCTTCCGCTGAGCATCCGGATCACCGCCGCGGCGCTGCTGGAGGCCCCCTACGCCAGTCCCGAGCGGCTGGCGGCGCTCTACGAGGACCCGGCGGCCCGGCTCGACCTGCTGATGGTCGTGGGCGACGACGGGATGAGCCTGCGCGCCTCGTTGGCCGCCAGTTACCGCGGACTGCCCGGCGAGACGGCCCATCTGTTCCGGCTGCTCGGCAGGGTGGGGCTGGAGGAGATCGGGGTGCCCGAATCCGGCCAGTTGCTGGGCGTGCACAGCTCCGAGGTCGCCGGGCAGCTCGACCTCCTCGCCGACCTGGGGTTGTTGGAGCGGACCGGGGCCGGCGTCTACCGGTTCGACGACCTGACGCGCGTCTTCGCCCTCGAGTGCGCGGAGGAGGAATGGGTCACGCGGCGGCCCTCCCTGCTGCGTCGGGCGGTGGAAAGCGCGCCGGTCGACGGCGAGTTGCGCACGGGCTGACGGGTCCGGACGGAGTGCCTTCACCCGTCCGGCTGAAAAGCACCCCCTAGGGCGCTTTCAGGGGGTGCGGGCCGGATACGCCCGTGTTTTGATACGAGCCAGTCTCGTATCAAAATTCAGAAAGGGGGAGCTGTGTCTGCATCCGCAGTGTGGACCAGCCCGAAGCGCTGGTGGGCACTGGCCGTGCTGGTGATGTGCGTGCTGGTCAACGGCCTGGACGCCACGATCCTCTATGTGGCGATGCCCGAGCTCGTCGACTCGCTGGGCGCCTCCAACTCCGACCTCCAGTGGTTCCACAACGCCTACCTGCTGGTCTTCGCCAGTCTGATGCTGCCCTTCGGGGTGCTCGCCGACCGCATCGGGCGCAAGCGGCTCCTCCTGGCGGGACTCGCGGTCTTCGGCCTTTCGTCCGGCTACGCGATGCTGGTGGACAGCTCCGGTGAACTGATCCTCGGGCGGGCCCTGATGGGGCTGGGGGCGGCCGTCGTCACCCCGGTCTCCCTGGCCATGCTGCCGGTCCTCTTCGCCCCGCGGGAACGGGCGCGCGCGCTGGCCATCTGGTCCGCGGGCGTCGCCCTCGGCCTGCCGATCGGCCCGCTGGCCGGCGGCTGGCTGCTGGAACACTTCTGGTGGGGATCGGTCTTCCTGATCAACATCCCGATCCTGGTCGCCGCCATGGTGGCGGGCTTCTTCCTCTTCCCCGAGCACCGGGGTGTGCGCGAGCACGCCTTCGACTGGCAGGGGGCGGTGCTGTCCGTCCTCGGGCTCGGCGCCGTCACCTTCGCGCTGACCCAGGCCCCGGAGGAGGGCTGGCTGAGCGGCCGGACGCTGGGCGGCGCCGCGGTCGGCGTGGTGCTCCTGGTCCTGTTCGTGCTGCGCGAGCGGAGCACCCCGTACCCGCTGCTGGACGTGCGGTCCTTCGGCAACCGCTATTTCGGCGCCTCCATCTCGGCGCTGCTGCTGGTGCACTTCGCGATGACCGGCTTCCTCTTCATGCTGAGCCCCTACCTCCAGGCCGTCCTCGGCAACTCCTCGCTCGGCACCGGCGTGCGGATGCTCCCGGTGGTGCTCGCGGTCATGGCCGGGGCGGGCACGGCCGAACGGCTCGCGCCGCGGGTCGGCCCGCGCGGTCCCGTGGTGGCGGGGCTGTTGCTGATGGCCGTGGGACTGCTGCTCTTCTCGACCACGGACGTCGACTCCGGCGAGTTCACCGTCGCCGCCTGCCAGGTGCCGCTCGGCATCGGCATCGGCCTGACCCTGGCCATCGCCATGCACGCCGCGCTCGCCACCGCCTCCGACGACAAGTCCGGTGAGGCCTCGGGCGTCACCAGCGCCTTCCGGCAGGTCGGCGGTGTGATCGGCGTGGCGGTGCTCGGCAGCGTGCTCAGCACCGGGTACCGGAACGACATGGAGAAGTCCGTGGACGGCCTGCCGGCGGAGGCCGCCGACGCCGCCGAGGAGACGGTCGGCGCCGCGCTGGCCGTCGCGCAGAAGCTGGGTCCCGCGGGGCGGGAACTGGCGGAGGCCGCCCGCCGGGCCTACGTCGACAGCATGGACGTCGCCCTGGTCGGCGGGGCCGTGGTGGTCTTCGCCCTCGCCGCGGTGGTCTTCGCCTGGATGCCGCGCCGGGCCGCGGAGCACGACGCGGCCTCGCCCTCGGCGGACACCTCCCCGCCCGTCACGGAGTCCGTATGATGGTTCGTTCGGAACGTGCTCGGTCTGCGGCAGTGGTCATATCGAGAGGCTGACGGGATAGATGTACGAGACGCGTGAAGGTCGACAGGCCACAACCACCCCCGTCGGGCGGCCGCGCAGCCCCCGTGCGGACGCCGCGATCCTGCAGGCGGCGGTGACAGTGCTGGGCGAGTCCGGGTTCCAGGGGCTGACCATGGACCAGGTCGCCCGCCGGGCCGGAGTCGGAAGAGCCACCGTATACCGGCGCTGGCGCTCGAAGGAAGAGATGATCATCAGTGCGCTCGACACGCTGATGGCCGACTTCGACCTCGAGCCCAGCGGCGACCTTCACGAGGACCTGCTCGCCATGACGTGCTGGCTGCGGGACGGGCTCCTCAACGCCCCCGAGGGCCGGCTCCTGCCGCATCTCGCGGCCCAGGCGGTCAGTGATCCCACCTTCCCGTCCAGCCACATGGACACCTGGGTCTGCCCCTGGCGCGACGCCGTCGAGGCGGTGTTCGTCCGGGGCCGGGCCGACGGCCTGGTCCGCCAGGACGTCAACCTCACCGCCGTCGTGGACATGCTCGCCGGTGTGGTGATCCTCCGCCTGTTCCTGGGGCAGGGCAAGCCGCTGACCGACGAGCAGATCCAGGAGATGATCGACGCCCTCCTCGGAGGCGTGCTGCTGTGACTTCGCTCTGACGGCCCCTCCGCACCCGAAGCCGTCCCCGGACGGCGGCGACCGGCCCCCGTCCGCCCCACGCACTCGACAGAGACCGGGGGCGGACCGGGGCCGGTCGCCTTTTGCCACCGATGGAGACTTCCGATGACCTCCCCCGCCCGCCCGCCCCTGTCGCCGCCGCGCCCGTTCGGTGAGATCCGCACGTGGCCGAACTCCTTCGCCGACCGCCTCACCTCCCCGCTGCCCGGCGTGACGGACTTCCTGCGCCTCGCGCTGCGCGGCCAGCGCCTGCGCCCGCCCGGCAGAACGCTCGCCCAGCTCGGCGAGCTGCCGGTCGACCCCGCCCCCGTCCCCGACGTCGCCCCCACGGACCTGTCCCTCACCTGGGCCGGACACGCGAGCTGGGTCGTCCGCACCGGCGGCCTCACCGTCCTGACCGACCCGGTGTGGTCGAGCCGGATCGTCGGCACCCCGGAACGGGTCACCCCGGTCGGCGTGCCGTGGCGCGAGCTGCCCCACCTCGACGCCGTCGTCATCAGCCACAACCACTACGACCACCTCGACACCGGCACGCTCGACCGGCTGCCCCCGGACACCCCCCTCCTCGTGCCGGCGGGCCTCGGCGCGTGGATCCGCCGCCGCGGCTTCACCGAGGTCGCCGAACTCGACTGGTGGGAGGCGGTGGAACTGCCCGGACCGCTCGGCCCGGTCCGGTTCGACCTGGTCCCCTCCCACCACTGGAGCCGGCGCGGACTGACCGACACCTGCCGCAGCCTGTGGGGCGGCTGGATGCTGACCGCCCCGGACGGACGCCGGGTCCACTTCGCGGGGGACACGGGATACGGCCACTGGTTCGAGGAGATCGGCCGGCGCTACCCCGGCATCGACGTGGCCATCCTGCCGATCGGCGCGTACGAGCCGCGCTGGATGCTCCGGCCCGTGCACACCTCTCCGGAGGAGGCCGTCCGGGCCTGCGAGGACATGGGGGCGACGAGCATGGCGCCCATGCACTGGGCGACCTTCCTGCTGTCCGCCGAACCGCCGCTGGAGCCGCTGCACCGGGTCCGTGCCGCCTGGGAGCGGACCGGGCGGCCCCGCGAGGACCTGTGGGACCTCCCCATCGGCGCGTCGAAGGTCCTGAAGGCCGACCTTTAGGGGACGACCAGAACTCGTCCAGAGGAGCTGCAGACCTTCTCCAGGTGACTCAATGCAGACTGACGGCGGGCAATACGGCGGGGGGACGAATTCGCCGGATCCCACTCAGTTCTCGCACCGCTCCAGGGTCTAGGGGAAGGCAAAAGCGTGTCATCTAGTCTTTACGGAATATCCGCCGACTACGACGTCGTCATCATCGGAGGGGGCCCGGCCGGATCCACGACGGCCGGTCTCCTCGCACAGCGCGGACACCGTGTTCTGGTGCTCGACCGGGAGCGGTTCCCGCGTTACCACGTCGGTGAGTCGCTCATCCCGGCGTTCATGCGCCCCATGGAGGAACTCGGCCTCACCGAGCGCATGGACCAGCGCGGTTTCGAGCGCAAGTACGGCGGAAGCCTGGTGTGGGGCAACAACCAGGTGCCGTGGAAATTCGCCTTCCTCAAGGGCAAGCACCCCTACGCCTTCCACACGCGCCGCGCCGACCTCGACGCCCTCATCCTCGACCGCGCCCGCGAACTCGGCGCGCACATCGTCGAGGACGCCACCGTCAAGGACCCGATCGAGGAGGACGGCCGCGTCGTCGGCGTCCGCTACGCCCTGCGCGGCATGGAGGGCCTGCGCGAGGTGCGGGCCGGCCTCGTCATCGACGCCTCCGGCCAGGCGCGCGTGCTCAGCCGGCGCTACACCGACGTCAAGTGGCACGACCAGCTGCGCAACGTCGCCGTGTGGACGTACTACGACAACTGCGAGCGCCTCGAGGGCGACGAGTACACCAACATTCTGATCGAGGGCCTGGACGGCGGCTGGTTCTGGGCGATCCCCATCGACAAGGGGACCATCAGCGTCGGGTACGTCACCCGCGTCGCCAGCGCGGGGGAGTCCGGGCAGTCCCTGGAGGAGCTGTTCCACCAGCAGCGCGACCGCACCGTCAAGCTCAGGAAGATGCTGGCCAACGCCCGGCAGTCGGCGGGCTTCCGCACCGCCCGGGACTGGTCGTACCACTCGGACCGCTTCCACGGCGACGGCTGGGTGCTGGTCGGTGACACGGCGGCCTTCGTGGACCCGCTCTTCTCCACGGGCGTCGCCCTCGCCTGCATGGCCGGCAGCACCCTCGCCAAGATCGTCGACCAGGTCATCAAGCACCCGGAGATCGAGGCCAAGGCCCTGGACCGGTACGCCACCGCGTACTCCGGATTCTTCGACGAGATCCGGGAATTCGTCGAGCGTTTCTACGACCAGACGAAGTACAAGGAGTTCTACCACAGCCTCGCCCAGGAGATGATCGACCCGGAGCACGAGCGGAAGCCCGCCGACGACTTCGTCACCCTCATCTCCGGTCTCAGCGGAAACCACCCCCTGTTCAACATCACGCTGGACGACCTCATCGCGGACCACTCGACGCCGGAAACGACGCATTCCTGAACGGCATTCCTGGGGCAGTCGCCGGGTGAGTTCGACGGCTGCCCCAGCAGCATTTCCGCGCGCGAAACGCGCCGCATTCGAAGACGAGGCCGGGGGAAATGAACAGCCATCAGTTACAGATTCTGTTTCTCGATCTAGCGATCATTCTCGTCATGGCGCGCGGGCTCGGACACCTCGCCTCGCGCATGCGGCAGCCGCCGGTGGTGGGCGAGATCCTCGCGGGAGTGCTGCTCGGCCCGACCCTGCTCGACGGGGTGCTGAGCGAGACCCTGTTCCCCGACGACGTCCGGCCCGTGCTGTCGGGTGTGGCGAACCTGGGCATCGCCCTGTTCATGTTCGTGGTCGGCCTCGAGATCGAGGGCAACCTGATGAAGGGGCACGGCCGCACCACCGTGGCCGCGGCGGTCGGTTCGACCGCCGTCCCCTTCCTGCTGGGCATCGGACTCGCCTTCGCCCTGCTGCCCGGGCACGACCCCGCCGACCGCGGGACCTTCGTCGTGTTCATCGGGCTCGCCGTGTCCGTGACCGCGTTCCCCGTGCTCGCCCGCATCCTCGCCGAACGGGGCCTGACCCGGACCGCCATCGGCGGCATCGCCCTGGCCGCGGCGGCCTTCGTCGACGTGGTCGCCTGGGCGGCGCTGGCCGCGGTCAACGCCTCGGTCGGCGCGGCGGGCGACCACCGGCTCGTCCTGCTCACCGTGCCCTACCTGGCCGTCATGCTCTTCGTCGTCCGCCCGCTGCTGCGCCGCGTGCTCACCCCCGGCGACAAGGCCGCGGAGCCGGGCCCGCTCAAGTTCGCCGTCGTCCTGGTCGGCGCGCTGCTGTCGGCCGCGGCCACCGAGGCGATGGGCATGCACCACATCTTCGGCGCCTTCCTCTTCGGGCTGACGGTGCCCCGTGAACGCGCCCAGGCCCTGCGCGCCGACCTCCACGACCGCACGACGCACCTCACGTCGGTGCTGCTGCCCGTCTACTTCGTGGTGGCCGGCTTCCAGGTCGACCTCGGCGGCATCGGACTCGGCGGGCTGCGGGAACTCTCCCTCATCCTCCTGGTGGCCATCGCCGGCAAGTTCGGCGGCACCTACCTCGGCGCCCGCGCCACGAAACTGGCACCCCGGCCCTCCGCCACCCTGGCGGCGCTGATGAACACCCGGGGCCTCACCGAACTGGTCATCCTCGGTGTCGGTCTCCAGCTCGGGCTGCTGGACGACTCGCTGTACTCGCTCATGGTGGTCATGGCGGTGGTGACGACGGTGATGACCGGGCCGCTGCTGAGCCTCGCCGGATCCGGCCGCTCCGGGACCCCGGCCGACGGGGGCGCGCCCCGCGAACGGATCGGCGCGGCCCCCTAGGGACGGCCCCGCGGGAAAGGCCCCGCGACGGCGCGGACAGGCGGACGCAACGCAACAGGCAGCGAAGGGACGACCCCACATGCACTTGGTCGAACGGGACCAGGAGCTCTCCTCACTCACCGACATGATCCGAAGCAGCGCCCGTGGTGCGGGGCAGGTGGCCCTGGTGACCGGCGGCATCGGCTGCGGCAAGACCGCCCTGCTCGCCGAGATCGGCTCCGTCGCCAAGAAGCTGGGCTTCGAGGTGCGCGGCGCCACCGGCTCGCTGGTCGAGCGCCCCATCCCCGGCGCGGTGCTCGGGCAACTGCTGCGCGACGTCGAACCGGCCCTCGTGGAGAGGGCGGTGGCGGCCGGCCCGGACCGGCACGACGGAACGGGGACGGTCTCCCGGCTCGGCCCGGACACCCTCGACGCGGAGACCGGGCGCGCCCTGCAGGACCTGTGCGCCGCCGTCGAACGGCGGGCCCGGCGTGCTCCGCTGCTGCTGTGCCTGGACGACGTCCAGTTCCTGGACAGCCTGTCGCTGCACTGGGTGCTGCTGCTGATCCGCCGGCTCTCCGACGTGCCCGTCACCCTGGTCATGACCGAGCGCGGGCTCTCCCGGCCGGCCGATCCCCGGCTGCGCGCGGAACTGCGCCGCCGTCCCGAGCACCGGCCGCTCGCCCTGCGGCGGCTGACCGGCGACGGGGTCGCGGCCGTCCTCGTCCCGTACGTCGGCGCCGGCCTCGCCTCCCGGCTCGCCGCCGAGTGCCACACGGTCAGCGGCGGCAACCCGCTGCTGATCAGGGCGCTCGCGGAGGACAGCAGGCGCGGCGCGGCCGGCACGGAGCACGCCGCCGGACGCCTGGTCGTCGGGGACGCCTTCCTGGACGCCGTCACCGGCTGCCTGCACCGCGGCTGGCCCGCCCTGCTGCACATCGCCCAGGCCCTCGCCGTACTGCACGAGGACCAGGCCACGGCGCAGACCGTGGCCCGCCTCGCCGGGGTCGAGGACGCCGTGCTGAGCCGGGGCCTGCGGGCCCTGGACGACGCCGGCCTGATCGCCGACGGCAGGCTGCGCCACCCGGCCGCCGCCGCAGCCGCTCTGGCCGGCTGCACCGGCGAGGAACGCGCCCGGCTGCACCGGCGCGCCGCCGAACTGCTGTACGAGGAGGGCGGTGCCGGCGCCCTCGGGGTGGCCCGGCACCTCGTCGCGGCCGGCACGGCGACCGCGCCCTGGGCGGTGGACCAGCTCCGGGAGGCCGCCGAACGGCACCTGGCCCTCAGCCGCCCCGCCGAGGCCAGACTGTGCCTCGAAGTCGCCCTGCGGCACTGCCGGGACGACGACGAGCAACTGCGGCTCAAGGCGCTCCTGGCGGGCGCCACCTGGGTGCTGGACCCCACCATGGGGGCGCGGCACCTCGTCGAACTCGCCGACGCCCTCCGGGCCGGCCGGCTGCCGGACCAGTACGCCGTGGTACTCGCCAAGTACCTGCTGTGGCACGGGCGGTACGTCGAGGCCGCGGACGCCGTCGAGCGGATCGGACGCCGCGACGCGGGCATGACCGACCCGCTGGCCGCCGCCGAGGCCCGGGCCACCCGTGAACTCCTCTCGGTCGGCTACCCCGGCCTGGTGCCCGCCGGGGGAACGGGCACCGGGCCCGCGCGGCAGGTCTCCTTCGGCGGCGATCCGCGCATCCGGGGCGCGGTGGCCCTCTCCGACGTGCTGCGGCGCGGCCCCCGCCAGGACGTGGTCGACTCCGCCGAGGCGGCCATGCGGGCGATGCGGCTGGGCCGCAACACCCACGAGTGGCTGACCTGCGCCGTCTCCGCGCTGCTGTTCGCGGACCGCACGGAGGCCGCCGCGGCCTGGTGCGACCACTGGCTCGACGAGGCGCGCGGCCGCCGGGTCCCGCTGTGGATCGCCGAGTTCTCCTCGCTGCGGGCCGGTATCGCCCTGCGCCAGGGCAGGCCGCGCGAGGCCCGCGAGCTGGCCGATGCGGCCCTCGCGCGGATCCCCGTGGAGAGCTGGGGCGTGTGCATCGGCGGACCGCTCGCCAACCTGATCCAGGCCAACACCGACCTCGGTGACCACGAGGCGGCGGCCGAGTACCTCGAAGCACCGCTGCCGCAGGGGATGTTCGACAGCCGGTTCGGCCTGTACTACCTGCACGCCCGGGGACAGCACTACCTCGCCACCGGGCAGCCCCGGGCCGCCCTCGACGACTTCAGCAACTGCGGTGCCCTCATGCGCGCCTGGGGACTGGACCAGCCGTCCCTCGTCCCCTGGCGGTCCGGTGCCGCGCGGGCCCTGCTGGCCCTCGGCGACAACGAGCGCGCGCACGCCCTGGCCCGGCAGCAGCTCGACCTGGCCGGGGACGCGCTGACCCGCACGCGCGGCATCTCCCTGCGGGTCCTCGCCGCCGCCGGGCGGCCTTCCCAGCGGGGCGCCCTGCTGAAGAGCGCCACGGCCGTCCTGGAGCGCTCCGGGGACCGGCTCCAGCTGGCCGGGGCCCTCGCGGAACTGGCGGTCGCGCATCTGCGCTCCGGCCGGGACACCGAGGCCCGGACGCTCGTGGAACGGGCCGCGCACCTGGCCGGCGCCTGCGGGGCACCGGCCCTCGCCGCGGAGTTCACCCGCCTGCTGCCGGCCCGGATGGCACAGCCGGGCGCGCCCGGCACGGCTCCGGCACAGGACCTGGACCTGCTCAGCCCGGCCGAGCAGCGCGTCGCCTCACTGGCCGGCGAAGGGCTCAGCAACAAGGAGATCTCCGCACGCCTCGGCGTCACCGTCAGCACCGTCGAGCAGCACCTGACACGGATCTTCCGCAAGCTCGGCGTCCGTACCCGCGGCGATCTCCGCCGGGACCGGGCCCTGGCCGGCTGAACCGCCCAGGTCCCCCTGCCCGTCAGCGGCAGTCACCACCACCCCACGAGGAGGGTCAGGAACCCCATGAACCGCAGTGACCAATACGATGTGGCGATCCTCGGCAGCGGCATGGCCGGCGGAATGCTGGGCGCCGTCCTGGCACGGAACGGCGTCAAGGTGCTGCTCCTCGACGCCGGCACCCACCCGCGGTTCGCCGTCGGGGAGTCGACCATCCCCTACACCTCGGGTCTGACCAGGCTCATCGCCGACCGCTACCGGGTGCCCGAGCTGCGCGCCCTGTCGAGCTTCAAGGGCATCCGCGAGCGGGTCTCGCGCAACTGCGGCCAGAAGCAGAACTTCGGCTTCGTCTACCACCGCGAGGGCTCCCCGCAGGACTGGCAGGAGATCAACCAGCTGGTGGTCCCCTCCGTGCTGCGCACCGAGACCCACCTGTTCCGCCAGGACATCGACGCCTACCTGTTCCACGTGGCCGTCAAGTACGGCGCCCACCCGCGGCTCGGCACCCGGATCGTGGACGTCGAGACCGATCCGGACACCGGCGCCGTCCTGCGCACCGACGGCGGCGAGGAGTTCCGCGCGCACTACGTGGTCGACGGCAGCGGCTTCCGCTCCCCGCTGGCCGAGAAGTTCGCCCTGCGCGAGACGCCCACCCGGGCCAGGACCCATTCCCGGTGCCTGTTCACCCACATGATCGGGGTCGAGCCCTTCGACAAGGCGCCGGCGGCCCGCCGGCACGACCAGCCCAACCCCTGGCACCACGGCACCCTGCACCACGTCTTCGACGGCGGCTGGCTGTGGGTGATCCCGTTCGACAACAACGAGCACTCGCTCAACCCCCTGTGCAGCGTGGGCCTCACCCTGGACCCCCGCGTCCACCCCAAGGACGACCGCACCCCGCAGCAGGAGTTCGACGACTTCCTGGCCCGGTTCCCCGAGATCGCGCACCAGTTCCGCGGGGCGAGGGCGGTCCGCCCCTGGGTGTCGACCGGCAGACTGCAGTACTCGGCCAAGCAGGTGGTCGGCGAGCGGTTCTGCCTCACCTCCCACGCGGCCGGCTTCATCGACGCCCTGTACTCGCGCGGCCTGACCAACACGATGGAACTCGTCAACGCCCTCGGCTGGCGCCTCATCGCGGCCAGCAAGGACGGCGACTGGTCCATGGAGCGGTTCGGCTACCTGGAGGACCTCCAGCAGGGCCTGTTCGACTTCCACGACGACATCGTCTACAGCTCCTTCGTCGGGTTCCGCGACTACGAGCTGTGGAACGCCGTCAACCGCACCTGGATGCTCGGCACCATGCTCGGCAACGTCATGCTGGAGGACGCCTACTACCGGTTCGAGCGCACCGGCGACGACGGTGTCTTCCGGGAGCTGGAGGAGCTCGGGCACCCCGGGTCCCCGCTCCCGGTGAGCGCCGGCTTCACCCGTATGGGACCCCTCACCAGGGAGCTGTGCGAGGCGGTCGACCAGGGCACGGAGACCTCCGGGGAGGCGGCGCGGAAGATCCTGTCCTACATCCGGGACGCCGACTTCATCGCGCCGTCGTTCCGGTTCGGGGAGCGCGACACCCGCTGCTTCGCCATGTCCCCGGCCAAGATGGCGATGAACGCGCGCTGGTGCCGCAAGGACGCGCCGCCGGAGATCGGCCCCCGCATGATCAACGCGAGCAAGGGGCTCGTCCGCATGCGGCTGCGCGCCGGGAAATAGCCGGCCGCCGCACCCCCTATGCCCGTCCCAGGGGGCAGCGGGAGAACCCCCCGTTCCGCGCGGCAGGGGGTTCTCCCGCACCCGGCGCTCTTCCTAGCCTGGAACCACACGAGTTCACGGATATCCGGTCCCTCCCGGGGGACCGTCGAGGTCCGCGCCCACGACGCCGTCGGCACCCGCGAGTGAGGTCCCAGGCCGAGCCCGGCACTACTCCCAGGACGAAGAGGCAGCGAATGAACGCGCATTCCACACCCGATCCCGAAGGGCTGATCGCCGTCGTCGGCATGGCCGGCCGCTTCCCCGGAGCACCGGACGTCGACAGCCTGTGGCACCTGATGATGAACCGCCGGGAAGCCATCGTGCCGGTGCCGTCCGACCGCTGGGACGCCTCCGCGCAGCTGGACCCCCGGCTGCGCATCCCGGCGGTCGGCGGATTCCTCGACGACATCGACCTCTTCGACGCCGGATTCTTCGGGATCTCCCCGCGCGAGGCGGCCGCCATGGACCCCCAGCAGCGGCTGCTCCTCGAGGTCGGCTGGCGGGCGCTGGAGGACGCCGGACAGCGGGCGAGCGACCTCGCGGGCTCGCGGACCGGTGTCTACGTCGCCACCGTCTGGCACGACTACGAGCTGCTCCGGAAGGCGCGCGGCGCCCTGCACACCTCCCACTCCCTGGTCGGCACCGGCCGCGACATCCTCGCCAACCGGCTCTCCTACCTCATGAAGCTGCGCGGCCCGAGCCTCGCCGTCGACACCGGCTGCTCCTCCGGGCTCGTCGGCCTCGACCTGGCCGCCCGCGCGCTGCGCGCCGGCGACATCGAGGCCGCCATCGTCGGCAGCACGAACCTGATGATGGACCCGCACGTCAGCATCGGCCTCACCCACTTCGGCGGGCTCTCCCCGGACGGCCGCTGCGCCTCCTTCGCGAAGTCCGCCAACGGCTTCGTCCGCGGTGAGGGCGTCGCCGCCGTCTACCTGAAGACCCTCGCCCGCGCGCTGCGCGACGGCGACCGGGTGCACGGCGTCCTGGTGAGCACCCTGACCAACAACGACGGAGGCGGCCACAGCCTGGTCAGCCCCAGCCAGGAGGGCCAGGAGGACCTGCTGCGCCGCAGCTACGGGGAGCACACCGTGCCGGCCGCCGCCCTGTCGTACGTCGAGGCCCACGGCACCGGGACCAAGCGCGGCGACCCCACGGAGGCCGGCGCGCTCGGCGCGGTCCTCGGCCGCGCCCGGCCGGCCGGCGACCCGCTGCCGATCGGGTCGCTGAAGACCAACATCGGTCACTTGGAAGGCAGTTCGGGACTGGCCGGACTGATCAAGGTCCTGCTCTCCCTGCGCCACCGCACGGTCCCGCCGTCCCTGCACGCCGAGGAGCTCAACCCCGACATCCCGTTCGGGGACCTCAACCTGAGCGTGCTGCGCGAGCCGCTCGCCCTGCCCGCCGAGGGCCCGGTCCTCCTCGGGGTGAACTCCTTCGGCTGGGGCGGCACCAACGCCCACGTGGTCGTCTCCTCCGCTCCGCGCCCCCGGCCCGCGGCCCGCCGCGACCGGTCCGACGAGACCGCGGTGCCCCCCGTGATCACCCTGTCCGCGAAGCGCGCCCCGGTGCTCGCCCGCCGGGCGGCCCAGCTGCGGGACGCGCTCGGCGCCCGCGGCGAGGACGAGGCCGCCGAGCTGGCCGGCACGCTGGCCTGGCGCCGCGACCACTTCCCGGAGCGGGCCGCGTTCGTCGCCGAGGACCTCCGGCAGGCCGCCGCCGGCCTCGCCGCCCTCGACGACCCCGCCGCCGCGGACGCCGACGTCGTCACCGGACGGGCCGTGCCGCACGGCCGCACCGCCTTCGTCTTCCCAGGGCAGGGCTCGCAGTGGCGGGAGATGGGCGTGGCCCTCTACCGGGACAGTGCCCTGTTCGCCTCCGTCGTCGACCGCTGCGCCAAGGCCCTCGCCCCGCACGTCGACTGGGACCTGACCGACGTGTTCGCCCCCGACGCCGACGCGGGCCCCGACACGGTCGCCCACACGTGGACGACCCGCACCGACGTCCTCCAGCCGGCGCTGTGGGCCATGTCCCTGGGCCTGGCCGAGCTGTGGCGCGCCGCCGGCATCACCCCCGACGTCGTCCTCGGCACCAGCCAGGGCGAGATCACCGCCGCCACCTTCGCCGGCGTCCTGTCCCTGGACGACGCCGCCCTCGTCCTCGCCCGCCGCGGCGCGCTGATCGCCCAGCGGGTGTCCGGCCGCGGACTGATGCTCGCCGTCGACCTCGACCGCGAGGCCGCCGAGCTCGCCCTGGAGGGGTTCGAGGACCTCGTCTCCTTCGCCGCCCACAACGGCCCGCACTCCTGCGTCCTGTCCGGGGACCGCGACTACGTCCTCGCGCTGAAGGAACTGCTGGAGGCCGAGGGCACGTACTGCGCCCTGGTCAACATCGACTACGCCTCCCACAGCGCCGGCATGGGCGTCCTGCGCGAGGACCTGATGACCGGCCTCGCCCCGATCCGGCCGGCCGCGGGCGACATCCCCCTCATGTCGACCGTCGAGGCCCGCGTCGTCGAGGGCGGCGCCCTGGGCCCCGACTACTGGGTCCGCAACCTGTGCGAGCCCATCGAGCTGGTCTCCGCGACGAACGCCCTCTTCGACGACGGCGTGACCCACGTGGTGGAGATCAGCCCGCACCCCGTCCTGCAGCCGGCCCTGGAACAGCAGACCGCCGTACGCGAGGAACCCCTGGCGCTGCTCACCACCCTGCGCCGCGGGCACGGCGGCACCCGGGACGTCGCCCGCGCCTTCGCCCGCGCCTACACCGCCGGTCTGGAACCCTTCGGCACGCTGCCCCGCGACGGCCGCTTCCCGGTGCCCGCCTACCCGTTCGAGCGCGAGAGCTTCTGGCCAGCCGACAACCGCCGCACCGGCGACGCCGCGCAGGGATTCGAGGCACCGCTCACCCCCGCCCCCGGCCGCCCCGGCGTGTGGCACGGCGCCCTGGAGCTGTCCCCCCTCACCCAGCCCTGGCTCACCGACCACAAGCTCCACGACACCGCGCTGCTCCCGGGCACCGGCATGCTCGCACTGGCCCTGCACACCGTCACGGCCCGCACGGGCGCACTGCCCGGCCGGCTCGTCGACGTCTCCTTCCGCAAGGAGGTGACGATCGGCGCGGACCCCGTCCGCTTCACCACCGAGTGGCAGGACGCGCCCGGCGGCGGTGGTGCCTTCCGGCTGCTGTCCCTGCCGCCCGGCGCCACCGAGTGGGACGTCGTCGCCACCGCCGGCGCCGAGACCGGCACCGGCGCCCCGGAGGGCTTCGGCCTCCCCGCCTGGGCCGACGAGGCCGCGGCCGAGGACCCCGGCGAGTTCTACCGCCGCTGCTCCGCCCGCGGCCAGAACTACGGGCCGGCGTTCCAGGTGGTGCGCTCCCTGCGGCGCCACCCGTCGGGCGACGAGGCGCTCGGCGAGATCCGGCTCCCGCAGGAGCTGTGGGCCGGCCTGCGGCCCCGGGTCCCGCACCCCGTGCTGTGGGACGGGGCGCTCCAGGTGGCCCTGCTGCTCGACGACGGCTCCGAGGCGCTGATGCCGACCGCCGTGCGCGCCGTCCACGTGCTGCCCGCCGGCGACGAACCCGTCACCGCACTCCACTCCCACGTCCTGCGCCGCCCCGACGGCACCGTCGACGTCCGCGTCCTCACCGGCGACCTGCGTCCCCTGCTGGTGATGGAGGGGCTGGTCCTGCGGTCCCTGCCCACCTCGGACGGCCACGACGCGCACGCCGGCCGGTTGCACCGCCTCCACTGGGCCGACACCACCGGTGCGCGGCCCGGCGGCACCGGCGCCACGGCCGGGCGCTGGGTCGTCTGCGGCGGCACGGGCGGCACCCAGGAGCTGGCCGACGCCCTCCGCGCGGCCGGCGCCGAGGTCACCGCGGTCGACGACCCGGCCCACCCGGAGAACTCCCTCACGGGCGACATCGACGGCGTCGTCTTCCTCGCCCCGCGCGCCTGCGTCGGCCCCGACGCCCAGCAGCGCGGACTCACCCACCTCACCACCGTGGTCCGCGTCTGCGCGGCCCTGCCCTCGCTGCCCCGGCTCACCGTGCTCACGGACCGGGCCCAGAGCGTCACGGCGGCCGACACGCCCGATCCGGGCGCCGCCCTGTACTGGGGCTACGGACGGGTGCTGCAACGCGAGCACTCCGAACTGCGGCCGCGGCTCGTCGACGTGGACGCCTCCCACCCCGACTGGGCCGCCGCGTGCGGCCGCGCCCTGCTCGACGACGGCGCCGACGACCAGCTCGCCCTGCGCGGCGACCGCCGGCTGGCCGCCCGGATCGTCCGGGGCGGCGACACGGACGGCGCCGACGGCACCGTGCGCCCCGCCTGGCGCACCGGCTCCCAGCCCTTCCGGCTGGGCGCCGCCCGGCGAGGCGCCCCCACCACGGCCGAGTTCCTCCCGCACCCGACGCCGACGCCCGGTCCCGGCCAGGTCCTCATCGAGACCACGGCCGCCGCCGTGTCACCCGCCGACCTGCGCGACCTCGCGGAGATCCGCGCCGGACGAGCCCCCTCGACCCTGCCGCTCGGCCGTGAGTGCGCGGGCCGCGTCAGCGCCGTGGGCCCCGACGTGAGCGGACTGCACCCCGGCGACCGCGTCGCCGCCGTGGCACCCGGCGCGCTCGCCGGTCACGTGCTCGCCGAGGCGGCCCACACCGTCCGGCTGCCCGACCGGCTCGACGACACCGAGGCCGCCGCCCTGCTCCTCCCGGCCGTCACCGCCTGGTACGCGCTGGCCCACGTCGGCCGGCTGGCGGAGGGCGACACCGTCCTGATCCACACCCCGGCCCTGCCCGACGCGCTCGCCGCCGTACGGATCGCCCGCAGCCGGGGCGCCGTCCCGCTGGCCGTCGTCGACGCAGCGCCCCGGCACGCCGAGGCGCTGCGCGCCGCCGGTGCCCGTGAGGTCCTCGACACCGCCGACCCCCACTGGCCGTCCGCCGTCGAGGCGATCGCCGGCGAGGGCGTCGACGTGGTCCTCGGCCCGCGCGGCGGAGCGACCGCCTCCCACGCCTGGGATCTCCTGGCCCCGGACGGACGCTACGTCGAGGACGTCACCCGGGCGGCCCCGTCGGACCCGGCCCCGGAGGCACGGCCGCTGCCCGCCGGTGCCACCTTCGGCTCGGCCGACCTGGAGGCGCTGCGGGTCCGCCGCCCCGCCCTGTTCGCCCGGCTGCTGGCCGACGCCCTGACGCCGGCCGCCGACGGCCGGCTCACCGCCCCGCCGCTGCGGACGTACGACTGCGCCGGCGTGACCGGCACGACCGCCGACCTCGACCACGACCCGCACGGCCCCCGGCTCGTGCTGACCCGGCTCGCCGAGGTCGCGCACGTGGCGCCCGAGCCCCTGCGCGACGGACGGTTCCGCGCGGACGGCGCCTACCTGGTCACCGGTGGACTCGGCGCCCTCGGTCTCTCCCTCGCCGAGTTCCTCGCCGCGCAGGGCGCCGGCACGCTCGTCCTGGTCGGCCGGTCCGCGCCCTCGGCCGAGGCCGCCGCCCGGCTGACGGCGCTGCGCTCCGCGGGGACGGTGGTCCACACCCCGCACTGCGACGTGCGGGACCGCACCGCCGTACGCCGGATGCTCGACGGCCTGCGCGAGCGGGGCCTGCCCCCGCTGCGCGGTGTCGTGCACGCGGCCGGCGTGGTCTCCGACGCCACCATCGGCAACCTGACGCCACGTCAGATCGCGAAGGTGCTGCAGCCCAAGGTGGACGGCGTACGCAGCCTGGAGGCGGCGACCGGACAGGAACCGCTGGACTTCTTCGTCCTGTTCTCCTCCGTCGCGGCCCTCGTCGGCAACCCGGGGCAGGCCGCCTACGCCGCGGCCAACGCCTACCTCGACGCCGCCGCCGAAGCGCGCCGCGGCCGCGGACTGCCCGCGCTCAGCGTGCAGTGGGGACCGTTCGCGGACATCGGTCTGGCCGCGCGCAGCGCGGAGGCCGGCGCCCGCCTCGGGGACCGCGGCATGAGCAGCTTCCCGGCCGACGAGGCCTGGACCGCCCTGACCCGCCTGCTCATCGAGGACCGGCCCGTCCACGGCTACGTCCCCCTCGACCTGCGCCGCTGGTTCGAGGCCGCCCCCGACACGGTCGCCCTGAGCGCCTGGCGCGACCTGCGCGAGGCCCTGCGGGACGGCGGCTCCGTCACCGCCGGGAGCGCCTTCGCGGCCGGCCTGCTGGACACACCGGAGGAGGAGCGCCACGGCCTGGTGGAGGCCAAGGTCCGTGAACTCGCCGCCCAGGTGCTGCGCCTGAGCCCCGAACGGCTCGACCACGACACCCTGTTCGAGTCCCTCGGCCTGGACTCGCTGATGAGCCTCGAACTGCGCAACCGGCTGGAGGCCGCCTTCGGGCTGCGCCTGTCGCCGACCCTCATGTGGACGTACGGCACGCTCCGCACCCTCGCCAAGGCCCTGACCGAGCAGGTCACCCGAGCGCAGGAGACCCCGTGAGCGCCGACCGGACCACCCCGCCGGCCCCCCTGACGCCCCGACCACAAGGAACCCCGATGCACGAGACAAGCCCCTCCCGGGGAGGCAGGCAGACACCGCTCACGCGGGCCCTGGACACCGTCCGCTCCCTGCGGCAGCAGCTCGCCGAGCAGCGGGGGAACCAGCCCGTCGCGATCATCGGCGCGGGGCTGCGGCTGCCCGGCGGCATCGACACGCTCGACGCGTACTGGACCGCCCTCGCCGAGGGCCGCGACCTGGTGCGCCCCATGCCGGAGCACCGCAAGGGCCCCTTCGCCGACGCCTGGCGGGGACTGCCGCAGCGCGGAGGCTTCCTCGACGAGGTCCTCGACTTCGACGCGGGCTTCTTCGGCATCAGCCCCCGCGAGGCCCGCCACCTGGACCCGCAGCACCGGCTCCTGCTGGAGGTGGCCTGGGAGGCCCTGGAGCACGCGGCCGTCCCGGCGGGCACCCTCGCCGAGGCCCGGGCCGGTCTCTACCTCGGCGTGATGTGGCAGGACTACCGGGAGTGGTGCGAGGGCGAACCCGACGCCTACTGGGCCACCGGCAACGGACACAACTTCGCCGCCGGCCGGGTGGCCTACGCGCTGGGCCTGACCGGGCCCACCATGACCGTCGACACGGCCTGCTCGTCCTCCCTCGTCGCCGTGCACCTCGCGGTGCAGGCGCTGCGCCGGGGCGAGTGCGAACTCGCCTTCGCCGCGGGCGCCAACCTCATCATGTCGCCGCGGACCATGCGGCTGGTGCAGGAGACCCGCTCGCTGTCGCCGGACGGCCTGTGCAAGACGTTCGACTCCCGGGCCAACGGCTTCACCCGCGGCGAGGGAGTGGGCGCGGTGCTGCTGAAGCGCCTCGACCACGCCCTGCGCGACGGGGACCGGGTACTGGGCGTGATCCGGGGCACGTCCGTCAACCAGGACGGCCGCTCCAGCGGCTTCACCGCGCCGAACGTCCTCGCGCAGGTGTCGCTGATCGAAGCGGCCCTGGCGGACGCCGGTCTGGAGCCGGAGGCCGTCGGCTACGCGGAGACCCACGGCACCGGCACCCCCCTCGGCGACCCGATCGAGATGGACGCCCTGGCCACCGCGCTGGGCCGGCGCAACGGTGGCGCACCGCTGCCGGTCGGCGCGCTGAAGACCAACTTCGGGCATCTCGAGGGCACCGCCGGGGTGGCCGGGCTGATCAAGGCGATGCTGTGCGTCTCGCGCCGCCAGGTGCCCCCGGTCGTCCACTTCCGCCACCTCAACCCGCGGATCGACCTGTCGGGGACCGGGATGACGGTGCCCGACACGCTGGGGGAGTGGTCCCCGCTGTCGGGCGACTGCGCCTCCGTCAGCTCGTTCGGGATGAGCGGCACCAACGCGCACGCGATCGTCGGACCGCTGTCGGCCGACGAGGCGCCGGCCCGCCCCGACGACGGTTCCGCGCCCGTCGCGGTCGCCGGGTTCACCGTCTCCGCCAGGACCGAGGAGGCGCTGCGGGCGCGTGCCGCCCGGTACGCCGGCGCGCTGGAGGCCCTCCCCGCCGCCGACTACCCGGCCTTCGCGCACACCGCGACCGCCGGACGCACGCTGATGGACGTGCGCGCGACCGTCACCGCGGCCGACCCCCGCGCCGCCGCCGACGCCCTGCGGGCGCTCGCCGAAGGGCGCACGGTGGCGGAGGTGGCGGTCACGGAGGGAGGCGGTGCGCCGGACGTCCCCGGCCCCGGCCTGCCCCGCCGGGTCGTCGACCTGCCCCCCTACCCGTGGCAGCGCAGCAGGTTCGCACCCCCGGCGCGGGCCGCCGGCCCCGGCGCCGCCACCGCCGGCCGGGAGGAGACCGCCCCGGCCGCCCCCGCCGTACCGCTCGTGCACGAGGTGGCGTGGCGGCCCCAGACCCCCTCGGCCGCTCCGGCCGCGCGTTCCGTCGTCCTCGCCGGCGACGACGAGGACCTCCTCGCCGCGCTGGCCGGCCGGGCCGCCGCACAGGGGCTGACCGGCACCGTGCTCGCGCCGTCCGCCACGGACCTGCCCGACGGCTGGCGGCACGCGCCGCTCCCGGCCGACGCCGCCGCCTGGGCCGGGGCGTGGGACGCCGGCCGGGACGCGGCCGGCGAGGCCGGCGGCCCCCTGGTCCTCGCCCTGCGCGCCACCCCGCTCCCCGGGAGCGACGGCGCCCCGGACACGGCGAGCGACCCCGCGGAGCCGGGCGCCGCCCTGTGCGCGGCGGTGACGACCGCGGTCGCCGCGGCCGCCCGCACAGGCGGCCACCGGGTGTTCGCCCTGACCCGGGCCGCCTGCCGGACCCGGCCGCAGGACAACACGGCGGCGACCGACCACGGCCTCCTGCACGGCCTGGCACCCGTCCTCGGTCTCGAACTCACGGCCGGCTGGGGCGGCGTCGTCGACCTGCCCGCCGACCCGGGCGACGCGGATCTCGACGCCCTGCTGTCCTTCGTCGCGAGGGAGAGCGACGCCGCCACCCGCAAGGAGGCGGCCGAGGACCGGGCCGCCGTCCGCGACGGCGCGGTCCTGACGGCCCGCCTCGTCGAGAACGCCGCGCCCGCCGAGCCCCTGCGGGTGGTCCCCGAGGCCACCTACGTCGTCACCGGCGGTCTCGGCGGCGTCGGCCGCGAGCTGACCTCCGAGCTGGTCGACCGCGGCGCCCGCCACCTCCTGCTCATCGGCCGGCGCAGCCGGGAGGACCTGGCCCCCGAGGCGCGGGAGCTGCTCGACGACCTCGCCGCCGCCGGTGTCGAGGCCGTCTACCGGCCGGGCGGGTGCGACACCCCGCGGGCCGTGGCGACCGCCTGCTCCGCGCTGGAGGGCATGCCGCCCGTACGGGGCGTGCTGCACGCGGCGGGCGTGCTGGAACGCGTGCCGGCCGCGGAAGCCGGCGCCGCCCACTTCGCCGACGCCCTGCGCGGCAAGTTCGCGGGGGCGTGGCTGCTGCACCGCGCCTCGCTCGACTGGCCGCTGGACTTCTTCGCCGTGGTCTCCTCGGTCTCGGCCGTGTGGGGCACCGACCGGTGCGCCGGCTACGCCGCGGCCAACGGCGGTCTCGACGCCCTGGCGGCGCACCGCACCGGCCGCGGCCTGCCCGCGGTCAGCATCGCCTACGGGCCCTGGGACCTGGGCGAGTCGGGCATGGCCGACTCCGCCAGCCGCGACACCTTCGCCCGGCTCGGCGTCGGCGCCCTCGACGCGTCCGCCGGCCGTGCCGCGCTCGCCGCGTCCCCCGCCGTCTGCGGACACGTCGTCGTCTGCCCGCTGGACATGCCCCGGTTCCGCTCGGTCATGTCCCGCTTCCGGGACCGCGGCCTGTTCTCCGCGGACCTGCCGGACCCGGCGCGGGACGAGGCCGTGGCGGCCGTCCGCGAGCCGTCGGTCGTGGCCGGGCTGGCGGCGGTGCCCGAGCGCGGCCGGCCCGCCGCCGCCCGCGCCCACGTGGCCCGGATCGTCGCCGCCCAGCTCGGCTTCGAGTCCGCGGAAGCCGTCAAGGACGACACCGGCTTCTTCGACCTGGGCCTCGACTCGATCATGGCCGTGGACCTGGTGGGACGCCTGGGCCAGGCCTTCGAGGTCTCCCTGCGCGCGGCCGACGTGTTCGACCACCCCACGGTGACCCGGATGGCGGAGTACCTGCTCACCGACGCCCCGGCGGCGGCCCCGGCGCCCGCCCCCGCGCCGGGGACGGCCCCGCCCGCCCCCGAGCGGCCGGCGCCCGCCGCCACGCCGCACGACGCTCCTGCTTCCGCCACCACGCCGTACGACACCCCGGCACCCGCCGCCACGCCGTACGACGACGCTCCGGGCGTGCCCCCGGGCACCGCGCACGAGCCGATCGCCATCGTCGGCATG
This sequence comes from Streptomyces sp. NPDC029152, assembly GCF_055564355.1. Lineage (NCBI taxonomy): Bacteria > Bacillati > Actinomycetota > Actinomycetes > Kitasatosporales > Streptomycetaceae > Streptomyces > Streptomyces sp. NPDC029152. Next base: position 14,301 of record NZ_JBVHWR010000026.1, on the reverse strand, counting down.
GCCGGCCGCTTCCCCCGGGCCGACTCCGTCGAGGACCTGTGGACCCTGCTCCGCGAGGGCCGCGACGCCGTGGGCCCCGTCCCCGAAGGCCGGTACGACACCGCCGCCTTCCACGGCGACGACACCCCCGAGAGCGGCCGGATCACCACCGACCAGGGCGGCTTCCTCACGGACATCGAACGGTTCGACGCCGCCTTCTTCGGCATCCCCGGCCGCGAGGCGGAGAACCTCGACCCGCAGCAACGGCTGCTCCTGGAGTCCGCCTGGCACGCCCTGGAGGACGCCGGCACCGACCCGCACGCCCTGCGCGGCACCCGCACCGGCGTCTTCGTCGGCATCAGCTACGCCGACTACGCCCGGGTGCTCGCCGCAACCGGTGCCGAGCACCTCGACGCCTACTACAGCACCGGCACCTCGCTCAACGCCGCCGCGGGCCGCCTGGCGTACACCCTCGGGCTGAACGGGCCCGCGATGGCCGTGGACACCGCCTGCTCGTCCTCCCTCGTCGCCCTGCACCTCGCGGTGCGGTCGCTGCGCGGCGGCGAGTCGGACACGGTGCTGGCCGGCGGGGTCAACGTCATCCTCGACCCGATGGCCTCCGTCTCGGCCAGCCGCGCGCACATGCTGTCGCCCGACGGACGCTGCCGGACGTTCTCGGCCGACGCCAACGGGTTCGTGCGCGCCGAGGGCTGCGGAGTGCTCGTCCTCAAGCGGCTCACCGACGCCCGGCGCGACGGCGACCGCGTCCTCGCCGTGATCCGCGGCACCGCCGTCAACCAGGACGGCGCCTCCTCCGGGCTCACCGCCCCCAGCGGCACGGCCCAGCGGGCCCTGCTCGCCGACGCCCTCGCCGACGCCCGCGTCACCGGCTCCCAGGTCTCCTACCTGGAAGCGCACGGAACCGGGACCGCCCTGGGCGACCCCATCGAACTGGGCGCGGCCTGGCGCGTCCTGGGCCCGGACCGCAAGCCCGGCGAGCCGCTCCACATCGGCTCCGTCAAGAGCAACATCGGTCACTGCGAGTCGGCCGCCGGAATGGCGGCGGTCTTCAAGACCGTGCTCGCCCTGAGACACGATCTCATCCCGGCCAACCTCCACTTCGCGGCACCCAACCCGCACGTGGACTGGGCGGAGATGAACGTCCGGGTGGTGGACACCCCCACCCCCTGGCGTTCCGGCGCGGCCCCGCGCGTGGCCGGCGTCTCCGGTTTCGGACTCACCGGGACCAACGCGCACGTGGTGCTCGCCGACGCCCCGGCCGGGGCCCCCGCCGCCACGAGCGGCGCCCCGGCCGGCACCCCGCACCTCATCCCCCTGTCCGCCCCCGACGCGGCGGGCCTGGAGCGGCTCTCCGCCTCCTGGCGCGAGCGGCTGACCGCCGCGGACGACGGGGAACTGGCCGGCCTGGCCGCCACCGCGTCCGCGGGCCGGGCCCACTTCCCGCACCGCCGCGCCCTGCTGGGCGACACCCGGGACAAGCTCCTCGCCCAGCTCGCGGCCCCGCCCGCGGACCGCCGGACCACCGGCCGCCCGCGCATCGCCTTCCTGTTCTCCGGACAGGGCAGCCAGCGCTTCGGCATGGGCCGCGAACTGTACGAGACCGAACCGGTCTTCCGGGAGGTCTTCGACCGCTGCGACCGCGAACTCGCCCCCCTCCTGGGCGGCTCCCTGGTGGAACTCGTCCTCTACGGCGACGACCCGCGGGCCGTCGACGAGACCCGGGTGACCCAGCCGGCCCTGTTCGCCCTGGAGAGCGCACTGGCCGCCCTGTGGGAGTCCTGGGGCGTCACCCCGGACGTGGTCATGGGCCACAGCGTCGGCGAGGTCGCCGCCGCCGTCCACGCCGGAGTGACGGACCTGTCGTCCGGACTGCGGCTGATCGCCCGGCGGGCCGAGCTGATGCAGGGCACCCGGCGCGGCGCCATGCTGGCCGTCCGCGCCCCCGAGGAGCGGGTGCGCGCCCTGCTGGCGGACGCCCCCCTCGACGTCGCGGCCGTCAACGCCCCGGACGCCACCGTGGTGGCCGGCGCACCGGAGGACATCGAGCGGTTCGCCGCCCGGCTCACCGAGGACGGCGTACGCGGCGTCCGGCTCACCGTCTCGCACGCCTTCCACTCGCGGCTGCTCGACCCCGTCCTGCCGCGGCTGCGCGAGACCGCCGCCGCGCTGGACCTCACCGATCCGGGCATCCCGCTGATCTCCAACCTCACCGGCAACCTCGCCGAGCCCGGCACGTTCGACGCGGAGTACTGGGTGCGGCACGCCCGCAACCCCGTCCGCTTCCACGACGGTGCGCGGCGGCTCGCCGAGCAGAAGGTGGACGTCTGCCTGGAGATCGGCCCGGACGGCACCCTGGTGAACCTGGTGCGCGCGGGGGGTTCGGTCCCGGACACCGCCCTGCTGCCCTCGCTGCGGCGCGGGACGGGGGACCGGGCCGCCCTGGCCGCCGCCGCCAGGGAACTGTACGAACTCGGCCAGGACATCGACTGGGCCGCCGTACAGGCCCCGCGCCGCACCCCGCGCGCGGCGGCCCCGCTCTACCCGTTCGCCGCGACCCCCTACTGGCGGGGCGCCGGCCGGGCCGGCGCACCCGCCCCCGCGTCCGCCGCACCGCAGGACCGGCGGTCCGTGCCCGCCCCGGCCGGTCCGCCGTGGGGCACCGAACTGCGCTCGCCGGCGATCCAGGGGCGGGTGTTCGTCACCGAGCGCAGCACCGTGTACCCGCCGCACCTCGACGACCACCGGCTGTTCGGCACCGTCCAGGTGGCGGGTGCCTCCCAGACCGCCACGGTCCTGTCCGCGCTCGGCCGCGACGGCGACCGGGTGGTCCTGGAGGACCTGCACTTCCCGCGCGCGCTGGTGCTGCACGACGGCGAGCGCTACGAACTGCAGATCATCGAGCGCGACGGCGAGCGGGGCGCCCGCACGGTCAGCGTGCAGAGCCTCCTCGACCCCGAACGCCACCTGTGGCAGGAGCACCTGACCGCGCGCCGCGTCCCCGCCGACCCGGCCGGGCACCGCACCGCGCCCGACCCGCGGGAGTTCATCGCGCACGCCGACCGCCACCTCGGCGGCGAGGCCTTCTACCGCCACCTGCGCGGCATCGGCTACCTGCTCGGCCCGTCCTTCAGCTGGGTCGGGGACGCCTGGATCCGCGGGGACGAGGCCCTGATCCGGTTCGACTGGCCGGAGAAGACGAACGAGCCCGCCGAGGACTACCAGATCCACCCGGGCCTGCTCGACTCCTGCCTGCAGAGCTCCGTCTGCTTCGCCATCCACGAGGACGACGCGGAGCCGCTGGACCAGGAGAAGGCCCTCGTCATCCCGTTCGCCGCGGCCCGGGTGTCGTTCCCCGGCCGGCCCGTCCCGGGCAGGCCCCTGTGGGGACACGTCCGAGCCGAGCTGCGGGAGACGGCCGACGACCGGTTCCACCAGGTGGAGACCGCCGACCTGCACCTGTTCGACGAGAACGGCGCCACCGTCCTCGCCATGGACGGCTTCCGGTTCCGCACGGCCTCCCGCTCCGTGCTCCAGTCGTCGCTGCGCCAGGGCACCCGCCACACCTGGGACCTCGCCTGGACCGAGCTGCCCGCCCCGGCCGGCACCGACCGGGCCGCCACCCGGGCGCGGACGGTGGCCGTCGTCGGCGCCGCCACCCCCGCCGGGAAGCTCCTCACCCGGGCCGCCGAGGAAGCGGGCCACCACGCCCTCGCGGCCGACGCGCGGACGCCGCTCGCGCGGACCCCGGACCTGATCGTCGACGCCCGCTTCCTCGCCGCCGACGCACCGGCCGGCGCGCAGGCCGCGACCGAGGCCGTCCTCGACCTCGCCGCCGTCCTGCGCTCCGTCCCCCAGGACGTGCCCTACGCCGTCCCGGTCGCCGGCGGCACCCCGCACGCCCCCCTGCGCGAGGCGCTGTGGGGCCTGCTGGCCGGCGTCGAGGCCGAGGAGAGCGAGCGCCGGCTGCTGCGGGTGACCCTCGCGGACGGCTGGGACGCCCCCGGCCTGCTGCGCGCCCTCGACCGGATCCTCGACGACGGCACGGTGGAGACCCGGCTGGAGACCGGCCCCGGCCGCACCCGCACCGCCCGGCTCGTCCCCGCGACCGCCCCGACGGGCACCGCGGCCGACGGCCTCACCGGCGCCGCCCTCGTCACCGGCGGGCTCGGCGGGCTCGGTCTGAGCACCGCGGCGGTCCTCGCCCGCAACGGCTGCGCCGCCCTCACCCTGATGGCCCGTTCGGAACCGGACGCGCAGACGCTCCGCCTCATCGAGGAGATCACCGCCGCCGGCACACCGGTCCACGTGGTGCGCGGCGACGTCACCGACCCCGCCGACTGCGCCCGCGCCGTCGCACGGGCCGGGGCGGACCACCCGCTGCGCCTGGTCCTGCACCTCGCCGGGGCCACCGACGACCGGGCCTTCGGCCGCGTCGACCGCGGCGCCGCCGAGCGCGTCTTCGCCGCCAAGGCGCACGGCGCGGACGTGCTCGCCGAGGCTCTGCGCGGCCACGACCTCGACGCGTTCGTCCTGTTCTCGTCGGCCTCCAGCGTGCTCGGCTCGGCGGGACAGACCGTCTACGCCGCCGCCAACGGCTACCTGACCGGCCTCGCCGAGACGCTGCGCGCCGAGGGCGTGCCCGCCACGAGCATCGCCTGGGGCCCCTGGGTGCCCGGCGGCAAGGGCGGGATGGCGGCCTCGGAGACCGTGCGCCGGGCCACCACCCGGCTCGGTATCGGCACCTTCACCGACGAGACGGCCGAGGCGCTGCTGCTGGCCGCGCTCACCGCCCGCCAGGCCCGGGTCATCGCCGTCGACCTCGCGCCCGACCGGTTCACCGAGGCGCTCGGCGGCCATCCGCGCGCTCGCCTGCTGGAGGCCCCCGCCGGGGGAGACGCCCACGGGACCCGCCGTCCGGACGCGGACCCGGCCGGCCGGCCGCGCGGCTGGTTCGGCGCACGCCTCGCCGAGCTGGATCCGGGCGAACGCGACGCGGCGCTGCGGCACTTCGTCCGGGAAGCCGCCGGAGAGACCCTCGGGCAGCCCGCGGCCCTCGACGAGGAGACCACCTTCGGGGACATGGGCCTGGACTCGATCATGGTGATCGACCTGCGGACCCGGCTCTCCCGGTCCCTCGGCGTCGACCTCCTGGCGACCGTGGCCCTCGACCACCCCACGGTCCCGCGCCTCGCGGACCACATCCTCGGCCTGCTCCACCCCGAACCCGCCCGTCCCGCCGAGCCCGGCCGGCCGGACCGCCCGGAGACACCGGACCAGGCGGCGGCCCCGGCGGCCGCCGGCCTCCCGGACCTCGCGGACCTGTCCTTCGAGGAACTCGTCCAGGCCGTCCGCAGCGACGTATCCCAGAAAGGAGACAAGCAGGCATGAGTGAGGCCATGGACACCGAAGCCGTCCGCGCCCTGATGGAGGACCAGCTCCGGCTCTCCCACCGGCTGCGGGCCCGGATCGCCGAGCTGGAGGACGAACGCCACGCACCCGTCGCCGTCGTCGGCATGGGGCTCAGACTGCCGCCGGCCATCGACACGCCCGAGGCGTACTGGGAGTTCCTGTGCGGCACCGACTCGGCGCTGTCCGCGATCCCCGCCGACCGGCCCGGCCTGCGCGCGGTGTACGACCCGGCCGTCGGACGTCCCGGCCGCTCCTACGTCGACCGCGCCGGTTTCCTCGACACCATCGCCGACTTCGACGCCGACTTCTTCGGGCTCTCCCGGCGCGAGGCCCGTCTGCTCGACCCCCAGCAGCGGATGCTCCTGGAGACCAGCTGGGAGGCGCTGGAGCGGGCCGGCATCGCGGTCCGCCGCTCCGACCGGCTCGACGTCGGGATCTACCTCGGCATGATGACGTCCGAGTACAGCGAGCGGAACGAGGACCGCTCGGACATGTCCCGCATCGACCCGTACTACATCACGGGCGGCGGCCTCAGCTTCGGCGCCGGACGCGTCAGCCACCTGATGGGCTTCTCCGGCCCCGTCCTCGGGGTGGAGACGGCCTGCTCCTCCTCCATGACCACCCTGCACCTGGCGGTCCAGGGCCTGCGCAACCGCGAGTGCCGCTACGCGCTGGCCGCCGGCGCCAACCTGCTGCTCTCCGCGAGCCTGATGGTCTCGCTGTGCCAGACGAGGGCGCTGGCACCGGACGGCCGTTCCAAGTCCTTCCTCGCCACCGCCGACGGCTACGGGCGCGGCGAGGGGGTCGGGGTCGTCGCCCTGATGCGCCTCGACGACGCCGAGCGCGAGGGCCGGCCGGTCCTCGCCGTCATCCGGGGCACGGCCGTCAACCACGACGGCGCCGCCTCCGGACTGACGGCTCCCAACGGACCGGCCCAGCAGGAGGTGATCCGGGCGGCGCTGGCCGACGCCCGGACCGACCCGGCCGACGTCGGCTTCGTCGAGGCCCACGGCACCGGCACCGTGCTCGGCGACCCGATCGAGATCGGCGCCCTGGACGGGGTGCTCGGGGAGGCGGTCCGCCGCCGGGGCGTCCCGCTGTCCATCGGCAGCGTCAAGTCCCGGCTCGGCCACCTCGAGGGCGCCTCCGGCATCGCGTCCGTGATGAAGACCGTGCTGATGCTCCAGCACGGGGTGATCCCCGCCGCCGCGCACCCGGACGACGGCGAACTGAACCCGCACATCCCGTGGGAACGGCTCGACTTCACCGTGCCGCGCCGGAACACGCCGTGGCCCGGCGGACTGTCCCGCAGGATCGCCGGCATCAACTCCTTCGGCATGAGCGGCACGAACGTCCACGCCGTCATCGAGGCCCACCGGCCGCCCGCGGAGCCCGCCCCCGCCCCGCCCGGCCCCGAACTGCTCACCCTGAGCGCCAAGGACCACACGGCACTCGACCGGCTCGCCGACCGCGTGGGCTCCCTGCTGCGCCGCACCGACGCACGGCCGGCCGATCTGTGCCACACCCTGCGCGCCGGACGCGCCCCGTTCGCCCACCGGCTGGCGCTGACCGGCGCCACCGCCCGCGACCTCGCCGAGGCCCTCGCCGACTGGCGCGCCCGGGGCGTGGTCACGACCCCCGCGCAGGAGCCGCCGCGCCGGATCACCCTCCACACCGAGGGCCCGGCCGGACAGCTGGAGGCCGTGGTCGCCGCCCTCGCCGACGCCCACCCCGGCCTGCGGGACGCGAGCACCGGCGCCGGGGACCCCGCGGCCCGCCTGCGCGACATGCTGGCCCGGCTCGGCGTCCACGCCACGCCGGCCGAGGGCACCGGGCGGACCACCGCCGGCACGGAGGACCGCGTCGCCCTGTCGTGGGAGGCGCACGGCCGCCGGACCACCCTGCCGCTGGCCGGGGACGGCCCCGGGGACGCCCCCGGCCTGCTGCGGACGGCCCTCGCCGAGCTGTTCACCGCGGGTGCCGACCTCCGCCTGGGCGCGCTGTCCGCCCCCGGCGCCCGCTTCGTCGCGGACCTGCCCACCTACCCCTTCCGCCGCCGGACGTACTGGATCGACGAGCCGGCCGCCGCTCCCGGACCCGGGCCCGCCGCCGGGACGGCGGCGGGAGTCGCCCTCCCCGAGTCGCTGGAACCCGAGCCGCTGACCCGCTACCTCCTGGACCTGCTGCGGGAGGTCCTGCAGGCGGAGGCCCTCGACCCCGAGCTGACCTTCCTCGACGTGGGCGGCGACTCCTTCACCTCCACCCTCTTCATCACCCGCGTCGAGGAGCACTTCGAGGTCGGCATGACCGCCGACGAGCTGTCCCTCTCCATGCCCCTGCGGGACCTGCTGGGCAAGCTCGCCGAGAACATCGCCGCGACCGCGGCCGCCGGCCGGGGGGTGGGCGCATGACGACCGGCACCGACGCCTTCCTCCGGCCCCGGACCGTCGCCGAGCCCGCCGTCCGTCTGGTGGTCGTCCCGCACGCGGGCGGCTCGGGCAGCGTCTACCACCCCATGACCCGCTTCCTGCCGCCCACCTGGGACCTGCTGCTCCTGGACCTGCCGGGCCGGGGCAGGCGGCACGCGGAGCAGCCCGTCACCGACATGAAGGCGCTCGTGGCCCGGGTCACCGAGGACGTGCTCGCCGTCTCCGACGGGACCCCCCTGGCCCTGTTCGGGCACAGCCTCGGCGCGGTCGTCGCCTTCGAGACCGCACGGTCCCTGCAGGACCGCGGCGCCGCCCCGCTGTGGCTGGGCGTCTCCGGCCGGCAGGCACCCGGCATCCAGCCCGCGATCCGCCTCCTGGACCCCAGCCTGTCCGACGTGGAGTTCGTCCGCCGGCTCACCCGGCTCGGCGGCATGCCGGACCGGCTCGACGAACTCCCGGAGTTCAAGGACCGGTTCCTCAGGGTGATCAGGTCCGACCTGCGGGCCCTGGACTCCTACCGGCCCGACCCCGGGCGGCGTCCCCTGTCCGGCGCGCTGACGGCGTTCGCCTCGACGGACGACGCACTGGCGCCCGCTCCGGGCGCGGCGGCCTGGGCCCCCGAGACCGAGGGCGTCCTCCGGCGCCGGCTCTTCGCCGGCGGCCACTTCCACTTCCTCGGCGACGCCTTCCCGGCGTTCACGGAGGCCGTGGTGGCCGAGATCCGCGAGGCGCTCGGCACCCTGTCGTCCTCGGCGGCCACGGGCAGCCGGGAAGGAGCGTTCTGATGCACGGGCACCCCGCGGACTTCCGCACCCTCATGGCCGGCTTCCCCACGGGGGTGACCGTCGTGACCACCACGGGGCCCGACGGGGCGCCCCGCGGCATGACCCTCACCTCGCTGTGCAGCGTGTCCCTGGAACCGCCCGTGCTGCTGGTGTGCATGCGCCGGGGCAGCCCGACCCTGGACGCCGTCCAGGACGGCCGGCGGTTCGCGGTCAACCTGCTGCACCGCCGGGCGCGGATCACCGCCGAACTCTTCGCCTCCGGGGCGCCGGACCGCTTCGACCGGTTGCCCTGGCGCGCCGACGACGACGCGGCGGGCCCCCACCTGGTGGACGCCGCCCACACGATCGCCGACTGCACGGTCACCAACGACCAGGTCGTCGGCGACCACGTCGTGATCATGGGCCGGGTCACCCGCGTCACCCGCATGGCGGAGGAGCAGCACCCCCTGCTGTACGGGCTGCGGCGCTTCGCCACCTGGCCCGACACCGAGGACCACCTGTCCTACGACTTCATCTCCTGAGACGGGGGGAACAGTGACCACGCACCAGCGGAAGCGGCGGGAGCCCGCCCTCCCGTCCCGGGACGGGCCACCGGCCGCCCTCACCCTCGACCACGTCTTCGCGCACACCGCCGGGAAGCATCCGAACCGGGTGGCGGTCCAGGACGGCTGGCACCGGCTCACCTACGCCCAGGCCGACCGCCAGGCGGTCCGCCTGGCCTCCGCCCTGGTACGCGGCGGGGTCCAGCTCGGGGACCCGCTGGTCGTCCACTGCGAGAACCACCGCCAGGGGCTCGTCGCCCAGCTCGCCGTGCTCAAGGCCGGGGGAGTGTGCGTCCCCGCGCCGAACGGCCCCGGCGGCGCGGCGGCCGCCGCGCGCGCCACCGGGGCGCGTGCCGTCCTGTGCAGCCGCTCCACCTACGACCCCGCCGTCCGCGGCGCCCCCTCGCTCGCCCTGGACGACCCGGCGACCTGGCGGAAGATCGCCTCGGTCCCGGTGGAGACGGCCCTGTCCCGTTCGTCGGCGGAAGGCGGCGCCCATCTGCTGCTCGGCCGGCACGGCCGGGACCGGCTGATCGACCACCGGTCCTGGCTGCGCTCCGCGGCCGACCGCAGCCGACGGGCCGGGGTGCCCGGCGGCACCGTGACCATCGACCAGCAACCGGCGTCGCCGGCGGCCCTGGCGGCCATGTGGTGGGCCTACAGCTGCGGCGCGATGCTGCACACCGCGCCGTGGGACCCGGACCCCGGCTGGCCGCTGACGGGGGCGCGCGCCAGCGTCACGGTGCTCACCCCGGAGGAGTACGCCGGCCGCCTCGGCGCCGGCCCGCCCCCCGAGCGGCGGACCGCCGAGGGCCCGGGCACCGTGGTGCTCATCGGCGCCCCCTGCACGCGTCAGCTGGTCTCCCGGCACTTCGCGGCCCGCCCCGGCACCCGGCTGTGGTCCGAGTTCGCCCCGACCGACGGCGCGGTGCCGTGGACCGCGCAGGAGCTGTTCGCCCGGGACGGCGCACGGCCCCACGAACCCGGCGCGGGCAGCTCGGTGCCGCCTCTGCGCCTGCGCGTCGCCGGAGCCGGCGGCGAGAGCCTGCCGCAGGGGGCGGTCGGCGCCATCGTCGCGACCGGCCCGCCCTGGTGGCCCGAGGACGTGCAGTACTCGGGCTGGCGGGGCTGCTGGACCCCGGACCACACCCTCGACCTCACCGGCCGCGCGGCACGGGGCCCCGGCCGCGACGGCCGGCCGGCGGCCCTGGCGGCCCGCCCCGAGATGGAAGTGACATGACCTTGCCCACGAGTGACCGCTCGCCCGCGGTGCCGGCGCCCGGCTTCACGGACGCCGTGAACGCCTTCATGACCCGCCCGGAGGAACCGGAGACGCTGCGACTGCTGACACCGGAGGGCACCCTGGTGGCGCCCCCGGAGGAGATCCCCGGGTACGACCCGGAGCTGCTGCGCACCCTCTACCGGGACATGGTGATCTCCCGCGGCCTCGACACCGAGGCCACCGCCCTGCAACGGCAGGGCGAACTGGGACTGTGGCCGCCGCTGGCGGGCCAGGAGGCGGCCCAGGTCGGCTCGGCCCACGCACTGCGCCCCGACGACTACGTGTTCCCGAGCTACCGCGAACACGGCGTCGCCTGGTGCAGGGGCGTCGACCCGGTCGACGTGGTCCGGCTGTTCCGGGGAGTCACCAACGGCGGATGGGACCCGCGCGAGTCCCGCTTCCACCTGTACACCCTGGTCGTCGGCGCACACACCCTGCACGCCACCGGGTACGCCATGAGCCTGGCCAAGAACGGCTCGGACGCCGCGGCCGTGGCCTACTTCGGGGACGGCGCCAGCAGCGAGGGCGACGTCGCGGAGGCGTTCACCTTCGCCGCCGTCCACGACGCGCCGGTGCTGTTCTTCTGCCAGAACAACCAGTGGGCCATCTCCGAGCCCGTCACCCGGCAGCTGCGCGGCCCGCTGTACCGCAGGGCCCACGGCTACGGGTTCCCCGGCGTGCGGGTGGACGGCAACGACGTCCTCGCGGTGCACGCCGTGACGCGGTTCGCGCTGGACCACATCCGCGGCGGCAACGGTCCCTTCCTCGTCGAGGCGTTCACCTACCGCATGGGCGCCCACACCACCTCGGACGACCCGACCCGGTACCGCGCCCAGACGGAACTGGAGTACTGGCGGGCGAGGGACCCCATCGCCCGGCTCCGCGCCCACCTGAGCGAAGCCGGGCACGCGGCGCCGGAGTTCTTCGACGAGGTCGAGGAACAGGCCCGGGAGATCGCCCACCGGGTCCGCCGCGAGGTGCGCGGCATGCCCGACCCGCAGCGGCCGGCCGTCTTCGACCACGTGTACGCCGAAGGGCACGCCGTCCTGGACGAGGAACGGCGGCAGTTCGAGGAGTACCACCGATCCTTCGCCCACCCGGAGAGTGGATGACCATGCCCGCGGACACGATGACACTGGCCAAGGCGCTCAACCGGTCCTTGCGCAAAGCCCTGGAGGACGACCCCGCGGTCCTCGTGATGGGGGAGGACGTCGGCAGGCTCGGAGGCGTCTTCCGGGTGACCGACGGCCTGCAGAAGGACTTCGGCGAGGACCGTGTGATGGACTCCCCGCTCGCCGAGTCGGGCATCCTCGGGACGGCCATCGGACTGGCACTCGGCGGCTACCGGCCCGTGGTCGAGATCCAGTTCGACGGTTTCGTCTTCCCCGCCTACGACCAGATCGTCACCCAGCTGGCCAAGCTCCACGCCCGCTCGCACGGCACGATCCGGATGCCCGTCGTGGTCCGGATCCCCTACGGCGGCGGCATCGGTGCCGTGGAACACCACAGCGAGTCCCCGGAGGCCCTCTTCGCCCACGTGGCGGGACTGAAGGTCGTCTCCCCCTCGAACCCCTCGGACGCCTACTGGATGCTCCAGCAGGCCATCCGCAGCGACGACCCGGTGATCTTCTTCGAGCCCAAGCGCCGCTACTGGGACACCGGCGAGGTCGACGCGGCCGCCGCCCCCGCCCCCCTGCACCGGGCGCGGGTGGTGCGCCCCGGCACCGACCTGACCCTCGTGGCCTACGGCCCCATGGTGCGGCTGTGCCGGGAGGCCGCCGAGGCGGCGGCGGAGGAGGGCCGCTCACTGGAGGTCATCGACCTGCGGTCCGTGTCCCCCGTCGACTTCGACACCGTGCAGGACTCCGTGTCGAAGACCCACCGCCTGGTCGTCGTGCACGAGGCGCCCGTCTTCTTCGGCGCCGGCGCGGAGATCGCCGCCCGCATCACCACCCGGTGCTTCTACTCGCTGGAGGCCCCGGTCCTGCGGGTCGGCGGGCACCACGCCCCCTATCCGGCGGCGCGGCTGGAGGAGCACTACCTGCCCGACCTCGACCGCGTGCTCGCCGCCGTCGACCACGCGCTGGCGTACTGAGGGACCACCCATGACTGACACTGCCGGCCGACTGCTGGAGTTCCGGATGCCCGACGTGGGCGAGGGACTCACGGAGGCGGAGCTCCTGACCTGGTACGTGCGGCCCGGCGACACCGTCGTCGACGGGCAGACCGTGTGCGAGATAGAGACGGCCAAGGCCGTGGTGGAACTGCCGGTCCCGTTCGACGGGGTGGTACGGGAACTGCGGTGCGCGGAGGGCGAGACGGTGGCCGTGGGCACGGTCGTCATCACCGTGGCCCCGGCCCCGGAACCCTCGTCCGCGCCGCCGGCCCCGGGCCCGGAACCCTCGTCCGCGCCGCCGGCCCGGGCTCCGGAGCCGTCGTCTACGCCGCCGGCCCCGGAGCCGGAGCCGTCACGCGAGCAGCCGGCCCGGGAACCGGTGCTCGTCGGCTACGGGGTCGCCTCCGGGCCCACAGCACGCCGTCGCCGCGCGGCGGGCCCACCGCCCGCCCGCTCCACCGGGGCGGGCCCGGCCCCCGGGCCCGTCCTGGCCAAGCCGCCGGTGCGCAAACTGGCCAAGGACCTCGGCGTCGACCTCACCCGCGTCGTGCCCTCGGGCCCGCACGGCGTCATCGTGCGGACGGACGTCCACGCGGCCGCGAACACGGCGGGCACCGCGGTCGCCCCGGCGCCCGCTCCCGCACCGCCCTCCCTCCCGCGGGAGGTGCCACCCGCCCCGGGCGGCGAGCCGACGGAGACGGGGCAGCCGAGGGAGACGAGGGTGCCGGTGCGCGGAGTGCGGCGGGCCACCGCCGCGGCCGTGACCGCCTCCGCGTTCAGCGCCCCGCACGTGACCGAGTTCGTCACCGTCGACGTGACCCGGACCATGAAGCTGGTGCGCGACCTCAGAAGGGAACCGCGCTTCGCGGACCGCAGGGTCGGCCCGCTGCTCCTGGTGGCCAAGGCCCTCCTGGCCGCCGTCGGACGCAACCCGGAGATCAACGCCTCCTGGGACGACCGGACCCAGGAGATCGTCCGCAAGAACTACGTCGACCTGGGCATCGCCGCGGCCACCCCCCGCGGGCTCGTCGTCCCCGCCGTCAAGGACGCGCACACGCTGTCCCTGGCCGAACTCGCGGGTGCGCTGGACGACCTGGTCGACGCGGCCAGGGCCGGGCGGACCAGCCCCGCCGCGCTCAGCGGCGGCACCGTCACCGTCACCAACATCGGTGTCTTCGGCGTGGACAGCGGCACACCGATCCTCAACCCGGGGGAGGCGGCCATCCTCGCGGTCGGCGCGATCACGTCCCGCCCCTGGGTGCACAAGGGCAAGGTGGTGCCCCGCCAGGTCGTCACCCTGTCGCTCTCCTTCGACCACCGGCTGGTCGACGGGGAGCTGGGTTCCAAGGTGCTCGCGGACGTCGCCGCGGTGCTGGAGCGCCCCCACCGCCTGATCGCCTGGAGCTGAGCGCCGTCCTCCAGTCGGCGTCCAGAGGTTGCACAGACCGCCGTCGCAGACTGTGTGACGCCCCCGTGACAGGGTCGGCCGCCAGCCATCCCCCGCCTGGCGGCCGGCCCGCGCCCCGCCCGTCCTTCCTGTATCCGAACACGTGAGGAGCACCGCTGTGTCGGCCAACAACTCGGTGAAGGCGGTGAAGTCCGTCGACCGGGTGATCATCAGGTTCGCCGGGGATTCCGGTGACGGTATGCAGCTCACCGGTGACCGTTTCACCTCCGAGACGGCGTCGTTCGGCAATGATCTGTCGACGCTGCCGAACTTCCCGGCCGAGATCCGGGC
>NZ_JBVHWR010000025.1:0-80042 GCF_055564355.1 Streptomyces sp. NPDC029152 | reverse complement strand
GTCAAGGAGTACAAGGCCGAGCTGATGCACCCCTACTACGCGGCCGAGCGCGGCCTCGTGGACGACGTCATCGACCCCGCCGAGACCCGCGAGGTGCTCATCGCTTCCCTGGCGATGCTCCGCACCAAGCAGGCCGACGTGCCCTCGCGCAAGCACGGCAACCCACCCCAGTAACGGAGCAGTCGATGGTCAAACAGGAACGTGCGGTGCGCACACGTGAAGCTCTGATCCGGGCGGCGGCCGAGTCGTTCGACCAGGACGGCTTCACGGTCGCCTCGCTCACCCGGATCAGTTCACGGGCCGGGGTGAGCAGCGGCGCACTGCACTTCCACTTCGCCAGCAAGGTGGCGCTGGCGGACGCCGTCGAGGAGGCGGCCGCGGTGGTGCTGCGGGCCGTCGCGCACGACCCCGGCCACCCCGGCAGCAGCCGGCTCCAGCACCTCGTCGACGCCACGCACAAGCTCGCCGAGGCCCTGCGCGAGGACGTGGTGCTGCGCGCGGGGTTCGAGCTGAGCGGCGAGGCCGCCCGGGTGCCGCACACCGATCTGCGGCTGGCCTGGCGCGAGAGGGTCGAGCGGCAGGTGCGGCGCTGCGAGGAGGCCGGTGAGCTGCGCGCCGGCGTGACGGTGGGGCGGGTGGTCTCCGCCGTGGTGGCGGCGACGGTGGGGTTCGAGGTCCTCGGGATCAGGAACAGGGCGTGGCTGGCCCCGGGCACGATCGCGGATTTCTGGCGGCTGCTGCTGCCCACGCTGGCGTCCGACGCCGTGGTCGCCCGCATCCGGCCCGAGGGGTCCGTCCGGTCCGTGGGCTAGCTCCCCGCACAGGTGATTTTACTGGACCATCCGGTTTTTTTACTCTTCCTCGAAGGTCGGCTTCCGAGGCTCCGCGCGTCCGGGAACGATCGTCCACCGCCCCCGCCCCCGCGGACGCCCGCAGGGAGGCGGGGGTCACGCGTGTTCTCGGCTGTCTGGATCCGGCCGTCCGATGGCTCTTTGTTTTCGGTGCTCAGCGCCCCGTTCGAGTGAAACTCAGGGACGACCCTGCGATTTTTCCTGCTCAGACCCAGGCTGGACGAACCTTCGTTCGAGCATCGTCTGGCTGGATATCGTCACTCAAGCCATCTTGTGATTGTTCTGTGTTGACAAACCGACTGCGCCGTTTTTTTATCAAGGGGTTGGATGACAAGCAGGGCACCGGACCGCAACGGCGGCAGCGCGTAGGCCGAGCACCGGTCTCCGGCCTGAACTCGTGGGGGACAATATGGACATCGAAGTGCTGGGCGCGCTGTCGGTGCGCGAGAACGGGGTGTCGATCGTGCCGACGGCCCCCAAGCCCAGGCAGGTCCTGGCCCTGCTGGCCCTCCAGGCCGACCAGGTGGTCCCCGTGGCCTCGCTGGTGGAGGAACTGTGGGGGAGCAGACCGCCCCGCAGCGCACGCACCACGCTCCAGACGTACGTGCTCCAGCTGCGGGAGCTGCTCGCCGAGGCGCTCGCCCACGGCGAGAACGAGCGGTGCAGCCCCAAGGACATCCTCTCCACCGTCCCCGGCGGCTACCGCCTGGACACCCGGTCCGGGAGCATCGACTTCCGCGAGTTCGAGCGCCAGGCGGGCGCCGGTTACCGGGCCATGGACGCCGAGGACTACCCCGGGGCGGCCCGCCGCCTGGCCGACGCGCTGTCGCTGTGGACGGGACCGGCGCTCACCGACATCCAGGCCGGCAACCGCATCGACATGGAGGTCAAGCGGCTGGAGGAGGCCCGGCTGTGCGTGCTCGACCAGCGCATCGAGGCCGATCTGCGGCTGGGGCGCCATCGTGAGCTGCTGCCGGAACTGACCGTGCTGGTCAACCAGTACCGGATGCACGAGAGCCTGCACGGGCAGTTCATGCTGGCGCTGCACCGGTCGGGGCGGCGGGGCGAGGCGCTCGACGTCTACCAGCGGCTGCGCACCACGCTCGTCTCCGAGCTGGGCCTGGAGCCCTCCGCCGCCCTCAGCCGGCTCCAGCGCTCGATCCTCATGGCCCGCTCCGACGTCCCCCCGGCCCCGGCCGCGACCACGGCCCCGGCCTCCCCGGCCTCCCCGGGTGCCGCCGGCCGCCGGCTCGTCGCCCGTACGAACTGACCGCGCGGGGCGCCGCGCGCACGGCGCCCCGCGGCGAACCGGCCCGAAGGGCGGTGCGCGGGCGGGCCGTGACGGGTCACGGCGCCGCCCGCAGCACCAGGGCCGAGTTGAAGCCGCCCCGGCCCCGGGCCAGCACCAGGGCCGTGCGCAGGCGGGGCAGGGCGCGGGGGGCCCCGGTGACCAGGTCCAGGGTGTGCTCGGGGGCCGGGCGGGAGGTCGCCGTGGTGGGAGGGACCAGCTGGTGGCGCAGGGCCAGCAGGGCCGCCGCCACGTCCAGCGAGGAGCCGCCCGCCCCCAGGCGGCCGGTCATCGACTTCGGGGCCGTCACCGGCACGCCGTAGGGACCGAACAGGGCGCGCAGGGCCGTGCTCTCCAGGCGGTCGGCGACCGGGTCCGCCGCCGCGTCCGCGAAGACCACGTCGACCTCGTCCGCGGCGGTCCCGGCGTCGCGCAGGGCGAGTTCGGCGGCCTCCCGCAGGCGGGGCCGGTCCGGGCCGTCGAAGGTCGCCGCGCAGCCGGCGACGGTGCCGTAGCCGCGCGCCCCGCGCCGGGCGGCCGACCCGGCGTCCTCCAGGACCAGCAGGGCGCCGCCCTCGCCCACCACGTGGCCGTCGGCGGCCGCGTCGAACGGCCGGTAGGCGCGGGCCGGATCGGCGGTCCGGCTCATCCGGCCGTCCGCCAGGTGCGCGGCCCAGCCCCAGGGGCACAGCGTCGAGTCGACCCCGCCGGTGACCATCAGGCTCGCCCCGGCGCGCAGCCGCCGCCGCGCGCGGGCGAGGGCGTCGATGCCGCCCGCCTGCTCGCTGACGACGGCGGAACCCGTGCCGCGCAGCCGGTGCCGGATGGAGATCTGCGCGGTGCCCGCCGCGTGGAACCAGGCGGCGGACTGGTAGGCGCTGACGTACCGCGGGCCCTTGCACCACAGCGCCGCGAGCCCGCGCTGCCCGGACTCGGCGCCGCCCGCCGAGCTCGCGGTGATCACGCCCGCCCCGTGTTCCGGCAGCCCGGCCGGGTCCACGGCCGCGTCCGCCAGGGCCTCCTCGGCGACGGCGAGGGCGATGCGCGTGACCCGGTCGGTCGCGGGCAGCAGCCTGCTCCGGACGTGCTCCTCGTCGACGAAACCGGGCAGTTCGCCGCCGATGCGCACCGGGTAGCCGGAGGCGTCGAAACGGGTGAGGGGGCCGATGCCGCTGCGTCCCTCCAGCAGCGCCCGCCACCAGGCCTCCGTGCCCAGGCCGTTGGGGGCCGCGACCCCGATACCGGTGATCACGGCCTGCCGCGCCGGTTCTGTGCGTGCCGTCATGCCGCCGTCCTCAGCCGCGGCCGGGTGAGCACCGTGGCGCTGTGGAACCCGCCGAACCCGCTGGCCACGCTCAGCACCGTGCCGGTGCGCTGCTCCCGGGCGACCAGCGGGGTGTAGTCGAGGTCGCAGGACGGGTCGGGCTCGTGCAGGTTGGCCGTCGGCGGCACCGTGTCGTGCTGCATGGCCAGACAGCTGGCCACCAGGTCCAGGGCGCCGGCCGCGCCGAGCGCGTGCCCGATCATCGACTTGATGGAACTGACCGGGACCCGGCGGGCGTGCTCGCCCAGGCTCGCCTTGAACGCGTGCGTCTCGTGCCGGTCGTTGGGCCGGGTGCCCGCGCCGTGGGCGTTGACGTAGTCGACGTCGACCGGGTTCAGCCGTGCCTCGTCCAGCGCGGCCCGGATCGTCGCGGCCATCTCCTGCCCGCCCGGCCGCAGCCCCGTCATGTGGTGCGCGCTGCTCAGGGCGGCGAAGCCGGACAGCTCGGCGTAGGCGTGGGCACCGCGTCTGCGCGCGTGCTCGAACTCCTCCAGGACCACCACGGCCGCGCCCTCGCCGAGCACGAAGCCGTCCCGGGTGCGGTCGTAGGGCCGGCTGGCGGTCCACGGCTCGTCGTTGCGCGGGCTGGTGAGCCGGATACGGTCGAAGCAGGCCATGGCGATCGGCGAGATCGGCGCCTCCGCGCCGCCGGCGAGCACCACGTCGGCGCTGCCCTCCCGGACCAGCTCCCAGCCGTGCCCGACCGCGTCCAGGCCCGAGGTGCAGCCGCTGGACACCAGGCCCACCGGGCCCTGCGCACCGCAGTCCCGCGCCACCTCGGCCGCGAGCGACGAGGGCACGAAGTAGTCGTACAGGCAGTCCGCGGCCCGGGCGTGGTCCACCGCCCAGGCCTTGCCGCAGTCGCTGAGCAGGGCGTACTGGGTGGCCAGCCCCGTGGTGCAGCCGATGGCGCTGCCCAGGCTCACCCCGCGGCGCAGCGGATCGCCCGCGCCGTCCAGCCCGCTGTCGGCGAGCGCCTCGCGGGCGCTGACGAGCGCGAACTGCGCCGCCCGGTCCAGGCGTTCGCCGTCGGCCGGGGTGAAGCCGTGCGCGGCGGCGTCGAAGTCGACCTCGGCGGCGATGCGCGAGCGGTGGGTCGAGGCGTCGAACAGGGTGATCCGGCGGGTGGCGGTACGGCCGGAGGCCAGCAGGGACCAGAAGGGGCCGGCGCCCACCGCGCCCGGTGCGACGACCCCGATCCCGGTGATCACGACGCGTCTCATCGGCCGCTGTCCGGTGCTCCGGCGCCCACCAGGTCCCGGCAGGCCCGTCCGACGAGCCGCGGCAGCTGCGCGGAACCGGCGAAGAAGTGGTCCCCGGCGACGGTGTGCCGCACGATCGGCCCGCTGGCCCACTGCTGCCAGTGCCGCACCGAGTCGGGCGCCGCCAGCGGGTCGTCGCTGCCCGCGAAGACCAGCACCGGGCACCTGACGGGCCCGCCGGTGACCGGGTCCAGCGCCGCCTCGCGCAGGGACCGGGCCAGCCGCAGGTCGTCGCGGAGCACGGGCAGCACGCTGCGCCGCCACAGTCCGCCGGGTGAGGCGGTGGCGCCCTGCGGCAGCGAGCCCAGGTCCCCCAGCAGCGGCAGCAGTTGCTCGTCGGGCAGGTCGGCCGCGCCCACCAGGGCGGTCGCCACGTGCGGCGGCAGACAGGCGCCCAGCGCGAGGAACAGCGGTGCGGGAGCGCCGGCGTCGTCCAGCGCCCGGGTGAGCGTGTAGGCGACGAGCGCGCCCAGGCTGTGCCCGTACAGCGCGTACGGGCCCTCCCCGGCGGCCTTCAGCAGGGTCGGCAGCAGGTCGGCCAGCAGTCCGGCGCGGTCGGTGACCCGGGTCTCGCGGCGGCGGCTGTCGCGGCCGGGCAGCGGCAGGGCCACCACGTCGACGGCCGGTCCGACCGCCGCCGGCCAGCGCCGGTAGCTGGCCACGCCCGCCCCCGCGTGGGCGAGGCAGTGCAGCCTGACCGGTCTTCCGCCCGCCTTCTCGACCTCCGTCCGGGAAGCCATCAGTCGCCCTCCTCCTGGCACGTCCTGCTCGAGCGCCGTCCTGGTGCCGGATGGCGGCAGCGCCGCACCCCGGGTGGCACGAGCCAAGCAGCCCCTGCTCGGGCGGCGCTCGACCCGGCGCGTGCGGCGTCCAGGCGGCGAAAAACGCCGCCGCGCTCCCGGGACGGCACGCCTAGGCCGCGTACAGGTCGAACGTCGACGTGCGGCGGGGGCCCGCGACGATGTCCAGCCGCGGGTCGACCGCCAGCATCGCCTGGTGCATCCGCTGCAGCTGCGGCGAGGGCTCGACGCCCAGCTCGTCGATCAGCCGCTGCCGGAGCCGGCGGTAGACGTCCAGCGCGGCGGCCTGCCGGCCGGAGCGGTACAGCGCCACCATCGCCTGGGAGTGCAGGCCCTCGTGCTGGGGGTGGCGGGCGACCAGGTCGGTCAGCTCGGCGATCAGCTCGACGTGCCGGCCCAGCCGGAGGTCGGCGTCGATACGGCGCTCCCGGGCGACCAGGCGGCTCTGCTCCAGCCGCATCACCTCGATCTCCAGCACCGGCCCGACGCGTACGTCGACCAGCGCGGGCCCCTCCCACAGGTCGAGCGCCTCGCGCAGCAGGGAGGCCGCGCGGGCGTCCTCGCCGTCCTCGAAGGCCTGCCGGCCCTCGGTGACCAGACGCTCGTAGCGGAAGACGTCGACCGTCTCGGAGGGGATCTGGAGCAGGTAGCCGCCGTAGCGGGTGGCGAGCACGTCCTTGGCCGAACCCGGCACGTCCGGGCCCATGGCGGTGCCCAGCATGCGGCGCAGCTGGAGGATGTAGGTCTGGAGCGTGGTCAGGGAGCTCTGCGGCAGGTTCGTGCCCCAGATCTCCTCCATGAGGGTGGGCACCGGCACGACCCGGCCGGGGTACAGGGCCAGCAGTGCCAGGACCTGGCGGGGTTTTCCCGCGGTCGGCACGATCGATATTCCGTTGACTTCGGCATTCAACGCACCCAGGACTTTTATGTTCATGATTCCCTCCGTGCCGAGATGGCGGCCGTCGGACCAGAGTGCTGATCGAGTCCTCAGATACTGTCGCTTCGCGGTTTCCTGGGTCATTTACACGTGCCGATCACTAGGCGGGTCATAACCATTGCAGACTGGCCCCCCAGATTCGTTCGAGTATGTCTCGAGCCGCCTTCGGATCCTGGCTCTGACGGGTCACTGACGCCGGGCTGACAAAACACCCGCCCACCATCGCAAATCCAGGAAAAGGCTCCCGCCGGACGGCGGCCGCTGTTAGTTTCCGGCCATGGAGACAGAATCGGCGTGTGCGGTCCCCGCCGCCGGCGCGGACCCGGTCACCCGCGGGCTGCTGGTCCGCCTGAGGGCGTCGGCGGCCCGTGGGGAGCCGGACGGGAAAGCCGGGCGGCAGGGGCCCGGCGGGAGCGGATTCCTGCCGGAACTGCCGGATTCGCAGCTGCTGGCCGTGCTCAGCGCCTATCACCGGCGCCCCTGCCGGGTGGAGTTCTCGGAACCGGCGGAGCGGGCAGCCTGAAAAACCCTCGAGAAACCCTCGAGGCACCGTCCGCGCGAACCAGCGGAATGCTGGTGAACACAGCATTCCGAAATGGCGGCCGCTACCGTGCGCCGGGGAAGCGGTCTCGTCGAAATCACCGGTGAGGGCGAGATGGAGTTCAGGATTCTGGGCCCGGTACAGATCTACGACGGCGGCGTGGACGTGTCCGTCGTGCCCACGGGCGCCAAGCAGCGTGCCCTGCTGGGCGCGCTGGTGGTCAGGGCCGGGCAGGTCGTGCCCGCGGAACGGCTCGTCGACGAGCTGTGGGCCGAACGTCCGCCGGCCCGGGCCGCCAACGCCCTGCAGGCCCACGTGGCCCGGCTGCGCCGCCTGCTGCCCCGGCCGGCGCCCGGCCCGGGCGAACCCCGCCACGAGTGGCTGGTGACCCGGCCCCTGGGCTATGTGCTGCGCCTGGGCCGCGCCCCCACCGACGCCCAGCGCTTCCACCGCCTGGTCGCCGAGGGGCGCGCCCTGGCGGCCGCCGACCCGGGCCGCGCGGTGGAGGTGCTGCGCGAAGGGCTCGCCCTGTGGCGCGGCCCCGCCCTGGAGGGCTGCGGCCGCGGCACCATCTGCTCGACGGAGGCCGCCCTGCTGGAGGAGAGCCGGCTGGTCGCCCTGGAGACGCTGTACGACGCCTGCCTGCGGGCGGGCCTGGCCCAGGAGATCACCGGCGAACTGGAGGAGCTGACGACCGCCCACCCGCTGCGGGAGCGGTTCTACGAGCTGCTGATGACCGCGCTGTACCGCAGCGGCCGGCAGGCCGAGGCGCTCGGCACCTACGAGCGGGTCCGCCGCAGGCTCGTCCACGACCTGGGCATCGAACCGGGCCCGGTGCTGCGCGGCCGGATGGAGGCGATCCTGCACCACGGGCTTCCCGGGCCGCCCCCGCGTCCCGCGGGGTCCGGCTCCGCCGTCCGGCTGCTGCCCGCCGCCGAGGGGCGGCCGGCTCCCGGGGCCGGGGAGACGGCCCGGCTCGCGGGGCCGCTGCACGACGAGATCGCCTGGCTGCGGCACCGGCTGGAGCGGCTCGCCCGCGAACAGCGGGACCTGGCCGACCGCCTCGACCGGCTCACCGCCCGCGAGGTGGCGGGACTGTGACCGGGCCCGGGCGGCCCGGGGCCCAGGCCGTGGCGGGGCCGGGCTCAGGCCGCGCGGGCGCCGCGGGTGCCGGGGTCCCGCTGGGCCTCGCGGGCCAGTCGCTGCTCCAGCGCGGTCAGCCGCGGCCGCCGCTCCGGTTCCGCGGGCGGACCGCCGTGGACCGGCGGGCCCGGGGCGGTGTCCCCCAGCGGGTGCAGCACGCCGGAGGCGGCCAGGCTGTTCCACACGCCGCGTAGGTACGGGAACGGGAAGAACGCCTCTCGCCACCCCATGGTCGTCCCCCTCCTGCGGCGCGGGGCCCGGCGGCCGCTGCCGGCGGGTGTGGCGGCCACCGTGCGCCGCCGGGGTCGAGGCGGTGCCGGGCGAGGGCGGAGCGCGGGTCGAGCGCCCGGCCGGCGCCCTGCGGGGCGGACCGCCCGCAGGACCGCTCATCGGCGCCGACGGCGTTGCGCGCGGCCCCGCCGCGCCGGCGCGTTCGAGCGGGATCCGAGCCGTCCTGGGCCGGGTCGCGAGCGGTTCCGGACAGCATCGGCGCCACGGCCGTCGGGCAGTCGCCGTCCGCCACAGACCGCCGCGGGCCGCGGCGGACGGCGGCGCCCGGCGGACCGGCCCGCCGGCGCCGGCCGCCGCAGGAGCCGCTTCGGACGACAAGGGGTGTGAGGATGCCGGATTCGCGAGTGCACCGCGCGGTGTGTGAGGTGACCGCATCGGCCCCGGCCGGCGTGCTGTACGGGCTGATCGCCGACGCCTCCCACTGGCCGCTGTTCTTCCAGCCCTGCCTGCACGTGGAGCAGCTGGACTTCGACGGCAGCCACGAGCGGCTGCGCATGTGGGCCGCCGCGGGCGAGGAGATCGCCTCCTGGGTCTCCGGCCGCCGGCTGGACGTGGGGCGGCACCGCGTGGAGTTCCGGCAGGACGTCACCGCCGCCCCGGTGGAGTCGATGCGCGGCGTCTGGACGGTCACCTCGCTCGGCGACCGCTGCAAGGTGACCCTGGAGCACGCCTTCACCGTCGCCGGCGACGACCCGGCGGACGTGGCCCGGCTGGAGCGGATCACCCACGCCAACAGCCGTGCCCAGCTGGACCGGCTGGCCTGGCTCGCCGAACGGTGGGACCGGCTGGACGCCCTGGTGCTGTCCTTCGAGGACACCGTCCGCCTCAAGGCGCCCCCCGAGCTCGTCTTCGGCTTCCTCTACCGGGCCGACGACTGGCCCGACCGGCTGCCGCACGTGCACAGCACGCGCCTGGTGGAGGACACCCCCGGCGTCCAGGTCATGACCATGGGCAGCGCCACCGGCGACGGCACCGTCCACGACACCGAGTCGGTGCGCATGTGCTTCCCCGGCGCCGGCCGGATCGTCTACAAGCAGACCCGCACCGCCCCGCTGCTGGCCGCGCACACCGGCGAGTGGTCCGTCGACCCCGACGCCTCCGGCCTGGACGTCACCGCCCGGCACACCGTGCTGCTGCGCGAGGACGCCGTCGAGCGGGTCCTGGGGCCCGGCGCCACGGTCGAGGACGCCCGCCGCCACCTGCGCGAGGAACTGGGCCGGGCCTCCCGGATCGTCCTCGACCGGGCCGCGCACCACGCCACCAGCACGGTACGGGTCCTGTGACCGCCGCCCGCGCAACGGCGGCCGAGGCCGTACCGGCGCGAGCCGCCCGCGCCGGGGGGGAAGAACCGGAGCGGGCCGCCTTCCTGGAGGCGGCGCTGGGCGACCCCTTCGACCCCGGCAACCCGCACGGGCAGCTGGCGCTGCTGCGCGCCGACGACGCCCGCGCGGTGCCCGAGGCCACCGAGGCGCTGCTCGCCGAGGCCGGCCTCGGCGCCGAGTTCGTCCCGCACGACCTGGGCGGCCGGCTCACCGACCTGGAGCGGCTCGCCCGGGTGCTGCGCCCCGTCTTCCGCCGCGACCTGGCCCTCGGCTACGGCTTCGGCATCACCTCGCTGTTCGCCGCCTCGTCGGTGTGGACCGCGGGCGACGACGGCCAGCGACGCTCCGTCGCCCGGGTGCTGCTGGACGGCGGCCGGGTCTCGATCGTGCACCGGCAGATCGCGCACGCCAACGCCATCCTGCGCAACGAACTGGCCGCCGCCCGCACCCCCGACGGCGGCTTCGTGCTCAACGGCCGCAAGGACGCCGTCATCAACGCCGACCGCACCGACGTGTTCGTCGCGTACGCGCGCACCGACGCCCGGGACGGTCCCGGCAGCCACTCGGTGCTGCTGCTCGGCCCCGAACCGCCCGTCTCGGGACGGGTGCGCCGGTCCCGCCGCGTGGAGACCTCCGGGATGCGCGGCGCCCGCTTCTGCGGCATCGAACTCACCGACGTCGCCCTGCCCGCCTCGGCCGTCGTCGGCTCGGTGGGCGAAGGCGTCTCCCTGGCCCTGCGCAGCTTCCAGGTCAGCCACTGCCTGGTGCCCGGCACGGTCGTCGCCTGCGTGGACGGCGTCCTGCGGCAGGCCGTGCGCGCGGCCACCGAGAACCGGCCCGGCGGACAGCCCGCGCGGCGCTGGCACAAGGCGCTCACCGGGGTCTTCGCCGACCTGCTCGCCTGCGACGCCATGGCCGTGACCGGTCTGCGCGCCCTCAGTCTGGTGCCGCGGGACGCGTACGTGCCGGCGGCGGCCGTGAAGTACACGATGCCGGACCTGCTGCGGGAGGGCCTGGACGAGATGGCCGCCGTGCTCGGCGCCCGCGGCTACGACCGCGGGCCCCACTACGGAGGCTTCCAGAAACTCGCCCGCGACCTGCCCGTGGCGGGCCTCGGGCACTCCGGTACGGCCCTGTGCCAGGCGGTGATCGTCCCCCAGCTGTCCACGCTGGCCCGCACCGCCTGGTTCCGCAGCGCGGAGCCGCCCGCGCAGCTGTTCGACCCCGGTGCGCCGCTGCCCGCCTTCGACCACCGCCGGCTCGCCCACTCCGGCACCGACGACCTGCTGTCGGCGACGCTCGTCGCGGTCGCCGGACGGCTGGACGGCACGTCCGGGCGCGATCCGCTGCACACCGCGCTCGCCCACCTCGCGCGGACCTTCGTCGACGAGCTGCGGGTGCTGCGCGCCCGGTGCGCGGCGCTGCCCGGCGCGGACGGCACCGCCTTCGACCCGCAGGCCTGCGTCCTGGCCGACCGCTACGCCCTGGTGCTGGCCGCCGCCGCGTGCCTGGGGGTGTGGGAGGGCCGGGCCGCCGCCGGCGACGGCTTCCTCGCCGGCCCGGCCTGGGCGGTGGTCGCGCTCGGCCGCCTGGCCAGGAGGCTCGGCGCCCAGGTGCCGGACGTACCCGCCGAGGCGGAGGCCTCGGTGCTGGCCGAGGTGCTGCGGCGGTGCCGTACGGGACACAGCTTCGACCTGTACGCGACGCGGCTGGCCGGCTGAGACCCCCGCGGGTGCGCCGCCGCGTCCGCGGACGCGCCCCGGCAACGACACGGAGGGAGAGGACGATGAAACCGGTCAGATGTGCCCTGCCCCTTCACGTGCCGCGGCCGGCCGGTCCCTGGCACGGCGTCCGGGA
The DNA here is from genome assembly GCF_055564355.1 of Streptomyces sp. NPDC029152. Classification (NCBI taxonomy): domain Bacteria; kingdom Bacillati; phylum Actinomycetota; class Actinomycetes; order Kitasatosporales; family Streptomycetaceae; genus Streptomyces; species Streptomyces sp. NPDC029152. The sequence goes on along the minus strand of NZ_JBVHWR010000025.1, from coordinate 68,426 downwards.
GAACCTGGCGCAGCTCGGCAACGCGCTGGTGTACACGACGTGGACCGAGTGGCTGCCCAGCGTGCTGACCGAGCCCCGCCTGCGGGAGCTGCTGGGGGCCGACTGGAACCGCTACCGCCGTACTCCCGACGCCGCCGTCCGCCATCGGTTCGCCGCCGCGCGGCTGCTGATCAAGCACACGGCCGCCGCCGCCCTGAAGACACCGCCCGAGTACCTCGACCTGGGCTACCGGCTGGGCGGACGGCCCTACCTGCGCGGCTTCGACCAGATCGAGGTGAGCCTGTCCCACACCGGCGACGTGATGGCCGTGGGGCTCAGCCGTACCGGACGGATCGGGGTGGACGTGGAGTTCGCCGACCGGTTCGTACGGCTGGACCTGCTGCGGACCCGCATCCTGACGCCCGCCGAGGCCGACGAGGTCGACGGGCTGCCCGAGGACGAGCGGGCCGCGTACCTGCTGCGGCTGTGGACGCTGAAGGAGGCCTACAGCAAGGCACTCGGCCAGGGACTGCGGCTCGGCTTCAAGGAGTTCGGCTTCAGCCGCGGGGGCCGGCTGCAGGCCCCCGACGGAAGTGCCGCCACGCGCGGCGAGTGGGGGTTCGCCACGCACTCGGTGCTGGACCGCTACCTGCTCAGCGTGGCCTGCCACGACGCCGGGCTCAGCACGGCGGGCGACATGTCCGTGCAGACCATGCTCGACAAGGGATTCCTGTCCGCGATGACCCAGGGCGTGCCGGACCCGCTCCCCTGAGGGCAACCGGCGGCGCCGGGTCTCCTCCGGCGGTCCTGTGGCGGATGTGGAGCCGTGTCAGGGCGGTGTCAGGCCGATGGCGGGGGCCTCCTGAACGATGTGCCCGGGAGCAGCGCGTCCGTCGGGCGGGCGCTCCCGGGCCCGCGGTGAGCCGCGGCCCGACCGGCAGCAGGCACGCGGACGCGACAGGAGGCGCCGATGGCGAGGCCGAGCCGCCCACGTCGCCGGCGTGGGCCCGACCGCCGGGCGGCCGGCGCCGCCCTCGGGCGTGCGCAGCAGCGGCCGACCGTACCGGTGACGTGGCAGCAGTACGACGTACTGCTCGACTCCCTGGCGCACCGGCACACCGGCCGGCACATCGAGCAGGTGACGTGGGACTGGCGCGGCCCGCTGGACACCGAACGCTTCACCGGCGCCTGGCAGTCCGTCATGGACCGCGAAGCGGTGCTGCGGACCGCGGTCGACTGGCAGCCCGACCCCCGCGTCCTGCCGCCCGGCCCCCGCATCGTGCTGCACGATCACGCGCGCGCCGACGTCGTGCGCCACCGCGCGGGAAGCGTCGACTGGGACGAACTGCTCGAACGCGACCGGCTGCGCGGTTTCGACCTGCGCCGCCCGGCCCCGCTGCGCCTGACCCTCCTCGACCTGCCCGGCGAGGACACCGCCCGGCCGGCCGGGCCGCCGGCCACGCGGGTGCTGCTCACCTTCCACCACGCGCTGCTGGACGCCTGGAGCGCGTTCGTGCTGATGGACGAGTTCGGTCGCGCCTACCTGGCCGGCGGCGTGCTGCCCGGCGGGGAGCGCAGGCCCGACATCCGGGACCGGGCCCGCTGGCTGGAGCGTCAGGACCCGGCGGCGGCCCGGGACTTCTTCACCCGGGCGCTGCCGCCGGGGCGCCCCGCGCTGCTGCCCGCCCTGCCCGGCCCCGAGACGCGGCAGAGCGGCTGCGGCCGGGCCGAGGCCCGCCTGAGCGCCGCCGAGGCGGGGCGGCTGCACCGCTGGGCCGGCGCCCGGGCGGTGTCCGACTCCAGCGTGCTGCACGCGGTGTGGGCGCTGCTGCTGTACCGGGCGGCCGGCACCGGCGGGCCGGTGACGGTCGGTTTCGGGGTCACCGCCTCGGGGCGTGGCATCGCCCTGGACGCCGTGGAACGGCTGGTGGGGCCGATGCGCACCTGCCTGCCCATGACCGTCGAGGTCGATCCCGCCCGCCGGCTGGCCCACCTGCTGGCCACGCTGCGCGACCGGGCGCTGGACATGGCCGCCTACGAATGGGCCTGCGCCGGGCAGGTGCAGCAGTGGACCGGCGGCAGGGCCGGCCGGCTGCTGGACAGCCTGGTGTCCGTCGAGGCGGTCCCGCGCCCGGCGGCCGAGCTGCGGGCCGGGCTGTCGGCCGCCGGCATCCGCTTCGAGGGGCAGCGGGCCGGCGGCGCGCACACCGTCCTCCCCGTCGCCCTGCTCGCCCATCACCTCGCCGACGGCTCGCTGGCCCTGGCCGCCCTGTACGACCGGGCCCGGCTCTCCGACGCCGACGCGGCCCTGCTCGTGGCCCACTGCACCCGCCTGCTGCGCCATCTGCCCGGCACCGCGCAGAGCGCCACCGTCGCCGACGTGCTGGCCGCCCTCGGCACGGACCGGGCACCGCGGATGGCTCCGGGGCGGCGCCGCGAACGGCCCGCCGAGTGGCTCCGGCCGCATTCCACGGGCGGACCGCCCACCGTCGAGGGAACCGCGAGAGAACGTTGACACCCTGGGGTGATCGACGCGAAGGAGGTGCCCATGTACGACGGCGAGACGGGAATCCTGGACGCCGGCGCGGCCGAGTTCGGGCCGGTGCCGGTGATCTGCGCGCCGCCGCTGCGGCTGGCCGGTGCGGACGACGACGACGAGGACACGATCGTCCGCGGCATCGACTGACCCTTCGGGGACACGGGCCGCCCCGCTCCCGGCCCCGCCGGCCCCGCGCCCCCGCGGCCCCTTCCGCTCTCTCGACGTTCCCGGCCGAAGTTCACGACCGACGTTCCCGAGAACATAAGGACGAAAGACGATGTCTCTGCCCGATCAGCGCCCGGCCGCCGTGGCGGTGTCCGCCTCCCTGGAGGCGTTCCTCACCGACACACAGCACGTCGCCGCCCTCACCACGATCCGGCCCGACGGGTCGCCGCACGTGGCGCCGGTGCGGTTCACGTGGGACGCGTCCAGCGGTCTCGCACGGGTGATGACGGTCGCCTCGTCCCGCAAGGCCCGCAACCTGCTGGCCGCGCCCGGCGGCCGGGTGGCCCTGTGCCAGGTGGACGGGTTCGCCTGGGCCACCCTGGAGGGCACCGGCACCGTCGTGCGCGACCCCGAGCGGGTGGCGCGGGGGGCGAAGCTGTACGCCCGGCGTTACTGGTCCACCCCGCCCAACCCGCCCGGCCGGGTGGTCATCGAGATCGCCGTGGACCGGGTGCTCAGCCTCAACACGTGAGCGCCCCGCGGCTCCAGGCCCGTACCGGGCGGGAGCCGCGGGACCGGCGGGATCCGGGCGGCCCAGGCGGCCGCCGACGCCGTCGGCGGCCCCGGCCCGGCCGCCCGGTCCTCACGCCGCCGGCGCGGGGGAGCCGTCCGCCCACAGCAGCCGGAAGGCCAGCTCCGACAGCCGCCAGCCCCGGCCGGTGCGGCGGGCCTCGCCCGTGACGAACGTGCCGGTGGCGAACAGCGGGGCCAGCTCACCCAGCGGAGGGGTGTGCCGCGCGTGGTGCACGTGCGTGGAGACCAGGTTGGCGCGCAGCGTGGCCCGGTCGCCGTCCAGCACCACCACCGGCGCGGAACCCAGGTGCTGCGTGGCCGCGAACGCCGACAGCGCCGCGCTGTGGTACTCGGCCATGCCGACGCGGCCCTGGTGCCGGCTCATCGGGAAGGCGACGACCGCGTCCTCGGTGAACAGCCCGTCCGCCCAGGCGTCGTCGAGCCTGTCGTCGGTGTCGTCGAGCGAGACGAGATAGCGGTTCAGCAGCGCCGCGACCGAGGCGCGGGACTCCTCCGGGGACTCCGCCGAACTGGTTGCAGATTCATCGATGCTGCGGGTGTAGGTCATACCTGATAATTCCATCCTCCGCCCTCCGCCCGGCAACCTTCCTGACAAAGATCTGACATTCCCGAGGTTTCTCTGGCATTCATTGTCGAAGTCCTGTACCAAACGCTATTTACGACCGTCCGCAGCCCTCGCAATACTGGCCGGACACCAGTGGGGAGAGGGCCAAATGAACGACTTCGACGCTGACGTCATCGTGGTGGGAGCCGGACCCACCGGACTTATGCTCGCGGGTGAATTGAGGCTCAATGGAGTCTCGGTCACCGTGCTCGACAAACTGAGCGAGCCCATGCAGCAGTCCAGGGCTCTGGGATTTTCGGCACGCACCATAGAAGAATTCGCCCAGCGGGGCCTCATGGCCCGCTTCGGTGAGGTCGGCGTCATTCCCGTCGGCCACTTCGGCGGCGTGGGCCTGGACTACCAGGTGATCGAGGGAGGCTCGTACGGCGCCCGCGGCATCCCGCAGGCCCGCACCGAGGCCGTCCTCGGCGGCTGGGCCCGGGAGCTGGGCGCCGAGGTGCGCCGCGGGGCCGAGGTCACCGGCCTGGACACGGCCGAGGACGCGGTGACGGTCACCGCCCGCACCGCGGACGGCGACATCCGGCTGCGCGCCCGCTACGTGGTGGGCTGCGACGGCGCCCGCAGCGCCGTGCGCACCCTCGCGGGGATCGACTTCCCCGGCACCGAGCCGACCATCGAGCTGCGCTTCGCGGACGTGGCCGGCATCCAGCTGCGCCCGCGGTTCAGCGGCGAGCGGGTGCCGGACGGCATGGTCATGGTGATGCCGCTCGGCCCGGACCGCAGCCGCGTCATCTACTTCGACCGCACCGAGCCGCTGCGCACCAGCCCGGACCCGATCACCTTCGAGGAGGTCGCCGCGGCCTTCGAGCGGCTGTCCGGCGAGGACATCAGCGGCGCCACCCCGCTGTGGGTCAGCTCCACCACCGACGTCAGCCGGCAGGCCGCCGCCTACCGCAAGGACCGTGTCCTGCTGGCCGGCGACGCCGCCCACATCCACCTGCCGATCGGGGCGCAGGGCATGAGCGCGGGCGTCCAGGACGCCGTCAACCTGGGCTGGAAGCTGGCGCTGGAGGTCAAGGGCCTGGCCCCCGAGGGCCTGCTCGACACCTACCACGACGAGCGGCACCCGGTCGGCGCCCGCATCCTGACCAACACCCTGGCCCAGCGCACCCTCTACCTCGGCGGCGACGACATCGCCCCGCTGCGCGAGGTGTTCGGCGAGCTCGTCGAGAGCTACGAGTCCGTGCAGCGCCTGCTGGCGGGCATGGTCACCGGCCTGGACATCCGCCACGACGTCGGCGAGGGCGACCACCCGCTGCTCGGCCGGCGCCTGCCGGAGCGGGAGCTGGTCGTCGACGGCGAGAAGATCTCCAGCTTCACGCTCCAGCACACCGGCCGCCCGGTGCTGCTCGAACTCGGCGGCGACCACGGGCTGCGCGCGGCGGCCGCGGGCTGGGCCGACCGGGTCGACCTGGTGGCCGCCGACTTCGACTGCGAGGCGCCCGTCGACGGCATCCTCGTCCGCCCCGACGGCTACGTCGCCTGGGTCGCGCCCACCGGGGCCGGCGCCGACGGCCTGGCCACCGCCCTCACCCGCTGGTTCGGCCCCGCCGCCTGAACCCGTTCAGCCGGAATCCGTCCGTACCGTCACAGGAAGCGAAGGAAACCCATGCCCACCGTCTCCGTCGAGGCCAACCACCTCACCGTCCTCAACCTGTTCACCACCGACGCGCCCGAGAAGCAGGACTCGCTCATCCAGGAGATGACGAAGATCGTCAACGCGGCGACGTACGAGGGCTGGATGTCCAGCACCGTGCACGCCGGCGTCGACAGCCCCGGCACCGCCAACTTCATCCAGTGGCGCAGCGGCGAGGACCTCGAGAGGCGCTACCAGGGCGAGGAGTTCAAGCACCGCACCCTGCCGGTCTTCGGTGAGATCACCACCTCCATCCGGCTGCTGCAGAACGAGATCGCCTACACCCTGACCCCCGACGGCCCGGGCAGCGAGGTGACGATCTGCCCCAACCGCGGCAACTACACCGTCATCGCCGTCCACAAGGTCGCGCAGGGCGACCAGGACGAGCTGATCGACGCCCTCGGCCCCGGCCAGGCGGGCATCGTCGACGCCCCCGGCTTCCGCGGGCACGTCGTCCTCAAGGGCCTGCGCGCCCGCGGCCTGGAGGGCTCCTTCGTCGTCTCCTACTCGCAGTGGGAGAGCAAGGAGGCCTACGACGCCCACCGGGACCTGCCCGAGGAGAAGTGGCCGGAGGGCCGCAGCAAGGCCCACGCCCGCATCACCGCGGTCACCACCGAGGTCGACGTCAACACCTACCAGGTCGTCCTCACCCGCGCCGCCGGCGACGAGTGAACCGGCGTGCCGCCCGCCGGCACGCCCCACGGCTGCCCGGGCGCCCGGTCCTCTCGCGGGGCCGGGCGCCCGCCGCACCCGGCCGGCCGCCCGTGAGCGCGGCTCAGGCCGGCCTCAGGCGCTGTGCGGGCCGGGCCCTACCGCCGGGCCGCACCGTCGACACGGAGGGGCCCGCCCCGCCGGCCACCCGGCCGCCCCGCCCGCTACGCGAAATCTCCCATGCAACGCCGAGGAGCTGAACCTCTATGCACAGCACGTTGATTGTCGCCCGGATGGCCGAGGCCTCGAGCAACGACGTGGCGCGGCTGTTCGCCGACTTCGACGCGACCGACATGCCCCACCGCATGGGAACGCGGCGCCGCCAGCTGTTCTCCTACCGGGGCCTGTACTTCCACCTCCAGGACTTCGACGAGGACAACGGCGGCGCGCTGATCGAGGCCGCCAAGACCGACCCGCGCTTCATCGGGATCAGCGAGGACCTCAAGCCCTTCATCGAGGCGTACGACCCGAAGACCTGGCGCTCGCCGGCCGACGCCATGGCCACCCGGTTCTACGACTGGGAGGCGTCCGCGTGAACCGGCGACGCGTTGTCATCACCGGGATCGAGGTCATCGCCCCCGGCGGTGTCGGCCGGGACAGGTTCTGGGACCTGCTGAGCAACGGCCGTACCGCCACCCGGGGCATCACCTTCTTCGACCCCGCCCCGTTCCGCTCGAAGGTGGCCGCCGAGGCCGACTTCGACCCCTACGAGCACGGCCTGACGCCCCAGGAGGTGCGCCGGCTGGACCGGGCCGCCCAGTTCGCGGTCGTCGCCTCGCGCGGCGCCGTCGCCGACAGCGGCATCGACCTGGGCGCCGTCGACCCGCACCGCGTCGGGGTCACCGTGGGCAGCGCGGTCGGCGCGACGATGGGCCTGGACGAGGAGTACCGCGTCGTCAGCGACGGCGGCCGCCTCGACGTCGTGGACCACACCTACGCCGTCCCGCACCTGTACGGGCACATGGTGCCCAGCTCGTTCGCCGCCGAGGTCGCCTGGGCGGTCGGCGCCGAGGGCCCGAGCACCGTGGTCTCCACCGGCTGCACCTCCGGCATCGACTCCGTCGGCTACGCCGTGGAGTTGGTCCGCGAGGGCTCGGCGGACGTGGTGATCGCCGGTTCCTCCGACGCGCCGATCTCGCCGATCACCATGGCCTGCTTCGACGCGATCAAGGCGACCACCCCCCGCCACGACGAACCGCAGTGCGCCTCCCGCCCCTTCGACGCCACCCGCAACGGGTTCGTCCTCGGGGAGGGCACCGCCTTCTTCGTCCTGGAGGAGCTGGAGAGCGCCCGCAGGCGCGGCGCGCACATCTACGCCGAGATCGCCGGCTACGCCACCCGCTCCAACGCCTACCACATGACGGGCCTCAGGCCCGACGGCGTGGAGATGGCCGAGGCGATCGAGCGGGCCATGGACGAGGCCCGGCTGAACCCGGAGTCGATCGACTACATCAACGCCCACGGTTCCGGCACCAAGCAGAACGACCGGCACGAGACCGCCGCGTTCAAGCGGAGCCTGGGCGAGCACGCCTACCGCACCCCGGTCAGCTCCATCAAGTCGATGGTCGGGCACTCCCTCGGCGCGATCGGTTCCATCGAGATCGCCGCGTCCGCGCTGGCCATGGAGTACGACGTGGTGCCGCCCACGGCCAACCTGCACACCCCGGACCCGGAGTGCGACCTCGACTACGTGCCCGTCGTCGCCCGGGACCAGCTCGTCGACACCGTCCTGACCGTCGGCAGCGGGTTCGGCGGCTTCCAGAGCGCCATGGTGCTCGCCAGCGCGGAAAGGAGCCTCGTATGACCGCCTCGGTGGTGGTGACCGGCCTGGGCGTCGCGGCGCCCAACGGACTGGGCACGCAGGACTACTGGTCGGCGACGCTGGGCGGCAAGCACGGCATCGGCCGCATCACCCGCTTCGACCCGTCCGCCTACCCGGCCCGGCTGGCCGGCGAGGTCCCCGGCTTCGTCGCCGAGGAGCACCTGAGCAGCCGGCTGCTGCCGCAGACCGACCGGGTCACCCGGCTGGCGCTGGTCGCCGCCGACTGGGCCCTGAAGGACGCCGGCGCCGACCCCGGGGAACTGCCGGAGTTCGACATGGGCGTCATCACGGCGTCCGCCGCCGGCGGCTTCGAGTTCGGCCAGGGCGAGCTGCAGAACCTGTGGAGCCGCGGCAGCCAGTACGTCTCCGCCTACCAGTCCTTCGCCTGGTTCTACGCCGTCAACAGCGGCCAGATCTCCATCCGCAACGGCATGAAGGGCCCCTCCGGGGTCGTCGTCAGCGAGGGCGCGGGCGGCCTGGACGCCGTCGCGCAGGCCCGCCGGCAGATCCGCAAGGGCACCGCCCTGATCGTCACCGGCGCGGTCGACGCCTCGATCTGCCCCTGGGGCTGGGTCGCCCAGCTGACCACCGGCAAGCTGTCCACCAGCGACGAACCGACCCGCGCCTACCTGCCCTTCGACCGGGACGCACGCGGTTACGTGCCCGGCGAGGGAGGCGCCATCCTCGTCGCCGAGGACGCCGGGGCGGCCCGGGCCCGCGGCGCCCGCGTCTACGGCGAGATCGCCGGCTACGGCGCCACGATCGACCCGCGCCCGGGCAGCGGACGCGAGCCGGGCCTGCGCAAGGCCGTTGAGGTCGCCCTCGCCGACGCCGGGGCGGACGCCGCCGACGTCGACGTGGTCTTCGCCGACGGCGCCGGCGACCCGGCCGGCGACCTGGTCGAGGCGCAGGCGATCAGCGCCGTCTTCGGGGACCGCGGGGTGCCGGTGACGGTGCCGAAGACCATGACCGGACGCCTGTACTCGGGCGCCGCCCCGCTGGACCTCGCGGCGGCCTTCCTGTCGATCCGCGACGGGGTGATCCCGCCGACCGTGCACACCGAGCCGTGCCCGGACTACCCGCTCGACCTGGTCCTCGCCGACCCCCGCCCGGCGCCCGTGCGCACCGCGCTGGTCCTGGCCCGCGGCAGCGGCGGTTTCAACTCCGCGATGGTCGTGCGCGCCGCCGTCTAGCGCACCCCCTCACCGCACACCCCGAACCACAGACGAAAGGACCCACCATGTCCACCAAGCTGTTCACCCTGGAGGACCTCAAGCGCACCCTGCGGGAGGCCGCGGGGGTGGCCGAGGGCGTCGACCTGGACGGCGACATCCTCGACACCGAGTTCGAGGTGATCGGCTACGAGTCGCTCGCCCTGCTGGAGGCCGGTGGCCTCATCGAGCGCGAGTACGGCATCTCCCTGGACGAGGAGGCCGTCGGCGAGGCCAACACGCCGCGCTCCTTCATCGACGTCGTCAACGCGCAGCTCGCGCCGGCCCAGGCCGCCTGAAGGGGGACGTCCGACATGACCGACAACAGCACCGCGAAGGTCGCCCTCGTCACCGGTGCCACCAGCGGCATCGGCCTGGCCTCGGCCCGCCTGCTGGCCTCCACCGGCCACCGCGTCTTCATCGGCGCGCGCAACGCCGACAACGTCGCCGCCACCGTCAAGGACCTCCAGGCCGAGGGCCTGGAGGTGGACGGCACGGTCGTCGACGTGCGCGACACCGCCTCCGTCGACTCCTTCGTGCAGGCCGCCGTCGACCGCTTCGGCACCGTCGACGTGCTGGTCAACAACGCCGGCCGGTCCGGCGGCGGTGTGACCGCCGACCTCACCGACGAGCTGTGGGAGGACGTGGTGGAGACCAACCTCACCAGCGTCTTCAGGGTGACCCGGGCGGTCCTCAACACCGGCGGCATGCGGCACAAGGACCGCGGCCGCATCATCAACATCGCCTCCACGGCCGGCAAGCAGGGCGTCGTCCTCGGCGCGCCCTACTCGGCCTCCAAGCACGGCGTCGTGGGCTTCACCAAGGCCCTCGGCAACGAGCTGGCCCCCACCGGCATCACCGTCAACGCGGTCTGCCCGGGCTACGTCGAGACGCCGATGGCCCAGCGCGTGCGCCAGGGCTACGCGGCCGCCTACGACACCTCCGAGGACGCCATCCTCGAGAAGTTCCAGGCCAAGATCCCGCTCGGCCGCTACTCCACGCCCGAGGAGGTCGCGGGCCTCGTCGGCTACCTGGCCTCCGACACCGCCGCCTCCATCACCGCGCAGGCCCTCAACGTCTGCGGCGGCCTGGGCAACTTCTGACCTCCGCCCCACCGACACCCTCCGAGGAGAACCTCATGACGACGCGTGAGGTCGAGCACGAGATCACCATCGACGCCCCGGCCGCCGCGGTCTACGAGCTGCTCGCGGACGTGACCAACTGGCCGCGGATCTTCCCGCCCACCATCCACGTCGACCGGCTCGAGGAGCAGGGCGACGAGGAGCGCATCCGGATCTGGGCCACCGCCAACGGCGCCCCCAAGGACTGGACCTCGCGCCGGACCCTGGACGCCGCCGGGCTGACCATCACCTTCCGCCAGGAGATCCCGGCGCCGCCCGTCAAGCACATGGGCGGCACCTGGATCATCGAGCCGCTCGGCGAGGCCGCCTCCCGGGTGCGGCTGCTGCACGACTACAGCGCCATCGGCGACGACCCGCACGACCTGCTGTGGATCGAGCGGGCCGTGGACAAGAACAGCACCTCCGAGCTGGCGGCGCTCAAGGAGAACGTCGAGCGCGTGCACGCCGCCGACACCGAGGAGCTGACCTTCTCCTTCACCGACACCGTGCGGATCGACGGCAGCGCCAAGGACGTCTTCGACTTCATCAACGAGGCCGACCGGTGGGCCGAGCGGCTGCCGCACGTGGCCGTCGTGCGCCTCACCGAGGACACGCCGGGCCTGCAGGAGCTGGAGATGGACACCCGCGCCAAGGACGGCTCGGTGCACACCACCAAGTCGTACCGCGTCGTCTTCCCGCACCACAAGATCGCCTACAAGCAGGTCACGCTGCCGGCGCTGATGACCCTGCACACCGGCGAGTGGACGTTCACCGAGACCGAGGACGGCACCAGCGCCTCCTCCCAGCACACCGTCACCATCAACACCGACAACATCGCGCGCATCCTCGGCGCCGACGCCACCGTCGCCGACGCCCGCGCGTACGTGCACACGGCGCTGTCCACCAACAGCAGCGCCACGCTGGCCCACGCCAAGGCCTACGCCGAGCAGAAGAAGGCCTGACCGTGGCAGCGGACCGCCTTACGGCCGACGCGGTCGTCGTCGGGGCCGGTCCCGTCGGGCTGATGCTCGCCGGTGAACTGGCCCGCGCCGGCGTCGGCGTGGTCCTCCTGGAGAAGCGGCACGCCCCCGGCAACGAGTCACGGGCCTCCACGCTGCACGCCCGCACCATGGAGATCCTCGACAGCCGGGGGCTGCTGCCCGACTTCGCCACCCCGCCGGACGAGCCCCGCGGCCACTTCGGGGGCGTCCCCCTCGACCTCACCCTGCCCAGCACCCACCCGGGGCAGTGGAAGGTGCCGCAGACCAAGACCGAGGCGGTCCTGGAGGAATGGGCGCTGGCGCTGGGCGCCGAGCTGAGGTGCGGGCACGAACTCGTCGCCGTCGGCGAGGTGGGGGACTGGGTGGAGGCCGAGGCGACCGGCCGGGACGGCGTGCTGCGCCTGCGCTGCCGCTACCTGGTGGCCTGCGACGGCGAGGACAGCACCGTGCGCCGCCTGCTCGGCGCCGACTTCCCCGGCCAGGACGCCGGGCGGGAGCTGATCCGCGCCGACGTCGACGGCATAGAGATCCCCGGCCGGCGCTTCCAGCGCCTGGACCAGGGCCTCGCCATCGCCGCGCGCCGCCCCGACGGCGTGACCCGGGTGATGGTGCACGAGTTCGGCTCGTCCGCCCGCGAGCGCACCGCCGACGCCTCGTTCGAGGAGATCGTCACCGTCTGGAAGCGGGTCACCGGCGAGGACATCAGCGGCGGGACACCGCTGTGGGTCAACGCCTTCGGCGACGCCTCCCGCCAGCTCACCCACTACCGGCACGGCCGGATCCTGTTCGCGGGCGACGCCGCCCACCAGCAGATGCCGATCGGCGGGCAGGCCCTCAACCTCGGCATCCAGGACGCCTTCAACCTCGGCTGGAAGCTGGCCCTGCACCTGGGCGGCAAGGCCGGCGACGAGCTGCTGGACACCTACCACACCGAACGGCACGCGGTCGGCCGGCGGGTGCTGGCCAACATCCGGGCCCAGGCCCACATGCTGCTCGGCGACCGCAGCGTGGAGCCCCTGCGCACGGTGCTCAGCGAGCTGATCGCCCAGGAGGACGTGCGGGCCCACCTCGCGGGCATGATCAGCGGCCTGGACGTGCGCTACGACGTCGGCGGCCCCGCGCACCCGCTGCTCGGCGCCCGGATGCCGCACACCGTGCTGCACACCGGCCGCAGCCGGCTCCACCCCGCCCAGCTGCTGCGCACCGGCAAGGGCGTCCTGCTGGACCTGCGCGGCGGCGACCCGGCCGGGCCGCCCGACGGCTGGACGGACCGGGTGGGCGCGGTGGCGGCCCTCCCGGAGGACCCCGGCCCCCTGCACGGCGCCGACCGCGTGCTGCTGCGCCCGGACGGCCACGTCGCCTGGGTGGGCGAGGGCTCCCGCGAGGAGGGGCTGCGCACAGCCCTGAGCCGCTGGTTCGGCCCGCCCGCGGGCCGGTAGGCCGCCCCGGCCCCCTCCCCCCACCGCAAGCGCCAAGGACGATTCTGAAGAAAGGGAACACCATGGAAGGGACAGCGGTGGACACCGATGTCGTCGTCGTGGGCGCGGGGCCGACCGGCCTGATGCTCGCCGGGGAACTCGCCCTCGGCGGAGCACGCGTCGTCGTGGTCGAGAAGCTGACCGAACCCACCATGCAGTCGCGCGGCCTGGGCTTCACCGCCCGCACGATGGAGACGTTCGACCAGCGCGGACTGCTGCCCCGCTGGGGCGGCCTGGAGACCATGCCGGTCGGCCACTTCGGGGGCGTGCAGTTCGACTACTCCGTGCTCCCGGACTCCCACTTCGGCGCCCGCGGCGTGCTGCAGTGGAAGACCGAGGAGGTCCTGGAGAAGTGGGCCACCGAACTGGGCGCGGACATCCGGCGGGGCTGGGAGTTCGCCGAGCTGGCCGACGGCTTCCTGGACGGCGACGCCGTCGAGGTCGCCCTGGAGACCCCCGAGGGGCCGCGGCGGCTGCGCGCCTCGTACCTGGTGGGCTGCGACGGCTCGCGCAGCCGCATCCGCAAGGCGGCCGGCTTCGACTTCCCCGGCATCCCGGCCAGCCGCAAGATGTACGTCGCCGACGTCGTCGGCTGCGAACTGCGCCCGCGCTACCTCGGTGAGCGGCTGCCCAGGGGCATGGTCATGGTCGGCCCGCTGGGCGACGGCGTGAACCGGCTCATCGTCTGCCCGCACGGCACCCCGGCCAGCGACCGCGACGCGACCGTCCCGTTCGAGGAGGTCGCCGACGCCTGGGAGCACATCACCGGGGAGGACATCCACCACGGCAGCGCGAAGTGGGTCAGCTCCTTCACCGACGCCACCCGCCAGACCTCCCGGTACCGGCGCGGCCGGGTCTTCCTGGCCGGCGACGCCGCCCACATCCACCTCCCGGCCGGCGGGCAGGGGCTGAGCACCGGTGTGCAGGACGCGGTCAACCTCGGCTGGAAGCTGGCCCTGGTCACGCGCGGGGCGGCACCCGAGGCGCTGCTCGACAGCTACCACGCCGAGCGGCACCCGGTGGGCCGGCGGCTGCTGATGAACACCCGCGCCCAGGGCACCATCTTCCTCGGCGGCGAGCAGGCGGACCCGCTGCGCGAACTGTTCGCCGAACTGCTGCAGTACGAGGACGTCAAGAAGCACCTCTCGGGCGTCGTCAGCCACCTCGACATCCGCTACGACCTCGGGGAGCAGGAGGCCGACGGCCACCCGCTCGTGGGCCGCAGGATGCCGCCGCGGACGCTGGTGGGCGAGGACGGCGAACTTCGGATCGCCGAACTGCTGCACGCCGGGCGCGGGGTGCTGCTGGACCTGGCCGACGACGCCGGGGTGCGGGACGCGGCGGCCGGCTGGCAGGGCCGCGTGGACGTGGCGACCGTGACCGCCGCGGACGCCGCCGGCACCGAGGTGCTGGCCGGGGCGACGGCCGTCCTGGTCCGCCCCGACGGCTACGTGGCCTGGGCCGGCGCCCCGGCGGCCGCCGGTCTCGCCCCCGCCCTGGAACGCTGGTTCGGCCCGGCGGCCCGCTGACCCGCCTCCCCTCCGGCCGCCCGGCCTCCGGCGCACACCCCCCGTCGCACCGGACCGCCGGGCGGCCGGCCCCTTCCCCGGCGCGCGTCCCTCCCCCGCCCGGCCCCGCCCACCGGCGGGGCCGGGCGCACGGCCGAGTGCCCCGGCCGACGACCGAGGCCCCGGCCGCGCCCCTCACGGGGCGCGGCCGGGGCCTCGACGGATCCGGTGGGACGATCAGACCGGTACGGCCTCGACGACCGACACCGCGGCCGCCGTCTCCACGACGCGCTCCAGCCGGAAGCCGGCGCGGGCCAGGAGGTCGGCGTACTGGCCGGCCGTGCGCTCCCGGCCGCCGACCAACAGCATCAGCCACAGGTCGACCAGCTTGCCCGAGTGCGGCTGGTCGCCCTGCTCCGGCACGACCATCTCGACCAGCAGCAGCTTGCCGCCCGGCCGCACGGCCGCCCGCACGTTCCGCAGGATCCTCAGCGCCTCCTCCTCGGGCCAGTCGTGCACGATGTGCTTGAGGACGTAGGCGTCGGCGCCGGCGGGCACCGGGCCGAACATGTCACCGGCCACGGTCGTGCAGCGGTCCGCGATCCCCTGCCGGGCGAGGAACTCGGCCGCCCCGTTGGCCTCGACGCGCGGGTCGAACAGGATGCCGCGGGTCTGCGGCGCCTCGCGCAGGATGCCCGACAGCAGCCCGCCCTGCCCGCCGCAGAAGTCCAGCACGGTGCCGAAGGCGGAGAAGTCGTAGGCGGCGGCCACCGGGTCGGTCTCGGTGGCGGACATGTTGCCCATGCCGTTGATGAAGACCGCGCCGTACTCCGGGTTGCTCTCCAGGTACTCGAACGCGCTCATGCCGCGCAGCTTGGGCAGGCTGGGCTCGCCGGTGACCACCGTCTCCAGGAAGGCGCTCCAGTCCTCCCAGTGGGTCGGGTGCCCCATCAGCAGCGCGATGTCCCGCATCGTCATCGGGTGGTCGGCGCGCAGTGCCTCGCCCATCGGGGTCAGCCCGTACGTGCCGTCCGGGTGGCCTGCGAAGACGCCCTGACTGGCCAGCAGCCGCAGCACCCGGCCCAGGGCGTCCGGGTTCGCGCCGACGCGCCCGGCGAGCTCCTCCGGGGCGAGCGGGCCGTCCGCCAGCGCCTCGGCCACCCGCAGCTCGGCGGTCGCCCGCAGGGCCTGCGTGATCATCGAACCCATGATCAGTTCCAGCAGGGCGAAGGGCGGCGGCGCCATTTCCCTGACCTGCTTCTGGAGTTCCGCCCGCTGTTTTTCCAGGTCGCGGACCACTGAAGGGGGCGGCAGTTCGGGCATGCGATTCCTCCCGTGCAGTAAATGCTCGTTCCGTCCCAGCCGCCGAACGGGCAAGGGACCCGGCTGTCCACGGTAGGAATAATTTTCGGGACTCACTGGAGGGCCGCTCGAATTCCGATCGCGCCCGAATTAACTCTGTTTAAGTGCGGAAAATAAGCGGTCAAACACACCCGTCAGCTCCCCTATGGTGGCGCAGGTTTCGCATCCGGCTCTCCGAAAAATCGGGGGAAGCATGCAGCGAAGGAGAGACATGTCGAATTCACTCACCTCCTGGAAGAAGGTCCTGCCGGCGGCCGCCGCCGCGGCGCTGATGCTGACGGCCACGTCGGCCGCCGTCCCGGCCCAGGCGGGGGCGGAGGAGAAGCCCGCGGCCACGCTGACGGTCATCGCCTCCGGCCTGAAGAACCCCCGCGGCATCACCGCCCAGTCCGACGGCTCGGTGCTGGTGGCCGAGTCCGGCGAGGGCCTGCCGGGCTGCGCCGCGGGCACCCGGTGCCTGGGCGCCACCGGCGCCGTCGTCAAGGTGCCGTTCGGCGGCACCATGAGCCGTGTGGTGACCGGCCTGCCCTCCGTCGCCGTCGGCGCCGCCGACCCCACCACCGTCAACGCCAGCGGCCCGTCCCAGGCCGTGCGCAGCACCACCGCGGGCGGCGGCTACACCGTGCTGTCCGCCTTCGGCGGCCCCGGCACCCCCGAGCTGCGCTCCTCCCTCGGCGACTCCGCCAAGCCGCTGGGCACCGTCTACCGCACCGGCGACGGCAAGATCCTCGGCGACCTGGTCACCCACGAGGCCACCTTGAACCCCGACGGCGGGGACATCAACGGCAACCCGTGGCGGTTCGTGCAGGACGGCACGGGCTTCCTGGCCACCGACGCCGGCTCGAACGACGTGATCGCCGCTCCGGGCGACGGCACCACCTCCACCAAGTACCTGATGCCGAAGAACGGCACCGCCGAGTCGGTGCCCACCGGCATCGTCAAGAGCTCGGACGGCACGCTCTACATAGCCGACATGGGAGGCGGCCAGGTCGGCGGCTCGCGCATCTGGAAGGTGCCGCCGGGCCAGCAGCCGCAGGTCTTCGTCTCCGGGCTGACCAACATCGTGGACATCGCCTTCGACTGGAAGGGCGACCTGCTGGCCCTGTCCTACAGCTCCTCCTCGCTGGCCGGGGCTCCGACGCCGGGCTCGCTGTCCGAGATCGACCTGAGCACCAAGAAGGTCACCACCATCCCGACCGGCGACAGGCTGCGGCAGCCCTCCGGTCTCGGGGTCGACATCTTCGGCTGCGTGTACGTCACCAACCACTCCGTCGGCACGAACGGCCAGCTGGTGCGCGTCTGGTACTGAGGCCGGCCCGACACGGACCCACCGCGCCTCCCCCGAGGCCGCCCTTCCCCTCACGGCCCCGCCGGCTCCCCCCGCCGGCGGGGCCGCTGCCGTGCCCGGGCCTGCCCGGGACGCGGAGCACGAGGTGGTCGAGCGGTGGCCGGGCCTCCGGTGGGGAACCGCTCGGCCGCCGCTCGACGGCGACCGGAGAGGGACGGCTGCCGGCCGCACGGATCGGCATTCTGGCCGGGCATCCGCTTGCGCGGACCCATCCGACGTCCAAGGAGGCCGCCCGTGTCCGTACACGCCCACACTCCCGCCGCAGCAGGGCCCACCGGCGTGTGGCTGGTCGGTGCCCGGGGCTCGGTCGCCACGACGACCGTCGCCGGCTGCGCGGCCCTCGCGGGAGGGCTGCTCGCGCCCACCGGCCTGGTCACCGAGACGCCCGCGTTCGCCCACAGCGGTCTGCCCGAGCTGTCCTGCCTGGTCTTCGGCGGCCACGACACCAGCAGCAGCCCGCTGCCCAAACGGGCCGAGCAGCTCGCCGCACAGGGCGTGCTGCCGCACTGGCTGCCGGGCGCCGTGCACGCCGAACTGGCCGCCGCCGACAGCCGCATCCGCCCCGGCGGTCCGCTGGCCGGCGACGAGCGCGGCACCGAGGAACTGATCGACGCGTTCGCCACGGACCTGCGGGAGTTCACGCGCGCCACCGGCGCCGTCCGCACCGTCGTGGTGAACGTCGCCTCCACCGAGCCCGTCCCCGGCCCCGGCGAGTGGCCGGCCAGCTCCCTGTACGCGGCGGCCGCCCTGCGCACCGGCTGCTCCTACGTCAACTTCACCCCCTCGGCCGGACTGGGCCATCCGCGACTGGCGGACGAGGCCGCCCGCGCGGGGACGCCGTACGCGGGCCGGGACGGCAAGACCGGCCAGACCCTGCTGCGGGCGGTGCTGGCGCCGATGTTCCGCCAGCGGGCCCTTCACGTGCGGGCCTGGTCGGGCACGAACCTGCTCGGCGGCGGCGACGGGGCCGCGCTCGCCGACCCGGCGGCCGCCGCCGCGAAGAACGCCGGCAAGGAGCGGGTGCTGGTCGACAACCTGGGCATGCGGCCCGAGGGCGACGTGCACATCGACGACGTCCCCGCGCTCGGGGACTGGAAGACGGCGTGGGACCACGTCGCCTTCGAGGGCTTCCTCGGCACCCGCATGGTGCTGCAGACCATCTGGCAGGGCTGCGACTCCGCGCTCGCCGCGCCGCTCGTGCTGGACCTGGCGCGACTGCTGGCCCGCGCCCACGAGGCGGGCCTGTCCGGGCCCCGGCCCGAGCTCGGCTTCTACTTCAAGGACCCCGACGGCGACAGCACGTCCCTGGCCCAGCAGTACGCGGCCCTGCTGGCGTTCGCCGACCGGCTGGGGGAGCACCGGTGAGCCTCACCTCCACCGGCGTGGTCCGGCGGCTGCGGCCCCGCCCCGCCGCCACGGCGCGCACCGCCTCCACGGCCGTCACCGCCGGCCGCGCCGCCCGCCCGGCGGTCCCCGTCGCCGCCACCGCCCGGGCCTGGGCCGAACTGCTGCGGGCTCCCGCGGTGTTCACGGTGCCCGGCGACGCGCTGGCCGGCGCCGCGGCCGCCGGGGCGCGGCCCGGACGGACGACCGCCCTCGCGGTGGGCGCCTCGGTGTGCCTGTACGAGGCGGGCATGGCCCTCAACGACTGGGCGGACCACGAGGAGGACGCGGTGCAGCGCCCGCACCGCCCGCTGCCCTCGGGCCGCGTGCGGCCGCGTGCCGCGCTGGCGGCGGCGGGCACGCTGACGGCGGCGGGCCTGGCCCTGGCCGCCTGCGCCGGCCGGCGGACCCTGGCCGTCGCCGTACCGCTGGCGGCCACGGTGTGGGCGTACGACCTGAAGCTGAAGCACACCCCGGCCGGTCCCGCCGCGATGGCCGCCGCGCGCGGACTGGACCTGCTGATGGGGGCGGCCGCCACCGGCCGCCCGCTGCGCCCGGCGCTCGCCCCGGCGGCCACCCTGGCCGGCCACACCTGTGCCGTCACCCTGGTCTCCCGCCGCGAGACCGAGGGCGGCTCGCCGGCGGCCCCGCTCACGGCGCTCGCGGCCACCGCGGCCGTGACCGCGAGCCTGCTGCCCGCCGCGCACCGCCCGGCCGCGGACCGGCACGCCGTACGCACCGCCCTGGCGCTCGGCTACCTCTCCACGGCCGCCCCGCCGCTGGCGCACGCCGCCCTCAACCCCTCGCCCGTGCTCGTCCAGCGGGCGGTCGGCGCCGGGATCAGGGCCACCGTCTGTCTGCAGGCGGCGCTCGCGGCCCGGGCCGGGGCGCCCGTGTCCGGTCTGCTGACCGCGGCGCTGGCCCCGGTCGCGGCCCGGCTGGCGCGGAAGGTGAGCACCACATGAGCCGGCTGAACCTGGGCTACGGCACCAACGGGCTGACCGACCTGCGCCTGGACGACGCGCTCGCCCTGCTCGCCGACCTCGGCTACGACGGCGTCGGACTGACCCTCGACCACATGCACCTCGACCCGCTGGCGGCGGACCTGAGCGCGCGCACCGCCCGCCTCGCGCGCCGCCTGGACCGGCTCGGGCTGCAGGTCACGGTGGAGACCGGCGGCCGCTACGTCCTGGACTCGCGCCGCAAACACGCGCCCACCCTGCTGGACGAGGACGAGGACGCCCGCGGGATGCGCGTCCGGCTGCTGGTCCGCGCCCTGCGGGTCGCCGCCGACCTCGGCGCGCACGCCGTGCACTGCTTCAGCGGCGTGACACCGGCCGGGACCGATCCGGACACCGCCTGGAAGCGGCTGGCGAACGCCCTCGAACCGGTCCTCGACGTCGCGGAGGACACCGGGGTCCCGCTCGCGATCGAACCCGAGCCCGGTCACCTGCTGGGCGACCTGGCCGGCTTCCACCGGCTGCGGGCCGACCTCGGCGACCCGCCCCCGCTCGGCCTGACCCTCGACATCGGCCACTGCCAGTGCCTGGAGCCCCTGCCGCCCGCCGACTGCGTGCGCGAGGCCGCGCCCTGGCTTAGGCACGTGCAGATCGAGGACATGCGCCGCGGCGTCCACGAGCACCTGCCGTTCGGCGAGGGCGAGATCGACTTCCCGCCCGTCCTGGCCGCGCTGGCCGCCACCGGCTACCGGGGGCTGACCGTGGTCGAACTGCCCCGCCACTCGCACGCCGGACCCGAACTCGCCGCGCGATCCCTGCACTTCCTGCGAAACGGAGGCACCGGATGACCGCCGTCCACGCCGAGACGGACCCCGCCGTCCCCCCGCCCGCACCCGGCGCCGGACAGGAGGCGCGCGAATGGCTCGCCCGGTCCTGCGCCGCGGCCGCAGCCGGGGACCCGGGCTGGGAGCTGCTCTTCGCCCAGGCCGGCCGCCGCTGCCGCGCCCTCGGCGACGCCGCCCGGGTGGACCTGCTGGCCGCCGCCCGGCCCGACGCGGCCACCGTGACCCGGCTGTACCGGCAGGGCACGGCCGCCGAGCGCCGCGCCGTGCTGCTGGCCCTGCCGCGGCTGGACCTCGCGCCCGCGCACGGAGTGCCGCTGGTCGAGGACGCCCTGCGCACCAACGACACCGGCCTGCTGGCCGCCGCCGTCGGCCCCTACGCCGCCCGGCACCTGGACGCCCACGCCTGGCGGCACGCGGTGCTCAAGTGCCTGTTCACCGGCGTCCCGGTGAGCCGCGTGGGCGCCCTGGCCGAGCGGGCCCGCGGGGACGGGGAGCTGGCCCGGATGCTGCGCGCGTTCGCGGACGAACGCACCGCCGCCGCACGAGAGGTCCCCGAGGACCTGCACCACGCGCTCGCCCTGACCGAGGAGGAACGGTAATGCGCATCTTCGACCCGCACATCCACATGACGTCCCGGACCACCGACGACTACGAGGCCATGTACGCCGCGGGGGTCCGGGCGGTGGTGGAACCCGCGTTCTGGCTCGGCCAGCCCCGCACCTCGGTCGCCTCCTTCCTCGACTACTTCGACACGCTGCTCGGCTGGGAGCCCTTCCGCGCCGCCCAGTACGGCATCGCGCACCACTGCACGATCGCCCTCAACCCCAAGGAGGCCAACGACCCGCGCTGCCTGCCGGTCCTGGACGAGCTGCCCCGCTACCTGGTGAAGGACCAGGTCGTGGCGGTCGGGGAGATCGGCTACGACTCCATGACCCCGGCCGAGGACACCGCCCTGGCCGCACAGCTCCAGCTCGCCGCCGACCACGGCCTGCCCGCCCTGGTGCACACCCCGCACCGCGACAAGCTCGCCGGGCTCCACCGCACGCTGGACGTCGTACGGGAGTCCGCCCTGCCGGCCGGGCGGGTGCTGCTGGACCACCTCAACGAGACCACCGTCGCCGCGGCCCGGGAGGCCGGCTGCTGGCTCGGCTTCTCCGTCTACCCGGACACCAAGATGGACGAGCGGCGCATGGTCGCCGTGCTGAAGGAGTTCGGCCCCGAGCGGGTGCTGGTCAACTCGGCCGCCGACTGGGGCAGGAGCGATCCGCTGAAGACCCGCAAGGTCGGCGACGCCATGCTCGCCGCGGGGTTCACCGAGGACGAGGTGGACCTCGTGCTGTGGCGCAACCCGGTCGCCTTCTACTCCCTCAGCGGCCGCCTCGACCTCGACGTCGCCGCCACCGGCCCCACCCACGAGGGCAACTCGATCCTGCGCGGCGCCCCGGCGCACCCCGTGCCCGCCGGGCGGTGACCCGGTGCGCTTCAGCCACCCGGACGGCAGCGTCGTCCACCTCGCGTACTGCACCAACGTGCACCCCGCCGAGGACCTCGACGGGGTGCTCGCCCAGCTGGGCGCCCACTGCGCGCCCGTGCGCCGTCGCCTGGGCGTGGACCGGCTCGGCGTCGGCCTGTGGCTGGCCGCCGGCGCCGCCCGCACCCTGGACAGCGACCCGCGCGCCCTGCGCACCCTGCGCGACGAACTCGACCGCCACGGGCTGGAGGTCGTCACCCTCAACGGCTTCCCCTACGAGGGATTCGGCGCCGGCGAGGTCAAGTACCGCGTGTACCGGCCGGACTGGGCGGACCCGCGCCGGCTCGCCCACACCCTCGCGCTCGCCCGGATCCTGGCCGGCCTGCTGCCCGACGACGTCGCCGAGGGCACCGTCTCCACCCTGCCGCTGGCCTGGCGCACCGCCTACGACGACACCCGCGCCGACAAGGCCCGCGGCGCCCTGGTCACCCTGGCCGAACGCCTCGACGTCCTGGAGGAACTGACCGGCCGCTCCATCCGCGTCGGCCTGGAACCCGAGCCCGGCTGCGTCGTGGAGACCACCCACGACGCGATCGCCCCGCTCACCGCGATCGGCCACGACCGCATCGGCGTCTGCGTCGACACCTGCCACCTGGCCACCTCCTTCGAGGAGCCGGAGACCGCCCTGCCCGCGCTGACCGCGGCCGGCGTCGGCGTGGTCAAGGCCCAGGTGTCCGCGGCACTGCACGTCGAACACCCGGACCGCCCCGAGGCACGGACCGCCCTGGCCGCGTTCGCCGAGCCGCGCTTCCTGCACCAGACCCGCACCCGGACCGCCGCCGGCCTGCGCGGCACCGACGACCTCGCTCCCGCCCTGGCCGGCACCCGGCTGCCCACCGACAGCCCCTGGCGCTCCCACTTCCACGTGCCGCTGCACGCGGCGCCCACCCCGCCCCTGACCTCCACCCTGCCCGTGCTGCGCCGCGCGCTGTCCGTCCTGGTGGGCGGCGACCGGCCGCTGACCCGGCACCTGGAGGTGGAGACGTACACCTGGCAGGCGCTGCCGCCGGACGTGCGCCCCCGCGACGCCGACGGGCTCGCCGACGGCATCGCCGCCGAGCTGTCCCTCGCCCGCGACCTGCTGACCGACCACGGCCTGAAGGAACTGCCATGACCCGCCCCGAAGGGCCCGCACCCCTGCTCGTGCTGGACGTCGTCGGCCTGACTCCGAAGCTGCTCGCCCACATGCCGCACCTGGCCGCGCTGGGCGAGCGGGGCTCGAGCGCCCCGCTGGAGACCGTGCTGCCCGCGGTCACCTGCTCGGTGCAGGCCACCTTCCTCACCGGCCGCTCCCCCGCCGAGCACGGCATCGTCGGCAACGGCTGGTACTTCCGCGAACTCGGCGAGGTCCTGCTGTGGCGGCAGAGCCACCGGCTGATCGAGGGCGAACGCGTCTGGGACGCCGCCCGCCGCGCCCACCCCGGCTACACGGTCGCCAACATCTGCTGGTGGTACGCCATGGGCGCCGACACCGACTACACGGTCACCCCCCGCCCCGTCTACTACGCCGACGGCCGCAAGGAACCCGACTGCTACACCCGGCCCCCGGCCCTGCACGACGAGCTGACCGAACGCCTGGGCACCTTCCCGCTGTTCAGCTACTGGGGGCCGGGCGCGGGCCTGGCCTCCAGCCAGTGGATCATCGACGCCACCCGGTACGTGATGACCTCCCGCGACCCGCACCTGACGCTCGCCTACCTGCCGCACCTCGACTACGACCTGCAGCGCTTCGGTCCCGACGACCCGCGCTCCCTGAAGGCCGCCGCCGACCTGGACGCGGCGCTCGCCCCGCTCCTCGACGACGCCCGTGCGCAGGGCCGCACCGTCGTCGCGCTGTCCGAGTACGGCATCACCCGCGTGAACCGGCCCGTGGACATCAACCGCGCCCTGCGCCGCGCCGGCCTGCTGGAGGTCCACACCCAGGACGGCATGGAGTACCTCGACCCGACGGCCTCCCGCGCCTTCGCGGTCGCCGACCACCAGATCGCCCACGTCTACGTGCAGCGTCCCGAGGACCTCGACGCCGTCCGCGTCGCCCTCGACGGCCTGCCGGGCATCGGGCAGCTCCTCGACGACGAGGGCAAGAAGGCCCACCGCCTGGACCATCCGCGCTCCGGCGAGCTGGTCGCCGTCGCGGAGCCGGACGCCTGGTTCACGTACTACTACTGGCTCGACGACGACCGCGCCCCCGACTTCGCGCAGCTCGTCGAGATCCACCGCAAACCCGGCTACGACCCCGCCGAGCTGTTCCTCGACCCCGCCGACCCCTACGTCAGGGCCAGGGCGGCCACCGCCCTGGCCCGCAAGAAGCTCGGCATGCGCTACCGCATGGCGGTCGTGCCCCTGGACCCCTCACCCGTCCGTGGCAGCCACGGCCGCCTCCCGGCGAGCGACGACGACGGTCCGGTGGTGCTGTGCTCCGCCCCCGGCGCCCTGCCCGGCCGGCTGGCGGCCACCGAGGTCAAGCAGCTGCTGCTGGACCTCGCCGACGGGCGCGGCGACGCCCGCCGGGCGACCGCACCCGCGCGGGCCGCGTCCCGGGCCTGAGCCCGTTCCTCGTCCTCCGGCCGGAGTGTCCGGCGGCCGGAGGACGAGCAGGGCGTCCCGGCCCAGGAAGCGGGACGGCTTGCTGTGCGCACCATGGACCGGGTGACGTTCTTCCGGTGTCTGCGCGTACTCGGCCCGGTGCGACTTCGTGGACGGGACCCTGGAAGGGCTCCGTCACCGCCCGGGCCGAAGGGCTGATACGGACCGGCGGTAGCCCAGGCACCCGTGTGGTCCCTCACCGCTGCGGCTCAGAGGATGCTTCGTCGTTCTTCCGGAGCGAACCGCCCGACCCCCGGCCGAGACCCTTGCTGTAACTGTTATCGTTGCAGCAAGGGGGTGGAAGATGTGAGCGCGAACAGCAGAATGACGGTCGCCGTCCATGTGCTGACCTGGATGGCCCTGGTACACGGCCGCGGACGCGACGTGGTCACCTCGGACCAGATCGCCACGAGCGTGGCCACCAACCCGGTCGTGATCCGGCGCAGTCTCGCCGATCTGCGGAAGGCGGGACTGGTGACGGTCCGACACGGCGCGGGGGCCGGCTGGACGCTGGCCCGCGCCCCGGAGTCCATCGCGCTGCTCGACGTCTTTCGCGCGGTGCACGACGAGCCGCTGTTCGCCCTGCACCGCGGCGAACCGAACCGGGCGTGCCCCGTCGGCCACGGCATCCAGCCCGCGCTGCGCCACGTCTACGCCGACGCGGAGGAGGCCGTCCGGCGGGAGTTCGCGGGGGTTTCGATCGCGGACGTCCTGCGAGAAACCTTGACCGCCCGCTCCGCCTGAACCCCCGAACCGGGCCGGTCGGCCCACCCTGTGCACAGTTGTAACAGGACCTGTTTCATTGACTTGGGTCACCAGGGGCCGCCGGACGGTCCGTGATCCGACGTACGGAGGTGGAACGCCATGCGGGCGATCGAGTACCGGCGCCACGGCGGCTACGAGGAACTGCAGCTCGTGGACCGTCCGGCCGAATCGGCCACCGGCGGCCGGGCGTCGGTCCAGCTGTCCTACGCCGAGGTGAGCCCGGCCGACGACACCATCAGGGCGGGCCGGATGGACCCCTCCCTGCACCAGAAGCCGCCCCATGTACCTGGCGGCGGTGCGGTGGGGCGCATCACCGACCCCGGGGCGACCGGCCTGGCGCAGGGGGCGCGCGTCGTGGTCTGCGGCGGAGGGCTCGGCTGGCGCACCGACGGCACCTGGCGCGAGCAACTGACCGCGGACGCCGACCAGCTGATACCGGTCCCCGACGGGGTGAGCGACGAGGCCGCCTGCGCGCTGTTCGCCGGTGCCGGATACAGCACCGCCTACCTCGTTCTGACCAGGCTCGCCGGGCTGAAGGCCGGCGGTACCGTCCTGGCGCCGGGCATCGGCGGCTCCGTCGGCATGGGCACCGTGGAGGTGGCCCGCGAACTCGGCGCGTCCCTGACCGTCTCCACCGCGAGCCGCACCGACAAAGCCGAAGCCGCCCGCGCCGCCGGCCACCAGCACGTCATCGACCTGTCCTGCGAGTCCCTGACCGACGGCGTCGCGCGCATCACCGGCGGCAGGGGCGTGGACGTCGTGGTCGACGGCGTCGCCGGTCCACTGCTCGGCCCCTGCATCGCCTCCCTCGCGCACGGCGGTGTCTACGTCGGTGTCGGATACTCCGGCGGCGCCGAAGGCACGGTGAACGTCACCGACCTGATGTGGAAGAACGCCACCGCCTACGGCTACACGTTCACGATGACCCCGCCGGACGTCGCCCGCGCCGCCCGCGTGACCCTGCTGGAATGGCTGGACGCGGGCCGCATCTCCCCCGCCGTCGCCCGCGTGTTCCCGCTGGAACAGGCGGCCGAAGCGCAGCGTCATCTGGTCGAGGAGCGTCCCTTCGGCCGCGTCCTGCTCACCATGGCCCGTTGAACCGGGCCGAAACGAGGGTAACCACGACATGCAGCCTCGCAAGGCCTCCACGGCCGACATACCAGAACTGATCCGGCTGCGCGCCGTCGCGCTGGAGAGCCTGGGTACCGATCCCGGACCGACCGGCGCGCCGTGGCGGCGGATCGCCCGCGACTGGTTCGACGAACGCATCAACCGCCGCGACGATTGCGTCTGCCTCGTCGTCGGCGGCGGCCCCGGCGACCCCATCCTCGCCTGCGGCATGGCCTGGATCACCTACCACTTGCCCGGACCGTGCCAGCCCGACGGGCGCCGCGGCTACCTCGACGGCATCGTGACCGACCCCCCTGCCCGTGGCCGTGGCCACGCACGCCACATCGTGGACGAACTGGTCGGCTGGCTCCACGGGGCAGGCATCCACTACATCCAACTGCACGCCAGTGAGGCCGGGAAACCGGTCTACGAAGCCGCGGGCTTCGTCACCGGCCGCTACCCGGGCATGGACCTGATCACGGCACCGTCCGCCGGGTGACCCCTGACGGGCCCCGCACAGCGCACGTGCAAGCCGCGGTCCGGACCCTGTGCGGTGAACTGCTCCGGACCGTGCCGTGGCACGCCCAAGGCGGTCGCGGCCCTCAGCGCCGCAGCCTTGGGCGTGTCCCCCTCGGGGGAACCGTGCTGCTGCCCGCGCCGCAGGTCCCGCGGGCGGCAGCTTCCCGGCCCACGCCCGTGGGAAGGCCGTGCTGTTCGCCCGGTCATCGAGGCGGCCGCTCCACGACGACCCCGACCGCCGACAGGGCGGACGGAACCAGGCCGGAGCCGCCGCGGTTCGACCCGCTCCCCATCCGGGCTCCGGGCCCGGTCTAGGGGGCGCGCCGAACATCGGATGCGTCCGGTTTCCGGCTGTGGCCGGAAGACTCGTCAGAGGGGTCCCTGCCCGTGAAAAAGATCGCCTCGTCGGCTGCGCTGTCCGGGCGGGCCGAGCGGATCGCCCAGCGCACCCGCCCCGACAACTGGAAGAAACCGCCGCGCCGCATCGAGAAGTCCGAGTGCATCACCTGTGACACCTGCCTGCGCAGCTGCCCCGAGGAGTTCGGGGCCATCTTCGACCGCGGCCTGGACGTCGTGATCATCCCCGAGCTGTGCTCGGGCTGCCCCTCGTGCGTCCTGGAGTGCCCCGTCGACTGCATCTACGTCGACGAGGACTGGACACCGACCGACGAGACGATGTGGAACCACATCGAACTGACCGCCGGGGACACGAAATGAGCGGGCTGTCCGAACGCGGCGAGTCGCGCCGCCAGATCAACGCGCGCAAGCGGATCAGCCGCCGCCCCAGCCGCCTCGGCATTCCCGCGGGCACCGTCAAGCCGGACCGCGAGTTCGACCCCGAGGCGGGGTTCCCGGGCCTGCTGAAGCGGACCTGGCGGCGCGCCGAGGAGGAAGAGGGCCTGCGCCCCTTCGTCGAGGTGCTGCTGACCCTCGACGGCCATGTGCCCGCCGACGTCCAGCTGCGCGCGCTCACCGCCGCCGAGGAGGCCGCGCTGCACGCGCTGTGCGGCCTGACCTGGCGCACGCCGGACGCGGCCGGGGACGCCCCCGGCGAGCGGCCGGACGGCGACGAGACCGTCTTCCTCGGCGAGATCGGCCTGACCACCTCCGGCCGGATCGTGCTGAGCGTGCCCTCCCAGGGGCCGCTGAAGAAGGACGGCCTGGTCGGCGGCGTGCGCCGGGTGCCCTGGACGGACCGCGCCCTGCGCGCCTACGGGGAGCGGATGCGCGCCGCCGCGGCCCGTCTGGAGGAGACCGCGGCCGACTGCCGGCGCTGGCTCGACGAGCAGGGCCCCGAGGGCCGCGACGAGCTGCTGGCGCAGGCCAGGGAGGCGGCGCTGCGCAACGCGCCGTTCGTGCTCTACCAGCAGGAGCGGCAGTACACCAACTTCCGTGAGGCCAACAACCTCACCGGCAAGACGCTGTGGCCCGGCCACCCGGACTGCGTGCTCAGCAGCCTGCGCGGCCTGCCGCTCGAACTGTGGTCGGACCACGACGTCCAGCTGATCGTCTGCCTGACCCTCCTCATCCGCTCGGCCGGCTTCGGCCGCGTCGAGGAGGCCAACAACACCCAGCTGACCGTCGACCACGTCGCCCACATGCTGGAGCGGATCAGGCAGGGCTACAACGGCGTCCCCGGCGGCACTCCGGTCCCGCCCGCCGCCGCGCCCACCGTCGCGGCCCTGAACGACCTCGCCGTGGCCCTGCGCGCCCGCCGCGCCGAGGCCGGACGCGGCGCCCAGCTGTACCGCGAGATCCACGGCGCGCTCATGCACAAGATCGAACGCGTGGCGCAGGCCCCCGGCGAGCGGGCCCGGGCCCGCGAGGACGCGATGGTCGCCCGTCTCACCGAGCGGCTGCCGCTGTCCGGCGCCACCCTGCACGAGCTGGGCGAGGACCTCGCCGCCGATCCCGGCTGGCTGGCCGGCCCGGCCGGCGGCTTCGGCACCGGCCTGGAGCACCTCGTGCACGAGACGGTGGCCGCGGTCACCGAGGTGTTCGAGGCCGACTTCACGATGAGCCGCGGCATGCGGTCGCTGCCCGACCTGATCGAGGCGCTGCGCGAGGAGCGCTGGCCGGAGATCTGCGACTGGGACATCACCCGCTTCTTCTGCTGCGTCGTCCCGAGCCCGTCGGCCGCACGGCACTACGGCGGCTCCGCGGCCGGCCTCGCCGACGCCGCCTGGGCGATGTCCTCGCGCATGCAGTACAACTCCTGGCACTTCATCGCGGGCAACCTGCCCCGCACCGACGAGGTGGCCGCCCGCGACCACTTCGTGCCGCCGACGATCCCGGACGTCGCGTTCTACTCCGACCAGCACCACCACGGCCACGTCAACAACAAGGTGCGGTTCTCCATCCGCTCCCCGCAGGCCGTCGAGGTGGGCGGGCGGGTCTTCGACGGCTTCATCGACCTGCGGCTGCTGCGCTGCGCGGGCACCCCCTTCGACGAGCAGGACCTGCTCGCCGTGCACCGGGTCTCCGCGCTGGTGGCCCGGGCCACGGGCCTGGCCGCCGCCCTGGCCGCGGCCGGCACGCCGCTCGAGGTCACCGCGTTCGACTCGCCCTGGCACTGGTCGGCCATCGCGGGCGGCGATCCCGCGGCGGCCGCCCCCGAGGCCGGACCGGTCCGCCGTGCGTCCTGACGCGCACGGCGGGCCCCGCCCCGTTCCGCTCCCCGAGCGCCGCTGAAGGACAGGAGAGCTGCGATGACCGCGCGCGGCATCAGCCACATCAAGGACCTCCTCTCCCGGGGGGAGATCACCGTCGTCGAACACGTCCGTTCCGTCCTGAGCGCCATCCGCGAGCGGGACACGTCGGGCGCCTACGTCGCGGTCGCGGGCGAGGAGGCCCTGCGGGCCGCCGAGCAGGCCGACGCCCGCATCCGCGAACGCGGCCGCGAGGCCTGGTGGGACCAGCCGCTGCTGGGCGTCACGGTCTCCGTCAAGGACCTGCTGCAGACCCGCGACCTGCCCACCACCCGCGGCTCGCTGCTGCCCAACGACCGCCCCCGCGAGGACGCCCCCGCGGTGGCCCGGCTGCGCGCGGCCGGCGCCGTCGTCGTCGGCAAGACCACCACCTCCGAGTTCGGCTGGAGCGCCTCCACCGTCGGCCGCGTCGCCCCGCCGACCCGCAACCCCTACGACCCCCGGCTGACCGCCGGCGGCTCCTCCGGCGGCGCCGGCGCCGCGGTCGCCGCCGGACTGTGCGAGGGGGCGCTCGGCACCGACGGGTCCGGTTCCATCCGGATCCCGGCCGCGTTCTGCGGCGTCGTCGGCTACAAGCCGTCGTACGGCAGGGTGCCCTACTGGCCCAACGGCGCCGACCGCCTCGCCCACCAGGGGCCGCTCGCCGCGAGCGTCGCCGACGCCGGGCTGCTCGGCCAGGTCATCGCGGGCCCCCACCCCACCGACCCCGACTCCGGGCTCGGCTCCCTGGACTCCCCGCGCGACCTGCGCGCCCTCAGGATCGGCTGGATCGAGTACGAGGGCACCGACCCGGAGATCCGCCGGGTCACCGAGCAGGGCAAGGAGCTGCTCGTCGCCGAGGGGCACCGGGTCGAGGACGTCGAGGTGCGCTGCCAGAACCTCTACCCGGCCGTCGTCGACATCCTCGCCGCCACCGAGGCGGCCGGCACCCCGCCCGAGCACGAGGCGTTCTGCGACCCCGGACGCCTGGAGATCGTCCGCCACGGGCGCACCCTCAGCGGGGTGCGGGTCATCCAGGCCGAGGAGGTGCGACAGAACCTGCGCGCCACCCTGCGCTCGGTCATGGACCGCTACGACCTGCTCGCCATGGCGACCGTGCCGGTCGAGCCGTTCGAGGCCGACGCCATCGGCCCCGACTGGGCGTCCGACCCGCGCGACCTGATGTGGCTGGCCTGGGCGCCCGCCTCCTACCCGTACAACATGACCGGGCAGCCGGCCGTGTCCCTGCCCGCCGGGCTGACCCGCTCCGGGCTCCCGGCCGGTCTGCAGCTCGTCGGCCCGGTCGGCGCCGACGACCTCGTCCTGACGGTGGCCCGCCGCCTGGAGGCGATGCTGGCGCCGCTGCCGCACCCGCCCGCGACCGGCCCCATCCCCGTCACCACCGGCGAAAGGACGTTCTGAACCATGTATGCCAGGTCATGGTCCGCCCCCGTCGCGGAGGGCGGCGCCGGACGCCCGTCGTTCGTCACCGACCACGGGCTGTGGGACGCCGGGCAGCTCGCCGCCGCCGAACGCGTCGAAGCCGCCCTCGACGACGTCGACCTCGTGCGGCTGGCCTTCGCCGACCCGCACGGTCTCGCCCGTTCCAAGACGCTGACCGCGCAGGTCTTCCGCGGCGTGCTGCGCGACGGCATGAACTTCAGCCCCGGCCCGTTCCTGTTCGACACCGGGCACGCCGTCGCCGTCGACTTCCTCGGCGAGCACGGCATCGGCGTCGACGAGATCGCCGGCGCCGGCAACTTCGTCCTGGTGCCCGACCCGCTGACCTTCCAGGTGCTGCCCGGCGACGGGCCGCGCACCGCCTGGGTGATCGGCGACGAGTACCTGCGCGACGGCACCCCGCACCCGCTGTCCGCGCGCGCCGTCCTGCGCCGGGTGCTGCGCCGCTACGCCGAGCAGGGGCTCTCCCCCGTGCTCGGCCTGGAGGTCGAGTGGTACCTCACCCGCCGCCTGGACGACGAACCCGGCAACCGGGGCAACGGCTTCGGCCTCCAGGGCCGGGCCCCGCGCGTGGCCGCCGTCAACGCCGGCTACCAGTTCAACCTGGACGCCGCCTACGACACCGTCGCCCCCGTCACCGACCCCCTCGCCCTGGACCTGCTCGCCCTGGGCCTGCCGCTGAGGTCGATGGAGCACGAGTCGGGCCCCGGCCAGGTGGAGACCACCTTCAGCCCCATGTCCGCCCTGGACACCGCCGACGCGATGCTGCTGTTCCGCACCCACACCAAGCGGCTGTGCGCCCGCCTCGGCCACCACGCCTCCTTCATGTCCCAGCCGCTGCTGGACGCCGCCGACCCCAGCGGCTGGCACCTGAACCAGTCCGTGGTGGAGACCGCCACCGGCCGCAACGTCTTCAGCGCCGAGGGCCTCACCGGCGGGCTGTCCCCGCAGGGCAAGGCGTACGCCGACGGCCTGCTGTCCTGGGCGCGCGAGCTGTGCATGCTGTCGGTGCCCACCGTCAACGGCTACCGGCGCCTGGCCGCCGAGCACGCCCTCGCCCCCACCCGCGTCGGCTGCAGCGTCGAGGACCGCACCGCGATGCTGCGGGTGGTCGGCAGCGGGGCGGGCGCCCACGTCGAGAACCGCATGGGCGAGCCGTGCGCCAACCCGTACCTGAACATCGCCGCCCAGCTGTTCGCCGGTCTCGACGGCCTGACCGGCGCCCCGGCCGACTCGGGCGAGGGGGCGGGCGACGGCCCCGGCCAGGTGGTGCCGCAGTCCCTGCGGGAGGCGCTCGAGGCCTTCACCGCCGGCCGCGCCGGACAGCTGCTGGGCGCACCGCTGGCCGCCTGCCTGGCCAAGCTCAAGGAGAGCGAGCTGCGCCGCTTCGAGGGCTGGTGCGCGCAGGCCGCCCCCGTGCCGGGCCGCGTCACCGAGTGGGAGCAGCGCGAGTACTTCGGGGCGTACTGAGCGCCGCCGGAGCCGGACCCGGTGCGGCCGTGGAAGCGCCCTCCACCGCACCGGGTCCCCAGTCCCCCTTTTCTCCACCAGCCCCCGGACGAAGGCCGACGATGATTCCTCGTTACACCCTGCCCGAGATGGCGGACCTCTTCGCCGACCAGTCGCGCTACGCCACCTGGGCCGAGGTCGAGATCCTCGCCACCGAGGCCCAGGTGCGGCTCGGACACGTGCCCGCCGAGGCGCTCGCGGACATGCGCCGCGCCCCGGTCCCGCTCGCGGCCCGGGTCGCCGAGTTCGAGAAGGAACGCGACCACGAGGTGCTGTCCTTCCTCGCCGCGTACTGCGAGAACATCCCCGAGTCCTCCGCGCGCTGGGTGCACCTCGGCATGACCAGCTACGACCTGGTCGACACCGCCCTCGGCCACACCCTGGCCCGCGCCACCGACCTGCTCGTCGCGGCGGGACGGCGGCTGCGGCGGGCGCTGACCGGCACGGCGCTCGCGCACTGGGACACGGTCATGGTGGGCCGCACCCACGGTGTGCACGCCGAGCCCACCACGTTCGGCCACAAGCTCGGCGGTTACGCCTTCGCCGTCGACCGTTCCCTGGCCCGGCTGGCCGCCGCCCGCGACGCCGTGGCCGTCGGCACGATCTCCGGCTCGGTCGGCACCTACGCGCTGATCGACCCCGCCGTCGAGGCGCACGTGTGCGGGGCGCTCGGCCTCGGCGTCGAGCCGGTGCCCAGCCAGGTCGTCGCCCGCGACCGGCACGCCCAGCTCCTCCAGGCCGTCGCCGCGCTCGGCGCGTGCATCGAGCAGATCGCCTTGGAGCTGCGGCTGTTGCAGCGCACCGAGGTCCGCGAGGTCGAGGAGCCCCGGGCGAGCGCCTACCAGGGCTCCAGCGCCATGCCGCACAAGCGCAACCCCACCACCAGCGAGCGGCTGTGCGGCCTGGCCCGGCTGCTGCGCGGATACGCCACCACCGCCCTGGAGAACGTGGCGCTGTGGCACGAGAGGGACCTCGCCCACCAGTCGGTGGAGCGGGTCATCCTGCCCGACAGCCTGTCCGTGGGCCACTTCCAGGCGACGAAGGCGGCCGAGCTGGTGGAGTCGCTCACCGTGCACCCGCAGCGGATGCGGACCCACATCGACGCCACCGACGGCCTGATCTACAGTTCGTCGGTCCTCGCCGAACTGCTGGGCGGGGGCACCGAACGCGAGCGGGCCTACCGCTCGGTGCAGGCCGCGGCGAACCGCACGATCGCCACCGGCGAGCACTTCGCCACCACCCTCGCCCAGGAGGGCATCGACCTGCCCGCGCTCGGACCCGAGCGCTTCCTCACCCACCACGACGTACTGCGCAGCCGATTGGAGAAGCTCCGTGAACTGGACGATTGAGCGGGTGGAAGGCACCGCCCTGGACCTGGACGAGGTGCTGGAGGTGTACCGCTCGTCGGGCCTGGGTGAGCGGCGGCCGGCCGACGACCGGGAGCGGATGGCGGCGATGGTGCGCAACGCCAACCTCGTCCTGGTCGCCCGCGACACCGACGGCGCGCTCATCGGCATCGCCCGCAGCGTGTCCGACTTCTCCTACGTCACCTACCTGTCCGACATCGCGGTGTCCGGCACGTACCAGCGCTCCGGCATCGGCCGCGCCCTGATCGACGCCACCCGCAAGGAGGCCCCGACGGCGAAGATCGTGCTGCTGTCGGCGCCCGCCGCGACGGAGTACTACCCGCACATCGGCTTCACCGCCCACCACTCGGCGTGGGTGCTGAACCCGTAGCGGCACCACGGGCGGCACCGCGGGCTCCACGCGGTCGAGCCTCGCGCTTCAGCGGGACTCGACCGCCGGTCCGTAGGGTCGACGGCGGGGGTACGGCCCGGTGACCGCCTGCGCGGGGCGGGCCGTGTCCGGCTGCCCCACGCGGCAGCGCGCACGGGCCGTGCAGGACCCTTGGGGGAAGGCATGAGTCAGACGATGACGGCACAGGTGCTGCCGGAGCTCCGGACACCCGCCCCGCGGCCGGTCCGGCCGGCCCAGGGCCCGCCCGCGTCCGCACCGGCCGCACCGGCCGTGGCGACCACGGCGTGGCGCGTCCTGGTCGTGGACCCCGACCTCGGCGACCCGCTGGCCGACCAGCTGCGCCGGCACGGCCACGAGCCCGTCGGCGTCACCCAGGGCAGCGCGGCCCTGCAGCGCCACGCGGACGCGGACCTGGTGCTGCTCGCGCTGGAACTGCCCGACCTGGACGGGCTGGAGGTGTGCCGGGCCATCCGCTCGGTCAGCCGTGTCCCCGTCATCATCGTCACCGCCCGCCAGTCCGAACTGGACTGCGTCCTCGGCCTGCAGGCCGGCGCCGACGACTACGTCACCAAGCCCTACGGCACGCGCGAGCTGATGGCCCGCATCGAGGCCGTGATGCGCCGCGCCCAGTGGCAGCCGACCGCCGTGGAGGAGATCCGGCACGGCTCGCTGCTCATCGACGTCAACTCCCGCCGGGTCAGCGTGGACGGGGCCGAGGTCGCCCTGACCCGCAAGGAGTTCGACCTGCTGTGCCTGCTGGCCTCGCACCCCGACACGGTCGTCCCGCGCAAGCAGCTGCTCAAGCAGGTCTGGGGCGACTCCTGGTCGCGCCGCACGGTGGACACCCACGTCAGCAGCCTGCGCGGCAAGCTCGGCGACAGCGGCTGGATCGTGACGGTACGGGGGGTGGGCTTCAGGCTCGGCCACCGCTGAGGCGGTCCCCGGGCCCCGGGCGGCCGGCGAGCACCCCCCGGCGCGGTCCGGCCGGTCTCAGCGGGCCGGGCCCGGCCGGACCGCGCCGGTGCCCAGTTCCTCGGCGAACTCCTGGCACAGCTCCGCGTAGCCGCGCATCAGCTCCGCCAGCTGCTCGGTGCAGTGCGGCGGCAGGTTGGCGATGATGCGTCCCCGGTCGCGGGCGAGCAGCGCACACGCCTCCAGCATCCGCAGCGTGCTGCGGCCCATCTCGTTCAGCCGCAGCGACGGGTCCCGCCGCAGCGCCTCGAAGAGGGTGATCAGCTCCTCGGCCGACCGTGTCTCCTCCTCCCGGTCCCGGCCGCCCGGCTCCCGCCCCTCCCGCGCGCCGCGCCCGCCCGCCGCCAGGCCGCGCTGCCGCGGCGGCACCGGATCGTCGCCCCGCAGCAGCCGGTCGCGCACGTCGGCGACGGTCGCCGGCGAGATCCCCGCGCGCCGCGCGATCGTCCGCAGCGACGCGTTGGGGTCGGCCCGCAGCAGTTCCCCGGCCAGTTCCCGCCCCTGCACGGTGCTCAGCGGCCGGGCCCGCCCGTCGAGGCCGACCCGGCGCTCGCAGCGCGGCAGCCCCTCCATGCGTGCCCGCAGCTCCGACACCTTCTTCGCGGACAGTCCCGCCACCACGGCGATGGCGCGGTCCGACCACTGGGGCCGCGTAGCGACGATGCGCTCGGCGGCGGCCACCCGGTCGCTCTGGGACAGCGGCCGGCCCTGGGCCACGTTCATCGCCACCGCCAGCAGGGCCGCGTCCTGCCGGGACCCGTCGAAGAAGCGCGCCGCGACGTGCGTACGGCCCTTCAGCCGCGCGGCCCGCAGCCGGTGCAGCCCGTCGATGACGGACAGGGTGGGGCGGTGCACGACGATCGGCGGCAGCTCACTCTCCAGGTGCGCCAGGGCCAGCGCCCACTCGCCGTCCACCCCGCCGGAACGCGGGGTGAACGAGGCCGTCAGGTCGGCCAGGCGCACCCGCTCCACGGGGGCCTCGCCCAGCGCGTCCTTGAGGGCGAGCAGTCGCTCCGAGCTGCTGTCGTGGTGCACGCGCACGGTCTGGTGGGTCATACCGCGACTCCTCGTGGACACAGCGGGCTGACGGGCCGGGGCGGGGCCCCGCACGGACCCTGGCAACGCCTCCTGACACGGGGCTGACGAACCTCTGACACCGTCGCGTCCCGGCCCCGCCGCACCGGCTTGCCGAGCGGCGGAAAGACCGCGGGCGGGCGTGAAAGCCCAGCTCATCCGGGCGGGGCGGGACAGGCGGGGCGCGGTGGGCCGTGAGCGGGACACGAGCGGCACGCGAGCGGTCCCTGCTGGACTTCCGTGCGCTGCTCACCGCGCGCGGTGCCCGCGCCGTCCGGGCGGCGCCCCAGCACGGCCGGCGGGCGACCCACGCTGCGCGCCCGCGCGGACAGCCCGATCGAACGAGGTGAGCACCGTGGCGACGACCATCGACAAGGCGGCGGGCACAGCACAGCCGGAGGCACGCGGGCCGAACATACGGCTCATGCTGCTCCCGCTGATGATCGCCATGCTGCTGTCCCAGCTGGACAACATGATCGTGGGCACCGCGATGCCCACCGTCGTCGGCGACCTGGGCGGCATGGAACACCTGTCGTGGGTGGTGACCGCCTACACCCTGGCCACCGCCGCCGCGACCCCGATCTGGGGCAAGCTCGGCGACCTGCACGGTCGCAAGGGGCTCTTCCTCACCTCCGTGGTGATCTTCCTGGCCGGTTCGGCGCTCAGCGGCATGGCCCAGGACATGACCCAGCTGATCGGCTTCCGGGTGATCCAGGGGCTCGGCGCGGGCGGCCTGATGGCCGGAGTCATGGCGATCGTCGGGGAACTGGTGCCGCCGCGCGAGCAGGGCCGCTACCAGGGCATGCTCGCCGCCGTGCTGGCCCTGTCGATGATCGGCGGGCCGCTGGTCGGCGGCGCGATCACCGACCACCTCGGCTGGCGCTGGACGTTCTACATCAACCTGCCGATCGGCGCGGTCGTCCTCGTCATGGCGGGGATGGTGCTGCGGCTCCCGGCCCGCAGGTCCAATGCCCGCATCGACTATCCGGGGGCGGCACTGCTGATGGCGGGCATCACCGCCCTCGTCCTGGTCGCCACCTGGGGCGGCACCGAGTACGCGTGGGGCTCGGACGTCATCGTCTCGCTGTGCGCCGCCGCGGTGCTCTGCCTGGGCGCGTTCGTCTTCTGGCAGACGCGGGCCGCCGAACCCGTGCTGCCGCTGCACATCTTCCGCAACCGCAACTTCGCGCTGATGTCGGTCACCGGGTTCGTGATGGGCTTCGTGATGTTCGGCGCGGTGCTGTTCCTGCCGCTGTACCAGCAGGCCGTGCAGGGGGTGTCGGCGACCAACTCCGGGCTGCTGCTGCTGCCGATGATGAGCGCGATGATCGTCGTGGCGATGGCGGCCGGCCGCGTCACCAGCGGCTCCGGACGCTACAAGGCGTTCCCGGTCGCGGGCGGCGCGCTGATGCTGACCGGCATGCTGCTGCTGTCCACCATGGACACCTCCACCTCGCGCACCGAGGCGGCGCTGTACATGGCGGTGCTCGGCGCGGGCCTGGGCTGCCTGCTCCAGGTCGTCATGCTCATCTCGCAGAACAGCGTGGACATCCGGGACATCGGCGTGGCCTCCGCCGCCATCACGCTCTTCCGCATGCTGGGCAGCTCCTTCGGCGTCGCCGTGATGGGCGCGCTGTTCAACCGCCGCGTCCTGGAGGTGATGGCCGAGCGCGCGCCGGACCGGCCGGCCCTGGCCAACGCCCAGCTCGACGCGGCCAGCCTGGCCCGCCTGCAGCCCGCCGTCCAGGAGGCCTACCGGCACGCCACCGCCGCCGGCACCCACAGCGCCTTCCTCGTCGGCTCCCTCGCCGGCGCGCTCGCCCTGCTGGCCGGGCTCCTGGTGCGCGAGGTGGCCCTGCGCATGTCGGCGTCCTCCGGCGTTTCTCGAGCGAACCTCGGCCGCACCGGCCAAGACTGAGGGGGCGTCAACGAACGGGACGCGACCGGCCCGCGCCGGCCGCGGACATCCCGCTTCAGCCGAGGGACCGGGCGTCGAACCCGACGTCCCCGCCACCGGTGCGCGGCCACCCCGCGCAGCCCGAGTCCCTCCTGCCACGGCCCCCGCGCGGTGACCCCGCCGACCGGGCCCACGACAGCGGCTGACCGTGCGGCGACCCCGCGCAGCATCACCCGGCACCTCCCGTACGCCCCGGGCGACGGGAGGTGCCGCGCGTGCGCCCGGGCCTCCCCCGGGCCCGGATCCCGTTGCGCGCCCGGATCCCGTTGCGCGCCCCTACCCCGTTGCGGGCCCCGGTCCGCGGCCGCGCCCCAGTCCCGTTTGAGCCCCGTTTGAGCGCCCCGGCCGAACGTGGCGTCGGAAGGAGGCGCTGTGGACGGTACGTGCGGAAGCGAGCGGGACGGTTCGCCGGATCCCCAGCGGAGCCGCCGGTGACGGCGGCCGGTTCTCCCCGCCCGGAACCCCGGGAACCCACCAAGACCTTCGGGGACGGCGTCCGGCGTGCCCGCCGCGCGGCCGCGCCGCACGTCCGCCCCCGTCTGCCGAGCGGAGTGTCCTTGTGAGCAGCGGACGTACGGAAGTGTGCCTCGTCGGCGCCGGACCACGCGGCCTGTCCGTGCTGGAGCGGCTGTGCGCCCACGAGCGCACGTCCCCCCGCTGGGACCACGTCACCGTGCACGTCGTCGACCCGGGCCCGCCCGGCTCGGGCCGGGTGTGGCGGCCCTCGCAGTCCCGGCACCTGTTGATGAACACCGTCGCCTCCCAGGTGACGGTCTACACCGACGCCAGCGTCGCCATCGCCGGCCCTCTGGAGGGGGGTCCCAGCCTCTACCAGTGGGCCAAGGCGATCGGCCCGAGCGCGCTCACCCCGGGCCGCGGCGCCGCCTACGACGACGAGACGCTCGCCGAGGCCCGTGACCTGGGCCCGGACAGCTACCCCACCCGCGCCCTGTACGGCCAGTACCTGGGCTGGGTGTTCCAGCAGGTCACCGCGAACGCCGCCGCGCACGTGACGGTGCGGGTGCACGCCCAGCGCGCCGTCGCCCTGGACGACGCCGGCGCCGCGCCCGGCGCGGCGGCCCCCCAGACCGTGGTGCTGGAGGACGGCACCCGGCTGACCGGCCTGTCCGCGGTGGTGCTGGCGCAGGGACACCTGCCCGTCCTGCCCGGCCCCGCCGAACGGGAACTGGCCGCCTTCGCCTCCCGACACGGCCTGACCTACCTCGCCCCCGCCAACCCCGCCGACGTGGACCTGTCGTCCGTCGCGCCCGGCGAGAGCGTGCTGCTGCGCGGCCTGGGCCTGAACTTCTTCGACTACATGGCGCTGTTCACCCGCGCCCGCGGCGGCGTCTTCGAACGCGTCGACGGCCGCCTGGTCTACCGCCCCTCGGGCCGCGAACCGCGCCTGTACGCCGGTTCCCGCCGCGGGGTGCCGTACCAGGCGCGCGGCGAGAACGAGAAGGGCGCCCACGGCCGCTGCTTCCCGCGCCTGCTGACCGCCGAGCACGTCGCGGCGCTGCGCGCCCCGGGCCGCGGCCCGATCCGGTTCGCCACCGACCTGTGGCCCCTGATCGCCAAGGAGGTCGAGAGCGTCTACTACGAGACGCTGCTGGCCGCCCGCCGGTCGCCGGCCCTCGCCGCCGGCTTCACCGCCCGCTACCTGCGCGCCGAGCCCGGCCCGCAGCGGGAGGAGCTGCTGCGGGCGGCCGGCATCGACGCGGCCGAGCGCTGGGACTGGGACCTGGTGGCCCGCCCCTACGGGGACCGGTCCTTCCCCGACCTGGCGGCCTTCCGGTCCTGGCTGCGCGGCCACCTCGACGAGGACGTGCGCCAGGCCCGCCGGGGCAATGTCTCCGGCCCGCTCAAGGCCGCCCTGGACGTGCTGCGGGACCTGCGCAACGAGGTGCGCCTGGCCGTCGAGCACGGCGGTCTGGACGCCGACTCCCACCGGGAGGACCTGGACGGCTGGTACACGCCGCTCAACGCCTACCTGTCCATCGGCCCGCCCGCCTCCCGCATCGAGGAGATGGCCGCGCTGATGGACGCGGGGGTGCTGGAGGTCCTCGGCCCCGGGACGCGGGCCGGCACCGACGCGGAGCGGGGCCGCTTCGTCGGCACCAGCGACATCCCGGGCGTACTGGTCCGGGCCACCACGCTGATCGACAGCCGGCTGCCGGAGATCGACCTGCGGCGCACCGCGGACCCGCTGCTGGCCCACCTGCTGGGCACCGGGCAGTGCCGCCCCTTCCGGGTCCCGGCCCGAGGCGGCGCCCCGTACGAGACCGGCGGCCTGGCCGTCACCGGGCGGCCCTACCACCTGCTCGACGCGCAGGGGGAGCCGCACCCGCGGCGCTTCGCCTACGGCGTGCCCACCGAGTCCGTGCACTGGGTGACCGCGGCGGGCATCCGGCCGGGCGTCGGCTCGGTGACGCTGGAGGACTCCGACGCGATCGCCGCGGCCGTACTGGAACTGCCCGCGCTGTCCGCCACCGGGGACCGCGCGGCCGTACGGGCGCGCCGGACGCCGCTGGGCGGCGGGACCACGAAGGCGGCGGCATGACGACCACCGGCCACGACAGCGCGGACACCACCCGTCACGACAGCGCGGACGCCACCCGTCACGACAGCGCGGACGCCACCCGTCACGGCGGCGCGGACGCCACCCGTCACGAGGCCACGGACGCCCGCCCCGCCCCCGACCCGGACAGCGGGCTGCTCTCCCCGGTCAGGGCGGGCACCCCCGTGGAGGCGGCGGTGGGCGACACGGCCTGGCTGCAGGCGATGCTGGACGCCGAGGCGGCCCTGGCCCGCGCCCAGGCGCACTGCGGCACCGTTCCCGCCCCGGCGGCCGCCGCGATCACCGCCGCGGCCCGCGCCGAGCGTCTGGACCTGCGGCACCTGGCCCTGGCCGCGCGCGAGACGGCCAACCCGGTCGTCGGCCTGGTCCGGGCGCTGACGGCGGTGGTGGCCGCCGACGCCCCCGAGGCCGTCGCGTACGTCCACCGGGGCTCCACCAGCCAGGACGTGTTCGACACCGGTGCGATGCTCGTCGCCCGGCGCGCGCTGCGCCTGATCGTCGCCGACCTGCGCCACACCGCCGGCGCACTCGCCGCACTGGCCGCGGAGCACCGGGACACGGTGATGGCCGGCCGCACGCTCGCCCTGCACGCCGTACCGACCACGTTCGGGCTCAAGGCGGCGGGCTGGCGGCAGCTCGTGCTGGAGGCCGCCGAGCGCCTGGAGCAGGTCGCCGGCCGTCTCCCGGTCTCCCTGGGCGGCGCGGCCGGCACCCTGGCGGGCTACCTCGCCCACGCCGGCCAGGACGCGGACGCCGCCGAGGTCGTCGACGACCTCACCGCCGCCTACGCCGCCCAGACCGGCCTGGCGGCCCCCGTGCTGCCCTGGCACGCCCTGCGCACCCCGGTCGCCGACCTGGGGGCCGCCCTCGCGCACACCGCGGGCGCCCTCGGCAAGATCGCGGCCGATGTGCTGGTGCTGGCCCGCACCGAGGTCGGCGAGGTCACCGAGCCGCAGGCGGCGGGCCGCGGCGCGTCCTCCGCGATGCCACACAAACGCAACCCCGTCCTGGCGACGCTGATCCGCTCCGCCGCCCTCCAGGTCCCGGCGCTGTCCGCGGTCCTGACGCAGTGCCTGGTGACCGAGGACGAGCGGTCGGCGGGCGTGTGGCACAGCGAGTGGCAGCCGCTGCGCGAGTGCCTGCGGCTGACCGGCGGCGCCGCCCACACCGCGGTGGAGCTGGTCCGCGGCCTCACCGTCCACCCGGACCGGATGCGCACCAACCTCGAGGCGACCGGCGGCCGGATCGCCTCCGAGCGCCTCAGCGCCGTCCTGGCCCCGCTGCTGGGCCCCGCGGCCGCCCGGGAACTGCTGACGCGGGCGTCGCTGCGGGCCGCCGAGACCTCCCGGCCGCTCGCCGACGTCCTCGCCGGACTGCCGCAGCTGCGGGGCGTACTGGACCCCCCGGAAGCCGCCGCCCTGCTGGACCCGGCCGGTTACACCGGCGCGGCGGGCGCCCTGGTCGACCGGGCGCTGACCGACGTCCGGGCCACCTCACCCGATCCTCACCTGGGAGCGACATGAGCCGCATGGACACCGACGCCGTGGAGACCGGCGCCATGGACACCGATGCCATGGACACCGACGTCATCGTGGTGGGAGCCGGTCCCGTCGGGCTGATGCTGGCGTGCGAGCTGCGGCTGGCCGGCGTCGGGTGCGTCGTGCTGGAGAAGTCGACGGAGCCGACCGACCAGTCCCGCGCCCTCGGCTTCACGGCACGCACCATCGAGACCTTCGACCAGCGCGGGCTGCTGCCCCGCTTCGGCGGCTTCGACACCATCCCCGTCGGCCACTTCGGCGGCGTCCCGCTCGACTACCGGGAGGTGCCGGGCGGCTCCTACGGCGCCAAGGGCGTGCCGCAGTCGCTGACCGTCGCCGTCCTCGGCGAGTGGGCCGGCGAACTGGGCGTCGACGTGCGCCGGGGCTGGGAGGTGACCGGCCTCGCCGACCGCGGCGACGGCGTCGAGGTGACGGTGAGCGGCCCCGACGGCCCGGCGCGGCTGCGCGCCGCCTACCTGGTGGGCTGCGACGGCGGCCGCAGCACCGTCCGCAAGAGGGCGGGCATCGGCTTCCCCGGCCACGACGCCACCATCGAGATGGCGTTCGCCGAGGTCGTCGGGGTGACCGGGGTGCGTCCGCGGCCCAACGGCGAGCGGGTGCCCGGCGGCATGGTGCTCGCCTTCCAGCAGGGCCCGGACATCTTCCGCGTCACCTACTACGACGCCGGTGTCGTCCCCCGCAAGGGCGACGCCCCGCCCTCCTTCGAGGAGGTCGCCGGTGCCTGGCGGCGGCTGACCGGCGAGGACATCAGCGGCGGCACACCGCGCTGGATCGGCAAGTTCACCGACGCCACCCGGCAGGCGAGCCGGTACCGCAGCGGGCGGGTGTTCCTGGCCGGCGACGCCGCGCACATCCACCTGCCCATCGGCGGGCAGGGCATGAGCGCGGGCGTGCAGGACGCGGTCAACCTCGGCTGGAAGCTGGCGCTGGCGGTCAAGGGCCGGGCCCCCGGGCACCTGCTCGACACCTACCACGACGAGCGGCACCCGGTGGGCGCCCGCGTCCTGGTCAACACCCTCACCCAGCGCAGCCTGTACGTCACCGGCGAGCACATGCAGCCGATGCGGGAGCTGTTCGCCGAACTGATGGAGCTGCCCGAGGTCCGCCGGCACCTCATCGGCATGGTCACCGGCCTGGACATCCGGTACGCCATGACGGCGCCGGACCATCCGCTGCTGGGCCGGCGGCTGCCGAACGCCGAACTGGTCGACGGGGCGGGCGTGAAGAGCACGGCCTCGCAGCTGCTGCACCGCGCGCGCGGTGTGCTGCTCGACCTGGCGGGCGACGCCCGGGTGCGCCGGGCCGCCGCCCCCTGGCAGGACCGGGTCGACGTCGTGGCCGTGTCCCCGCACACGACCGGCGCCGACGACCCGTTCGAGGGTGCCGCCGCCCTGCTGGTGCGCCCCGACGGATACGTCGCCTGGGCCGGCGACGGGCGCGGCGCCGAGGGCCTGACGGACGCGCTCGCCCACTGGTTCGGCGAGGGGGTGGCGGCGGCATGAGCGGCATCCCCGAAGGCGGCCTGATCGCCCTGGTCACCGGCGCCAACAAGGGCCTGGGCCGGGAGGTCGCCCGTCAGCTGGGCGCGCGGGGGGCGACCGTGCTGCTCGGCGCCCGCGACGCGCGGCGCGGCGAGCTCGCCGCCGAGGCGCTCGCCGCCGAGGGAATCGACGCGCACCCGCTGCCGCTGGACGTGACCGATCCCGCCGGTGCCGCGGCCGCGGCCGCCGTGATCGACGGGCGGTACGGCCGCCTGGACGTCCTGGTCAACAACGCGGGCGTCAACGGCACGTTCCACGGCCCGCCCAGCGCGGCCACCGCCGAGCAGCTGCGCGAGGTGTACGAGACCAACGTCTTCGGCGTGCTGACGGTGACCAACGCGATGCTGCCGCTGCTGCGCCGCTCCCCGGCCGGACGCATCGTCAACATGTCCTCGGCCGTGGGCTCCCTGACCCTCAACGCGGACCTCTCCGGCGGGTTCGGCGACTACAACCTGGTCACCTACCAGTCCTCCAAGACGGCCCTGAACGCCCTCACCCTCGCCTACGCCAGGGAGCTGCG
Source organism: Streptomyces sp. NPDC029152 (assembly GCF_055564355.1). Lineage (NCBI taxonomy): Bacteria > Bacillati > Actinomycetota > Actinomycetes > Kitasatosporales > Streptomycetaceae > Streptomyces > Streptomyces sp. NPDC029152. The sequence continues at coordinate 24,012 of NZ_JBVHWR010000025.1, read as the reverse complement.
CGACACCCCGATCAAGGTCAACGCGGCCAACCCCGGCTTCACCGCCACCGACATGAACGGCCACCGCGGCCACCAGACGGTCGAGCAGGGCGCCGTCACGGCGGTGCGCCTGGCCCTGCTCCCCCCCGACGGCCCCACGGGCACCTCCCAGGACGAGTCGGGTCCGGTTCCCTGGTGATCCCGCGCCGCCGCCCGGGCCCCGGCCGGACCCTCCTCCGCCCGGGGCCCGGGCCCGGCTGAAAGCCGTTCCGCCCGGGGCCCGTCGCTCCTCCGCGGGAGGCAGCCCCGGGCCCGTCGGCCCGACGCCCCGTCCGCCGGCCACGTGCACGGCGAGCCCCCCGCCGGGCCCGCCCGGGTCTCCCCGTCGCGGCCCCGGCAGGGGGCTCGTCGTGCGCACCGCCCGCGCGCCGGCCGGTCTCAGGCGGTGAAGAACTCCACCAGCACCGGCCCGAGCACCTCCGGCAGCACCCGGTGCCACACGCCGGGCAGCTCCAGCAGGCGCCCGTTCGGCAGGGCCGCCGCGGTCGCCTCGGCCGCGGCGAGCAGCCAGTCACTGGTGTGGTCGCTGTTGACGACCAGCGTCTCCACCCCCATCCCGGCCATCCGCTCCACCGGCACCCGGCCGTCGCCCATCACCGCGGTGTCGTAGGGCAGGGTGTGCGCCAGCGCCTCGTTGGACGGCCACAGCGGGCTGTCCTTCCACTCCTGGACCCACTCCGGCGGGAAGCCCACGTGCTCGCCGAGGAAGTACTCGACGGCCTCACCGCGCCGCCCCTCGGCGAGCAGCGCGTCCAGGCGTTCGGCGAAACCGGCGGGAGGCGTGCGGAAACCCGGGACCCGGTAGGGCGGTTCCAGCAGGGCCAGCCTGCCGATCGTCGCCCCGGCGAGGGCCGCCTCCAGTGCCAGGATCGCCCCGCTGGAGCCGCCGAACACCGCCGCCCGGCCGCCCGTCTCGTCGATGACCGCCTGGAGGTCCTCGATCTCCCGCTCGACCGCGTAGTGGGGGGAGTCCCCGCTCTGGCCGCGCCCGCGCCGGTCGTAGGCGTACACGGTGCAGTGGGGTGCCAGGTGCGGGACGAGCGTGTCGAAGGCCGTGTGGTCGCGGAAACCGCCACCGAGCAGCACGACCGGGGGGCCCTCACCGGCCTTCTCGTAGGCGATGGTGGTGCCGTCCCGCGATACGACCTTGTGCATCACACACTCCCCCAGGGACACATTCCTGCCAGCTTTTTCCGCCCGGGAAAGTAGTCGCTGATTTCGACGGCGGTCAATGCGGGAAACGCGGACAGTTGAACGCGCGACTGTCCAACCTCGGTATTCCGCAGTCGAACACCGTGATTCCTTCGAGTGTTGTCGGAAGACACCCGCTGAATTACCCTCGCCGGATAAGTCGGCCAGGCCAGGAAACCTTCCCGCGATCAGCCGGCGCAGGTCGAGAAATCCCGAGCCGACGCCCGTACACGGCCGATGCGGAAGCCGTCCGCGCGCCCCGCAGCCGGCCGACCGACGGCCCCCGACCGAGGCAGGAGTTATGACCTCCCACATCCGCACCGCACTGGTCATCGGCGGTGGCATCGCCGGCTCGACCACGGCCATGGCGCTCCAGCGCGCAGGCATCGAAGCCCGCGTCCACGAGGCGTACCACGTCACCGCCGACGGCATCGGCGGCGGCCTGAGCCTGGCCCCCAACGGGGTCAACGCCCTCGACACGATCGGCGCCGGCGACGTCATCCGCCGGGTGGGCACCCCCATGCGCGGCACCGTCCTGCACAGCGCGGACGGCGAGCTGCTCGGCGAGATCACCCTTCCGGCCGATCTGCCGCCGTCCCGCTTCGTCTGGCGCGGGGAGCTGTACCGGGCGCTGTACGACGAGGCCACCCGCCGCGGTGTCCGCACCCGGCACGGCAAGCGGCTGGTGCACGCCGAGGACACCGGTGACGGCGTCACCGCCCGCTTCGACGACGGCACCGAGGAGAGCGCCGACATCCTGATCGGCACGGACGGCATCCGCTCCACGGTGCGCGCCCTCATCGACCCGGCCGCCCCCCGCCCGCAGTACGCCGGCCTGCTCGGTTTCGCCGCCCCGCTGGCCGACACGGGACTGCCCGGCACCGGCGGCAGGCTGCACGTGAGCTACGGCCCCGCCGGCTCCTTCGGCCACCTGGTGCACGCCGACGGCTCCGGCGGCTGGTTCGTCAACCTGCCGCACCCCGAGCCGCTGACGCTGGCCGAGGCCCGGCGGACCCCGCGGGAGCAGTGGCTGGAGCGCCTGCGCGAGGCGTTCGCCGGCCACTGCGCGCCCGCCGCGGACCTGCTGGCCCGCACCGAGGCGGCCGACCTGCTGATCACCGGCCCGCTGGAGACCATGCCGCCGGTGCCGACCTGGAGCCGCGGCCGGATGGTGCTGGTCGGCGACGCCGTGCACGCGGCCTCCCCCAGCTCCGGGCAGGGCGCCTCCCAGGCCGTGGAGAGCTCCGTGCAGCTGGCGCGCTGCCTGCGCGACCTGCCCCACGACCAGGCGTTCACGGCGTACGAGGGGCTGCGGCGGGCCCGCGTGGAGCGGATCATCGCCCTCGCCGCCCGCACCAACGCCAGCAAGGCCAGCCCGCTCGCACGCCCGGCACGCGACCTCAAGCCCGAGCCCCTCGACTGGCAGTTCACCCACCGCATCGACTGGGAGGCCCCCGTCCTGCCTCCCGAGCCCGCTCTCGAATTCCAGTCGAAGTCCGCTTGAATTTCGCTCGAGGATCGCTCGAGGAGTACTCGGGGAAAAGTCCCCGATCGCTCGATCCGTACGGGTGAGGCTGCCGGAGTCCGCTGGCGCGGCTATTTCGCGAGTGGCATTCATGCCATGATGGCTGCCACATCGGCGCTCGACGTCGTGGGCGGATATGTGTCTTCGACGCTGCAAAGGGAGCGGATAGTGGAAACTCGCGTCATAGTGGTCGGCGCCGGTCCCGTGGGTCTCATGCTCGCGGGCGAACTCAGGCTCGGCGGCGCGGAGGTCACCGTCTACGACAGACTGCCCGCGCCGTCCGGGGAGTCCCGGGCCCTCGGTTTCACCAAGCGCGTCGCCGAGATCTTCGACCAGCGCGGCCTGCTCGCCCGCCTGGGCGAGTTCCGCCGCGGCCAGCGCGGTCACTTCGGCGGTGTCGGCTTCGACCTGAGCATGCTCGACGAGAGCCACCACGGGGTGCTCGGCCTGCCCCAGTCGCGCACCGAACAGATGCTCACCGACTGGCTGGGCGAACTGGGCGTCACCGTCCGGCGCGGCCACGAGGCCGTCGCCTTCACCGAGACCGCCGACGGCGTCGAGCTGGTCCTCGACGGCCCCGACGGCCGCCACCGGGACACGGCCGCCTACCTCGTCGGCTGCGACGGCCCCGACAGCACGATCCGCACCCTGGCCGGCATCTCCGCCCCCGGCTGGGAGTCCACCCGCGGGATGTACATGGCCGACGTGAAGGGCATCGAGCCGCGCCCCCGGCCCACCGGCGAGCACGTCCCCGGCGGCAGCATGGTCCTGTGCGTCGGCCTGGGCGACGGCTACCACCGCGTCCTCATCCACGACCGGAGCCTGCCGCCCCACCCCGACACCGCCACGCTGACCTTCACCGACGTCGCCGACGCCTGGCAGCGCATGACCGGCGAGTCCATCCACCACGGCAGCGCCCGCTGGATGGCCGCCTTCGGCAACGGCGCGGGCCTGGCCACCACCTACCGGCGCGGCCGCGTCCTGCTCGCCGGGGACGCCGCCCACGCCACCCCGCCGCTGGCCGGCTGGGGCCTGAGCACCGGCATCCAGGACGCGGTCAACCTCGGCTGGAAGCTCGCCGCGGTGGCCACCGGCCGCGCCCCCGAAAGCCTCCTCGACACCTACCACGCCGAGCGCCACCCCCTCGGCGAGCAGCTGCTGCGCAACACCCACGCCGCCACCGCCCTCTACCTCAGCGGCGAGGAGATGGACCCGCTGCGCGCCGTCATGCGCGAGCTGATGGACGACAAGAGCGCCGCGGAGCACTTCGCCGGCATGGTCAGCGGCCTCGGGGTCCGTTACGACACCTGCCCCGGCGACCACCCCCTGCTGGGCCGTCGGCTGTCTCCCGACCACGCCCTCGACCTGCCCGACGGCAGCCGCACCCGCGTCGCGGAACTGCTGCGCCCGGGCCGGGGCGTCCTCATCGTCACCGAAGGCACCGAAGGCACCGAAGACACGGACGGACCGCGGCACCGGGCGGCCGCCTGGTCCGACCGCGTCGACGTCGTCACCGGCACCTGGGCGCCCGCCGGCGCCCCGGGCGTGCCGCCGCGGCTGCCGGCCGCCGCGCTGGTGCGGCCCGACGGCTACGTCGCCTGGGCGGGGCCGGGCGGTGCCGGCCTGACCGCAGCCCTGGAGAGCTGGTTCGGCCCGGCCCGCGTCACCGCGGGCGTCTGACACCGGACGATCCCCCGAACCCGCCAGGAAACCCCCGACCCCAGAGCGAAGAGGAGACAAGGGAGCGATGACCGCACCTATTCTGGTCACCGGTGGCACAGGCACCCTGGGAGGCCATGTGGTGCCGCTGCTGCAGCAGGCGGGCCACGACGTACGCATCCTCGCCCGCAAGCCCCGCGAGTCCGCCAACGGCATCGAGTACTTCGCCGTCGACCTGATGACCGGTGAGGGCATCGACGCCGCCCTGCGCGGCGTGGAGACGGTGCTGCACCTCGCCGGCAGCAACAAGGGCGACGACAAGGTGGCCCGCACCCTGGTGAACGCCGCGAAGAAGGCCGGCGTCCGCCACATCGTCTACATCTCCGTCATCGGCACCGACACGATGCCGCTGAGCTGGTTCAAGACCCAGCTCGAGGCGGAGAGGATCATCATCGACTCCGGCATCCCCTGGTCCATGCTGCGCGCCGCCCAGTTCCACGACATCGTGTGGATGATGGCGCAGAAGATGGCCAAGATGCCCGTCGTCCCCGCCCCCGGCGGCCTTCAGTTCCAGCCGGTCGACTCCCGTGAGGTGGCGGCCCGCCTGGTCGAGCTGACCCTCGGCGAGCCGGCCGGCCGCGTGCCCGACCTGGCCGGGCCGAAGGTCTACCCGCTCGGCGACCTGCTGCGCAGCTACCTGGCCGCGCACGGCAAGCGCCGCCCGATGCTGCCCGTGCGCATGCCCGGCAAGGCCGGCAAGGCCTACCGCGCGGGCCAGAACCTCGCCCTGAAGGGCAACGACGTGGGCAAGCGCACCTGGGAGGAGTTCCTCGCCGAGCGCGTGGCCGCCTGACCGTCACCCCGAACGCCGCTGCCGGGACCCCTTGGAGGGGCCCCGGCAGCGGCGTTCCGCGTCGCCGGCGGCACCGCGTGCGGCGGTCCCTCAGTGCGCTTCCAGCTCCCGCGCCAGGGAACGCTCCAGCGGCGTGAGCGGAACGTCCCCGCGCACCTGCTCGGGATGGTCCGGCCCCGGCCCCCGCAGCGGGCCCACCGGCTCCCCGGGAGCGGCGTCCCGCAGCGCCCCGGTCGTCGCGCCCGGGTCCAGACCCGTGTGGACGGTGCCGTACACCACCAGGCAACGGTAGATCTCGCGCAGCACACGGCGAGGGCGCAGCAGATGCCACATGGCGGGCCTCCTTGAGTGGTCGGCGGTCACAGGCCGTCCACGCCACCTTCGGGCGGGGCGGCGGAGAAGCGCCGCAGATCCCCTGGAGTCCCGCTCCAGCCCGCCCGCACTGCCGCCGGAGCCCGGCCTGCCGCCCGCCGCAGTACGGCCCGCACCCCGCCACAGCCTCCCCCGGGCCCGCCCCGGGCCGCACCGGGTCCCGCCGGAGCCCCGGTGGCCACCGGTCCCCCGGCGGCCACCGGTCCCGGCGCGGTCCGCGCCCCGGCCCCGCACCCGCGCACCACCGCGCCACCAGGCACGACACCCCGGGCACGGCCCCGCCCCAGCCGCCGCACGCCCGCGGCCGGCGCCCTCGCGGCCCGCCCGGCCGGGCCCGCCGCGCGCGCGGACCGTAACGGCAGGCCGCCCTGTTCAACCGCGCCGTCGCGGCCGCAGTCGGACACCCGGGCCGCGGGTTAGATCGAAGACGCCGTGCGACGCGATCCGAGAGAGGACTCCATGACGTACATCATCCACCCCGGTGACCGGCCCGAAGGCCGCCGCGGATTCGAGATCGTGCTGTCGAGCAAGATGACGGACGGGGCGGCTTCGTTGGTGGAGACCCGCCAGGGACCGGCCTGGTCCGGACCGCCGCTGCACACGCACGCGGAGTCCACGGAGACCTACTTCGTCGTCTCCGGCAAGCTGATCGTCCAGGTCGACGACGAGGTCGTCGAACTCGGCCCGAGCGCCATGGCCCACATCACCGTCGGCACCCGGCACACCTGGGCCACCCCTCCCGGCGAGGGCGCGCACTTCCTGACCCTGCACATGCCCGGCGGCTACGAGGACTACCACCCCACCGCGCTGCAGGCCGAGAAGGACAACGGCGGCCCGCTCACCCAGGAGGACCTCTTCAAGATCGCCGCCCGGTTCGACTGGCGCCCGGCGGGCGAGCGGCCGATGCGCCTGACCCCCGACGGCCGTCTGGTCCCCGCCGCGCAGGCCGACGACGAGGCCGCCCGCCTGCGCGAGGAGTGGCTCAAGGCCAACGACCGGCCGGTCGAGATCCAGCCCATCCACGAGGACGGCTTCTACGACAAGGCCGACAAGGCCGACGACGCCGGTGCCGGTGCCGGACAGAACGCCTGAGCACCTCGAGCGCACGTTGCCACCGCCCGAGCGCCCCACGAAGGAGCCCCCCGTGAGCGACCTGAAGATCGCCGTCATCCTCGGCAGCACCCGCCCCGGCCGCAACGGCAAGGCCGTCGCCGACTGGGTCATGGACCGGGCCGGCGCCCGCACCGCCGCCGAGTACGAACTGGTCGACCTCGCCGACCACCCGCTGCCGCTGCTGGACGAGCCCGTCCCGGCGGCCCGCCGCCAGTACCGCAACGAGCACACCAAGGCCTGGGCCGCGACGATCGCCGCCTACGACGGATACGTCTTCGTCACCCCCGAGTACAACCACTCCGTCCCGGCCGCGCTGAAGAACGCCATCGACTACCTGCACCAGGAGTGGGCCGACAAGGCCGCCGCCTTCGTCTCCTACGGCACCCTCGGCGGCGCCCGCGCCATCGAGCACCTGCGTGCCATCGCCAGCGAACTGCGCCTGGCGCACGTCCGCCAGCAGCTGTCCTTCTCGATGTTCACCGACTTCGAGAACTGGTCCCTGTTCAAGCCGGGCGAGCAGCACGACGAGTCCGCGCCCGTCCTGTTCGACCAGCTGGAGTCCTGGGCCCGCGCCCTCAAGACCGTCCGCGCCTGAGAGGACCCCCAAGGCACGACCCGCCGCGCGGCGCGAAGACACCGGCGTCTTGCGCCGCGTACGCGAAAGCCGCTCGAGTTCCCCTCGCGGCCCCGTCGACGAACCCTCGAGCCATCGCTCCCCGTCGGCCGATCCCCGCCGCGGGAACCGCCGTTGCCCGCATCATGCAAGAACAACCCACACGGAGGGGGCAACCGAGTGAGTGTGCACGCACATGCCGCCGGGTCCGCAGCAGGGGGCGGCGGTCACGGCCACGCCGTGGTCCTCGGCTCGTCCCTCGCCGGGCTCACCGCGGCCCGCGCCCTGGCCGGCTTCATGGACCGGGTCACCGTCGTCGAACGCGACTGGGTCCCGCGCGGACCCGGCCGCCGCCGGGGCCTGCCCCAGGCGAGGCACACGCACAGCCTCATGGAAGCCGCCCAGCAGGGCCTGGAACAGCTGTTCCCCGGCATAGTCCGGGACCTCACCGACGCCGGAGCGGTGCACGTCCGCATGCCCGAGGACATGCTGCTGCTCGGCCCGAGCGGCTGGCTGCCCCGGGTCGGCTCCGGCCTGTCGATGCTCAGCGCGAGCCGCGACCTGATCGACGCGGTGACCCGCGAGCGGCTGCTCGCCGATCCCAAGGTGACCCTCCTGGGCGAGCACGAGGCGGTCGCGCTCCAGCCCGGCCCCCACGACACCGTCACCGGCGTGTGGATACGCCGGCGCGACCGCAAGGCGTCCGACGGATGGGGTCCCCGCCGCCTGCTCTCCGCCGACTTCGTGGTGGACGCCACCGGACGCGGCTCGCGCGCCCCCCGCTGGCTCGCCGAACTCGGCTACGAACCTCCCCGCGAGACCGTGGCCGACGCCGGCACCGCCGTCGCCACCGCCCTGTTCACCGCGCCCGTCGGCCACGTCGCCGACTGGAAGAGCCTGTTGCTGATGCCCTCGCCCGACAACCCGGCCCAGGGCATGCTCAACCCCCTGGAGGGCGGCCGCTGGTCGGTGTCGGTCTGCACCGGCGACGGCGGCAGCGCACCCACCGGCCACGCGGCACTGCTGCGCGCCGCGGGCGGCCTGCGCCACCCCCTGCTGCACGACGTCCTGCGGGCCGCCACCCCGCTCGGCCCGGTCTACGTCTGCCGCACCACCGAGAACCGCTGGCGGCACTACGAGAAACTGCGGCGCTGGCCCGACCAGTTCCTCGTCCTCGGCGACGCCTTTGCCGCCTTCGACCCGGCCCACGGCCAGGGCATGACCGCCGCGGTGCAGTCCGCCCTCGTCCTCGGCCACATGCTGGCCGACCACGGCACGGCCGTCGGCCTCGGCTACCGGCTGCGCCGGGCCCTCGCCCACCGCCTGGCCCCCGCCTGGCGGACGAGCACCCGCGCCGTGCGGGCGGCGAAGAACGACCAGGACCCCGGCGTCGGCGCCCGGCTCGGCAGGCGCTACCACGCCCGGATCGCGGCGGCCGCGACCAGCGACCCGTACGCGGCGACAGCGCTGCTGCGCCTGCTGAAGACGGACGCGTCCCCCGCCACGGCGCTACGGCCGCGGGTGCTGAGAGCCGCGCTGCGCGGCCCTGACGGCCCCGCCCCGGCGGCTCTCGCGACGGCGCCCGCGGCCCCGCCCGTCGCCCCCCACGGCCCGGGCGCCCGCCGCCCCCGCCCCGCCGCGCCCACCACGGCCGGTCTCCCCGCCGGCCCGGCCCGGCAGAGCCTTCCCACTCGTAACCGCCTTGAGAATGACTTGAGTTGGCACATCAATCCGACTTGAGAGTGCTTGTTCGGCACCACCGCGCGCGGATAACGTTCCAGCTGCTCCAAGGCACGGGCCCGCTTGCGCCGCAGCAGGCCGACCCGACCACCGACCGCTCACCGGCCGGACCGGGTGTGCCAGTGACGGCCGAGCGGCGAGGGGAGGGTGCGCGCAGATGAGCACGACCGAAACGGCGCCACCGGGTGCGCGCACCGAGACGTCCAAAGGCGCCCGCATCGCGGACTGGGCGGACGGACGGCTCGGGATCTACAGCTTCCACAGCCTGATCCGCAAGGTGTTCCCCGACCACTGGTCGTTCATGGTCGGCGAGATCGCCCTCTACAGCTTCGTCGTGCTGCTGCTCACCGGCGTCTGGCTCACCCTGTTCTTCGACCCGAGCATGGCCGAGACCGTCTACGAGGGCTCCTACGCCCCGCTGCACGGCATCCCGATGTCACAGGCGTACGCCTCCACCCTCGACATCAGCTTCGACATACGCGGCGGCCTGCTCGTCCGCCAGCTGCACCACTGGTCGGCCCTCACCATGATCGCCGCCCTCTGCGTGCACACGATGCGCCACTTCTTCACCGGCTCGTTCCGCAAGCCGCGCGAGATGAACTGGCTGATCGGCTTCGTGATCCTGGTGCTGGTGATCCTCGAGGGCTTCCTCGGCTACTCGCTGCCCGACGACCTGCTCTCCGGCACCGGCCTGCGCATCGCCGAAGGCGTCACCCTCGCCATCCCGGTGGTCGGCACCTACCTGTCGATGTTCCTCTTCGGCGGCGAGTTCCCCGGCCACGACGTGATCCAGCGGTTCTACGGCCTTCACATCCTGCTGCTGCCCGGAATCATGGTGGCCCTGGTCACCGTCCACCTGATCCTGGTCTTCTACCACAAGCACACCCAGTTCCGGGGCCCCGGCCGCACCGAGAAGAACGTCGTCGGCCAGCCCCTGATGCCGAACTACGCGGCCAAGGCGGGCGGCTTCTTCTTCCTGGTCACCGGCGTCCTCGCCCTGACCGCCGGCCTCGCGCAGATCAACCCCGTGTGGACCTACGGCCCCTACCGCGCCGACCAGATCTCCCAGGGCTCGCAGCCCGACTGGTACATGGGCTTCCTCGAAGGCGCCCTGCGCGCCATGCCGCCCTGGGAGTTCGTCCTGTGGGGCCACACCGTCAACCTCGGCGTCCTGATCCCGGCCGTCGTCGTGCCCACCCTGATGGCCGCCGTCCTCGCCCTGTGGCCCTTCCTCGAGGCCTGGGTCACCAAGGACACCGAGGAACACCACCTCCTCGACCGACCGCGCGACCACCCCACCAGGACCGCGTTCGGCTGCGCCTTCATCGCCCTCTACCTCGTGCTGTTCTTCGGCGGCGCCAACGACGTCCTGGCCGAGCGCTTCCACCTCTCCCTCAACGCCGTCACCTGGACGGTACGCATCGGCTTCTTCGTCATCCCCGTACTGACCTACGTCGTCACCCGCCGGATCTGCCTCGGCCTCCAGCGACGCGACCGCGACAAGCTCCTGCACGGCCGCGAGACCGGCAGGATCCGCAGGCTCCCGCACGGCGAGTTCATCGAGGTGCACGAGCCCCTCGACCGCGGCACGCAGTACGCGCTGCTGTCCAAGCAGGACTACCGGCCCCTGCCGGCGCCCGCACCCGAGCACGACGGCATACCCAACCCGGACCACCGCAAGGAAGTCCTGCGCCACCGCCTCAGCCGCTGGCTCTACGGCGGCCAGATCGCGAAGCCGACCCGCGAGGAACTGGCCCACGACGAGCACACCGTCGAGCGGCTGGAGCAGGGCCAGGACGTGCACTGACCCGGCGGCACATCGCAGAGGGCCGACCCGCACGGCTGCGCGGGTGACCAGGGGACGGGTCACCCGCGCAGCCGTTTCGCGTACGACGAACGGAGGCCCGATGAGCACGAGCCCATGGCACCGGGAAGTCCCCCGCCCCGAGTCCATCACCCGGGCCCGCACCGGCCTGACCCAGGACCTGCGGGGCCGTGAGCGCCGCTACTTCACCGCCATGCTGATCCGCACCGCCTGCGTCGTCCTGATGGCCCTCACCTGGACCCGCTGGCCCGTCGTGGCCATCGGCGCCCTCGTCGGCTCGGTCGTCATCCCCTACGTGGCCGTGGTGGCCGCCCAGGCCGGCTGGCGCCAGCAACGCGGCCCCCGCCCACTCCTGGTTCCGGCCCCGGCCCCGGTGCCGGAAGAACCCCCCGTCCCCCACACCGTCCTCGAACCCACCCTGATCCTCCCGCCGGACCAGCAACCGACGCCCTGACGCCGTCGGCCCGTTCTCCCCGCCGCGCGGCGGGGAGAACGGGCCGACGGGGGCTCCTCGTCGAGGACTACCGGGAACCCAGCTCGGCGAGCAGGGCCTCGTAGTCGTCCGGGTGCTGTTCTCGCAGAAGGTCCATCCACACCCGGGCCCCCTGGACGAACGTCCTCGGCTGCATCTTCCGGTGGAGATGGTGCACGCAGTAGAAGGCGTCGTCGTACGGGAGCCGCTTCGGCTGCTCGGGCCGCGCGCCGCCCGGCGTCGCCGCCACGGGTCCCTCCGCGCCGGTCCGCGGTTCCGGGATGGACTCGGCGCCCTGCTCACCGTCGGCCGACGGCACATCCGGAAGGGGCCGCGACGGGGGCGACGGAGGAACAGCGGGAGCGGCGGGCGTCCCCGGAATTATCACGCCGTGATAATCGGCGGGGTCCGCGGGCCGGGCCACGGCCCTGCCCGACCGGGCCTCCGCCTTCCTGCGGGCCGCCTCCGCCCGTTCGTCCGCCTTCGCCTTCTGCTCCTCGGGAGGCAGCTTGCCGAGGTTGCGGACGTGCTCCACCTTCCGTTCCCCGGTCACCAGGTCCTTCTGGAGCTCAGGGGTGAGCTTGAGCAACGACAGCTTGCTGGAGATGGTGTTCTGCGGAATGCCCAGCCGCTTGGCGGCCTTGGTCTGGGACCCGTAGTAGTCGACCAGGGTCTTCAGGGCGTGAGCCTCTTCGAGGTCGGTCATGTCGTCGCGGTGGTAGTTCGCGACGAACGCGGCCTCGAGCAGGGCCTCGTCGGTGGCGACACGGCCGTTGTCGACGCGGACCGGGATGGTGGCCATCCCGACACGGCGGGCCGCCTCGAGACGGCGGTGGCCGTCGACGACGATGTACTGCGCTCCGTCGTCGAGGTCGCCGGCACGCTCCGGCCGGTTCCGCAGGTAGGCCTCGACCGTGGCGACGGCGATGGGAATGACGATGCCGACCTCGCGCACGGTCTGCACCGTCTCGTCGAGGTTGCGCAGGTGGTTGCGCGGGTTGTCCGGGTTGTCGCTGATGAGGGTGACCGGCAGCTCGGTGACGGCCGCCGCGGTCGACTCCTCCCCCCCGATGGTCCTGTCGATGAGGTTGCGCCGTGAGGACCGGGCTCCGCGCGCCGCGCCGAACGCGGGTGCCGATCCCAGGGAGTCAGCCTTGCTCAACGGTCGCTCCCCTCGCCACCTGTCGCATGGCCTCCGCCTGGTCGCTGTGCGGGGCGTAGGACAGCAGCGGCATCCGCTTGCGGACCGCTTCCCTCTGCTCCTTCAGATCACCGATGACGGCGAGGACCTTCGGATCACCGAGCGCCTTCCAGTTCTCCAGGGAGGACGTGGCGACGTAACCGCGCCGGGAGTCGTACAGGTTCACGACCAGACCGAGGTAGTCGACCTCGAGGGAGAGGTCCTGGCAGAGGTCCTCGATCTGCTGGGCGAGCATGCCGTAGGCCGTGGCCGACGAGTCCTCGGCCAGGACGGGGATGACGACGCCGGAGACACCGGCGGGTTCCCCTCGGCGCCGGTGGCCGTAGTACAGAGCGGCGTCCATGGCGATGCCGAGGCTGGGCGGGCAGTCGATGATGATGACGTCGTAGTCCACCTCGAGGGGACGCAGCGCCAGTTCGAGGGCCGCCTCCTTCTGGAAGCCGCGCTTCTGTGTCGCCACGACGGCGATCTTCGCGTCGAGGAGGAAGCCGTCGAAGCAGGCGGGCAGTACGTGCAGCCGCTTCTCGAACCGCTGGTCCTCTATCACCACGACCAGGTCACGCAGGTCCCCGGAGCCTTCGCCGCACATGTGGGAGACGAGGCTGTCGTGACCGGGCTCGATCTGGGGGACCCCGAGCTGTTCGCTGAGGTGCCCCTGAGGGTCGAAGTCGACGATGAGGACGCGCTTGCCCGCTTCGGCGTAGGCCTGACCGATGCCGGCGGAGACGGCGGTCTTGCCGACACCGCCCTTCTGGTTGCCGACGATCTTCCGTTCGGGATCCGTTCCGCGGACCCCGTGCCGGGGAGACGGGTTCGCCTCGAGCCAGCCGCGGATCGACTGGGCGAGACCCTGCGTGTACGAGACACCGCGGCCGCTGCACGTCTCCTTGAACTGCTCGTACAGGCCCGGCGGAAGCCAGGTGGAGAACGACCTGGCACCGGAGGTGTCCACCTCCGTGCCGCTGCCGACGCCGGCACGCCACCTGTTGATGGCCGCTTCGACGGCTTCCTGAATGTCCAGACTGAGCTCGGCGGCGCGGACCTTGAGTGATTGCTGGAGCGCCGGCGGCAGCTTGGACGCTACCTTTTCCCGGTCTCCGTCAGGGTATGGAGAGGCCATGGCGTCAGTATACTGACGTCAAGGGCGGTAAAGGCAAGCAGCTTGCGGAGTTTGACACGGTTTCACCCGGTGCTGATGCCCTGCTCGGTGATTATCACGGCGTGATAGTCCGGCCCGGCGACGGCGCTGCGGCCCGAACTATCACGGCGTGATAATCGACGGCCCTCTCCGGCGTTGTCACGGCGTGATGACCACCAGCCCCTTTGGCACTATCACGGCGTGATAATCACCGGCTCCCTCGTCCGTCCTCCACCGCGGACGGGGGCCTGACCAGGCGGGCTTCGCCCGTACCGTAGGGGTCGGCATGTCCCCTACGCCGAGGTCCGTCTTGGCGCCGCTGGGAACCAAGCGGTAGGCTGTGCCGCGAAACCTAGACACATTGAGGCCCCCGCTCCGGCGGGGGCCTCAATGGTGTGCGGCCGTGTCACGGCCTGGACTGCCTCCGCCGTGACCGGCCGCGGGCCGCCGAGAGGTTCAGCACGTCCGCCGTTTCCCCGGCAGCGGGTGCGGTGGGCTTGGGGCGGCCCGGCGTGCCGCGGCCCAGACGCTTCTCCCTCTTCTCCCGCTCGGCCCGGGCGACAGCGGCCTCGTAACGTTCCTGGTAGTCGTCGACGTCGAGGCGGTCGGCGGGGTCGAGCGTCCCGATGGCCTCCAGGTGCTCCGTGACGCTGCGGGCACCGCTGATCATCGGGTTGAGGAGGTAGACGCCCTTGGTCTGGCGGAACACGAGCCTGGCGAGGATGAGGGCCTGCAGACCACGTCCCACCATGGAACGGTGCACATCCAGGGCCTCGGCCAGCTCCTCTTCCGTGACCAGGCAGCGCCCTCCCGGCTCCTGGATCCCCAGGAGCCGGAAGAGTACGCGGTAGGCGATCCCCGGCATCGCGGGCATGTACGCGAAACCGTTGAAGGTGCCGTACGTCAGCTCCGGCGGCTCCGGGTTCGCAGACGCTGCAGTCCTCATCTCACGCCTCCGGCTTCTTCTTCGTGCTCTTACGCTTGCGCGCCTTCGATGACGGTTCGGGGAGTCTCGCGCCCGGGAGGGCCATGTCTCTGAATTCCTCCGGAACACCCGTGTCAAGTACGAGTTCATTCAGAAGGCTCAGTTGTTCCACCTGCACCTTGACCCTTTTGGCGGCCGCCCCTCGGACGGGCTTCTGGATCAGCCGGTACCCTCCGCGCAGGGTCACCGCGGGCTGGAGCTGGATGGCTCCCCGCTTCGGTGAGTAGGCCAGGCCCAGTCGCTTCAGCTTGGTCTGGGCGCGGGACACCTGGGCCGGATCCATCTCCAGCTCGGCAGCGATCTCGGCCTGCTTGAGCTCGACCGCCCCTCCCACTTCCTGACTCCCCATCATGTAGAGCAGTACGCACAGGGTGACATTGTCGTCCCGGAAGTACCTGGCGGCCCAGCGCAGGAACTCCAGGCTGTCCTGGGCGAAGTACTTGCCGATGAAGTCACCGGCCGTGACGGGGGGTCTGACCTCCGCCGTGTGGCCGACGGGCAGCTCGACGAGGTTCTTCCTCGGTCCGAGCGCGCCGGCGTACGGACTGCTGGCGCTCGGCGCACGGGGCGAGGACGGGCCGGGGGTCCGACGGGGGTTCCCCTGTGGCTGTGCGGGCATGACGCTATGCGCTCCTCAAGATCGAAACCTAGACGCGGAGCACACTAGTGATTGCGCATATAGATAGCAATGACGCGACCTATCTGCGCGTTGGACGTGTCGAACATGACTCCGAAGTCATGTTCGCGACGACGACACCCCCCGTATCCATTGCGCATCTAGGTCGCAATGGATACGGGGCAAGGTGACATCTCCCGTCGCGCCATTGCGCATCTAGGTCGCAATGGATACGGGGCAACTTGACTCGGGAAGCAACTTACGCACCCTCAAAATGACGTGTGAGTCATGTTCTGACGGCTCCTCAAGGCCTCTGACCTGCGATGATGTGAATGCCTCTATTCTCTATAAGCGCATGTCCGTCTCGGCACGACCCTCATTGAGCTGCTGCCGGGGAGCATCGCTCGGGTCACGTGTCTCTCCTCGCGTGCCGTCGGCACGCACGACCCCCGCACCGCTGTCGGTCCCGCCTCGACTCGGACCTTTCCCTCCTCCTGCCTGTCGGCCTGCACCACCGAAAGCCCGCCACGACGAGGGCCGCGCTCCGACGAGCAGGCGCGCGTATGTCTCCAGCAACCCCGTTCCGGTCCCAGCCACGCTGCTTCTGGTGAAAAGTCCAGAACCAGTCAGCCGGCACCTGTCGAAGGGGCAGGGGCGAGGGAGCTAAGCTATTTCGCAGAACGATATATTTATTCCGCATAATGGAAAGTTGGGGTGGGCGCGTATGGCGAAGATCGGATTCATAGGCCTGGGCATCATGGGCAGCCCGATGGCCGTCAACCTGGTGCGCGCCGGGCACGAGGTGACCGGCTGGAACCGCACCCCGGAGAAGACCGCTGCGCTCGTGGAGGCCGGCGGGCGGGCTGCGGACACCATCGTCGAGGCCGTCCGGGACGCCGAGTTCGTCCTCACGATGGTGCCCGCCGGTCCCCAGGTCGAGGCGGTCGCCTACGGCCCCGACGGCATCCTGGCGAACGCCCGGCCGGGCACCCTGCTCATCGACCACTCCTCCATCTCGCCGCAGACCTCCCGCGCACTCGCCCAGAGGGCGGAGGAGCACGGTGTGCGCGTGCTGGACGCTCCCGTGTCCGGCGGCGAGGCAGGAGCCGTGGAGGCCGTGCTGTCCCTCATGGTGGGCGGTGACACGGAGGACTTCCACGCCGCGCGGCCGGTGCTGGAAGCGGTGGGCAGCACGATCGTGCACTGCGGTCCGCACGGCGCGGGACAGACCGTGAAGGCCGCCAACCAGATGATCGTCGCCGTCAACCTCCAGGCCTGCGCCGAAGCGGTCACCTTCCTGCGCAAGTCCGGCGTCGACCTGGCGGCGGCGCTGGAGGTACTGGGCGGCGGGCTGGCCTCTTCGGCCGTCCTGGCCCGCAAGAAGGACAACTTCCTGCGCGAGGACTTCACCCCGGGATTCAAGGCGTCCCTGCACCACAAGGACATGGGGATCGCCGCCGACGCCGCCCGCACGGCCGGCGCGGTGGCTCCCGTCACGGCGGTCGCCGCCCAGCAGATCGCCGCCGCCTGCGCGAACGGCTGGGGCGAACTCGACCACTCCGTCCTGCTGCGCGGCGTGGCACGGCTCAGCGGAACGGACGGGTGAGCGCCGCACTGGCCGAGCACGCTCCCGGTGCTTGCCGCCGGTGACCCTCTTCTCGGTGCGGAACGGCGACGCTGAGGAATCAGTCCAGGATCGCGGTCGCCTCGACCTCGACGAGCACGTCCGGCTCGAAGAGGTACGCGACGCCGATGAGGGAGGCCGGAGGCATGGGAGTCGGGAGGCCGATCTCCTCGGCGACGGCCTCCACGCCGGCCATGAAGTCGCCGATCTTCTCCGGCGCCCACCGGGTCACGTAGAACGTCAGGCGCAGCACGTCCGCGAACGTCGCACCCGCGCCTGCCAGTCCGACGGCGGTGTTGCGCAAGGCCTGGGCGACCTGCCCGGCCAGATCACCGGGCGCGACCGGAGTCCCGTCGGCCTGACGTGCGACCTGTCCGCTGACGTGGACGTGCCTCGCCCCGGTGCCCACGGCGACGTGGTGGTACGGGACCGGCTGCAGCATGCCTTCCGGTGTCAAGCGTTGAACCGTCATGGGTTCCTCTCCTCCGAAGTAAGTATCTTGAAGCTACCTAGTAGGAGAAAGACACTTCAACGAGACCAGGTTTCGCCATGGATACCGCCGACGAACTCCGCATCGACGCCCCGTACCGCGAACTGCTCGACCAGATCCTCGACAAGTGGTCGCTCAGCGTCCTCAACGAGCTCTGCGAGCGCCCGTGCCGCTTCAACGAACTGCGCCGGGCCATCCCCCAGGTCACACAGAAGTCGCTGACCGCGACGCTCCGGCGCCTCGAACGCAACGGAGTCGTCGAGCGCGAGGTCGTCTCCACCCGCCCCGTGGCGGTCAGGTACCGGATCACACCGCTCGGCAAGACCCTTCGGCACCCCGTCGACGTGCTGCTGGCCTGGGCCTCGCAGAACATGCCCGCCATCGAACGCGCACGCGAAAATTTCGACGACCGTGAGGAAGAAGCCGCCCTCGGCAACGTCGCCGACCCCGGTACCCGGACCGGGGAAGGAAAAGGACACGGCGAGACACCTCCGGGCCATACGACACGTGCCCGCGGGCACGGGGAGAACGCCTGACAGGCGGCCCTCGCCGCGGCTCGGCGCTGGACTCTCCCACCGTGGGAGAGTCCACCATGACGGCATGCAGGACGGACTTCTCTCCATCGGGCGCTTCGCCCGGCTGTGCCGCCTCAGCGTGAAGCAGCTGCGGCACTACGACGACCTGGGGCTGCTGACCCCCCACCGCGTGGACGCCGGCTCCGGTTACCGCTACTACACATCCGAGCAGGCACGCGACGCCCTGACCATCGCCCTGCTACGGGAGATGGACCTCCCGCTGGCCGTCATCGCCCGGACACTGGCGGCCGGGCGCGAGGGCAGGGCGCGGATCCTGCGCACCGAGCGGGACCGGCTGGCCGAGCGGATCCGCAGGGACCGGGCCCGGCTCGAGATGCTGGAGCGGCTGACGCGGGACGGTCTGCCCGACTACGAGGTGACGCTGGGCAGAGAGCCGGAGCGACGACTGGCGGTGGTGCGCGCGGTGTGCACTCCCGCGCAGATCGGGACCACGGTGCAGGAGAGCACGGGCCGACTGCTGACCGGGCTCGGCGAGAGGGGAATCACGGGACAGCCACCGCTGTGGGGGCTCTACCCGCTCGACCTGGAGGAGCAGATGGAGATCGGCGTCGGAGCACAGATCCCGCAGACGGACGGCGTGCCCGGCCTGGAATGCACGATGCTGCCCGGCGGGCCCGTCGCCGAGACCGTACACGTCGGTCCCTACACCCAACTGCCCCTCGCCTACCACGCACTCTTCACCGCCGTCCACGAGCGCGGCCTGCGCCCGCTGGCACCCGTACGCGAGGCGTACCTCGTCGGACCGGCGCAGACACCGCCAGGAGAGCTGACGACCC
Organism: Streptomyces sp. NPDC029152; assembly: GCF_055564355.1. Classification (NCBI taxonomy): domain Bacteria; kingdom Bacillati; phylum Actinomycetota; class Actinomycetes; order Kitasatosporales; family Streptomycetaceae; genus Streptomyces; species Streptomyces sp. NPDC029152. Next base: position 5,184 of record NZ_JBVHWR010000025.1, on the reverse strand, counting down.
GGCTGATCGTCCCCATCGAGGAGAACGCGGCATGACCACACTGACGGACATCGACACGCGCGGCATGCGGCACTGCGAGACGACGACCCTGGGGGTACTGCTCAGACACCAGGGACTCCACCTGTCCGAACCCATGCTGTTCGGACTCGGCTCCGGCCTGTCCTTCCTCTACTGGGACGGCAAGACCATGGACTTCCCCTTCCTCGGCGGACGGGTCAAGCCCTTCGACCTCACCAGGAACCTGGCCGGCAGGCTCGGACTGAACCTGCTGGTCCAGGAGACCACCTCCCCGCGCAAGGCATGGGGACACGTGACGGCCGCCCTCGACGCCGGCCGCCCCGTGGGGCTCCAGCTCGACAGCCACCACCTTGACTACTTCGACTCGAAGACCCACTTCGGCGGCCACGTCGTCGCCATGTACGGCTACGACGACCACCAGGCCTACCTGGTGGACACCGACCAGCAGGGCGGAGCGGTCCGCGTCAGCCTGGACGGCCTGGCACGGGCCAGGGCAGCACGGGGCCCGATGACCGCCAGGCACCGCTCCTTCACCCTCACCGCTCCGCGGAACCTGCCCGACCCGCACGGACACATCGTTCCCGCCATCACCGCCTGCGCCGACGCGTTCCTGAATCCGCCCATCGCCAACCTCGGCCACCGCGGCATCGAGAAGGCCGGCCGACTGGTACCCACCTGGCTCGAACGCACCGACCGCCCACAGCGGGACCTGCCCCGGACCGCCATGCTGATGGAGAAGGCCGGCACAGGTGGCGCCCTGTTCCGCAACCTCTACCGCGACTTCCTCGCCGAGTGCACCGAGTTGCTCGACAGCCGCCACCTGCGCACCGGCCACACGCTGTACACCGAGGCGGCCGGCCTGTGGACGTACACGGCGGCACTGATCGCGAAAGCCGGTGAAACGGGCGATGAGCAGTGCCTCACCCAGGCCGGCTCGACCCTCGGCGACATCGCCCGGATCGAACGCGAGGCCATGCGCGAGCTGAGCCGCCTGGACAGTGAACCCCCGGCGTGAGCCGGCCCCGACACACCGGCCCGTACACCACCGCGCGGTTCCTCAGACGCCAATGCGGGCCGGAACGGGGCATCCAGCCGGGTCCCGAGGTCCTTGCCGCGTCGATCGACGACGCGGGCAACCGGTCCGCGGCCGCCAGGTCCTCGTCCAAGGCATCGCCCGCGTACAGCGCGGCCGCGGACGTCGGCAGCTTCTCCGCGAACGCGGCCGCTTCCTCGATCTCCTGGTGGAACGTCATGACCGTACGCAGGTTGCACACCGCCGAGTGCTCCAGGAGCGCGGTCTGCAGCAGTGCAAGGAGCCGGCCCCGCCGCGCCTCCTCCGACTCCCCGACGACGGGCACGGGACCGTGGATCCCGAACCCGGCGAGGATCCCCGCTCGACCGCCTCCGGAAGCCCCAGCCCGACCAGCCACGGCCCGTACGTCTCAAAGTCCTGGTCTGTCGACGCCAGGCTCCACCTCCTGGCCGTAGAGCCGTTACCCGTCCGCCAGGGCGGCTTCCAGCGGCCCGCGAACCGCCCGCTGACCCCGTCAGGTCCTCCAGGTCCTCGCGATCCACGAGCGAGACGTACGCGGCGAACACGACCACGGGCCCGGGCCTGGCCCACAACGCGAGCTGGATCGCATCGATAATCGATAGTGGTGCGCACCCCCAGCGAGGCGAGCACAGGGTCGTTCTCCAGCGAACACACCGCCACCATCGGCGCCCGGTGACCGACCGCCCGTCACGCCTGCGCGGTCTGCGCGAGCAGGTCCGGGGCCGGCACCGTACGCCAGCACAATTGCCCTGCCGGCCGTGCGCAGAGGATGCCCCGACTGCAGGGGCTGTCCCTTTCCATACCGATCACGTGAGTCAGCAGCGTGAGCCCACAGCACACCTCGTTCGGACCGGCCTCGGAGTCCAAAAGCATGAAGAGGATTTCGTAGTCACTCATCTCCACGGCCTCATGCGCCGGTGTCCACGGCTCCACCTCAGGCCAGGAGCCAGGCGCTGCGGGACAGGAGGTTGTTGACGCCTGGAAGTTCGCGGAACGCCCGGACGTTCCTTCCAGGTATGAAGATCAGCGAAGCGTCCAGGGCCAGCGGCGTGAGCGCGAGGTCGTTGCGGTACTACGAGGATGAGGGCTTGATAGTCCCGGGTCGTTTCAGCAATGGGTACCGCGACTACTGCAGGTCGACCCTCGACCGAGTCCTCGTCATCCGCTCGCTGCTGGAGTCCGGACTGCCCGTGCGCTTGATCAAGGAGGTCCTGCCTCACCTCACGGACGGTCCCGGTGATGTCGTCACGGACGTGGTGCGCGCGGAGTTCCTTCACGAGGTGCAGAGCTATCGCGATCGGCTCGCTGCCCGCATCGCCGATCTCAGTGCTCAACAGGCGGCACTCGACACCTACCTGCGAGAGGCCCGGCCCACGGACGCATGATTCCTGCTTGACCTTGACGCCTGTGTGAAGCTTCTACGTTCCCGGGCATGGAGACCAACGAGCAGCACCACAACGCTGGGCAGACGATGCGGGCCCTGATCCAGCACTCGCACCGCGGACCGAAGGACCAGAGCCTCACGACGGACCGTCGCCGCCCCACCCCCGGTTCAGGGGAGTATCTGATTCGAGTCGGTGCCGCCGGGGTCAACTTCGCGGACGTCATGCAGACCCATGGAACCTACGCAGGAGGACCACAGGCACCCTACGTGGCGGGCTTCGAAGCGGCCGGCGAGATCGTTGCCGTTGGACCGGAGGTCGCCAACCCGCTTGAGGTCGGCACCCACGTCGTGGGAGCCGGACCGGGCGCCTTCGCGCAGTACATGACGATGCCAGCCGCGGAGGTGCTTGCCGTCCCATCCGGCTGGACGGACGCTGAAGCCCTTGGCCTGGTGCTGAACTGGGCGACCGCGTTGGCGGCACTGAAGCCGCTGGGCGAGGTCAAGAAGGGTGACGCGGTGCTCATTCATGCCGCGGCCGGCGGTGTGGGCCAGGCCGCCGTCCGCCTCGCCCACCACTACGGCGCACGCGTGATCGCCACGGCATCACCGGCCAAGCACGACACCGTCAAAGCGCTCGGAGCCGACGCAGTCCTGGACAGCGCCCGCCCCGATCTGGCCGCGGAGATCACGCGCCTGACCGGCGGCGTGGACCTGGTCCTGGAGTCCGTGGGACAAGCCACTTTCCAAGCCAGCTTGGCCGTCACCAAATCCTTCACCGGACGCATCGTCGTGTTCGGTGCCGCCTCCGGCAACGCCGGCCTGACCACACACGACCTGGTTTTCACCCATCCCGTGCAAGTCAAGGGCCTGCACATTGGCGCGCTGGCAACCGCGGCCCCGTCCATCTATGGCGAACTGCTCACCGAGATCGACACGCTCATCGCCGCCGGCGTGTACGTGCCCGGCACACCTCAGGTCCACCCCCTGGCGGAGGGACCGTCCGTGCTGCAGGAGCTCGAAGCGGGCCGGACCCGTGGCAAGCACGCTCTCGATCCGTGGCGCTAGAAGCCGGCTGTGACTCACCGAAACGCCCGCTGCCGTTCGAGGGACGACTGCGTCTCGTGCCGCACTGCCAGAACCACCCGATCGCGCACGTCGCCGCGGAGAGGAGGATCTTTTGCTCGTGCGCGTTGAAGTAGGCCAACCGCTACCGCCAACGCGGCGAACGCAGACTGCTGAACCGTTCCTCAACACCCCGACGCCAACCGACCGCGACCGACACCGACGTAGTGGCAAGGCTCGATGCGCCGCTCCGCCGTTCCGAGAAGTGGCCTGCCTCCCGGATCGCGTTCGACCTCCAGGCCGACGGGGGTGACGATCAGCCGCCGCACGGTGTCACGGCACCTGCTTGCCCTCGGGCTGAACCGGCGCCGCTTCACCGACCCCAGTGGCGGCTCGAACCAGGAGCCACGGAAGACCACAGCCCGCCGTCCAGACCACATGGTCCACATCGATGTGAAGAAGGACGGCCGGATCCCAAAGGGCGGTGAATGGCGAACCCACGGACGGGGAAGCAGCCAGACCAAGACCGTGGAGCGCCGCAAAAAGAAGGGTGACCGCGGCGGCCACGTCCACCTTCACTCCGCCGTCGACGGGTTCCGCCAACTCGCCTATACCGAGGCACTGCCCGACGAGAAGGCCGCGACCGCCCTAGCCTTCCTGCACCGAGCCAGAGCCTGGTTCGCAGCTCACGGCATCACCCGAACCGAACGCATCGTCACCCACAACGGCACCTGCTACCGCGTCGACGCGTTCACCCTGACCCTGCTGGGATCCCGCCACCAGCGCATCGGGATTCATCGTGCCTTCTCCTTTCCACCGGCCTTGCTGGGCCGTGGCTGTCAGATAGCGGACGGACCACGGACCTAACGCGCCGAGGCTGGTACGGCCCTCCCGATTCCCTGCTACCGGGTGTCCTCGATCTACGCCAAAGTTACATGCTGCATCAAAACGAAATGCAGACTTGCGAGCTCCCTCGGCAGAGCCTTCTCCACGAGATCTCGCCCGTCCCTGATGGGCATCATGCATCGGGGGTAGATGGTGCCGCATGGCATCGACGACCGAGCGCATCCAGTTCCTGCGGGCTGTGCGGCAATTGCGCCGTATCCGTTCCTTCTACGTTGTGGGCATTCTGTTGTGGACGGGGTCCGCTGCCTGGACGGGCTGGCAGGCGCCGGGGAGTCGGCAGATGTGGGTGTCTGTTCTCCTCCTGGCCGTGTTCACTGTTCTCCTCGTCACTGCGAGCCTGTCACTGCGGAGTCTCGCGGTTCCCGCGACGGGCTGGCCCGTGCGTCATGCTGCCTCGCACAAGCTGCCGAACGCCCGGCATCATGCGCATGCCTGAGGGGCGATCAGCCTGTCCGCCGACCAGGCCCGGACCGTCTTCTCCGTGTAGCCAGCCGGGCGCCGAAGGGGCCTTAGGTCCGGGAGCGCAGCGGACGGACCCTCACGTCCCGCTTGCGGGGCGTGGACGCGGGGAGCGCAGCGGACCGCGCCGCCCCGGACCGAAGGTCCGGGGCAAGCCCCTCGGAGCGTCAGCGGAGAGGGGCCGGCCGCTTGCGGCCGAACCGCCCCCGCTTGCGGGGGCGGTGACGCTCCGTCATGCCCGGCGCACAGCGCCGGGCTCGCGCTCCTCCGCGCGCCAGCGCGGAGGTACCCGCTCCGCGGG
>NZ_JBVHWR010000024.1:57518-101676 GCF_055564355.1 Streptomyces sp. NPDC029152 | reverse complement strand
GGGGGTATATCGCCAAGAGTTCGCGGCGACCGCCCGGCCGACGCGGGGAGGTGGGGGACACGGGGGTCGCGGGAGGGGGAGAGGAAGCCGGGGCGACGCGGTCAGTCCTCGCCGAGCAGCTCGTTCATCCGCTCGATCTCCGCGCTCTGCGAGGTGATGATCTCCGCGGCCATCTTCGTGGCGGGTCCGTAGGCGCCGTCGGCCTGCTCGGTCCTCGCCATGTCGACCGCGCCCTCGTGGTGCCTGATCATCATCTTCATGAAGGCGGTGTCGAACGCCGCGCCCGAGGACTTCTCGAGCTCGGTCATGTCCTCGGCCGTCATCATGCCGCCCATGCCGCCCGTACCCGCCGTGCCGTGCGCGGAGTGGTCCATGGCGCCCTCGGCGGGCACCTCCTCGCCCCAGGAGGCGAGCCAGCCGGACAGGGTCCTGATCTCCGGGTCCTGGGCCTTCTCGATGTCCGCGGCGAGCTTCTTCACCTCGGCGGACCGGGCCCGGCCGGGCGCGAGGCCGGCCATCTCGACGGCCTGGCGGTGGTGGGGGATCATGCCCTTCGCGAAGGCCACGTCGGCGGCGTTGTGCTGCCCCTGCGGGGCGGAGGCGGAGGCGGAGGCCGGTGCGGAGGAGGCGGCGTCGTGGCCGCCGTGTCCGGCCGGGCCGTCGCCGTCGCCGTCACCGCCACAGGCGGCCAGGACGAGCGCCGCCGCACCGGCGGCGACGAGGGCGGCACTGCGGCGGACGAGGGAACGCTTGCGGTTCATGGTGGTACGACTCCTTCACGCGCGCCGTTCGCGGCGCGCGGTGGAACGGATGGAGGGCGTGCGGGACCACGGCACCCGTCACGGAGGCCACCGGTGATCACCGGGACCACCGGGCGCGGGGTGCCGGGCGGGCCGCTCTATATCCGCAGGAGCTGGAGCTCGGAGAGGTCGGGCGGTGACCGCCCGTCGTGGGACGCCCCCGGGAACACCGCGGCCGGCGCGGGGGCCGGGGGCGTGTCCAGCGGGGCGCCGGTCAGCGCGGGCGGTGCGTAGGCCGAACCGGTCCCGGCAGCCGCGCACGTCCCGTCGGCGTGATCGAGGTGGCCCGGTCCGCCGTCCGTGTGCGCGCAGGCCCCGCCCGCGTGCGGCATGCCGTGCGCCGCTGCCGCCACCGTCCCGTGGCCGGCGGCCGAGTGGGCCGTCGGCGCCACCCCGGGGGCCAGGCCGTGCATGCCGAGCACACCGGCCAGCACCGCCATCACCAGCAGCACGAACAGCCGCCCGGCCGGGCGGCTGCTTGATCGGGTGCTCCTGGACACGCGCCCCATCGTACGGACACCCCGCCACAGCGGCCTGCCGGCCCGCGCACCGGGCACCGGCCACCGGGCACGCGGTCCGGCCGGGCAGCGCGCCCGGCCGGACCGCGGCTCGCTGCCGGACCTACTTGCCCATGGCCTTGCGCACGGCGTCCTTGGTGCGGTCCATGAGGGCGGCGACGGGGCCGAGGGCCATGTTCTTCGCCCCGGACTCGACGCCCGGGTGGGGCCGGGTGGGCGCCATCGCCTCGGCGGCCTTGATGGCCTTGGCCATCGCGGCGAGGTTGGCGGCGTCGGTGCTGCGGCGGATGTGGGTGAACTCGTAGCGTTCCTCGGCCCGGGCGTGCTCCTGGACGTCCTTGCGCAGCTTGAGCAGCTGGGGCATGAACTTCGGGTCGTCGGTGTCCATCTCGTCGAGGGCGGCCAGCGTCTCCTTGGCCGCCTTCTCCTCGGCGAGGCGTTCCTCCACGACCTGCTCGCCGCCGGGGAAGCCCTTCCGGGAGAAGGGGTGGACGACCTCCTCCTCCGCCGTCTCGTGCACGGCGAGCAGCCGCACCAGGCGGCGGAAGGCGTCCCGGCGCTCCTCGCCCTTGGTGGCCTCGACCTCGTCGAAGAGGTTGCGGATGTCGCCGTGCTGGCGCATGAGCAGGGAGACGACGTCGTCGTCCTCGGCGTGGTCGTCCCCGGCCTGCGGGGTGTGCAGCTCGGACATCTCGCCCCTCACTTCTCGCGCTGAGCGGGGTCGGGGTGCTCGCCCTCGGACTGCACCCGGTACTCGCGGCCGAACATCGCGTCGTGCTCCGCCATGACCTGGTCGCTCGGCGGTGCCTCGCCGCCGTGGATCTGCTCCTGCATCTTCTCGAACCGCTCGTGCGCCTCCCGCACGTAACCGGCACCGAGCGTGGTCAGGTCCATCTGGGTGTCCAGCAGCTCGCGCAGGTACTGCTTGTTCGGCTCGAAGGTGAGCACGTTGGGCAGCTCGGGGGCCAGCACGGAGGCGGGGTCGCGGCCGTCGTGTCGCCGCATGAGGTCGCAGGCGGCGTGGAGGTGCTCCAGCTCCATGTTCAGGTGCAGCTCCCAGATGGCCTTCACCCTGGGGTCGCTCTCCTGCTCCATGAAGGAGTGGTAGAGGTAGCACTCGTTGTACTCGTGGTTGACCAGCTGCTCCCACCACGTCTCACCCGGGTCCACGAGGGACTCGTAGTGGGTGACGTGCTCCTCCTCGATCAGCCCGATCTCCTGGTAGAGCCGGCGGGCGATCGGCTCCATGTAGGTGGGGCCGGTGTTCATGTAGAAGTTCATGGTCTGCTGCTCGGCCGACATGATCGTCAGCGCGTGCAGCTTCGACAGCGGGTCGGTCCGGTCCCTGTCGTACGGGTCGCGGACGTTGTCGTACGCGTCCCGGTGGTGGTACCGCGTGGGCCGGCCCGGCATGACCTCGGTCAGGCCGTCCACGATCGACTCCGCCTTGCGGTGCTCGATCATCTCGTACAGGTTCGCGTACCGGTACAGGTGGTCGAAGTCCTCCAGCACACCGAACTGGTACGCCTGCTTCAGGTACGGGTCCGGCTCCATCCGCGCCACCCACGCCGTCAGGTCCACCGCGACCTGCTCGTAGGCGATGGTCGTCTCCAGCACCGACGACACTCCCGGGAGCAGCCAGTTCACGGCCTTCTGCTGCTGCGCCTCGATGTAGCGCACCCGCGCCAGCTGCCGCTTGATCTCCGGGTCGACCGTGTGGCGGGCGAGCTGGTGGCTGAACAGGATCGCCTCCACCTCGATCCCGTTCATCGTGATGATCCGGCAGCGGGTGTACGGGTCGCAGTGGTCCGGGTCGATCGGATCCACGTTCAGCTCGCGCCAGTTGCGCACCTGACGGTCCAGCGGGATGCCCCGCTGCTCCAGCGGATTGAAGGTCATGGGGGTGCCTCCTGGGGACGAGGGGGACTCGCGCGCCGCCGGGGTACCCCGCTTCGGGCGACGAGCACGGACGTGCGCCCCAGTCTGTTCACCTTGGGTGCTTTTGATCCACTGCTCGCGTCCCCGGTCCGCATGGTTCCCCCGTACGGCTCAGGCCCGGGCGGAGACGCCCGGGGGCGGGGTCGCGGCGGTGGTCACCCGCATGGGCGGCGACGGGCACGGGCACCCGCTCGACCAGGGTGTGCGGCAGGCCGGCTTCGGCCGGATGGAAAGCCGAGAAGGCTTGGGCTTTCGAGTGGGGAAAGCCGATCCCCTTTTCAAGGGCACAGGAGTCTCGCGCGTCGCGGGACGCCGACCGGTTCACCGGCCGGCGTCCGTTCCCGAAGAGCTCTCTGCGACGAAATCCGTGCGCGCGCAGGACAGTTCGACTTCGCTTTCAGGTAAACGTCATGGGGCCGGATCTGTAGCGTCTGCGCGAAAGAGGCCTGTTTGTGAATGACGGCGCCGTGTGCGGTTCAAAGGGAGTGAGTCATGAGTTCTCAGGCGAAGGCCTTCGGTTTCGGTATGCCATGGGAGTCGTCGTACGGGTACAGCCAGGCCGTCCAGGTCGGTGACACGGTCCACGTGTCGGGGCAGCTCTCCCATGACCGTCACGGCGACTTCGTGGGTGCGGGCGATTTCGCGCTGCAGGTCCGGACCACGCTGGAGAACCTGGACCTGGTGCTGGGGCGGTTCGAGGCCGAGCGGGGCCAGATAGTGGAGACCACTGTGCTGGTGAGGAATCTGCGGGAGAACTTCGACACGATGGCTCGCCTCCATGCCGAGTACTTCGGGGAGCACCGGCCCGCCAGCACGGTCATGGGCATTTCCGACTTGGCGCTGCCGGACCAACTCGTGGAGATCGGCGCGCTCGTGCGTCTCGACGTGAAGCCGTAGGCGGGAGGCGGGCACGGTCCCTTCGTCGATGCAACTCAGGGCTGTCTTTCGAGGGCTCGAGAGGTGACCTCGGCCGCGGTCCGCTCGACGGACCCGCGGATCACGGCCGTCCGTTCGGGATCACCAGGACAGGTGAACCCGACGGGCGGCCACGCGTTTGTCTCCCCCCGCGGCGGCGTGGCCCGCCCGGAGCAGGCGACTTCGCCCACGGAACGCGGTCGGGCCGTCCGCCGAACGCGGGGCACGGGGCCGGCCGGGACGGTGACGGCCGCGACGGCGGTCACCACCCACGAGGCGGCGAGCGGAGTCGTCCGCCCGCCGGGGCGCATCGGCACCCCGGCGGAACCAAGGCGCCCGCGCGGTGCCCCGGCCGCCTGACGGCCCCTCTCCGGCACGGAAAAGGGCGAGGCCCGAAAGACCCCGCCCGACGCTCACGAAACCCCGGCTCAGGGCCACACCAGGCAGTACGGCTGGTGCCCCGCCTCGTGCAGCCGGTGGCTGAAGTCCTGCCACTCGTGCAGCAGCTGGTACACGTCGAACGCGTTCCGCGGGCCGCCCCGGTCCGGGACCGTCGACCAGATGAAGGCCGCCGCGCCGACCGCCTCCTCGCCGACGCCGCGCAGGGGGTCGACGACGGTCATCGGGAGCTTCACGACCGCGTAGTCGGGGTGCAGGACGACCAGTTCCAGCGGGGGCACCTTGTGCAGGGGCACGCCCTCGATGCCGGTGAGGACCATGGCCGCCATGGTCTCCGGCTTGATCTTGGTGAACATGCCGTTCATCCCGAGCTCGTCGCCGCCCAGCTCCTCGGGACGCATCGAGATCGGGACGCGGGCCGCGGTCGCGCCGTCGGGCGCGCCGAAGTACTTGTACGTCACCCCCACCCGACCACCATTCCCGCTCCCCGCCCCCAGCCGGCCGGCCCGCGCGTCGAGCCGGTCGGGCTCGCCCGGGGGTCCGTGCGCCTGGCGTGCTTCGGTCGATTCCGCCGCCTCGCGCCGGTGCCTTCCCCGCCGGGCACGTCGAGGACCCAGGTCGTCGGTCCCCTCGCCCAGTCCGCCACCGCGATGCATATCTCCACCCGACTGCTTTTCTAGGACGCGTGACCCCCGCCGCGCAACCCGATCATCGTGTCAGTGACCTCCCCCACGGCCGCCCGCCGAAACGTGCGGTGAACATATGGCCGTCATACGGCCGTCATATGCCCGCAGGGCCGGCGGCCCCTGTCCGCGCCGCCCGCGTGAGCTGCGTGGACGGGCTCCAGTCTGGCAGACGACACGGCGTTCGGGCGGGTTGTCTACCCTGAATGAGGTCACTCTGGGCAACCGGTGTCCGAGAAGTCGGAGAAGGTCGAGAAGGTCGGAGAAGTCGCAGGTCATGAGCGAACTGGCATATCCATACGAAGCACCGGCCTCGCAGGCTCTGTTCGACCGCGCGGCGGCCGTCACGCCGGGTGGTGTGAACTCCCCGGTGAGGGCGTTCCGCGCCGTCGGCGGCACGCCCCGGTTCATGGTGTCGGGCACCGGGCCGTACCTGACGGACGCGGACGGGCGGGAGTACGTCGACCTCGTCTGCTCCTGGGGCCCGATGATCCTCGGGCACGCGCACCCCGAGGTGATCGCCGCCGTGCAGGAGGCGGTCGCGCGCGGGACGTCGTTCGGCACGCCCGCCGAGGGCGAGGTCGCCCTCGCGGAGGCGATGGTCGAGCGGGTCGCGCCGCTGGAGCAGGTGCGGCTCGTGTCCAGCGGGACCGAGGCGACCATGTCGGCCATCCGGCTCGCCCGCGGGTTCACGCGGCGCACCAAGGTGATCAAGTTCGCCGGGTGTTACCACGGTCACGTCGACTCCCTCCTCGCCGCCGCCGGTTCCGGCGTCGCCACCTTCGCGCTCCCCGACACCCCCGGTGTCACCGGCGCCCAGGCGAGCGACACGATCGTGCTGCCGTACAACGACCTCGACGCCGTGCACGCCGCCTTCGCCGCCCACCCCGGCGAGATCGCCTGTGTGATCACCGAGGCGTCGCCCGGCAACATGGGCGTCGTCCCGCCGCTGCCCGGCTTCAACCAGGGGCTCAAGGACGCCTGCGCCGCGAACGGCGCGCTGTTCGTCTCCGACGAGGTGATGACCGGCTTCCGCACCAGCAGGGCCGGCTGGTACGGCGTCGAGGGCGTCGTCCCCGACCTGATGACCTTCGGCAAGGTCATGGGCGGCGGGTTCCCCGCCGCCGCGTTCGGCGGGCGCGCGGACGTCATGGCGCACCTCGCCCCGGCGGGCCCCGTCTACCAGGCCGGCACCCTGTCCGGGAACCCGGTCGCCACCGCCGCCGGTCTCGCCCAGCTCCGGCTCCTCGACGACGCGGCCTACGCCAAGGTCGACGCGGTGTCGGAGCAGATCCAGGGCCTGGTCACCGAGGCGCTGGCCAAGGAGGGCGTCGCGCACACGCTGCAGACCGCCTCCAACATGTTCTCCGTCTTCTTCACCGACCGGCCGGTCAGGAACTACGAGGACGCCAAGGCGCAGGAGTCCTTCCGCTTCACCGCCTTCTTCCACTCGCTGCTCGCGAACGGCGTCTACCTGCCGCCGTCCTCCTTCGAGTCCTGGTTCGTGTCCACCGCCCACGACGAGCGGGCCGTCCAGCGCATCGCCGACGCCCTTCCGGCGGCGGCCCGCGCGGCTGCGGAGGCGACCGCGTGAGCGCCGGGGACAAGACCGGGGACAAGAAGGACGACCTGACCGTCGTCCACGTGATGCGGCACGGCGAGGTCGAGAACCCGACCGGCGTGCTCTACGGCCGGCTGCCCGGCTACCACCTCTCCGACCTGGGCCGGCGCATGGCCGACCGGGTCGCCGAGCACCTCGCCCCGCGCGACGTGACGTACGTCGTGGCCTCCCCGCTGGAGCGGGCGCAGGAGACGGCGACGCCGATCGCCAAGGCGCACGGCCTGGACCTGGACACCGACGAGCGGCTCATCGAGGCCGACAACGTCTTCCAGGGCAAGACCTTCGGCATCGGCGACGGCGCGCTGCGCCGGCCCGCCAACTGGAAGCACGTCGTCAACCCGTTCAAGCCGTCCTGGGGCGAGCCGTACGTCGACCAGGTGGTGCGGATGATGGGCGCGCTGAACGCCGCCAAGGACAAGGCGCGCGGGCACGAGGCCGTCGTCGTCAGCCACCAGCTGCCGATCTGGATCCTGCGGTCGTACGTCGAGCGGCGGCGGCTGTGGCACGACCCGCGCAAGCGGCAGTGCACCCTGGCGTCCCTGACGACGTTCACGTTCCAGGGCGACCGGATCGTGTCCGTCGGCTACACGGAGCCCGCCCGTGACCTCGTCCCGGCCCACCTCCTCGCGGGGGCCAGGCCGGTGAAGGGGCAGGGCAAGGCTTTCGGGGCCTGACGGTCACGCAACCGCCGGCGGCGGCGGGCCGCCGTTCGCGAACCTCGTTACGGAATCCGCACAAACATCCGGAACCCGCCCGTTCGTCACGTCCTCTCACCCAGTGACCACCCAAGGACGTGACGAACGAGGTTGCGATGCGCACTTCCACCCGCACTCTCACCCGCAGGGGGATGCTCGGACTCGGCGCGGGCGCCGCGGCCGCCGTCGGTCTCGCGGGCTGCGGCTCCCACACGCCGGACGGCTCGCACCAGGCCGGCGGTCCCGCCGGGCGGCCCTCGCCGTCCGGCGGCACGGCACCGGCCGCCCGTCCCATCGGCGACGGCTCCACGTCGTACACCGGCAGGCAGCCGCACCAGCCGGACGCGCCCGTGCCGCTGGAACCGGGCGAGACCCCGCCGCAGTTCGTCGTCTTCTCCTGGGACGGCGCGGGAGAGGTCGGCAACGGGCTCTTCCCGCGCTTCCTCGACCTCGCCCGGGAGCACGGCGCGCACATGACCTTCTTCCTCTCGGGGCTGTACCTGCTGCCCGAGTCGAAGAAGCGCCTCTACGACCCGCCGAACAACCCGCGCGGCGCCTCGGACATCGGCTACCTCACCGACGCCCACATCAAGGAGACGCTGGAGAACGTCCGCCGGGCCTGGCTGGACGGCCACGAGATCGGCACCCACTTCAACGGCCACTTCTGCGGGGGCGGCGGCTCGGTCGGCAACTGGACCCCGGCGCAGTGGCGCAGCGAGATCGACCAGGCCAGGTCGTTCGTGAAGGAGTGGCGGACCAACACCGGCTGGACCGACCTGCCGTCGCTGCCCTTCGACTACGACAAGGAACTCGTCGGCGGCCGCACGCCCTGTCTGCTCGGCCAGGACAACCTGCTGCCCACCGCCCGCGAGCTCGGCTGGCGCTACGACGCCTCCTCGCCCGGCGGCCGGCAGGTGTGGCCGGTGAAGAAGGACGGGATCTGGGACCTGCCGTTGCAGCAGATACCGTTCCCCGGCCACTCCTTCGAGGTCCTCTCGATGGACTACAACATCCTCGCCAACCAGTCGATCAACTCGACCAAGGCCCCCGCCCACAACTACCCGGGCTGGCGCGACCAGGCCACCCGGGCGTACATATCAGGCTTCGAGCGGGCGTACGAGTCGAACCGGGCGCCCTTCTTCATCGGCAACCACTTCGAGGAGTGGAACGGCGGCATCTACATGGACGCCGTCGAGAACACCTTGAAGCACATCGCGCGGGAGAGGGAGAAGGGCGGGGACATACGCCTCGTCTCCTTCCGCCAGTTCACCGACTGGCTGGACGTGCAGAAGCCCGAGGTGCTCGCCGGGCTCCGCGCGATCGAGGTGGGGCAGCGGCCCGCCGGAGGCTGGAACGCCCTCCGCGGCAACGCCTCCGCCACGGGCTCGGCACCCACCGGGAACGCCGCCTGAAATGCGGGTTTCCGTCCGTGAGGGGGGTGCGCAAGATCCCCGGAACGGACATGCGAAACTTTTCACATGAGTGCCGCCAGCCGCGCCCCCCTGCGCTCGAACCGCACCGCCGCCCGCGTCCGCCGTCGCGCCGCCCTGGCCACCGGCGCAGCCGTGGCCGCACTGCTCGTGTCCGCGTGCAGCTCGGGAGGGACGTCCGGCGGTGGCGGCCAGACCGGCTTCATCACCGGCTCGGACGGCATCTCCACCGCGAAGAAGGGTGAGCGGGCGGACGCCCCCGAACTGTCCGGCAAGACCGTCGACGGCGGACAGGTCGACGTCGCCGACTACAAGGGCAAGATCGTCGTCATCAACGTGTGGGGCTCGTGGTGCGGGCCCTGCCGTGCCGAGGCCAAGAACCTGGAGACGGTCTACCGGGACACCAAGGACCAGGGCGTCCAGTTCGTCGGCATCAACACCCGTGACCCGTCCGTCGGTCCGGCCCGTGCCTTCGAGGAGGACTACGGGATCACGTACCCGAGCCTGTACGACCCCACCGGCAAGATGATGCTCCGGTTCGAGAAGGGCACCCTCAACCCGCAGGCCATCCCGTCCACGCTCGTCATCGACCGGGACGGGAAGGTCGCCGCGCGCAGCCTCCAGGGGCTCAGCGAGGAGAAGCTGCGCAAGATGCTCGCGCCGGTCCTCGCGGAGAAGCCGGAGAAGTGACGTGACCGCGATGTCCACGCTCGCTGCGGACGGCTACAACGGCACTGTGCTCGACGGCGCCCTGCTGGTCGCCCTCCCCGTCGCGCTCCTCGGCGGCCTCGTCTCGTTCTTCTCGCCCTGCGTCCTGCCGCTCGTCCCCGGTTACCTCTCCTACGTGACCGGGGTCACCGGCACCGACCTCGCCGAGGCCCGGCGCGGCCGGATGGTCGCCGGCGCCTCCCTCTTCGTCCTCGGCTTCACCGCCGTGTTCGTCTCCGGCGGAGCGCTGTTCGGCTACTTCGGCGAGACGCTCCAGGCCAACCGGGGCGTCCTGACCAAGGTGCTGGGCGTCTTCATGGTGCTCATGGGCGTCTTCTTCATGGGCCTGATGCCCTGGCTCACCCAGCGCGAGTTCCGCTTCCACCGCAAGCCCGTGAGCGGACTGGTCGGCGCGCCCGTGCTGGGAGCCCTGTTCGGCATCGGCTGGACGCCCTGCATCGGCCCGACCCTCTCCTCGGTGCTGGTGCTCTCCTCCCAGCAGGGCACCGCCGGCCGCGGCGCCGTGCTGACCGTGGCCTACTGCCTCGGCCTCGGCGTGCCGTTCGTCCTGGCCGCGGTCGCCTTCCGCAAGGCGCTCGGCGCCTTCGGCTGGGTCAAGCGCCACTACGTATGGGTGATGCGCGTCGGCGGCGTCATGATGATCGCGACCGGTCTGCTGCTGCTGACGGGCGCGTGGGACAGCATGGTGCAGGACATGCAGACCTGGTCCACCGGCTTCAACGTGGGAATCTGAATCGATGAGCAGCACTTCGAAAACGGTGCCGGGGAAGACCCCGGGGGCCGACGACGACCCGGACCTCGGCGCCGCCGGCTCCCAGCTCTCCACCGCCCCCCAGGAGGAGGCACCGAACCTCCCCGCCCTCGGCGTCGTCGGCTGGGGCCGCTGGTTCTGGCGGCAGCTCACCTCGATGCGGGTGGCGCTCCTGCTGCTCCTGCTGCTGTCGCTGGGCGCGATCCCCGGGTCGCTGATCCCGCAGGAGGGCATCGACGCCACCAAGGTCGACGACTTCCGCGAGAAGCACGACGTGCTGGCCCCGCTCTACGACAGGCTCGGCCTCTTCCACGTCTACAGCTCGGTGTGGTTCTCCGCGATCTACATCCTGCTGTTCGTCTCCCTCATCGGCTGCATCGTCCCGCGCACCTGGCAGTTCGTCGGCCAGCTGCGCGGACGTCCGCCCGGCGCCCCCCGGCACCTGACCCGGCTGCCCGCCCACACCACCTGGCGCACCGGGGCCGAGCCCGAGGAGGTCCGCGAGGCCGCTCTGGCGCTGCTGAGGAAGCGCCGCTTCCGCGCCCACACCGTCGGTGACGCCGTCGCCGGCGAGAAGGGCTACCTGCGCGAGGCCGGCAACCTCGCCTTCCACATCGCGCTGATCGTGATGCTGATCGCCTTCGCCTGGGGCCAGCTGTTCAAGTACGAGGGCAACAAGCTGATCCTGGAGGGCGACGGCTTCTCCAACACCCTCACGCAGTACGACGACTTCAAGTCCGGCAACCTGTTCGACCCGGACCACGACCTGGCCCCCTTCAGCTTCACGCTGAAGGACTTCCACGGCACCTACGAGGCGACCGGCCCCAACCGCGGCACCCCGCGCGTCTACGAGGCCAAGGTCACCTACAGCGAGGGCGCCTACGGCGAGGACAAGCCGACCACCATCAAGGTGAACGAGCCGCTGGAGATCGACGGCTCGAAGGTCTACCTCACCGCCCACGGCTACGCGCCCGTCCTCACCGTCAGGGACGCCAGGGGCAACGTCGTCATGGACCGCGAGGCGACGGCGCTGCTGCCGCTGGACTCCAACGTCACCTCCTCCGGCGCCGTCATGGTCCGGGACGGCTACCGCAACGCCGAGGGCGTCAAGGAGCAGCTCGGCTTCAACGCGTTCTTCCTGCCGACGTACGCCGGCAAGGGCAGCGCGATGTTCTCGACCTTCCCGGCGCTGCTCAACCCGATGCTCGCGCTCTCCGCCTACCACGGCGACCTCGGCGTCGACGCGGGCTTCCCGAAGAGCATCTACCAGCTCGACAAGACCAAGCTGAAGGAGTTCAAGGACTCCGACGGCGAGCTGTTCAAGAAGCAGCTCAAGGTCGGCGAGACCATGACCCTGCCGAACGGCGCCGGCACGGTGACCTTCGACGGCGTCCAGGAATGGGCCAACTTCCAGATCACCCGGCAGCCCGCCAGCGGCTGGGCGCTCGCCGGTTCCGTCGTCGCCATCCTCGGCCTGGCCGGCTCCCTGTTCATCCAGCGCCGCCGCGTGTGGGTGCGGGCCGTCAAGGGCGCCGACGGCGTCACGGTCGTGGAGATGGCCGGCCTCGGCCGCAGCGAGTCCGCGAAGGTGCCCGAGGAACTGGGCGACCTGGCCGGGGTCCTGTACGAACAGGCGCCCGGTGTCCCGGACGCCGATTCCGAAACCACCGATCCCCGAGTCGTACCTGCCGAAGGGGCTGAGAAGTGACTCTCGCCGCCGCAACAGAGGCCGCAACGGAGTTGGCCACCGCCACCAACGAGCATCTCGCGAACCTCAGCAACACGCTGATCTACTCCGCGATGGCCGTCTACACCCTGGCCTTCTTCGCCCACATCGCCGAGTGGCTCTTCGGCAGCCGCAGCAAGGTCGGCCGTACCGCCGCCGCGCTCACGGCCACGAGCGAGGCGAAGGGCGCGCCGGTCGTCACCGCGAGGAAGAACGGCGGCACCGCCGTACTGGAGCGGCCGACGGTGGTCGTGCGGGCCGCCTCCGGCTCCCGTGACGTGCCCGACGGGCCGGGCGCCCACGGCGGCACGGTGAAGGGCGACCTCTACGGTCGGATCGCCATCTCGCTCACCGTGCTCGCCTTCGCCATCGAGGCCGGCGGTGTGCTCACGCGCGCCCTGTCGGTGAAGCGGGCGCCGTGGGGCAACATGTACGAGTTCAACATCACGTTCACGACGGTCGCCGTCGGCGTGTACCTCCTGCTGCTCGCGCTGAAGAAGAACGTCCGGTGGCTCGGCCTGTTCCTGAGCACCACGGTCCTGCTGGACCTCGGCCTCGCCGTCACGGTCCTCTACACCGCGAGCGACCAGCTCGTCCCGGCGCTGCACTCGTACTGGCTGTACATCCACGTCTCCACGGCGATCTTCTGCGGCGCGGTCTTCTACGTCGGCGCGGTCGCCGCGGTCCTGTACCTGTTCAAGGACTCGTTCGAGAACAAGCTCGCCACCGGCGGCACCCCCGGCCGCTTCGCCGGCTCCGTGCTGGACCGGCTGCCCGCCGCCGCCTCCCTCGACAAGTTCGCCTACCGCGTCAACGCCGCCGTCTTCCCGCTGTGGACGTTCACGATCATCGCGGGCGCCATCTGGGCGGGCGACGCCTGGGGCCGCTACTGGGGCTGGGACCCCAAGGAGGTCTGGTCCTTCATCACCTGGGTCGCCTACGCCGGTTACCTGCACGCCCGCGCGACGGCCGGCTGGAAGGGCCGCAAGGCCGCCTACCTGGCCCTGGGCGCGTTCGCCTGCTGGCTGTTCAACTACTACGGCGTGAACATCTTCGTCTCCGGCAAGCACTCCTACGCCGACGTCGGCCTGGGCGCACTGCAGTCCGTGGGCTTCTGACCCGGAGTACCGCGAGCATCGCGAAGGCCGGTTTCCGTGACCCGGGTCACGGAAACCGGCCTTCGCGCCACGGCGGTCCCTCCAGCACGCGTACTCCGGTCGTGCCGGGGCCAGGCCGCCCGCGACGATCCGGCCCTCTTCGGTGCGCGCCGGCACCCCCGGGGGCAAGGGCCCGGCCGCCCGCTTCGAGGAGGGCACGGCCCGTATCGGTGCCGCGCCGGACACCGGCTGCCCCGACCGGCCGGATCATCCGCCCGGACGCCTGAACGGCACACCGCCCGCCGCTCACTCCCCGCCGGCGCTCACCGACCGCCAGATGCGTTCCGGCAGGACGCGCGCGGCCTCGTCCAGGTCGATGTCGCCGACGGTCAGCCAGCGGCGGGACGCGCCGGTGACGGGGCCGAGGACGAGCGTCTCGATGAGCGCCGGGGACAGGGGGGCGAGCTCTCCCTTGTCGACGTACCGCTGCAGCCAGTCGGCCAGCGGCGTCAGTCTGGCCTCCTGGGTGTCGCGCAGCTGCTTGGCCTGGGCCATGCCGAGGCGGTCGGCGTGGGACGAGTGCAGGAGCCGGCCCGCCTCCGGGTGCTCCCGGACGAAGGACAGGTAGGCCCGCACGACGGCGCGGACGCCGGTCCGGGCGGTGCGGGAGCGTTCCAGCGCGGTGACCATCTCGCCCAGCAGCCGTTCCAGCCACCGCATCAGCAGCGCGTCGACGAGGCCGTCGATGCTGCCGAAGTGGTGGTAGAGGCTGCCCAGGCTCACGCCGCTGGCCTTGGTCACGGCGCTGACGGTCAGCCCCTGCTCGCCCGCTTCGCCGTACACCCGCAGGGCGGCGTCGAGGAGCAGCTCGACGGTGGCCTCACCACGTTGTTGCTTGGGACTCATGGGGCGACCGTTCTTTCCCGGGGACCGTGGCGACCAGCGTAAAGCAACGTTCCGGTCGTAGTGACCCAGGTGATTTTCTAGAGAGATTTTCTAGAAATCTACTCCAGTCTTTGGCCTGTCGGCACACACTGTGCGCATGTCTGCACCAGGGATGCGCGCCCGGGCGGGGGCGCCGGCGGTCGCCGTCGCGGCCGCGGTGCTCGCCTTGTCGGTCACCGGCTGCGGCAGCATCGACAACGATGCGCCGGACGCCGCCCCGCCCGTCGGCTCCGCGCCCTACGAGACCGCCACGGAGGACCCGTACACCGAGGATCCGGCCGGCGAGGACCCGTACACCGGCGACCCCTGCGCCGACGGCGATCCGTACGCCACCGAGAGCGCCGCCGCCCCCGACCCGTACGACTCGGGCACCTGCCTCGACGGGGGGCTGCCGGACTCCACGACCACGCGGGAGGCCGGCGACGTGGAGGAGGTCGACTGCTCGGCGTCCGACGCCCACCACCAGGTGATCCGGACCTTCCCCATGACGTCCGACCTGAGCCGGTGCGACAGCGACTCGCGCACCGAGTACGCGTTCTCCTGCCGCCACGCCCTCGGCGGCGCGGCGATCAACGAGTACGTGTACTGCCTGATCGGGCTCGGCTCGTACGCACGCACCTGAAATGGCTTTCTAGAAAGTTCTTCCAATCCGGGGCGGTGATGGTACAGACTGGGATGCCTGTCCGGACCCGGTCCGTCCGTGCGGCCCGGGGGGAGCGCACGGCCGCGGGTCCGGACAGGACCGGCCGGTGAACGGGGAGAGGGGGCAGCAGGGCGCGGCGGCGTCCTGGACGTTCCGGAGCGCGGGCGACGGCACCGCCGAGGTCGTGAACCGGTCCGCCGGTGCCTGTCCGAGCGCGAAGGTGATCGGCGGGACCGTGGCCACCGGCGACTGCGACGGGGTCGGTGGTTCGCGCCTGTGGCGCCCCGGCTCGGTCTCCACCCTCACGAGCGTCTTCGGCGGCGGCTGCCTCGGCCCGGCCTTCGGAGGCGGTGTCTCCGCACGGCCCTGCGAGTCCGGCGCCGCGTCCCGGCGTCGGAGCAGGGCGTGACTCAGTCCCGCCGGGGATCCTCGTCCTTGTCGCCGTCCACGTCCTTGTCCCGGTCCTCGCCGAGGGACTTCAGGAAGTCGGGGTTGTCGTCGGGCGCGACCCACCGCCGCTGCCCGCCACCCTGCAGGGGCCCCGCGCCGGCGAGGTGCCGCTTCTTGCCCGCGATGATCCAGGAGATCGACCCGACCAGCGGGAACAGCAGCACGAGGACGGCCCACAGCGGCTTGGGCATGTGGCGGATGTCGTCGTCCTTCGTGCTGATGCAGTCGATGAACGCGTAGACGCTCAACGCCAGTGGCACGAGGAACATCAGCACCCGGAGCATGGGCCTCTCCAGCTCAAGCGGTGGGCGGGGACGCGTCACCGCCCCCAGGTACAGGGCCAGCCTAACCGCTCGGGGATACTGGACCCCATGGCTTACGACGATCTTCGCTCCCTGCTCAGGGCGCTGGAGCGCGAGGGCGACCTCAAGCGCATCAAGGCCGAGGTGGACCCGTACCTGGAGGTCGGGGAGATCGTCGACCGGGTGAACAAGGCCGGCGGCCCCGCCCTGCTCTTCGAGAACGTGAAGGGCTCCGACATGCCCCTCGCGATGAACGTCTTCGGCACCGACCGGCGCCTGCTCAAGGCCCTCGGCCTGAAGGCGTACAGCGACATCTCCGACAAGATCGGCGGGCTGCTGAAGCCGGAGCTGCCGCAGGGCTTCGTCGGGATGCGCGAGGCGTTCGGGAAGCTCGGCGCGATGGCGCACGTGCCGCCGAAGAAGGTGAAGGGCGACGGCGCGCCCGTGCAGGAGGTCGTCCTGCACGGCGACGACGTGGACCTGGAGCGGCTGCCCGCCCTGTTCACGTGGCCCGACGACGGCGGCTCCTTCTTCAACCTGGGGCTCACCCACACCAAGGACCCCGAGACGGGCATCCGCAACCTGGGCCTGTACCGGCTCCAGCGCCACGACAAGCGCACCATCGGCATGCACTGGCAGATCCACAAGGACAGCCGGAACCACTACCAGGTGGCGGCCCGGCGCGGCGAGCGCCTGCCCGTCGCCATCGCCTTCGGCTGCCCGCCCGCCGTCACCTACGCCTCCACCGCCCCCCTCCCCGGCGACATCGACGAGTACCTCTTCGCCGGCTTCGTGCAGGGCAAGCGGATCGAGATGGTCGACTGCAAGACCGTGCCGCTCCAGGTCCCGGCCAACGCCGAGGTCGTGCTGGAGGGGTGGCTGGAACCCGGCGAGATGCTGCCCGAGGGCCCCTTCGGCGACCACACCGGCTTCTACACGCCGCAGGAACCCTTTCCGGCACTGAAGATCGACTGCGTGACGATGCGGAGGCGCCCGCTGCTCCAGTCGATCGTCGTCGGCCGCCCGCCGACGGAGGACGGCCCGCTGGGGCGGGCGACGGAGCGTTTCTTCCTCCCGCTCCTCAAGATCATCGTCCCGGACATCGTGGACTACCACCTCCCCGAGGCGGGCGGCTTCCACAACTGTGCGATCGTGTCCATCGACAAGAAGTACCCCAAACACGCCCAGAAGGTGATGCACGCCATCTGGGGTGCGCACATGATGTCCCTGACCAAGCTGATCGTGGTCGTCGACGCCGACTGCGACGTCCACGACCTGCACGAGGTCGCCTGGCGCGCGCTCGGCAACACCGACTACGCCCGTGACCTCACGGTCGTCGAGGGACCGGTCGACCACCTCGACCACGCCTCCTACCAGCAGTTCTGGGGCGGCAAGGCGGGCATCGACGCGACGAGGAAGCTGCCCGAGGAGGGGTACACGCGGGACGGGGGCTGGCCGGACATGGTGCTGTCCGACCCGGATACGGCGGCGAAGGTCGACCGCCGCTGGAAGGAGTACGGACTGTGACGTCGGCTTCCGCCGCGCTGCCGCAGCAGCCGGGGCGCACCAAGGCGTTCCTGCGCCTGGTGATGATCGAGCACTCGGTCTTCGCGCTGCCCTTCGCCTACATCGCCGCCCTGACCGCGATGTACGAGTGGGACGAGAACATCCACTGGGGCCGGCTGCTCCTGGTCACCGTCGCCATGGTCGGCCTGCGCACCTTCGCGATGGCCGTCAACCGGATCATCGACCGCGAGATCGACGCCCGTAACCCGCGCACCGCCCACCGCGAGCTGGTCACCGGCGCGATGTCGGTCAAGCACGCCTGGACCGGCGCGCTCGTCGCCCTCGTCGTCTTCCTGGGCGCCGCGGCCCTGCTCAACCCGCTCTGCCTCGCCCTCGCGCCCGTCGCGGTGATCCCGATGGTGGTCTACCCGTACGGCAAGCGGTTCACGAACTTCCCGCAGGCCATCCTCGGGCTCGCGCAGGCCATGGGCCCGGTCGGCGGCTGGCTGGCGATCAGCGGCGAGTGGTCCTGGGAGGCCGTGATCCTCGGCCTCGCGGTCGGCGTCTGGATCGGCGGCTTCGACCTGATCTACGCCTGCCAGGACGTCGAGACCGACCGGCAGGTCGGCGTGAAGTCGGTCCCGGCCCGCTTCGGCGTCCCGGCGGCCATCTGGGGCGCCCGCGCCTGCCACACGGTCACCACGGCCCTGTTCGCCTGGTACGCCGTCGCCACCGGCGCCGGTGCCTTCTTCTGGCTCGGCCTGCTGATCGTCGCGGGCGCCTTCGTCTACGAGCACACGATCGTCCGGCCGCACGACCTGTCCCGCCTGAACAGGGCGTTCTTCAGCGTCAACGGCTTCATCGGCATCGCGTTGTTCGTGTGCGCTCTGCTGGATCTGCTGGTGCGTGGGCTGACCGTCTGAGTGCTTTCGTGCGCCCCGGTGCGCCTCGTCCATGGCCGAGGAGCGACTGTTGAAGTGGCAGGGCAACGGGTAAGCCTTCGTTGACGTGCGGCGTTCTTCGGTCGCGCCTGGCGTTCACGGGGACGGGGGCTGCCAGGTGGCGCAGGTCCGGCGAAGTGCACTTGCCGGCGGGACGCGGCAGCCCGGTGCGATGTGTGAAGGGGGCGGCTTTGGCCGAGGACCAGAGCGCGGTTGTCTGGCGGAAGAGCACCTACAGCAGCGGTGGCAACAACTCGGATGATCAATGTTGCGAGGTCGCCGTCCTCCCGGATGAGATACGCATAAGGGACTCCAAGTGCCCGGACGGCTTGGTGCTGACCTTCGTACCCGACGCATGGCGGGCCGCGCTCTCGTGGTTCTCGGCCCGGGGCCGCACCGGGCGAAGCGATGATTGACTCGGACCACACAACGGGACGGGCTATGGGCAGCGAACGGCAGGCGTGTTCGACGGGCAGGGACACCGGCGTGGTGGGGTACTGCCTGTTGACCGGAGTGGTCGCGTCCGGCACCGGGGCAGGAGCCTCCCTGCTGGGCGGCAGCACCTGGGCGCGGGCGGTGCTCTGGCTGGCGGTACTGGCGGCGGTGGCCGCCGCCGCGGGCTGGTGGTGGGTGCGGTCCCCGGCTACAGCGCGTCACTGGACGGTGGATCTTCTGGTGCGGCCGGCAGCGCGGAGCGCAGCGTCTCGAAGAGCTTGACGAACGTTCTGACGAGTATGGGGCCTCCGGTGACGGAACCGGCCCAGCAGATCTCCGGCGGCACCCCCATCCGTATGCCGGCGTAGGCGACCAGGACCGACACGGCTGAGAAGAAGACGACCAGTGCCGCCACGTTGCGGGCGACGCGCAATACGTCGTTCACATGGGCCCGGCGGCGCCGGATGCGGGTGTCCGCCTCCGTCTTCTTCCAGCGGAGCAGGCGCCCGCACGCCTCACGGCTGCTGAGCACCAGCTCGACGAGTGCGGTTCCCTCCCGTCGACGGGGCCCGGGAGCGGTGACAGGACGTGCGGGGTCCGCGCCGGCCGCTTCGGGGTCCGGTCCCTGATCGCGGCGTTTGTTGCGTGCCTTGTCCGTTGTCATGATTCCCTCCCCCCGGCCCCGGCGGCGCGCTGATCGGGTCTCAGTCGGTGTGGTATCCGACGACGAGATCGTCGAGCAGCGTCACGGTGTCCTCCTCGGAAAGGGCTTTGTTCCGCAGGTCCTCGAAGCACTCCTGGTAGCGGGCCACTGCCTCCCGGTCGTCCCGGATCGTGGACACGCCCCCCGGTCCGGCGATGTACAGCACGTCCTCGTCGTCCCGGAAGCCGAGGAGGAAGAAACTGCTGTCCAGGCTGTCGTGCGCTCCCGAGGTGAGGGGAAGCACCCGCAGGTTGGCCTTCTGCTCGGTGACCAGTTCCTTGATGAAGGCCAGTTGGCGGCGCATGACGGCCGGCCCGCCCACCTGGCGGCGCAGCGCCGCCTCGTCCAGGATCATCTCCACCATGGGGCCGTCGTCCTGGAGCACCCGCTCCTGTCGCGCCAGGCGGAGATCGATGCGCTGCTGGGCGTTGGGGGTGGGCCGGCCGACCGCGAAGAGCGCGTCGATGTAGTCCGCGGTCTGCAGGTGACCGGGGATCAGGCTCGGGTGGTAGCCGCGGATGTCGCTCGCCGCGCTCTCGTAGCCCAGGTACTGGCCGAACGGCGGGGAGATGACGTCGTTGTACGGGGTCCACCACGACTGGCCCTTGCTGCCCCGGGCCGCCTCCTCCAGCTCGGCGATGACGTCCGGGTCCTCGACTCCGTACTCGTGGAGCATGGCCCGCAGGTCGGTGACGGACAGGCTGACGGTTCCGGCCTCGATGCGGATCACCTTCGACAGGGACCACTCGAGTGCATCCGCCGCGTCCCGCTGGGTGAGTCCCCTTTTGTCACGGGCCGCCTTGAGGGCGAGACGCAACTTGCGGCGGTTGAGGCTGGGGTCGACGGCCGTGGGCATGGTGCTCCTTCGACTAGGTGACAGCGGCACTCGACACTTGGCGTGCCGAAACCTGTCCATTCTAGGAGGCTCGTTCAGCCAGTCGCTCTCCGGCAGGACCATTCGGCCGCATTCGAGGAGCCGCCGTCAAGTAGCCTGTACCCAAAAGACATGTGGCTAATCGACGTGGTCTGGCGTAGACCGCGAAGTGGCACACGTCACAGGGGCACCCGCGCCCTCGAAGTGGCGGACCGGTCCTGAGGACTGTGCCGTCCACCGGTAGGCTCAAGGTTGTGAACCCAGGAGAAACGCAGCGCGCGCCTTGGATCGTGGGGGTGTCGGGGGCATCCGGTACGCCGTACGCGGCATCCGTGCTGCGGGCGCTGCTCGCGGCCGGCGAGAGCGTCGACCTGGTGGTCAGCCGGGCCTCGCGGCTCACCCTGCTCGACGAGACCGGCATCTCCTTCCGCGACGCCCACTGGCAGCAGGACCTGCGCGAGTGGCTGGCCCGCGGAGCCGACGGCAAGCCGGACACCTTCGACGTCGACCTCGACGGCGACCGGGTGCGGCACTGGAGCGCGGGCGACCTCGCGGCCGGGCCCTCCTCGGGGTCGTACCCCGCCAAGGGCATGCTGATCGTCCCCGCCTCCACGGCCTGCGTGGCCGGGGTCGCGCTGGGGCTGTCGAAGGACCTGTTGCAGCGGGCGGCGAGCGTGACCCTGAAGGAGGGGCGCACACTGGTCGTGGCCGTGCGGGAGACCCCGCTGGACGGCCGGACGCTGCGGCACCTGGTGACCCTGGACGACGCGGGCGCGAGCGTGGTGCCCGCCTCCCCGGCCTTCTACGCGGGGGCGACGCACATCCAGGACCTGGTGGACTTCGTCGCCGGACGCGTCCTCGACGCGGCGGGCGTCGAGCACGGCCTGTACCGCCGTTGGCGCGGCGAGCTCGGCGGAGGGTCGCGCACCACCGGCTGAGCACGCGAGCACACCCCACGAGAACATCCCGCGAGCACCACCTCCCCCCACACGTATCTTCAGACCTCTTCAGTGGAAGGCTTCGATCGCATGGACGCGGTGGACAGGCAGCTCATCCAGGCCCTGAGGGAGAACGGGCGGGCCTCCTACGCGGAGCTGGGACGCCTCGTCGGACTGTCGGGACCCAGCGTCACCGACCGCATCAACCGGCTGGAGGCGGCCGGTGTCATCACCGGCTACCGGGCCACCGTCGACTCCGCGTCGCTCGGCCTCGGCGTCACCGCCCTGATCGGCGTCTCGCTCTCCGACGCCGCCGACCACGAGGACGTCGCGCAGCGGCTGCGGGACCTGCGGGAGATCGAGGACTGCTGGTTCATCGCCGGCGACGACTCGTACATGCTCAAGGTGCGCGCGGCCGACGTGGACGGCCTGGAGAGCATCATCCGCCGGCTGTCCGGCACGAAGGGCGTCTCGCGGACCCGCACCACCATCGTGCTCTCCACCAAGTGGGAGAACCGGGTGGGCGAGCTGCCCGAAGAGGTCTAGTCGCCGGGGCGTACGGTTGACGGAGTCTGTCGGAGAAAGAGGTAACGCATGGACGCCGGGCTCAAGCGCGAGCTGGAGGAGAAGGTGCGGGCGGGCGTCCGCCTGACCCGCGAGGACGGCATCGCGCTGTACGAGTCGGACGACCTCGCCTGGCTCGGCGGCCTCGCGCACGAGGTGCGGACGCGCAAGAACGGCGACGTCGTCCACTTCAACGTCAACCGGCACCTCAACATGACCAACGTGTGCACGGCGTCCTGCGCCTACTGCTCCTTCCAGCGCAAGCCGGGGGAGAAGGACGCCTACACGATGCGCATCGAGGAGGCGGTGAAGCTCGCCAAGGCGATGGAGGGCGAGAACCTCACCGAGCTGCACATCGTCAACGGACTGCACCCGAACCTGCCCTGGCGCTACTACCCGCGCTCGCTGCGCGAACTGAAGGCCGCGCTGCCGGACGTGTCGCTGAAGGCGTTCACGGCCACCGAGATCCACCACTTCGAGACGATCTCCGGGATGTCCGCCTCCGACATCCTCGACGAGCTGATCGACGCCGGTCTGGAGTCCCTGACCGGCGGCGGCGCGGAGATCTTCGACTGGGAGGTGCGGCAGCACATCGTCGACCACCGCACCCACTGGGAGGACTGGTCGCGCATCCACCGCCTGGCGCACGAGAAGGGGCTCAAGACCCCGTGCACCATGCTCTACGGCCACATCGAGGAGCCCCGCCACCGCGTGGACCACGTGCTGCGGCTGCGTGAGCTGCAGGACGAGACGAACGGCTTCCAGGTCTTCATCCCGCTGCGCTACCAGCACGACTTCGTGGACATGAAGGACGGCAAGATCCGCAACCGGCTCCAGGCGCGGACGCAGATGGCGACCGGCGCGGAGGCGCTGAAGACCTTCGCGGTGTCGCGGCTGCTGTTCGACAACGTCCCGCACGTCAAGGTCTTCTGGGTCATGCACGGCGTCCAGACCGCGCAGCTCGCGCTCCAGCACGGCGCCGACGACATGGACGGGTCGGTCGTCGAGTACAAGATCACGCACGACGCGGACAACTACGGCACGCCGAACAAGCTGACCCGCGAGGACCTGCTCGACCTGATCCGCGACGCCGGGTTCCGGCCGGTCGAGCGGAACACGCGCTACGAGATCATCCGGGAGTACGAGGGTCCCGACCCGGCGCGTCGCGACTCGCCGCAGCCGATGCGCGTCTGAAGTCCCCGGTCGTTCTCCGGCCGCGGGCCGGCGGGGCCGTTCGCGCGGCCCCGCGCCCCTTTCGGGGACGTCCGGTGCACGGGTCCCGAAGGGGCGCGGGGACGCGCGAGCGACCACCCCCTGCCCGCACCCGGCACCGGGTCCGAACCGGGCCCTGCGGGTACCCGCACCCCATGGCCACCGAGGACGACCACACCGCACAGCCCTTCGTTCCGGAGCGCGGCGGCCTCGCCGCCCTGCGCAAGGCCGCCGCCGGCTGCCGCGGCTGCCCCCTGCACCGGGACGCCACGCAGACCGTGTTCGGCGCCGGCACGGCGGACGCGCGCGTCATGCTCGTCGGCGAGCAGCCCGGTGACCAGGAGGACCGCCAGGGCAGGCCCTTCGTCGGGCCCGCCGGCAAACTCCTCGACCGGGCCCTGGCCGAAGCCGGCATCGACCCGGCGGACGCGTACGTCACCAACGCCGTCAAGCACTTCAAGTTCACGCAGGCCGGTCCGGGCAAGCGCCGTGTCCACAAGGCGCCCGCCCGGCGCGAGACGACGGCGTGCGGGCCGTGGCTGGCCGCCGAGCTCGCCGTGGTGGAGCCCGAGCTGATCGTGGTGCTCGGCGCCACGGCCGGAAAGGCGCTGCTCGGCCCGTCGTTCCGGGTCACCCGGGTGCGCGGCACCGTCCTGGAGGAGGAGATCCACGGGCGGACCGAGACGCTGGTGCCGACGGTGCACCCGTCGGCGGTGCTGCGGGCGGACGACCGGGAGGGCGCCTACCGGGGCCTGGTCTCCGACCTGGAGGTGGCGGCGCGGGTCCTGGCGCGGAACCCTTCCGGGAGCCAGCCGGGTAATAGTTAACATGTCCTCGTGTCCCTTACTTTCACGCTCGACCCCGCCCTG
Source organism: Streptomyces sp. NPDC029152 (assembly GCF_055564355.1). NCBI lineage: Bacteria > Bacillati > Actinomycetota > Actinomycetes > Kitasatosporales > Streptomycetaceae > Streptomyces > Streptomyces sp. NPDC029152. Next base: position 77,992 of record NZ_JBVHWR010000024.1, on the reverse strand, counting down.
ACCCCCGAGCTGCGCGACGGCGTCCTCGACCTGTGGACCGACGTGTCCGACGCCGGCGGCTCCGTGGGCTTCGTACCGCCGGTGACCCGGGAGGACATCCGCCCCGAGCTGGTCAAGCACATGGTGGCCATGGCCGAGGGCCGCACCCGGCTCCTCGTCGGACACGACGAGGAGGGGCGGGTGGCCGCCACCGCGTTCCTCACCCTCAACACGCACCGGCTGATGACCCACTGGCTGTGGCTCTACACGGTGATGGTCCACCCGCGCCACCAGGGCCGGGGGTACGGACGGGACCTGATGGCCGCCGCCGCCGACGCGGCCCGCACCTGCGACGGCATCGAGGCGGTCCGGCTCACCTGCCGGGGCGGCCTCGGCCTGGAGCGCTTCTACGCCTCCTGCGGCTACAAGGAGGTCGGCCGGGTGCCCGACGCGATCCGGGTGGCCCCGGACGACGACCGGGACGACATCACGATGCTGCTGCCGCTGACCTGAGCGCGCCACCCCGGCTGTGGCGCACGGGTCCCGGCGTGCTTCACTGGACGGTGCCCATTTGGGTACGTTCCGGCCTCCCCCAACGGAAGAGTGGATTGAGATGCTCCGCTACACGCTGATGCGCCTCGGGATCTTCGTGGCCTGCCTCGTGGCCGTCTGGGGCCTCGTCTACGCCGGTGTGTTCCCGCGCGGTCTCGGTGACTCCAACGGCATGTGGATCGTCCTGCTGTCCCTGCTGCTCTCGGCCCCCATCAGCTTCGTGGCGCTGCGCAAGGAGCGCGACCGCGCCTCCGTGCAGGTCGTGCGGCGGGTGGACCGGATGAAGGCCAACCTGGAGGCCAGCCGCGGCCAGGAGGACCTCGCCGACGACGCCGCCCGCGCCCAGGGCCAGACCTCGTAACCCCCTCACACGTCCGAGCGCCCCGGTTTCCGAACCACAGGAAACCGGGGCGCTTTGCGTTTTACGGGCAGGAGTCGACTCCAGCCTCCCAAAGCGAGGCTTTGGGGGTCTCAAAGCGTAAGTGTTAAAGTCATACGCATGATGTCAGCAGCCGCGCCCGCCACACCACCGAGCCTCGGGCTCGTGGCGCGCCTGCACGTGGACCTCTGTCGGTGCGCGTCCGCGAACTGTCGCCCCTGACGTTCCCCCTCATCCCGCCGTTCTCCACGTCAGCACTGCGCGTCCGTCCCCGCGTCCCGTCCCCCTACGGAGCCCGTCCGTGTCCTCCCTCACCAAGTCCTTCAAGGTGCCCTTCTGGGCCCAGATAATCGCCGGCCTCGTCCTCGGCGTCCTGCTGGGCTGGCTGGCCCGCAGCCAGGACGTCTCCTGGCTGGTCACCACCCTGGACAAGATCGGCGGCACCTTCATCGGCCTGCTGAAGCTGGCCGTCGCCCCGCTCGTCTTCTTCGCGATCCTCGTCTCGATCACCAACCTGCGGAAGGTCAACAACGCGGCGCGCCTGGCGTCCCGCACCCTCCTCTGGTTCATGATCACCTCCCTGATCGCGGTGGCCATCGGACTCGTCATCGGCCTGGTCACCAACCCCGGCGCGGGCACCGGCCTCACCCCGGCCGACGGCGCCAAGCCCGAGCACACCGGCTCCTGGATCGACTTCCTGACCGGCATCGTGCCGACCGACGTCATCACGCCGTTCACCGAGCTGAACGTGCTCCAGATCGTCTTCATGGCCGCCGTCGCCGGTATCGCCGCCCTCCAGCTCGGCGAGAAGGCCCAGCCGATCCTGAACCTGAGCGAGTCGGTCCTCGAACTCCTCCAGAAGGCCCTGTGGTGGGTCATCCGCCTGGCCCCGCTCGGCACCGTCGGCCTCATCGGCCGCGCCATCGCCACCTACGGCTGGGACCTGATCGGCAAGTACGCGACCTTCACCGCCGACATCTACGTCGGCTGCGCGCTCGTCCTGTTCGTGGTCTACCCGACGCTGCTCGCCACCGTCGCCAAGGCCAGCCCGCTCCAGTTCTTCAAGGGCGCCTGGCCCGCCATCCAGCTGGCCTTCGTCTCCCGGTCCTCCGTGGGCACCATGCCGCTGACCCAGAAGGTCACCGAGCGCCTCGGCGTGCCGAAGGAGTACGCGTCCTTCGCCGTGCCGTTCGGCGCGACGACCAAGATGGACGGCTGCGCCGCGATCTACCCGGCGATCGCCGCGATCTTCGTCGCGCAGATCTTCGACATCCACCTCGGTGTCGGCGACTACCTGCTGATCGCCTTCGTCTCGGTGGTCGGCTCCGCCGCCACGGCCGGCCTCACCGGCGCCACGGTCATGCTGACGCTGACCCTGTCCACGCTGGGCCTGCCCATGGAGGGCGTCGGCCTCCTCCTCGCCATCGACCCGATCCTGGACATGATGCGCACCGCGACCAACGTCGCCGGCCAGGCGCTGGTCCCGGTGATCGTCGCCGCCCGCGAGGGCCTGCTCGACCGCAAGGCCTACGACCGGGCGCACAGCTCGCCGCTGGACGAGCCGGAGCCGGAGAAGCAGGACGCGGAGCCCGTCCCGGTCGCGGCCTGACCGACGCCCGGCAGCTCACGGGCCGGTCCCCTCCCGGTGCGATCCGCACCGGGAGGGGACCGGCCCGTTCTCACGTCCGCGCCGGCCGCGGTCAGACGAGTATGACCCGGCGCCCGCGCGTGTGTCCCGCCTGGCTGTCGAGGTGCGCCGCCGCGGCATCGGCGAGCGGGTACGCCTGCTCGACCGGGATGTGGAGCCGGCCCCGCCCGATCAGGTCGACGGCCTCGGCGAGCGCCTCCGGCATGCTCCCGGCCTTCCCGGAGAACCGGACGCCGGCCTGCGGGGCCCCGAGGTCGGCGATGGTGAGCACCCGCCGCGGATCTCCGGTCAGCTCGACGAGCTCGCGGATCACCCCCGAGCCGGCCAGATCGAGGGCCGCGTCGACGTGCCCGAGCCCGCGCACCCGCTCGACCCAGCCCTCGCCGTAGGTCGTGGGGACGGCGCCCAGTTCCCGCAGGTAGTCCTGATTGCGGGCGCCGGCCGTGCCGATCACCGCGATGCCGCGGTCGCGGGCGATCTGCAGCACCGCCGATCCGACTCCCCCGGCCGCCCCGCTGACCAGCAGCGTCTGCCCGGGCCGTACCCCGACCTCGCGGATGACGCGCAACGCGGTCTCCACCACGGACGGGTACCCGGCCGCCTCCTCGAACGACAGGCCCGCGGGCATCCGGGCCCACGCCGACAGCACGGCGAACTCGGCATAGGTGTCGGCGCCCTCGCCGAACACCGGATCGCCGACCGCGACCCCGTCGACGCCGTCGCCGACCTCGTCCACCACCCCGGCGGCGTCCAGCCCGACCCCTGCCGGCAGTTCGATCGGATGGGCCGCCAGCACCTGGCCCTCACGGAGTCTCCAGTCGACGGGGTTGACCCCTGCCGCCCGCACGGCGATGCGTATCCGCCCGGGGCCCGCATGGGGCTCCGGGGCATCCAGCAGTTGCAGCACGTCCGGTCCGCCGAACTCGGCGAAGCTCACCTTCTTCATGCCGAGGACCGTAGCACTAACGGTTAGTGTTTTGAAACGGTTATTGTTTTGTACCTGATAGGGTCGGAGCATGACCGTGCCGACGGGACGTCGCGAGCGCAAGAAGGCCGCGACCCGACAGAAGATCGCCGACACCGCCCTGCGGCTCTTCCTGGAGCGCGGGTACGACGAGGTGGGCATCCGTGACGTGGCCGCAGAGGCCGATGTGGCCGTCACCACGCTCTTCTCCCACTTCGCGTCCAAGGAGGCCCTGGTGTTCGAGCGGGACACGGACTTCGAGCGGCGCCTGACCGAGGCCGTCACCGACCGGGGGCAGGACGAGCCGCTCATGGCCGCGCTGCGCCGCGAGGTCCAGGCCCTGGTGGCGCACTGCGCCGCGCCCGGCGCCGCCCCGGTCTGGCGCATGATCGACGCGTCCCCCGCCCTGCGGCAGTACGAGGAGTCGATGAGGCTGCGGCACGCGGACTCGCTGGCGGCGGCCGTCGCCACCGATCTCGGCCTGCCGCGGACCACCACGGCCTGCCGGGCGATCGCAAGGTTCGTGGTCGACGCCCACGCGCTGGCCCGTACGGCGGACGACCCCCGGGCGGCGGTGGACGACATCTTCCGGATGATCGAGGCGGCCTGGGCGGCCACCGGAGCGCGGACGTCCTGATCGCGGCCGCGCGGACCGTACGCTGATGCTCATGGGTGTGGGGAAGACCAAGCGGATGCCGCGTGCGGTCCGTGAGCAGCAGATGCTGGACGCCGCGGTGCGCACGTTCGGGCAGCGCGGGTACATGGCGGCGTCGATGGACGAGATCGCCGAACTCGCGGGCGTCTCCAAGCCGCTGGTGTACCTCTACCTGAACTCGAAGGAGGACCTCTTCACCGCCTGCATCCGCCGTGAGGCGCGGGCGCTGACCGAGGCCGTGCGGGCCGGCGTCCGCCCGGGGCTGCCGGCCGACGGCCAGCTCTGGTCGGGCCTGCGGGCCTTCTTCGCCCACACCGCCCGGAACCCGGACGCCTGGGCGGTGCTGCACCTGCAGGCCCGCACCCACGGCGAGCCGTTCGCCGCCGAGGTGGCCGTGATGCGCGCGGAGATCGTCGCGTTCGTGACGCAGCTGATCGCCGCCGCCGCGCGGGACGCCCACCGTGACCCGCACCTGCCCGAGCGCGAGGTCGCCGGGCTGGCCGAGGCCCTGGTCGGTGCCGCCGAGTCGCTGGCCGACTGGGCCAACGCCACCGAGGGCGTCAGCGCGAAGCAGGCGGCGGCGACCCTGATGAACTTCGCCTGGGCGGGCCTGGGCGACCTGATGGCGGACCGGCCCTGGACCCCGCCCGAGGAGTCCGGGGCCGAAGCGGTGGCTCACGCCGCCGGATAGGGAGCGACCTCGCCGGACAGGTGCAGCCGGCCTTCGGCGCCGCGCAGTTCGAACCGCCCGTTCCGGGCCCCGTACGTCACCGTCCCCGGCAGCGGTACCGGCGCCCGGAAGGCGGCCCGCACCGCGACCGCCTCCGGGGTGCCGTGCTCGGCGAGGCACCGGGCCACCGTCCACATGCCGTGCGCGATGGGGCGGGGGAAGCCGAAGGGGCGGGCGGTGAGGGGGTGCAGGTGGATCGGGTTGCGGTCGCCGGACACGGTTCCGTAGCGCCGCCCGAGGTCACCGGCGAGCCGCCACCCGGCGCGCACGGGCAGCGGCGTCTCCCCCTGTCGCGGGGCGTCGGGGGAGCCGCGCCCCCCGGTGCCGTGCCGCGCCAGGTAGGTGCTGCGCGATTCCCACACCAGCTCCCCGCGGGCCCGCAGTTCCGTCACGACCGCGGCCTCGGTGCCGCGCCGGTGCGGCAGCAGGGCCTGGACGCGCACGGCGAGTTCGTAGGACCCGGTCGCCGGCAGGGAAGCCCGCCGGGTGAGGTCGATCGACGTGTGGACGAGTCCGAGCAGGGGCAGCGGGAAGTCCCGGCCGCTCATCAGCCGCACGGCCAGCGGGAAGCCGAGCACGTGCGGATACGTCGGCGGGAGCGCGCCCGTGCCGGCCGGGAAGCCGCACGCCCGCTCGTAGGCGGCCAGCCGTGCGAGGTCCACGCGCAGGCCGGGGACCACCAGGCGGGTGCGCGGGGGGTCCGCGTCGGGGCGGGGCCGTTTGAGGGGCGACAGCAGGGCGCCGCGGGCGAGGAGCGGCGGGAGCGCGGGGACGGCGGCCAGCGGACGGTCGTCGGCCATGGATGACCCCCAGCTCCGTGGACAGGCCTGAACGGCACGTCCTCTGGAGTAATGTTACCGGTGGTAAGTCGTGGTCGTCCCGCCGCGGAGAGGTGCGGCGCGCCGCCCGTTCCGGGACGAAGGTGATCTACCCGCAGGTAACCCCCGATGCTGCACAGTCCCGGCGCCGGACCATCCCCGAACCCGCACCAACCCCCCACGCGGGCCCCGTACGATCCCGAGCCTGACCGCCGGTGACCCCCGGCAGGGCCTCGTCCGCCGGGTCCGGCGATGAACGCCTCCGCGCGCGAGGCACGTACGTCATGCAGCCGAGCAGTGCCGCCGCTGCACGTCCCAGGAGCCGCCCGTGTCCACCCCGCTTCCCTCCTTCGCCCCCTCCGCCGCGTTCGCCGACTCGCCCGGTCCCACCCTGGTGGCTCCCGAGACGCGCCGCCTGGACGGGGCCGTGCGGGAGGCGTACGTGCCGCCGCTCGCCCCGCCGGTGCGGCACGGTTCCCTCGCCGACCTGCCCTTCGACAACGCGGCCGCCGCCCCCGACGCGGTGGTCCTCGGCCGCAGGTCCGGGGACGGACGCTGGAGCGACGTGACGGCGGCCGAGTTCGCCGGGCAGGTGCTGGCGGTGGCGAAGGGGATGATCTCCGAGGGCCTGATGCCGGGCGACCGGATAGCGATCATGGCCCGGACGACGTACGAGTGGACGCTGCTGGACTTCGCCGCGTGGGCCGCGGGTCTCGTCACCGTCCCGGTCTACCCGACCTCCTCGCTCTTCCAGGTCCGCTGGATCCTCCAGGACTCGGGTGCGGTCACCCTGGTCACCGAGACGGCCGCGCAGGCGGCGGCCCTCGGCCCCGAGCTGGGCCGCCTCCCCGACCTGCGGCACCTGTGGATCATGGAGAAGGGCCACGTGGAGCAGCTCGCCGAGCTGGGCGCGGGGGTGCCGGACGCGGAGGTGGACGTACGCCGGGGCATGCTGAGCCCGAGCACGCTCGCCACCGTGATCCACACCTCGGGCACCACCGGCCGCCCCAAGGGCTGCGTGCTGACCCACGGCAACTTCTTCGCCGAGGTGGACAACGCGATCGAGCTGCTCTACCCCGTCTTCAAGACGCAGGCGGAGGAACCGTCGGTCCTGCTCTTCCTGCCCATGTCCCACGTCTTCGGCCGGATGGTCGCCGTGGCCTGCGTCCGCGCCCGGGTCCGCCTCGGGCACGCGCCGAGCCTGAAGCCGGAGGACCTGCTGCCCGACCTGGCCGCCTTCCGGCCGACCTGCCTGCTGACCATCCCGTACATGCTGGAGAAGGTCTTCAACGGGGCGCGCGCCAAGGCCGAGGCGGGCGGGCGGGCCGCGGTCTTCGACCGCGCGGTCTCGGTGGCGGTGCGCCACGGCGAGGCCATGGAGGCCCACAGGGCCGGCTCGGGCGGCGGCCCGAACCGCGCCCTGAGGACCGCCCGCTCCTTCTACGACCCCCTCGTCTACCGCAAGATCCGGAACGCCATGGGCGGCCGGGTCCGGCACGTCATCTGCGGCGGCTCCCCGCTCGGCCGCCGCCTGGCCGCCTTCTACGCCGGCGCCGGCATCCAGGTCTACGAGGGCTACGGGCTCACCGAGACGACGGCGGCGGCGACGGTGACGCCTCCGCTGAAACCGCGCATCGGCACGGTGGGCTGGCCGCTGCCCGGCACCCGGATACGGATCGCCGCGGACGGCGAGATCCTGATCGCCGGCGACCAGGTCCTGCACGGCTACTGGGACCCCCGGGCGGGCGGCGTCGTCCCGGCCGCCCCCGACGGCTGGTTCCCCACCGGTGACCTCGGCAGCCTGGACGACGAGGGGTACCTGACGATCACCGGCCGCAAGAAGGAGCTGCTGATCACGGCGGGCGGCAAGAGCGTGGCCCCGGCCCCGCTGGAGAACTGGCTGCGCCAGCACCCCCTGATCTCGCAGTGCATGGTCCTCGGCGACCGCCGCCCCTACGTCTCCGCCCTGCTCACCCTCGACCCCGACGGCATCACCCACTGGCGCCGGATGAACGGCAAGCACCCGGTGCCGCCGGAGCTGCTGACCGACGACGAGGAGGTCCGCGCGGTGCTCCAGCGGGCGGTCGACGAGGCCAACAAGCTGGTCTCCCGCCCGGAGTCCATCCGCCGCTTCGCCGTCCTGCCGAGGGACTTCACGGAGTGGGAGGGCCATCTGACCCCCTCGATGAAGCTCCGGCGCGACGTGATCATGCGGGACTTCGCGGAGACGGTGGAGGCGCTGTACGAGGGGTAGGCGGACGGACCGGCTCAGCGGCGGGCGATCAGGCAGGCCTGCGGGACCTTGGCGGAGGTGTCCGCCTCCTGCACGCGCACCGTCCGCGACAGCACGGTGAAGCCGGCCCGCTCCAGCAGCTCCGCCACCGGCTCCGGCCGCCGCCGTTCGAAGTCCACGGAGACCTCGTGGCCGAAGGGGCGGTCGACCCGGCTCGGCCCGTCGCCGACCTGGAAGGCGAGGAGGAAGTGCCCGCCCGGGGCCAGGACGCGCCGCACCTCCCCGAAGAGGTCCGGCAGCCGCTCCCACGGCGTGTGGATCGACGAGTACCAGGAGACCGCGCCCGCGAGAGCGCCGTCGGACAGGTCCAGCTCCAGCATGGAGCCCTGCTCGAAGCGCAGGCCCGGATTCTCGCGGCGGGCGATGGCGAGCATCGAGGCGGACAGGTCGAGGCCGAAGACCCGCAGGCCGAGCGAGGCGAGGTGGGCGGTGACCCGGCCGGGCCCGCAGCCGAGGTCGGCCACCCGGCCCTCCGGTCCCACCAGCTCGGCGAAGGCGGCCATCAGCGCGCGGTCCAGCGGGGAGTCGTCGAGCACGGTGCGGTAGAGGGCCGAGTACTCCTCGGCGATGGTGTCGTAGAAGGTCCGGGTCGTGTCCAGGAAGCCGGTGTCGTGGGTCATGGCGCGACCCTAGGGGGTGCCACCGACAGCCGGCGGCGGTCGCCGGAATTCACCGGGAATTCACGAGGACGCCGGAAAGGGCAGGAGCCCCGTCGCCGGAAACGGCGCGGGGCTCCTTGGGTACTGCTGTCGATCAGACAGGAGTGACGTTCTCCGCCTGCGGGCCCTTCGGACCCTGCGTGACGTCGAAGGACACCTGCTGGTTCTCCTCGAGGGAACGGAATCCCTGAGCGTTGATCGCGGAGTAGTGGACGAAGACGTCCGGGCCGCCGCCTTCCTGGGCGATGAAACCAAAGCCCTTTTCGGCGTTGAACCACTTCACGGTTCCGGTAGCCATAAGCCCTCCTTGGGCCCAAAGGGTTGCCCTGCTCCAGAACCAGCAAGTGTGAAGACCGATCCGCACAACTGCATATGTCTGAGAATGACGAGAGCCCGCGGTCACATGCTCCGCAGGCTCTGTACTGCAAGGGAAACCAAACTGCAACTTGCTGTGAGCCTAGCACGCAGGCCCCCCGGCGCAACAGAGGTCAAGATCACTTCACCCGGATGTTTGAACGCACGCGCCATTCGGCTGACGCCGGGGGGTGCCGCCGGGCGGCCGGCGGGGGAGGGCTAGCCTCGCGATGTGGACAATTCTCGCACCCGGCCGCGCGTCGGCCACATCCAGTTCCTGAACTGCATGCCTCTGTACTGGGGGCTCGCGAGAACGGGAACGCTCCTCGATTTCGAGCTGACGAAGGACACCCCGGAGAAGCTCAGCGAGCAGCTGGTGCAGGGCGATCTCGACATCGGTCCGGTCACCCTGGTCGAGTTCCTCAAGCACGCGGACCAACTGGTCGCCTTCCCCGACATCGCCGTCGGCTGCGACGGCCCGGTGATGTCGTGCGTGATCGTCTCGCAGGTCCCGCTGGACAGGCTGGACGGCGGGCGCGTCGCCCTCGGGTCGACCTCGCGCACCTCGGTCCGGCTCGCCCAGCTGCTGCTGGCCGAGCGCTTCGGGGTCCGGCCCGACTACTACACCTGCCCGCCGGACCTGAGCGTGATGATGCAGGAGGCCGACGCGGCCGTCCTCATCGGCGACGCCGCGCTGCGCGCCAACATGATCGACGGGCCGCGCTACGGCCTCGACGTGCACGACCTGGGTGCGCTGTGGAAGGAGTGGACGGGCCTGCCGTTCGTCTTCGCGGTCTGGGCGGCCCGGCGCGACTACGTGGAGCGCGAGCCGGTCATCGCCCGCAAGGTGCACGAGGCCTTCCTCGCCTCCCGCAACCTCTCCCTGGAGGAGGTCGGCAAGGTCGCCGAGCAGGCGGCCCGCTGGGAGGCCTTCGACGAGGAGACCCTCGCGCGGTACTTCACGACCCTGGACTTCCGCTTCGGCGCCCCGCAGCTGGAGGCGGTCACGGAGTTCGCCCGCCGGGTCGGACCGACGACGGGCTTCCCGGCGGACGTGAAGGTGGAGCTGCTCGAACCCTGAGCGACGCGTCGTCGGCCCACTACCCTGCTGGAAGGTTTCGGCGTACGGGGGAGGGGTGGACCGATGCGGCCGCTCGATGGCGACGAACCCACCGCCGTGGGGCCCTACCGGCTGCTCGGCCGGCTGGGCTCCGGCGGCATGGGCAGGGTCTACCTGGGCCGCAGCGCCGGCGGCCGGACGGTCGCCGTGAAGATCGTGCACCCGCACCTCGCGCTCGACGAGGAGTTCCGGGCCCGCTTCCGCCGCGAGGTGGAGGCCGCCCGCCGGGTCGGCGGCGCCTGGACCGCGCCGGTGCTCGACGCCGACCCCGACGCGCGCGTGCCCTGGGTCGCCACCGCGTACGCGGCCGGGCCGTCCCTGACGGCGGCGGTCGCGGACGGCGGCCCGCTGCCCGCCCACACCGTCCGGGCGCTGGGCGCGGGCCTGGGCGAGGCGCTGGCCGCGGTGCACGAGCTGGGCCTGGTGCACCGGGACGTGAAGCCCTCCAACGTCCTGCTCACCCTGGACGGCCCCCTGCTGATCGACTTCGGCATCGCCCGCGCCACGGACGGCACCGCCTCCCTGACCTCCACCGGCGTCTCGATCGGCTCGCCCGGTTACATGTCGCCCGAGCAGATCCTCGGCAAGGGCGTCACCGGTGCCGCCGACGTGTTCTCCCTCGGCGCGGTCCTCGCCTTCGCGGCGACCGGCCGGCCGCCCTTCCCCGGGGACTCCTCGGCCGCGCTGCTGTACAAGGTCGTCCACGAGGAGCCGGAACTCGGCGCCCTGGACGGGGAGGTGCGGGAACTGGTCCGCCGGTGCCTGGCCAAGGAGCCCGGCGCCCGTCCCGCCCCCGGTGAGGTGGCCCGGCGGCTCGCCCCGGACGGCGCCGCCCGGCTGGTCGCGGGCGGCTGGCTGCCGGGGGCGCTGGTGGAACAGGTCAGCCGGAGCGCCGTGCGGCTGCTCGACCTGGAGGCGGCGGGGGAGGGCGGGCCGGGATCGGGGCCGGTGGGCTTCAGCCGGTCGTCGGAGGCGGCGGGGGCGGACACGGCGGGAAGGGGCGGGGCGGACACCCCCACCGCGGGCGTCTTCGGACCGCCGCCGGTGATGCCGGGGACCCCCGCGCCTCCCGCGCCCCCCGGTGCCGTGCCCGGACAGCGGGACGGCGGACGAGGACCGGGCAAGCTCTCCGTGCACGTGGCGGCGGCCTCCACGCGGGCCGGTGACGGACGCGGACGCAGGCTCAGCTGCACGGTGGCCCTCGCCGTGGCGGGGGCGCTGGCCGCGGTGACGGTCGGCTCGGTGTTCCTGTTCGACCTGCTGCCGGGCGACCGCCGGGACACCGCCGGCGGCAGCGCCGACCGCGACACCCGCTCGCCGTCCGCCCCGGCTCCCTCGTCCTCCCCGTCCGGTGAGAACCCGAGGGGCGGCGAGGGCGACGGCGACGGCACGCCCTCCACGCCCGCCCCCGGCGGCACCGCGGGCACCGTCCCGGACGCCTACCTCGGCACCTGGGAGGGCCGGGGCGCCGCCCTCGGCGGCACACTGCCGGCGGGCACCTTCCGCGTCACCATCGCACGGGTCGGTGTCGGCCAGGAGCTGGGGCGGCTGCGCCAGACCGACCAGCTGGGCGGTGTCTGCGTCGACGTCCTGACGCTCGAGCAGGTGACGGAGAAGCAGATCGTCGCCGCGTCGGCCGGTGCCGAGGGCAATCACAGCGGCTGCAACCAGTCGCCCACCACCGTCCGCTTCACCCCGGTCGGCGACGACCTCGAGTACGCCTCCGAGAGCGCCGAGTCGGGGAAGCCGGAGGCCCGGCTGTCGAGGGTCGGGTAGGCGGGAAGGGCCACGGCCGCGCGGCCCGCCCCCATAGGGTGTCCGCGTGCTGAGCGTCGATGTGCCGGTCCTCCTCGTCGCCGTGCTCTGGGGCACCGCGGCGGGGGCGCTTCTGCCGCGGGCGGCCTACCGTTTCTCCGCCCCCTCGGGCGAGGCGTGGCGCGACGCGTGTCCGGCCGCGCACCCCCTGCGGGGATGGCTCGGTCCGGCGCGGTGCGCGCGGTGCGCGGACGGGCGGTCCGCGCCGGCGCCGTACGGTCCCGGTGCCGCCGGGCCCGCCGCCGTCACCGCCCTGGTGTGCGCCGCCCTCGCCGCCGCCACCGGGACCCGGCCCGAACTGGCCGTCTGGCTGCTGCTCGCGCCGGCCGGCGTGCTGCTGGCCGTCGTCGACCTGCGGGTGCGGCGGCTGCCCGACCCGCTGACCCTTCCGCTCGCGGGCGCCGCGCTCGCCCTGCTCGGGGTCACCGCGCTCGTGCCCGAGCACGCCGGGGAGTGGACCACCGCCCTGCTGGGCGCCCTCGCGCTCGGCGCCGGCTACTTCACGCTGTTCCTCGTCAACCCCGCCGGCATGGCCTTCGGCGACGTCAAGCTCGCGCTGGGCGCCGGGGCCGTCCTCGGCTGGTACGGCTGGCCGACGCTGATGCTGGGCACCTTCGCCGGGTTCCTGCTCGGGGCGGTCTACGGGGGCGCCCTCGTCGTCACGGGGCGGGCCGGGCGCGGGACGGCCATCGCCTTCGGCCCGTTCCTGCTCGGCGGCGCCCTCCTCGGCGTCCTCGCGGGCGCGTACGCGGCCTGAGCGCGGCCGGGGAAAACGGCTGGCGTAGGCTGGCGGAGTCCGTCCACAACCCTTACGAACCTTGCGAAAGGGACGCCGGTGACCGAGAAGGCCGACCTTCAGACCGTCCTCGACCGTGCCGCCGCCGGTGGGCGGATCACCCCCGAAGAGGCCCTCGTCCTCTACCGCGACGCCCCCCTGCACGCGCTGGGCGCCGCCGCCGACGCCGTCCGCAGGCGCCGGTACGCGGGCACCGAGCACATCGCGACGTACATCATCGAGCGCAACATCAACTACACGAACGTGTGCGTCACGGCGTGCAGGTTCTGCGCCTTCTACGCCGCGCCCAAGGACACCGCCAAGGGCTGGACCCGCGACCTCGACGACATCCTGCGCCGCTGCGCGGAGACCGTTGAGCTGGGCGGCACGCAGATCATGTTCCAGGGCGGCCACCACCCGGACTACGGCGTCGAGTACTACGAGAAGCACTTCGCCGCCATCAAGAAGGAGTTCCCCGAACTCGTCATCCACAGCCTGGGGGCGAGCGAGGTCGAGCACATGGCCCGGATCTCCGGGGTGTCGGTCGAGGAGGCCGTCACCCGCATCCACGCGGCCGGGCTCGACTCCTTCGCCGGGGCCGGAGCCGAGCTGCTCCCCGAGCGGCCCCGCAAGGCCATCGCCCCGCTGAAGGAGTCCGGCGAGCGCTGGCTGGAGATCATGGAGATCGCGCACAACCTGGGCGTCGAGTCGACGTCCACCATGCTGATGGGCACCGGCGAGACCAACGCCGAGCGCATCGAGCACCTGCGCATGATCCGGGACGTGCAGGACCGCACCGGCGGCTTCCGCGCCTTCATCCCGTACACCTACCAGCCCGAGAACAACCACCTGAAGGGCCGCACGCAGGCCACGCTCTTCGAGTACCTGCGGATGATCGCCATCGCCCGGATCTTCCTCGACAACGTCGCCCACATCCAGGGCTCCTGGCTGACCACCGGCAAGGAGGTCGGCCAGCTCTCCCTGCACTACGGCGCCGACGACCTCGGCTCGATCATGCTGGAGGAGAACGTGGTGTCGTCGGCCGGCGCCAGGCACCGCTCCAACCGGCTCGAGATCATCGACCTGATCCGCAAGGCGGGGCGCGTCCCGGCGCAGCGGTCCACGACGTACGAGCACCTCGTCGTGCACGACGACCCGGCGAACGACCCCGTCGACGAGCGCGTCGTCTCCCACATCTCGTCCACGGCCATCGAGGGCGGCACGGCCCACCCCGAGCTGAAGCTCCTCGCCTCCAACTGACGCCGCCGTGCTGACCCTTCACGTCGCCGAAGCCTCGCCCGAGGCGGCCGTCGTGGTCGACGGCGCGCATCTCGCCGCCGTCGGCCCGTACGAGGCACTGGCCGCCGGCCACCCGCGGGCACGGGTGCGCCGGTGGCCCGGACTGCTGACGCCCGGACTGCTCAACCCCTACGGTCCGGAACTGCTGGAGCAGGCCTACCACCCCGACCCGCGCGAAGCGGACCGGCTCGGTACCGAGCCGGTCTTCGGGGAGCGCGCGCTCGCGCTTCTCGCCGCCGACCCGTCTGCGCGGGGCGCCAGCGCGCGCCGCGGAGTACAGCGCATGCTGGCGCACGGAACGGTCGCCGTCGCCGGTGAGCTGCGGGGTCGCGCGGCCCTGGACGCGGTGCGCGGAGCGGGGCTCGCCCTGGCCGGGCGTCCGGCCGGCCTGCCCGGGCCCGCGTCGTTCTCACCGGTGCCGCTCGTGCTGCTTCCCGGGCTCGCTCCCGGGGGACCCGCGCGGTTCGCGGTGTTCGACGTACCCGACCGGGCCGCGCTCGTGCGGGACGGCGCGTCCACGTGCGTCGCGACCGTCGTCGCGGGCCGGATCGTGTACCGGCGTCGCTGAGCAGCGCTAGCCCGCGAACGCCTCCGCGAACGCGCCGCTCTCCTGCTCCACCCCGCTGCATCCGGTCAGCGCGTCCTCCGCGGAGGCGTCGTCCCCGCACCGCCGGTCCCGGAACGTCGCCCACATCGACACCCAGGCGATGCCGTTCTCCTCGGCGAAGGCGCGGACCTCCGCCGCGTCCGCGAGCGTGAACGTCTCCCCGGCCACGTCGTTGACGCCCAGCATCGAGGTGAGCGCCATGCCCCGCCAGGCGTCCGCGTCCGACGTCCCGAAGACCTTCCTCAGCTGCGTGTGGGCGGCCTTCGCCGAGGTGAGGGCGTACTCGCCCATGTCGCCGTCGTAGGACTCGCCGTAGTTCATGGTCATGAGGTTGACCGTGGAGACCTTCACGCCGTGGTCGTTGGCGGACGTCAGCAGCGCGAGGGAGTCGGAGTCCAGGCCGGAGGGCATCACCGGGAGGGTGAAGGAGACCTCCAGGCCGCTCCGCTCCTCCTGGAGCAGCGCGATCGCCTCCGAGCGCAGGGCGACCGAGCCGGCGTCGGTCAGTTCGTCGCCCTCGACGTCGAAGTCCGCCCGCGTGGCACCCGCCGCGTCCAGGGCCTCGCCGTACGCCGCCGCCAGCGCGGCGGCGCTGTCGCAGGCGGCCGCCAGCTCCGTGCCGGAGGCGCCGCCGAAGGAGACGCGGACGGCGGCGCCGGACTCCTTCAGCTTCGCGACGCGGGAGGCGACCGAGGCGTCGCCGATCTCGTGGGTGCCGTTCCAGCGGGGATCGCAGTCGTCGCCGGAGGCGATCACGAAGGCCAGGTTGTACGTCGCCGGGGAGCCCGCCGCGTCCTCGGCGGAGGCCGTGGTGGCGCTGACGTAGGGGGCGTAGGAGGTGCCCCGCGCGGCGGCGGACGGCGCGGCGGAGCCGGACGGTGCCGCACCGGCCGCGCCGGCCGTGCCGTCCTGCCCGGAGCAGCCGGCGGTGGCCAGGGCGAGCGACAGGGCGCACCCGGCCGCCGCCTTCCGGTAAGCCCTCATGTGCGTACGCTCCCGTTCTCGTCGTCGGACGAGTGAGCGTTCCACACGCGGCTGGGGCCTTCCTGAGGAAACGGGCCGGTTTTCCCCCGTCCCACAGGGGACGGACAGCCTGCGCGGCTTTTCATCGTGAACCCACAACGGAGCCCCAGCCGGCGACAGGCAAGCTCCCTATGGTCCGGGGAATGTATTCCGAGCCTGCCTTCGAAAGCCGCGCCGCTCTGGGCGAGAGGCCCGCGCGCGGTCGCCGCCGTCGACGCGGCAACGGGTCCGCCGAGGGGCCCGTGTTCGTCGACAACTCCGGGCGCCGGGCCAGGCTGCTGCGCCGGCTGGGACTCCTCGTCGGTGCCGTCTGCGTCGGCTACGCGGCCGTGCTGGGCCTGGCCTTCCTGGGCGTCGGCACCTCGGTCGCCCCGTCCTCGCTGCTCCCCTTCGGGGGCGGCCAGGACGGCCGGGGCCCGGCCGGCGGCACGCGCCCGCAGGACGGCCTCGCCCCCACGGGCGCCCCGCCCGCCGGCACCCCCGGCGGGCGGGCGCCGTCCGCCACCCCTTCTTCCGGCGCCTCCGCCGCCACCGACTGACCGGGACGCCACCACAGCCATGACCACGACCACACCTCCCTCCTCCGGAGGCCGCCGACGGGCCCCCACCCGGATCGAGCGGGCCGCCGGCCGGGCCGCCGCCCTGCAACGACCGCGGGTGCTCCTCGCCCTGCTGCTCCTGCTCGCGCTGACCTGCGTGATGCTCCTCGACGGCTATCTGCGCGCGGAGGTCGGCGGCGACCAGCGCGTGCGCACCGGGGCGAGCACGAGCGACGTACCGGACGACGTCCTCGACGGCGGGCCGATCCTCACCTTCCGCGGCGGACAGGCCACCACGGTGTCCGTCCCGGACAGGACGATCGCGCTGACCTTCGACGACGGCCCGGACCCGACCTGGACACCGCAGGTGCTGGAGATCCTGGAGAAGTACGACGTGCCCGGCACGTTCTTCCTGGTCGGCTCCATGGTCGCGCGCCACCCGGACATCGTGCGGGACATGGTCGAGCAGGGCAGCGAGGTGGGCGTCCACACCTTCACCCACGTCGACCTGTCCTACCAGAGCGACGCCCGCGTCACGCGGGAGATCGAACAGACCCAGCTCGCGCTCGCGGGGGCGGCAGGCATCACCACCACGCTGTTCCGCGCGCCGTACTCCTCGCGGACCGACGCCATCGACGACTACAGCTGGCCCGTCTACGAGAAGCTCGGCCGGGACGGCTACACCAGCGTCTTCATCGACACCGACAGCGACGACTGGAAGCGGCCCGGCGTCTCGAAGATCGTCGACTGGGCCACGCCGGAGGGCGACGAGGGGGCCTCCGTCCTCTTCCACGACGCCGGCGGCGAGCGCTCGCAGACCATCGAGGCGCTGCCGAAGTACATCGAGAAGATGCGGGCGAAGGGCTACACCTTCACCACCGTCAGCGGCGTCATGGCCGAACAGCAGGCCGGGCAGCAGCCCTCCGGCGGCCCCGCCGCCCAGGCGGCCGGCGCCCCGGGCGGAGGTCTCCAGGCCGCCCACCACCGGGCCACCGGCACGACCCTGTACGAGGGCAAGGCGCTCGTCGCGGCCGTCGCCGTCGCCGAGTGGACGGTGCCGGCGCTGTCGGCGGGGCTCATGGTCGTGGGCGTCGCCGTGATGGGCCGCTTCGGACTGATGCTGGTCCTCGCCCGCCGCCACCACCGCGGACGCAACAGACGCCGCTTCGGCTGGGGACCACCCGTCACCGGACCGGTGAGCGTGATCGTCCCGGCGTACAACGAGAAGGAGTGCATCGAGAACACCCTCCGGTCGCTGGCCGCGAGCACCCACCCGATCGAGATCGTCGTCGTGGACGACGGGTCGACGGACGGCACGGCCGAGATCGCCGAGGCCCTCGGCCTGCCCGGTGTCCGGGTCGTCCGGCAGGCCAACGCCGGCAAGCCCGCCGCCCTCAACAACGGCGTCCGCCACGCCCGGTACGACATCGTCGTGATGATGGACGGCGACACCGTCTTCGAGCCGGACACCGTACGGCACCTCGTGCAGCCCTTCGCCGACCCCGGCGTCGGCGCCGTCGCGGGCAACGCCAAGGTCGGCAACCGGCGCACCCTCATCGGGGCCTGGCAGCACATCGAGTACGTGATGGGCTTCAACCTCGACCGGCGCATGTACGACCTGCTGCGCTGCATGCCGACCATCCCCGGCGCGATCGGTGCCTTCCGGCGGGAGGCGGTGCTGGAGGTGGGCGGCATGAGCGAGGACACGCTCGCCGAGGACACCGACGTCACCATCGCCCTGCACCGCGCCGGGTGGCGGGTCGTCTACCAGGAGCACGCGCGGGCCTGGACCGAGGCGCCGGGCTCCCTGAAGCAGCTCTGGTCGCAGCGCTACCGCTGGTCCTACGGCACCATGCAGGCCCTGTGGAAGCACCGCGGGTCGCTGACGGACAGGGGGCCCTCGGGGCGCTTCGGGCGGGTCGGCATGCCGCTGGTCGTGCTCTTCCAGATCGTCACGCCGGTCTTCGCCCCGCTCATCGACGTCTTCACCGTCTACTCGATGGTCTTCGTCGACTTCCGCGCGGCCCTGCTCGCCTGGCTGGCGGTGCTGGGCGTCCAGCTCCTGTGCGCGGCCTACGCCTTCCGGCTCGACCGGGAGAAGTACCGGTACCTGCTGATGATGCCGCTCCAGCAGCTGGCGTACCGGCAGATGATGTACCTGGTCCTCATCCACTCCTGCGTCACCGCCCTCACCGGCGGCCGGCTGCGCTGGCAGAAACTGAAGCGGACGGGCGAGGTGGGCACACCGGCGGGGAACGGGTGATGAGGGCGCACGGCAAGGGGGCGGCGCGGCGCCCTCCGGTAGTGGCCGGACCTGCGGCGGGCGGCGCGGCGCCGGGCCGGGACCGCTGCTTCGACACCCTGCGCGCCGTCGCCCTGGTCCGCGTCGTCGCGTACCACGCCCTCGGCTGGCCCTGGGCCGGACTGGTCCTGCCCTCCATGGGGATCATGTTCGGCCTGGCCGGCGCCCTGATGGCCAGGTCGCTCGCGCGTCCGGCCCCGGCGGTGATCCACGGCCGGCTGCGGCGCCTGCTGCCGCCGTTCTGGTGCTGGGGCCTGTTCGTGACCGGTGCGATGCTGGTGCACGGCTGGATGCCGGGGTGGCAGGCCGTCTACTGGATCGTGCCGCTCGGCGACCCGCCGGGCGACGCCTGGGGCGAGCAGGCGTGGGAGATCCTGTGGTACCTGCGGACCTACCTGTGGTTCGTCCTCCTCTCGCCGCTGCTGCTGCGGGTGTTCCGGGCGGCGCCCGTGCCCGTCCTGGTGCTGGCGCTCGCCCCCGCCGTCGTGCTCCGGTACGTGTGGCAGCCGCCGGACGGCCGCTTCGGCAGCGCCCTCACCGACCTCGCCACGTTCCTCTTCTGCTGGCTGCTCGGCTTCGCGCACCACGAGGGGGTGCTGGGACGGCTGAGACCGGCCGCCGTCGTCCCGCCCGCGCTCGCCGCGCTGGCGTACGGCGCCTGGTACGCGTTCGCGCACCGGGGCGAGTACGGCACCTACGACCTCGACGACATCCCGCTCGCGCAGGCCTTCTGGTCGGCGGGGTTCGTGACGCTGCTGATGTACGCGAAGGCGCGGCTCGGGACCGACTTCGCCGGACCGGCCCGCTTCCCGCGCCTGGACCGGCTGGTGAGGGTCTTCAACGCCCGCGCGGTGACGATCTACCTCTGGCACGAACTCGCCCTGATCCTCGCCGTGCCGCTGATCGACCGGCTCTGGGACGTGCCCGCCTTCGCGGCGCACCTGCCGCTGGACAGCCAGTGGTTCCTGCTGGGCGCCGGGTGGGTCCTGATCGCGGTGGCCGTCGTCCTCTTCGGCTGGGTGGAGGACGTCGCCGCGCGGAAGAGGCCGAGGCTCGTGCCGTGAGGCGGCCCTGCAACAATGGGCGCGTGACCCGCGCTTCCCTGAACAAGCAGCCGCACGAAGTCGCCTCGATGTTCGACCACGTCGCGGAACGGTACGACCTGACGAACACCGTGCTCTCGCTCGGCCAGGACCGGGCGTGGCGCAAGGAGGTCGCCAGGGCCGTCGACGCCCGGCCCGCGCAGAAGGTCCTCGACCTGGCCGCCGGCACGGCGACCTCGTCCCAGCCCTTCGCCCGCGCCGGCGCCTACGTCGTCCCCTGCGACTTCTCCCTCGGCATGCTCCAGGTGGGCAAGGAGCGGCACTCCTGGATGCCGTTCACCGCGGGCGACGCGACGCGGTTGCCGTTCCGGGACGACGTGTTCGACGCGGTCACCATCTCCTTCGGGCTGCGCAACGTGCAGGACACGGACGCGGCGCTGCGCGAGATGCACCGGGTGACGCGGCCCGGCGGCCGGGTCGTCATCTGCGAGTTCTCGCACCCGACCTGGGCGCCGTTCCGCACCGTGTACACCGAGTACCTGATGCGCGCCCTGCCGCCGGTGGCCCGCGCCGTGTCGTCCAACCCCGACGCCTACGTCTACCTCGCCGAGTCCATCCGCGCCTGGCCCGACCAGGCGGCCCTCGCGGAGCGGCTGCGGAAGGCCGGCTGGTCGAAGGTGGCCCACCGGAACCTGACGGGCGGCGTCGTGGCGCTGCACCGGGGTTTCAAGGAGAGCTGAGCGGCACGCTCCCCGGGAGCGGCCGGGCCGCACGGAGCGGGGCGACCCGCCCGGCTCCCGCCGCGGCCCGTACCGGGGCGGGGCCGGCCCTCGCGGAGCGGCTGCGGAAGGCCGGCTGGTCGAAGGTGGCCCACCGGAACCTGACGGGCGGCGTCGTGGCGCTGCACCGGGGTTTCAAGG
>NZ_JBVHWR010000024.1:20837-57420 GCF_055564355.1 Streptomyces sp. NPDC029152 | reverse complement strand
GGAGAGCTGAGCGGCACGCGCCTCGGGAGCGGCCGGGCCGCACGGAGCGGGGTGGCCCGCCCGGCTCCCGCCGCGGCCCGTACCGGGGCGGGGCCGGCACGCGCGGTCCGCGGACGCCCCCGCCGCCCTCGCCCCCCGGAGCCGGATCACACGCACGCCCCCGGCTCCCGTGCCGCCCCGTCCGCGTCCACGGCCGTCGGGCCGGCCGGGCGCGGCACGCACACGTCGGCCGTCCTCGACGTCGGGCGCACGGGCCGCCCCCGGTGGCACGGGCGCGGTGGCTCCGCCGGGCACCGTCCGGGAGCGTCACGTCGCCGGCCGCGACGGTCCGCCCCTGCGGTGTCAGAGCCGGAGCCGGTAGCAGTGCCCCTGCCGCTTCGTCGCCGGGGTCGTGAAGACCTCGGCGAGCCGCATGCCGAGCCGCTCTGTGACCGCGATGGAGCGCGCGTTGCGGGCGTCGACCATCGCCACCACCTCCGTCACGCCCGCCGAGCGCACCCGCTCCAGCGTCTGCCGGGCCGCCGCCGTGACGTACCCCTTGCCCCAGTGCTCCCGCCCGAGCCGCCAGCCGATCTCGATCTCGCCCCTGGGGCCCCAGTCGCCCGGCCACGGCTGGGCGCCGGTGAAGCCGATGACCCGCCCGGACTCGTCCACCACGGTCCACAGGCAGAAGCCGTGCTCGGCGTCGTGCCGGCGCTGGCGGGCGGTGAGCTCCTCATAGACGGACAGTTCCGCGGGCTTCCCGCCGTGGAACTCCATGACGTCCGGGTCGTCGAAGACCCGGTGCCAGGCGACGGCGTCCTCGTCGGTGGGGACGCGCAGCCGTACGACAGGCAGAGCTCGGTTCACGGGGGCAGCCCTTCAGCCGGGTGATCGGTGACGCTGAATAGACTGCCCATGTCCAGTGCCCGTCGGCACGCAGATTCTCGAAACTCTGGGGAGATCCCGCCGTGACCGAGCCCCTCTCCGACAACACCGCCGATGTGATCGTCGTGGGCGCGGGGCCAGCCGGCTCCACGACCGCGTACTACCTGGCCAAGGCCGGACTCGACGTCCTCCTGCTGGAGAAGACCGCGTTCCCGCGGGAGAAGGTCTGCGGCGACGGGCTCACCCCGCGCGCGACCAAGCAGCTCGTGGCGATGGGCATCGACATCTCCGAGGAGGCCGGCTGGCTGCGCAACAAGGGCCTGCGCATCATCGGCGGCGGCTCGCGTCTCCAGCTGGACTGGCCGGACCTGGCCTCCTTCCCCGACTACGGACTCGTCCGCAAGCGCGACGACTTCGACGAGCAGCTCGCCCGCCAGGCGCAGAAGGCGGGCGCCCGCCTCTACGAGCGCTGCAACGTCGGCGCCCCGGTCGTCGACGACCGCACGGGCCGCATCACCGGCGTGCACGCGAAGCTGGGGGAGGAGAAGCGCGAGGTCACCTTCCACGCGCCGCTGGTCGTGGCCGCCGACGGCAACTCCACCCGCCTGTCCCTGGCGATGGGCCTGCACCGCCGCGAGGACCGCCCGATGGGCGTCGCGGTCCGCACCTACTTCACCTCGCCGCGCCACGACGACGACTACCTGGAGTCCTGGCTGGAACTGTGGGACCGCCGCGGCGCCCAGGACCGCCTCCTGCCGGGCTACGGCTGGATCTTCGGCATGGGCGACGGCACGTCGAACGTCGGCCTCGGAGTGCTGAACACCTCCGCCTCCTTCAAGGAACTGGACTGGCGGGAGGTGCTGAAGGCCTGGTGCGCGTCCATGCCGGAGGACTGGGGCTACACCCCGGAGAACATGACCGGGCCGATCCGCGGCGCCGCCCTGCCCATGGCCTTCAACCGCCAGCCCCACTACACCAAGGGCCTGCTCCTGGTCGGCGACGCCGGCGGCCTGGTGAACCCCTTCAACGGCGAGGGCATCGCCTACGCCATGGAGTCCGGCCAGATCGCCGCCGACGTCATCGTCCAGGCCCACGCGCGGGCCACGCCGGCCCAGCGCGAGACCGCCCTCCAGCGCTACCCGCGCGTCCTGAAGGACACCTACGGCGGCTACTACTCGCTGGGCCGCGCCTTCGTGAAGCTCATCGGCAACCCGAAGGTCATGCAGATCGCGGCCCAGCGCGGCCTCACCCACCCGGTCCTGATGAAGTTCACCCTGAAGATGCTCGCCAACCTGACGGACCCGACGGGCGGCGACGCGATGGACCGCATCATCAACGGACTGAGCAAGGTGGCCCCGAAGGCGTGATCACGCCCCGCTGAAGGCGGCCGCGTCGGCGGCCCGGCGCGCCAGCACCTCGTCGCGCCGGGCCGCCGACTGCCGCAGCGCCCGCTTCCGGTCGCGCGCGGAGAGCCGGTCCAGGTAGACGTGCCCGTTCACGTGGTCGGTCTCGTGGGCGAGGCAGCGGGCGAAGTAGCCGGTGCCCTCGACGAGGAGCGGCGCGCCGTTCTTGTCCACGCCCCGCACGACGGCCCGGTCGGGGCGGGGTACGGCCATGACGGCGCCCGGTACCGACAGGCACCCCTCCTCCTCGTCGAGCAGCCGCCGCGCGGCCGGGTCGAGCGGCTCCAGGACCGGGTTGACGATGTGTCCGACATGTCGGACACCGTCGTCGTCGGGGCAGTCGTACACGAACAGGCGCAGATCGACCCCGACCTGATTGGCCGCCAGCCCGGCTCCTTCCGCGACGTACATCGTGCGGAACATGTCGTCGACGAGCGCGGCCAGGTCGGGCCCGAACTCGGTGACGTCCCGGCACGGCTTGTGCAGCACCTCCTCGCCGGCCTCGGTGACGCGCCGGACCGACCCGCGCCGGGCCTCCGGCGCGAACGGCGGGTAGGAGGCGGTGTGCCGCCCCTGCAGGAAGACGCTCGGCATGGTGTCCTCTCCTTCGGTCTCGTGGACGGCCGGCGGGAACCGGCCCGTCCAGAGCCTGCCAGGAGAGGCCCGCGCCCGTCAGGAGAGCCCGAAAGGCCGCAGCCCCCGAGCGGCTGCGGCCTTTCGTGCGGATGTGTCCGAGGTGTCCGGACGCGAGCGTCAGAGCACGCGGACGGCACCGCTCGGCGGGTCGTACGACAGGGGCTTCATCACGACGCCCGTCGACGAGTTCTGTGCGCCGACGAACATGCCGTCGCCGACGTAGACGCCCACGTGGTACGCGCTGCCCGCGCCGCCCCAGTACAGGATGTCGCCCGGCTGGAGGTTGCTCAGCGACACCTGGGTGCCGGCGACCGACTGGTCCTGGGAGACGCGCGGCAGGTCGATGTTGACCTGCTTGAAGGCGGCCTGCACGAGGCCGGAGCAGTCCCAGGAGTTGGGGCCGGTGCCGCCGGAGACGTAGGCGTCGCCGACCTGGGCCTGGACGAAGGAGACGACGGCGGCGGCCGAACCGGTGGCCGTGGACGTGCTGACACCGGCCGAGGCCTCGACCGAGGAGGACGACGAGGACGACGAGTTCGACGTGGACGCCGAGCCGGTGTCCACGGAGGCGCTCAGGGTGGCGCGCTCGGCGGCACGGGAAGCGCGCTCGGCGGCCTCCTTGCGGGCCTCTTCCTCGGCCTTCTTCTTGGCCTCGGCGGCCTTCTTCTTGGCCTCCGCGAGGTCCGCCTTGGCCTCCTTGGCCGCGGCGGCGGCGGCCGCGTCGCGCTCGGCGCGCAGCTCGTAGTTCGCGGCGGCCTGCTGCGTGGCGTCCGCGGACTGGGCGACCTGGGCGGCCAGGTCGGCCGTCAGGGTGGGCAGTTCGAGGGTCTGCGTCACCGGCTCGGCCGCGTTCGCCGAACCCGACGCCCCGGCCACGGCCAGGGTGCTGAGGACGCCACCGGCAACTCCGGCCCGCATCGCGAGGGTCGACGCGCTGCGGCGGGGCTTCCGGTGGCTGCGTATGTGAGCGGTGTGGGACATGGGTACAACCGGTATCAGGAGCTCCTCCATACCTTCAAGAAACGTGTGCTGCGCCACAGTTGTTCAACGGACCCCTTGAATCCCGGGCGTGTCGCCCTTTTTTGGCACCCTGGCGAACATTGCGCGGTCACCGTGACCCACCTGTGATCACGGCCTTTGATCGTTTCGCCCGAATTGCCCCTCGCTTACCACTGGTTGAGGCAGTTGGCCAAGCCCGGTTCCCGGACGCCCCTCATGGGTGTGGCGGAGGTCACGGAACGGTCACCCCCGCGGCCGCGTCCCCGCGCGGATCGACGCCCGGGACGCTCGTGAACGCGTGCACGCGTCCACATCGCGCCCCGTTCCCCCCTCTCACGTGTGAACGGGATCCACTATCAAGAGATCGGGTCCAGCACCAATTTGCATGCACGCGAAGCATCTTGATATGGAGACGCTCCCTGCGCCCCCTCTCTGGCCAGCGGCGACGAGCGAAATTGTCACCTCTGGTGATCAGCTGAACGCTTCCTGTGTGAAGATCACCGCTCATCCGACTTCATGATCCTTCGTCAGGTGGTGGAGATCACAAAGCTTGTGCAATACCCCGTGTCGCAGATCACAGAGCGGCAGGCATAAGATGCGAGGCAGTTGGGCTTGTGACCTGCTTCACATGTTCGCGATCTTCGCCGGGACGAGCGGGGTTCGTGGGACTGCTGGGGCGGCTGTGAGCCCAGTGCAACCTCCCCCAGGTCTCGGCTCCGCTCGACCAGGGGGGACCCCCATGCAGTCAGTGCCGACTGAGAGGAGCGAGGAGCGGTGAACGCGTATGCGCCCATCCTCGTACTGGGAGCCCTCGGGGCAGGCTTTGCGATCTTCTCCGTGGTCATGGCCACGCTGATCGGTCCGAAGCGGTACAACCGGGCCAAGCTGGAGGCCTACGAGTGCGGCATCGAGCCGACCCCCACGCCGGCCGGCGGGGGGCGCTTCCCCATCAAGTACTACCTGACGGCGATGCTCTTCATCGTCTTCGACATCGAGATCGTCTTCCTCTACCCCTGGGCCGTCACCTTCGACGCCCTGGGGATCTTCGGGCTCGTGGAGATGCTGCTCTTCGTGCTCACCGTCTTCGTCGCGTACGCGTACGTATGGCGGCGCGGCGGCCTGGAATGGGACTGAGGGGCCTTTAGTCATGGGACTCGAAGAAAAACTGCCGAGCGGCTTCCTGCTGACCACCGTCGAGCAGGCCGCGGGCTGGGTGCGCAAGTCGTCCGTCTTCCCCGCCACGTTCGGCCTCGCGTGCTGCGCCATCGAGATGATGACCACCGGCGCCGGCCGCTACGACCTGGCGCGCTTCGGCATGGAGGTCTTCCGCGGCTCGCCGCGGCAGGCGGACCTGATGATCGTCGCGGGCCGGGTCAGCCAGAAGATGGCGCCGGTGCTGCGGCAGGTCTACGACCAGATGCCGAACCCCAAGTGGGTGATCTCCATGGGGGTCTGCGCCTCCTCGGGCGGCATGTTCAACAACTACGCGATCGTCCAGGGCGTCGACCACGTCGTCCCGGTCGACATCTACCTCCCCGGCTGCCCGCCGCGGCCCGAGATGCTGATGGACGCCATCCTCAAGCTCCACCACAAGATCCAGAACTCCAAGCTCGGGGTGAACGCCGAGGAGGCGGCCCGCGAGGCGGAGGAGGCGGCGCTCAAGGCCCTGCCCACCATCGAGATGAAGGGGCTGCTGCGGTGAGCGACGCGAACGACACCCCGGGTGACGTGAACGGACCCAACCCCGAGAAGGACCTCTCCGCGCAGAACCTCCCCGGCCAGCGCGGCCAGGGCGGCGAGGAGATCCGCGTCCAGCGCGGCATGTTCGGCGCGAACAACGGCGGCGACACCTCCGGCTACGGCGGGCTGGTCCGCTCGGTCCGCCTCCCGGGGCCGGCGAGCAGGCCCTACGGCGGCTGGTTCGACGAGGTCGCCGACGAGCTCGAGGGCGCACTGGAGGAACAGGGGCTGCTGCCCGAGAACGCCATCGAGAAGACGGTCGTCGACCGCGGTGAACTGACCTTCCACATCGAACGCGAGCACCTGGTCCGCGTCGCGAGGACCCTGCGCGACGACCCGGCCCTGCGCTTCGAGCTGTGCACCGGCGTCAGCGGCGTCCACTACCCGAACGACAAGGGCCGCGAGCTGCACGCCGTCTACCACCTGCGCTCGATCACCCACAACCGGCTGATCCGGCTCGAGGTCAGCGCCCCCGACGGCGACCCGCACATCCCGTCGCTGTTCGCCGTCTACCCGACGAACGACTGGCACGAGCGCGAGGCGTACGACTTCTTCGGCATCGTCTTCGACGGTCACCCGGCCCTGACGCGGATCATGATGCCGGACGACTGGCAGGGCCACCCGCAGCGCAAGGACTATCCCCTCGGCGGCATCCCCGTCGAGTACAAGGGCGCCCAGATCCCGGCTCCGGACCAGCGGAGGTCGTACTCATGAGCACGCACACCCCGTCCTCGGCGTCGGCCCGCGAGACCACCGAGGGCACCGTCTACACGGTCACCGGCGGCGACTGGGACGAGGTCGTCCAGACCGCGGCCCGCGCCGACGACGAGCGCATCGTCGTCAACATGGGCCCGCAGCACCCCTCGACCCACGGCGTGCTCCGCCTGATCCTGGAGATCGACGGCGAGACGGTCACCGAGGCCCGCTGCGGCATCGGCTACCTGCACACCGGCATCGAGAAGAACCTCGAGTACCGGACCTGGACGCAGGGCACCACGTTCGTGACGCGCATGGACTACCTGACGCCGTTCTTCAACGAGACGGCGTACTGCCTGGGCGTCGAGAAGCTCCTCGGCATCGAGGACCAGATCCCGGACCGCGCCTCGGTCGTCCGGGTGCTGCTGATGGAGCTGAACCGGCTCTCCTCGCACCTGGTGTGCATCGCCACCGGAGGCATGGAACTCGGCGCCACCACGATCATGATCTACGGCTTCCGCGATCGTGAACTGATTCTCGACATCTACGAGCTGATCACCGGCCTGCGGATGAACCACGCGTACATCCGCCCCGGCGGACTCGCCCAGGACCTGCCGCCGGGCGCGGTGGACCAGATCCGCGAGTTCGTGAAGAAGATGAAGAAGAACCTCCCGGAGTACGACAAGCTCGCCACCGGGAACCCCATCTTCAAGGCCCGCATGCAGGACGTCGGCTACCTCGACCTGGCCGGCTGCATGGCCCTCGGCGCCACCGGTCCGGTCCTGCGCTCCACCGGTCTGCCCCACGACCTGCGCAAGACCCAGCCGTACTGCGGCTACGAGACGTACGACTTCGACGTCCCGACCGCCGACACCTGTGACTCCTACGGCCGCTTCCTGATCCGGCTGGAGGAGATGCGCCAGTCGCTGCGGATCGTCGAGCAGTGCCTGGACCGGCTGGAGCCCGGCCCGGTCATGGTCGCCGACAAGAAGATCGCCTGGCCCGCCCAGCTCGCGCTCGGACCGGACGGACTCGGCAACTCCCTCGACCACATCAAGAAGATCATGGGCACCTCCATGGAGGCCCTGATCCACCACTTCAAGCTGGTCACCGAGGGCTTCCGCGTCCCCCCGGGACAGGCGTACGCGGCGGTCGAGTCGCCCAAGGGCGAGCTCGGGGTGCACGTCGTGTCCGACGGCGGCACCCGCCCCTACCGGGTCCACTTCCGGGACCCGTCCTTCACCAACCTTCAGGCCATGGCGGCGATGTGCGAGGGCGGCCAGGTCGCCGACGTCATCGTCGCGGTGGCCTCCATCGACCCCGTGATGGGAGGCGTCGACCGGTGACCACCTCTTCTTCGGAGCGGGGCGTCAGCCTGGGCATGCCGGAACTGCCCGCGCCCGCGTACCCGGACGACGTCCGGGCCCGGCTGGAGGCCGACGCGCGCGAGGTCATCGCCCGCTACCCGGACTCCCGGTCCGCCCTCCTGCCGCTGCTGCACCTCGTGCAGGCGGAGGAAGGGCACGTCACGCGCACCGGCATGCAGTTCTGCGCGGACGTGCTGGGCCTGACCACGGCCGAGGTCACCGCGGTCGCGACCTTCTACACCATGTACCGGCGCAGGCCGAGCGGTGACTACCAGGTCGGCGTCTGCACCAACACGCTGTGCGCGGTCATGGGCGGCGACGCGATCTTCGAGTCCCTCCAGGAGCACCTGGGCGTCGGCAACGGCGGGACCACCGACGACGGCAAGGTCACGCTGGAGCACATCGAGTGCAACGCGGCCTGCGACTTCGCCCCGGTCGTGATGGTCAACTGGGAGTTCTTCGACAACCAGACCCCCGAGAGCGTCCGGCGCCTCGTCGACGACCTGCGCGCGGGACGGCCGGTGACGCCCACGCGCGGCGCGCCGCTGTGCACCTTCAAGGAGACCGCCCGGATCCTGGCGGGCTTCCCCGACGAGCGGGAGGGCGCCGTCGCGGCAGGCGGCAGCGCGGGCCCCGCCTCCCTGGCCGGGCTGAAGCTGGCGAAGGGCGAGGTGTCCGCCGCGCGCGTGGTGCACCCGCGGGACGGCGGACCGCACGACGCGTCACAGGACCGGGACGTGCACGACCCGTCGCCGACGAGGCACCTCAGCTCGCACGACGCGCCGCAGGACACATCGGCCTCCGACCCGGCCCACCCGGCCGGTCCCACCGCCGAGGAGGGGGAGTGATGACCTTGGCCGCCGAGATCAAGGACCACAGCCCGGAGAAGCTGCTCGCACCCGTGCTGTCGGCCTTCTGGGACGAGGACGAGTCCTGGACGCTGGACGTCTACCGCAGGCACGAGGGGTACGAGGGACTCCGCAAGGCGCTGGCGATGTCGCCGGACGACCTGATCGCGTACGTCAAGGACTCCGGTCTGCGCGGCCGCGGCGGCGCCGGTTTCCCGACGGGGATGAAGTGGCAGTTCATCCCCCAGGGCGACGGCAAGCCCCACTACCTCGTCGTCAACGCCGACGAGTCGGAGCCGGGGACCTGCAAGGACATCCCGCTCCTCTTCGCGAACCCGCACAGCCTCATCGAGGGCATCGTCATCGCGTGCTACGCCATCAGGTCGTCGCACGCCTTCATCTACCTGCGCGGTGAGGTCGTCCCCGTGCTGCGGCGGCTGCACGCGGCCGTGCGCGAGGCCTACGCGGCCGGCTTCCTCGGCGAGGACATCCTGGGCAGCGGACTCGACCTCGAACTCACCGTGCACGCGGGCGCGGGCGCGTACATCTGCGGTGAGGAGACCGCGCTGCTCGACTCGCTCGAAGGCCGCCGGGGCCAGCCGCGGCTCCGTCCCCCCTTCCCCGCCGTCGCGGGTCTCTACGCGTGCCCCACCGTGGTGAACAACGTCGAGTCCATCGCGTCGGTTCCCGCGATCCTGAACAAGGGCAAGGAGTGGTTCAGGTCGATGGGCAGCGAGAAGTCCCCGGGCTTCACGCTCTACTCGCTCAGCGGCCACGTCGCCACCCCCGGCCAGTACGAGGCCCCGCTCGGCATCACGCTGCGCCAGCTCCTCGACATGAGCGGCGGGATGCGCCCCGGCCACCGGCTCAAGTTCTGGACACCGGGCGGCTCCTCCACGCCGATGTTCACCGACGAGCACCTCGACGTCCCCCTCGACTACGAGGGCGTCGGCGCCGCGGGTTCCATGCTCGGCACCAAGGCGCTCCAGTGCTTCGACGAGACGACCTGCGTGGTGCGCGCCGTCACCCGCTGGACCGAGTTCTACGCCCACGAGTCCTGCGGCAAGTGCACGCCCTGCCGCGAAGGCACGTACTGGCTCGTGCAGCTGCTGCGCGACATCGAGGCCGGCAAGGGCTCGATGAGCGACCTCGACAAGCTGAACGACATCGCCGACAACATCAACGGCAAGTCCTTCTGCGCCCTCGGCGACGGCGCCGCCTCGCCGATCTTCTCCTCGCTCAAGTACTTCCGCGAGGAGTACGAGCAGCACATCACGGGCCGCGGCTGCCCCTTCGACCCGGCCAGGTCGACGGCCTGGGCCGACCACCGTACGGAGGTGAACGCATGACCGTGACCACGAGCGCTCCCTCCGGCGGGGGAGAGCCGGCCCTCCCCCCGGAGGACCTCGTCACGCTCACGATCGACGGCATCGAGATCAGCGTGCCCAAGGGCACCCTGGTCATCCGGGCCGCCGAGCAGCTCGGCATCGAGATCCCCCGGTTCTGCGACCACCCGCTCCTCGACCCGGCCGGCGCCTGCCGCCAGTGCATCGTCGAGGTCGAGGGCCAGCGCAAGCCCATGGCGTCCTGCACCATCACCTGCACCGACGGCATGGTGGTCAAGACCCAGCTCACCTCCCCGGTCGCCGAGAAGGCCCAGTATGGGGTGATGGAGCTGCTGCTCATCAACCACCCGCTGGACTGCCCGGTCTGCGACAAGGGCGGCGAGTGCCCGCTGCAGAACCAGGCCATGTCGCACGGCCAGGCCGAGTCCCGCTTCGAGGGGAGGAAGCGGACCTACGAGAAGCCCGTGCCGATCTCCACGCAGGTGCTGCTCGACCGCGAGCGGTGCGTGCTGTGCGCCCGCTGCACCCGCTTCTCCAACCAGGTCGCCGGCGACCCGATGATCGAGCTGATCGAACGGGGCGCGCTCCAGCAGGTCGGCACCGGCGAGGGCGACCCCTTCGAGTCGTACTTCTCCGGAAACACCATCCAGATCTGCCCGGTCGGCGCGCTCACCTCGGCGGCGTACCGGTTCCGCTCCCGCCCGTTCGACCTGATCTCCTCGCCGTCCGTGTGCGAGCACTGCTCCGGCGGCTGCGCGACCCGCACCGACCACCGGCGCGGCAAGGTCATGCGGCGCCTCGCGGCGAACGACCCCGAGGTCAACGAGGAGTGGATCTGCGACAAGGGGCGGTTCGCCTTCCGGTACGCGCAGCAGCGGGACCGGCTGACGACCCCCCTGGTGCGCAACGCCGAGGGCGAGCTGGAACCGGCCTCCTGGCCGGAGGCCCTGCAGATCGCCGCGCAGGGACTGCTCGCCTCGCGCGGGCGGACCGGTGTCCTGACCGGCGGGCGTCTCACCGTCGAGGACGCCTACGCGTACAGCAAGTTCGCGCGCGTGGCGCTCGACACCAACGACATCGACTTCCGCGCGCGCGTGCACAGCGCCGAGGAGGCCGACTTCCTCGCCGCCCGGGTGGCCGGCCGCGGCCGTGACCTGGACGGCACGGGCGTCACGTACACCGCGCTGGAGAAGGCGCCGGCCGTGCTGCTGGTCGGTTTCGAGGCCGAGGAGGAGGCGCCCGGCGTCTTCCTGCGGCTGCGCAAGGCCTGGCGCAGGCACGGGCTGAAGGTGTTCTCGCTGGCCACCCACGCCACACGGGGTCTGGAGAAGGCCGGCGGCACGCTGCTGCCCGCCGCTCCCGGCACCGAGACCGAGTGGCTGGACGCGCTCGCGAGCGGCGTCGGCCTGGAGGACGACGGTGCCCGGGCGGCCGAGGCACTGCGCGCCGAGGGTGCCGTGATCGTCGTCGGCGAGCGGCTGGCATCCGTGGCCGGCGGGCTCACCTCCGCCGTCCGGACCGCCGCCGCGACCGGTGCCCGGCTGGTGTGGATCCCGCGCCGGGCCGGGGAGCGCGGCGCGATCGAGGCGGGGGCGCTGCCGTCGCTGCTGCCGGGCGGGCGCCCCGCGACCGACCCGCGCGCGCGTGAGGAGGTCGCCGCGGTCTGGGGCCTGGCCGACCTCCCGCACCGCTACGGCCGCGACACCGGCGCGATCGTCGAGGCCACCGCGCGCGGTGAGCTCCAGGCGCTGCTGGTGGCGGGCGTGGAGGTCGCCGACCTGCCCGACCCGGCCCGCGCGCGTGCGGCACTCGCCGAGGCCGGCTTCGTGGTGTCGCTGGAACTGCGGCCCAGCGAGGTCACCGACCACGCCGACGTGGTCCTGCCCGTCGCGGCGGTCGCCGAGAAGGCCGGGACCTTCCTCAACTGGGAGGGCAGGGCGCGCTTCTTCGAGGCCGCGCTCAAGCCCGACCAGATGACCCGCCGCCTCGCGCCCACCGACGCGCGCGTGCTCCAGATGCTCGCCGACGCCATGGACGTCCACCTGGGCCTGCCGGATCTGCGCACCACGCGCGCGGAGATCGACCGGCTCGGCGCCTGGGACGGGGCGCGGGCCGGTGAACCGCTGCACACCGCGGGCGCCCTGCCCCGGCCGGCCGCCGGGGAGGCCGTGCTCGCCGGGCACCGGCTGCTGCTCGACCAGGGCGTCCTCCAGCAGGGCGACGAGGCGCTCGCCGGCACCCGGCACGCCGCACGCGCGCGCGTGTCGGCCGCCACGGCCGCCGAGGCGGGCGTCAAGGACGGCGACCCGCTGGCCGTGACCGGGCCCGGCGGATCCGTCGAACTCCCGTTGGAGATCACCGAGATGCCCGACCGGGTGGTCTGGCTCCCGCTGAACTCGGCCGGTCACGGCGTCGCCTCCGACGCCGGGGTGCTGCCCGGAACCCTCGTCCGCATCGGCCCGGCCACGCTCGCGGGCGAGGCCCCCAAGGAGGTGGAGGCATGAGCCCGTACCTCGCCGCTGAAGACCTCTCGATGTTCGGCACCGACCCCTGGTGGCTGGTGGTGATCAAGGCGGTCTTCTGCTTCGCCTTCCTGATGGTGACCGTGCTGTTCTCCATCGTGTGGGAGCGCAAGGTCGTCGCCTGGATGCAGCTGCGCATCGGTCCCAACCGGCACGGCCCCTGGGGCATGCTCCAGTCGCTCGCCGACGGCATCAAGCTGATGCTGAAGGAAGACGTCGTCGTCAAGCGCGCCGACAAGGCGGTGTACGTCCTGGCGCCGATCGTCGCGGCCATCCCGGCCTTCATGGCGATCGCGGTGATCCCCTTCGGGCCGGCCGGCAACGAGGTGTCGGTCTTCGGCCACCGCACCGCCATGCAGCTCACCGACCTGCCGATCGCGATGCTGTTCATCCTCGCGGTCGCCTCGGTCGGCATCTACGGCATCGTGCTCGCCGGATGGAGCTCCGGGTCGACGTACCCGCTCCTCGGCGGCCTGCGGTCCTGCGCGCAGATGATCTCCTACGAGATCGCGATGGGCGCCGCGTTCGCCTCGGTGTTCCTCTACTCCGGTTCGATGTCGACCTCGGAGATCGTCGCCCAGCAGACCGACCGCTGGTACATCGTGCTGCTGCCGGTCTCCTTCATCCTCTACATCGTCACCATGGTCGGCGAGACCAACCGCGCCCCCTTCGACATGCCGGAGTCGGAGGGCGACCTGGTGGGCGGCTTCAACACCGAGTACTCGTCGATCAAGTTCGCGATGTTCATGCTCGCCGAGTACGTGAACATGGTGACGGTCTCGGCGGTCGCCACCACGCTCTTCCTCGGCGGCTGGCGGGCCCCGTGGCCCATCAGCACCTTCTGGGAGGGCGCCAACCACGGCTGGTGGCCGCTGCTCTGGTTCGTCGTCAAGGTCCAGCTGCTGCTGTTCTTCTTCATCTGGCTGCGCGGCACGCTCCCGCGCGTGCGTTACGACCAGCTGATGAAGCTCGGCTGGAAGGTCCTCATCCCGGTCTCCCTGGTCTGGCTGATGCTCGTCGCGAGCGTGCGGGCCATGCGGAACGAGAACTACGGCTTCACCGACATCGCGCTCTACATCGGCGGCGGCGTCCTGGCCCTGCTGCTGGTGTCCTTCGTCGCCGACGTCTACCGCGACAAGGGCAAGGGCGCCGAGGCGCCCGTCGAGGAACCGGCCGCCTTCGACCCGATGGCCGGCGGGTTCCCCGTGCCGCCGATG
The DNA here is from genome assembly GCF_055564355.1 of Streptomyces sp. NPDC029152. NCBI lineage: Bacteria > Bacillati > Actinomycetota > Actinomycetes > Kitasatosporales > Streptomycetaceae > Streptomyces > Streptomyces sp. NPDC029152. Next base: position 43,779 of record NZ_JBVHWR010000024.1, on the reverse strand, counting down.
CCCGGGCAGGAGCTGCCGCCGGTGCCCAGGCGCTGCCCGCGCCGGGACCGGGAACTGATCGCCAGTGGCGGCTCCGATACTCACAGTGACGGACCTCTGGGTGGACCCACGGATGGAAAGGAGGCGTCCGATGGCTGAGGAACCCAAGGAGACCGACCCCGGTTTCCTGAACCCCGTGGCCGGCTTCGGTGTGACCTTCAAGGCCATGTTCAAGAAGCGGCTGACCGAGCAGTACCCGGAGCAGAAGAAGACCACCGCTCCGCGCTTCCACGGACGGCACCAGCTCAACCGCCATCCGGACGGCCTGGAGAAGTGCGTCGGCTGCGAGCTGTGCGCCTGGGCGTGTCCCGCCGACGCGATCTACGTGGAGGGCGCGGACAACACGGACGAGGAGCGCTACTCGCCGGGCGAGCGGTACGGCCGCGTCTACCAGATCAACTACGCCCGCTGCATCCTGTGCGGCCTGTGCATCGAGGCCTGCCCCACGCGCGCGCTGACGATGACCAACGAGTTCGAGCTGGCCGACTCCAGTCGCGCCAACCTCATCTTCACCAAGGAGCAGCTGCTCGCCGGTCTGGAGGAGGGCATGGTCGACACGCCCCACGCCATCTACCCGGGCACGGACGAGCAGGACTACTACCGGGGCCTGGTCACCGAGGCCGCGCCCGGCACCGAGCGGCAGGTCGCCCGCTCCAAGGGGGAGGTCGTCCAGGAGGGCGACTCGACCTTCGGCGGGACCGAGCCGGCGTCGGAGGAGGTGATCCGCCGATGAGCGCACAGCTCGCCGCCGCAGCGACTCTCTCTGCCGGCACCTCCACCGGAGAGGCCGTCCAGTTCTGGATCCTCGGCACGGTCGCGGTGATCGGCGCCCTGTGCACCGTCTTCATGAAGAAGGCCGTGCACAGCGCGCTCTGCCTCGCCGGGACCATGATCGTGCTGGCGGTGTTCTACCTCGCCAACGGCGCCTACTTCCTCGGCATCGTGCAGATCGTCGTCTACACCGGCGCGGTCATGATGCTGTTCCTGTTCGTGGTGATGCTCGTCGGCGTCACCGCGGCGGACTCCCTGAAGGAGACCATCAAGGGCCAGCGCTGGCTGGCCCTGGCCAGCGGGCTCGGCTTCGGCACCCTGCTGATCGCCGGCATCGGCAACGCCTCCCTCAAGGAGTTCGACGGCCTCGGCCAGGCCAATGCGAACGGCAACGTGGAGGGCATCGCGTCCCTCGTCTTCACCAAGTACGTCTTCGCCTTCGAGATCACCGGCGCCCTGCTCATCACGGCCGCCGTCGGCGCCATGGTGCTCACCCACCGCGAGCGCACCGAGCGGGCCAGGACGCAGCGCGAACTGTCCGAGCAGCGCGTCCGCGACGGCAAGTACCTGCCGCCGCTGCCGGCGCCCGGCGTCTACGCCCGGCACAACGCGGTCGACATCGCCGGTCTGCTGCCCGACGGCACCCCGTCCGAGCTCACCGTCAGCAAGACGCTGCGCGAGCGGGGCCAGATCCGCGACGTCTCGACGGAGGCGCTGAACGACCTCAAGGCCCTGGAGCAGCGCGCCGAGGAACGTCTGGAGCGCAGGGCGGTCGGGCCGGCCACCTTCAAGCGGTCCGAGGAGGCGTCGAAGTGAACCCCGTCAACTACCTCTACCTCGCAGCCCTGTTGTTCACGATCGGTGCCACCGGTGTGCTGATCCGGCGCAACGCGATCGTGGTCTTCATGTGCGTCGAGCTGATGCTCAACGCCTGCAACCTCGCGTTCGTCGCCTTCTCCCGCATGCACGGCAACCTCGACGGCCAGATCATCGCCTTCTTCACGATGGTCGTCGCCGCCGCGGAGGTCGTGGTCGGGCTCGCGATCATCGTGTCCCTGTTCCGTTCCCGCCACTCGGCCTCGGTCGACGACGCCAGCCTGATGAAGCTGTGAGGGGTCGCTGAATCGTGGAGAATCTGATTGCGCTGCTGGTGGCGGCGCCTCTGCTCGGAGCGGCGGTCCTGCTGTGCGGCGGCCGCCGGCTGGACGCCGTCGGCCACTGGCTCGGCACGCTGCTGGCCGCCGCGTCCTTCGTGATCGGCGTCGTCCTCTTCGCCGACATGCTCGGCAGCGGCGCCGAGGACCGCACCCTGACGCAGCACCTGTTCAGCTGGATCCCGGTGGAGGGGTTCCAGGCCGACGTCGCCTTCCGGCTCGACCAGCTGTCGATGACGTTCGTCCTGCTGATCACCGGCGTCGGCTCGCTGATCCACCTGTACTCGGTCGCGTACATGGAGCACGACGAGCGGCGCCGCCGCTTCTTCGGCTACCTGAACCTGTTCCTCGCGGCGATGCTGATCCTGGTCCTCGCCGACAACTACCTGCTGCTGTACGTCGGCTGGGAGGGCGTCGGCCTCGCCTCGTACCTGCTGATCGGCTTCTGGCAGCACAAGCCCAGCGCCGCCACCGCCGCGAAGAAGGCCTTCCTGGTCAACCGCGTCGGCGACATGGGCCTGTCGATCGCGATCATGCTGATGTTCCTGTGGTTCGGCACCTTCGCCTTCGGGCCGGTGCTCGGCACGCTGCACGACCCGGGCGTCGCGGGCCAGGCCGACGAGGGCAAGCTCACCGCGATCGCCCTGATGCTGCTGCTCGCCGCGTGCGGCAAGTCCGCCCAGGTGCCGCTGCAGTCCTGGCTCGGTGACGCGATGGAGGGCCCGACCCCGGTCTCGGCCCTCATCCACGCCGCGACCATGGTGACCGCGGGCGTGTACCTGATCGTCCGCTCGGCGGCGATCTTCAACGGCGCGCCCGACGCGCAACTGGTCGTCACCGTCGTCGGCGCGGTCACGCTGCTGTTCGGTGCGATCGTCGGTTGCGCCAAGGACGACATCAAGAAGGCGCTCGCCGGCTCGACCATGTCGCAGATCGGCTACATGGTGCTGGCCGCGGGCCTCGGCCCCATCGGCTACGTCTTCGCGATCATGCACCTGGTGACGCACGGCTTCTTCAAGGCCGGGCTGTTCCTCGGCGCCGGTTCGGTCATGCACGGCATGAACGACGAGGTCGACATGCGCCGCTACGGCGGCCTCAGGAAGTACATGCCGGTCACCTTCGTCACCTTCGGCCTCGGCTACCTCGCCATCATCGGCTTCCCGGGCCTGTCCGGCTTCTTCTCCAAGGACAAGATCATCGAGGCGGCGTTCGCCAAGGGCGGCACCGAGGGGTGGGTCCTCGGCGCCTGCGCCCTGCTGGGCGCGGCCATCACCGCGTACTACATGACGCGCGTGATGCTGATGACGTTCTTCGGCGAGGAGCGCTGGCGCAAGGCCCCGACGCCGTCCCCGGCCGAGCCCGACGTCGAGCCGGCCGCCGAGACGCGCGGCGAGTACACGCCCCCGCACCCGCACGAGTCCCCGAAGACCATGACGGTCCCGATGATCGTGCTGGCCGTCGGCTCGGTGGCGGGCGGCGCCTTCTTCAGCATCGGCGACCGCTTCCTTCACTGGCTGGAGCCCGTCACCGGGCACAGCCACGGTGACGCGCCGATCAGCGCCGGGGTGGTCACCGGAGCGACCGTGGCCTGCATGGTCATCGGCGTCGCGATCGCCTGGGCGCAGTACGGACGGCGTCCGGTCCCGGCCGTCGCCCCGCGCGGGTCGCTGCTCACCCGGGCCGCCCGGCGCGACCTGCTCCAGGACGACTTCAACCACGTCGTCCTGGTCCGCGGCGGCGAGCACCTCACGCGCTCGCTGGTCTACGTCGACCACACCCTGGTCGACGGGGTCGTCAACGGCACGGCGGCCTCGTTCGGCGGCCTGTCCGGGCGGATGCGCAAGCTGCAGAACGGGTTCGCGCGCAGTTACGCGGTCTCGATGTTCGGCGGTGCGGCGGTCCTCGTCGCCGCGACCCTGCTGATGAGGGCGGTCTGATACCGATGTCCTTTCCCCTGCTGACAGCGACGGCGGTGCTCCCGGCCGTCGGGGCCATCGCCACGGCCGCCGTGCCGGCCGCGAAGCGCACCGCGGCCAAATGGCTGGCGCTGCTGTTCTCGCTGGCCACGCTGGTCCTGGCGATCGTGGTCCTGGTCCGCTTCGACCCGGACGGCGACCGCTACCAGCTCACCGAGTCCCACTCCTGGATCGCGGACTTCGGCGTCCGCTACGAGCTGGGCGTGGACGGCATCGCGGTGGCGCTGATCGCGCTGACCGCCCTGCTGATCCCGTTCATCGTCCTCGCGGGCTGGCACGACGCCGATCCGCTGGAGACGGGAAGCAGCCGGTGGCGGCCGACACAGGGCTTCTTCGCCCTGATCCTGGCCGTCGAGGCGATGGTGATCATCTCCTTCGAGGCCACCGACGTCTTCCTCTTCTACATCTTCTTCGAAGCCATGCTGATCCCGCTGTACTTCCTGATCGGCGGCTTCGGGGACCGGGCGCACGAGCACGGTGAGGAGAAGGCGGCCACCCAGCGCTCGTACGCGGCGGTGAAGTTCCTCCTCTACAACCTCGCCGGCGGCCTGATCATGCTGGCCGCGGTGATCGGGCTGTACGTGGTCGCCGGGAACTTCTCCCTCACCGAGATCGCCCAGGCGCGGGCCGACGGATCGCTGGACATGGCGACCAGCACCGAGCGCTGGCTGTTCCTCGGCTTCTTCTTCGCCTTCGCGGTGAAGGCGCCGCTGTGGCCGCTGCACACCTGGCTGCCCAACGCCATGGGGGAGTCCACCGCGCCGGTCGCCGTGCTCATCACGGCGGTGGTCGACAAGGTCGGCACCTTCGCGATGCTCCGCTTCTGCCTCCAGCTGTTCCCGGAGGCGAGCACGTGGGCGACGCCCGCGATCCTCGTCCTGGCGGTGATCAGCATCATCTACGGGGCGCTGCTCGCGGTCGGCCAGCGCGACATCAAGCGCCTGATCGCCTACGCGTCGATCTCGCACTTCGGCTTCATCATCATGGGCATCTTCGCGATGACCAGCCAGGGCCAGTCCGGCGCCACCCTCTACATGGTCAACCACGGCATCTCGACCGCCGTGCTGATGCTGATCGCCGGATTCCTGATCTCCCGGCGCGGCTCGCGGCTCATCGCCGACTACGGCGGTGTGCAGAAGGTCGCCCCGGTGCTCGCCGGCACGTTCCTGATCGGCGGCCTGGCCACCCTGTCCCTGCCGGGTCTCGCGCCCTTCGTCAGCGAGTTCCTGGTGCTGGTGGGCACGTTCACGCGCTATCCGGTGATCGGCATCATCGCCACCTTCGGCATCGTCCTCGCCGCGCTCTACACCCTCGTCCTGTACCAGCGGACGATGACCGGGCCGGTGAAGCCCGAGGTGAGGGCCCTGCCCGACCTGCGGGTGCGGGAGCTGGTGGTCGTGGCGCCGCTGGTGGCGCTGCTGATCTTCCTGGGCGTCTACCCGAAGCCCGTCACGGACATCGTCAATCCGGCGGTGCAGCAGACCATGTCCGACGTACACAAGAAGGACCCCCAGCCCGAGGTGGAGGCGGCCAAGTGAGCGCATCAGCCGTCCACGACCTGTGGACAACGGCGGCAACGGCGGCCGACCCGATCGCGAAGATCGACGCACCGAAGATCGAGTACGGGCAGCTCGCGCCCACGCTCATCGTCATCGGCGCGGCGATCGTCGGCATCCTGGTCGAGGCGTTCGTGCCGCGCAGGTCCCGCTACTACGTACAGACGTTCGTGTCCATCGTCGCGCTCGTCGCCGCCTTCGCCGCGGTCGTCGCGCTCGCGGCGGGCGGACACGGCACGACCAAGGCGGGCATCGCGGCGATGGGCGCCATCGCCGTCGACGGACCGGCCCTCTTCCTGCAGGGCACGATCCTGCTGGCGGCGCTGGTCGGCGTCTTCACCTTCGCCGAGCGGCGGCTCGACCCGGAGGCGCACGGCAACCGCGTCGACTCCTTCGCCGCGCAGGCCGCGGCGGTGCCGGGCAGCGAGAGCGAGCAGAAGGCGGTGAAGGCCGGGTTCACCACCACCGAGGTGTTCCCGCTGCTGATGTTCGCCGTCGCCGGCATGCTGGTCTTCCCGGCGGCCAACGACCTGCTGACCCTCTTCGTCGCCCTGGAGGTCTTCTCCCTCCCGCTGTACCTGCTGTGCGCGCTGGCCCGGCGCAAGCGGCTGATGTCGCAGGAGGCGGCGGTCAAGTACTTCCTGCTCGGCGCGTTCGCCTCCGCGTTCACCCTGTTCGGCATCGCCCTGCTCTACGGCTACGCGGGCTCCATGTCGTACGGCACCATCGCGCAGGTCGTCGACGGCACCGTCCAGAACGTCACCCCGGCGCTCGCGAACACCATGGGCAACGACGCGCTGCTGCTCGTCGGGTCCGCTCTGATCGTCATGGGCCTGCTGTTCAAGGTGGGCGCGGTGCCGTTCCACATGTGGACGCCGGACGTGTACCAGGGCGCGCCGACGCCGGTGACCGGTTTCATGGCGGCGGCGACCAAGGTCGCGGCCTTCGGCGCCCTGCTGCGCATCCTCTACGTCGTCCTGCCCGGCCTGCGCTGGGACTGGCGGCCGGTGATGTGGGCGGTGGCGATCGTCACCATGCTGGGCGGCGCGATCGTCGCGATCACGCAGACGGACATCAAGCGGCTGCTGGCGTACTCGTCGATCGCGCACGCGGGCTTCATCCTCGCGGGCGTCATCGCGACCACGCCGGACGGCGTCTCGTCGGTCCTCTTCTACCTGGCCGCGTACTCCTTCGTGACGATCGGCGCCTTCGCCGTGGTCACGCTGGTGCGCGACGCGGGCGGCGAGGCGACCCACCTGTCGAAGTGGGCCGGGCTCGGGCGCAGGTCGCCGTTGGTGGCGGCCGTGTTCGCGGTGTTCCTGCTGGCCTTCGCGGGCATCCCGCTGACCTCCGGGTTCGCGGGCAAGTTCGCCGTGTTCAAGGCGGCGGCGGAGGGCGGCGCGGCCCCGCTGGTCGTGGTCGGCGTGATCTCGTCGGCGATCGCGGCGTTCTTCTACATCCGCGTGATCGTGCTGATGTTCTTCAGCGAGCCGCGGCCGGAGGGCCCGACGGTCGCGGTGCCGTCGCCGCTGACGATGACGGCGATCGGCGTCGGCGTGGCGGTCACGGTGGTGCTCGGTGTGGCGCCGCAGTACTTCCTGGACCTGGCGGGACAGGCGGGGGTGTTCGTGCGCTGACGCTGCGTTCGTGCCTTCACGGCTGTGGTCCGGCACCTCTTCGCAGGGGTGCCGGACCACAGCCGTGTGTGCTGGGGCTACTCGCCGCCGCGGCGCGGCTTGATGGCGGTCAGGTCCAGGTCCATCGGGAAGGGCGCGCTCACCTTCATGCGTTCGCGGAAGATGCCGACGCTGGTATAGGTGCCGGTGGTGGGCTCCAGTTCGAAGGCGTGGACGACGGCGAGGCCCTTCTCGTTCTCCACCCGCCAGTAGTGGGCGATGCCGGCCCGGGAGTACTTGAGGGGCTTGGTCTCGCGGTCGCGGGAGATGGACTCGGCGGAGACGACCTCGATGGCCAAGGTGACGGCTTCGGAGGGGTAGCGCGTCTGCTCCGGGTCGTCGACCACGTCACCCCGCACGACGATCACGTCCGGCTCGGGCCGGTTCTGCCGGTCGATGTCGATGGTGAACTCGCGGATGACCTCGAACTCCGCCGGCGCGAGGGACTGAAGCTGCCAGTTGAAAAAGTCGACAGCGCGTGAGTGGAAAAGGGTCTGCGGACTCACGAAGACCAGGCTCCCGTCGATCAGCTCCGTGTGCGGAGGCAGGTCCGGAAGCCGGTCCAGGTCGTCTGCGGTCCAGCCGCCCTCGGGCGGGACCGGCCAGGCGGGTGTGGACGCCTTCGGTGCGACGCTCATCAGTGCTCCCATGGGACGGAGTCTCGCGGGTGCAATCAGACTATCCGCCGGAAACGGGCGGGTCTCCCGCGAACGCGTGAACGATCGCCGTGTCCTTGACGCGGGTCACGTCGGGCAACCTGTGGACAACTCCGGGGCTGTCGGCGCGGGCCCCTATCGTTGAGGAAGTGGTCGGGACAGGACGGGCGCGGCAGGACGTACGGGGGACGGGACGATGGGCGTGATCGGCGAGATGACAGAGACGGCAGAGACGGCAGAGGCCGGGCGGCTGGACAGCGAGACGCTGGCCACGCTGCACCGGGTCTTCGGGTACGAGGCCTTCCGCGGCGAGCAGGAGGCGGTCGTCGACCACGTGGTGGCGGGCGGCGACGCCGTCGTGCTGATGCCCACCGGCGGCGGCAAGTCGCTGTGCTACCAGATCCCGGCCCTGGTCAGGCCCGGCACGGGCATCGTGGTCTCGCCGCTCATCGCCCTGATGCAGGACCAGGTGGACGCGCTGCGCGCCCTCGGCGTGCGGGCCGGGTTCATGAACTCCACGCAGGACTTCGACGAGCGTCGCGTGGTGGAGGCCGAGTTCCTCGCCGGCGAGCTGGACCTGCTGTACCTGGCGCCCGAGCGGCTGCGGCTGGAGAGCACCCTCGACCTGCTCTCCCGCGGCAAGATCTCCCTCTTCGCGATCGACGAGGCGCACTGCGTCTCCCAGTGGGGCCACGACTTCCGGCCCGACTACCTGGCCCTGTCCCTGCTCGGCGAGCGCTGGCCGGACGTGCCCCGGCTCGCGCTCACGGCGACGGCCACGCACGCCACCCACCGCGAGATCACCGAGCGGCTGGACATGCCGGCGGCGCGGCACTTCGTGGCCAGCTTCGACCGGCCCAACATCCAGTACCGGATCGTGCCGAAGACCGACCCCAGGAAGCAGCTGCTGAGCTTCCTGCGCGAGGAGCACGCCGGTGACGCGGGCATCGTCTACTGCCTCTCGCGCAATTCCGTCGAGAAGACCGCCGAGTTCCTGTCGCGCAACGGCGTCGAGGCCGTGCCGTACCACGCGGGCCTGGACGCGGGCACCCGCGCGGTGCACCAGTCGAGGTTCCTGCGCGAGGAGGGCCTGGTGGTCGTGGCGACCATCGCCTTCGGCATGGGCATCGACAAGCCGGACGTCCGCTTCGTCGCGCACCTGGACCTGCCCAAGTCGGTCGAGGGCTACTACCAGGAGACGGGACGCGCCGGGCGGGACGGCCTGCCGTCGACGGCCTGGATGGCGTACGGGCTCAACGACGTCATCCAGCAGCGCAAGCTGATCCAGTCCGGCGAGGGCGACGAGGCGTTCCGCCGCCGGGCCCAGTCCCACCTGGACGCCATGCTCGCCCTGTGCGAGACCGTCCGGTGCCGCCGCGGCCAGCTCCTCGCCTACTTCGGGCAGGACCCCGATCCGGCCGGCTGCGGCAACTGCGACACCTGCCTCACCCCGCCCGAGACCTGGGACGGCACGGTGGCGGCGCAGAAGGTGCTGTCGACCGTGGTGCGGCTGAAGCGGGAGCGCGGGCAGAAGTTCGGCGCCGGGCAGATCATCGACATCCTGCTCGGCAAGCGCACGGCCAAGGTGATCCAGTTCGACCACGACCAGCTCTCCGTGTTCGGCATCGGCGAGGAGCTGACCGAGGGCGAGTGGCGGGGCGTCACCCGGCAGCTGCTGGCCCAGGGGCTGCTCGCGGTCGAGGGCGAGTACGGCACGCTGGTGCTCACCGATGCCAGCGGGGCGGTGCTGCGGCGGGAGCGGGAGGTTCCGCTGCGCAAGGAGCCCAAGAAGCCGGCCGCGGCCAAGCCGACGGGCGGTGGACGCGGCGACCGCAAGTCCAAGGCGGCCGCGGCCGAGCTGCCCGAGGAGCTGCTGCCCGCGTTCGAGGCGCTGCGCGCCTGGCGCGCGGAGCAGGCCCGCGAGCAGGGCGTCCCGGCGTACGTCATCTTCCACGACGCCACCCTGAGGGAGATCGCCACCGTCTGGCCCACCTCGGTCGGGCAGCTCGGGGGCATCAGCGGAGTCGGCGAGAAGAAGCTGGCGACGTACGGGGAGGGCGTGGTCGAGGTGCTGGCGGGACTGGAGGGACCGGCCACCGCCACGGCACCCGCGCCGGCTCCGTCGGCCGGCCCGGGCACAGGTTCCGGTTCGGGGACCGGCGCGGACGACTGGCACGAGCACGAGCACGAGCCGGAGCCCGAGGACTGGATATAGGGACCCGCCGGCGGGGCCTCCGCGTCCGCGGCGTCACAACGCCCGGGTCGCGTACGCCCTGACGTCGGCGTCCGTGTCGCTCGTGACGGTCGCGAGCGCCGTCCGGGCGTCCTCGGTGGTGGCCGTGTGCCGGGTCAGGGCCAGGACGGCGGCCTTGCGGACATCGGCGTTCGGGTCGGCGAGGGCCTCGGCGAGGACGGGGACCGCGGTGTCGGACGCGGCGGCGGACAGCGCGGTCGCCGCGCCCGCCCGGACCTGCCAGGCGGGGTCGGACAGCGCGGTGTGCGCCCGCGCCGCCAGCGGGGCCGGGCAGCCCGTCTCCGCCAGTGCCGCGAAGGCCGCGCCCCGGACGAGGGCGTCGGGGTCCTCGGTGAGCCGGTCGTGGGCGCCGCCCGCGCGGGGGGCCGCCCGCAGCGTGCCCAGCGCCTTGGCGACGGCGGCCCGGACCTCGCGGGACGGGTCCTCGGCGGCCGGTGAGAGCGGCTCCGCGGCGTCCAGGGAGACCAGCCCGCGTACGGCCTCGATGCGCACGGAGGCGTCCGGATCGCCGAGGGCCTCGGTGAACGTGCCGGGTCCGCCCAGCCGCAGGACGCGCAGCAGGTCGAGCGCGGTGGCGCGGACCACGGGGTCCGGCTGGTCCAGCGCCCGCACGAGGGGCTCGCCCAGCGCCGGTTCGGGCGCCAGCGTGTCGGCCAGTTCGCGCAGCGAGGCCGCGGCGGCGGCGCGTACCTCGCCGTCCGGGTCGGACAGGGCGGCGGCGAGCGCCGGACCGGTGCCGGCGGGCACGGTCTCGGTCAGCACGGTGACCGCTGTGCGCCGGACAGCGGGTTCGGGGTCGGACAGGTACGGCCGCAGGACGGACAGTTCGGGCTCGTCCTCGGCCAGGGCCAGCAGCTCCAGCAGCCGGGGGGAGGCCGTGGCGGTCGACGCGCGGCCACCGGTGGTCTCGGGGGGCGCGGTGGGCGGCTTCGCGGCGACGGGGGCCACATCGCGGGCCCCGGCCGTCGCCACCTGCTCCGGGTGCACCTCGCCGAGGTGCCGGGAAGGGCCGCCGACCGGCGTGAACCCGTCGACCGGCACCAGGTAGGGGGCCACGGGACGGACCGTGAACTCCATCGCACCGGAGGGGGACTTGTGCAGATCGAGGTGGTGGAACCAGGAGGCGTCGTCGCGCTCGGGGAGGTCGACGCGCTCGTGGTAGAGGCCCCAGCGGGACTCCGTGCGGGCCAGGGAGGCCCGGGCGGCCATCTCCGCGCAGTCGCGGATGAAGCCGACCTCGGCGCAGCGCATCAGCTCGTGCGGGGTGCGCGCGCCCATCGCCGCGATGTCCGCGCGCATCCGCTCGAAGCACTCCAGGGCGAGCGACAGCCGCGCACCGGACTTCGGCGGGGCCACGTAGTCGTTCACGAAGCGGCGCAGCTTGTACTCGACCTGGGGCTGCGGCGGGCCGTCGGGGTTGCGCAGCGGGCGGTAGACCAGTTCGTGCGCGTCGCGGAGCTGGTCGGCCGGCAACTCGCCCCCGTACGGCCGGTACCGGGCGGCGTCGGCGCCCGCCAGGTCGCCGAAGACGAACGCGCCGATCATGTAGTTGTGCGGCACGCAGGCCAGGTCGCCGGCGGCGTACAGGCGGGGAACGGTGGTGCGGGCGTGGTCGTCGACGCGGACGCCGGAGGCGGAGTGGCCGCCGCACAGGCCGATCTCGGAGATGTGCATCTCGACGTCGTGGGTGCGGTAGTCGTGGCCGCGGCCCGCGTGGAAGGTGCCGCGGGTGGGGCGCTCGGTGGAGTGCAGGATCGACTCCAGGGCGGAGACCGACTCCTCCGGGAGGTGGCTGAGCTTCAGGTACACCGGGCCGCGGTCGCCGGCGACCTCCGCGGCGAACTCGGCCATCATCTGGCCCGACCAGTAGTCGGAGTCCACGAAGCGTTCGCCGTGCCGGTTGACCTGGTAGCCGCCGAAGGGGTTGGCGACGTAGGCGCAGGCGGGGCCGTTGTAGTCCTTGATCAGCGGGTTGATCTGGAAGCACTCGATGCCGGTCAGTTCGGCGCCCGCGTGGTAGGCCATGGCATAGCCGTCGCCCGCGTTGGTGGGGTTCTCGTAGGTGCCGTAGAGGTAGCCGGAGGCGGGCAAGCCGAGCCGGCCGGCGGCACCGGTGGCCAGGATCACGGCGCCCGCGCGGACGGTCACGAACCGTCCGGTGCGGGTGTTGAAGCCGGCCGCGCCGACCGCCCGGCCCTCCGCCGTCAGGACCCGTACCGGCATCACGCGGTTCTCGACGCGGATCCGCTCGCGCATCTCGCGCCGCCGGAGCTGCCGGTACAGGACCTTCTTGACGTCCTTGCCCTCCGGCATCGGCAGCACGTAGGAACCGGACCGGTGCACCTGGCGGACGGCGTAGTCGCCGTGCTCGTCCTTCTCGAACTTGACCCCGTACGACTCCAGCCGCCGGACCATGTCGAAGCCGCGGGTGGCGGTCTGGCGGACGGTGGACTGGTCGACGATGCCGTCGTTGGCGCGGGTGATCTCGGCGACGTAGTCGTCGGGTTCGGCGCGGCCGGGGACGACGGCGTTGTTGACGCCGTCCATGCCCATGGCGAGGGCGCCGGAGTGGCGGACGTGGGCCTTCTCCAGCAGCAGTACGTCCGCGCCGTGCTCGGCGGCGGTCAGCGCGGCCATGGTGCCGGCGGTGCCGCCGCCGACGACGAGGACGTCGCAGGAGAGTTCTTCGGCGTCGGTGAGGGCGGGTATCTCCACCAGGGGGCCTTTCAGGTGCCGAGGGATGTCAGGACGTCGCGCCGCAGCGCCACGCGGGCCGGGTCGTCGTGCGCGGTGCGGTCCCGGGGGCGGGGCACGTCGCGTACGGCGGTGAGCCGGCCGGAACCGAGCAGGGCGACGCGGTCGCCGAGGAACAGGGCCTCGTCCACGTCGTGGGTGACGAAGACGACGGTGGTGCCCGTGCCGTGCAGCACCTCGACCAGCAGGTCCTGCATGCCGGCGCGGGTCTGGGCGTCGAGGGCGCCGAAGGGCTCGTCCATCAGGACGGCGCGGGGACGCGCGGCGAGGGCCCTGGCCAGCTGGGCACGCTGGCGCTGGCCCCCGGAGACGCGGTGCGGCAACTGCCGGGCGTGCGCGGCGAGTCCGACCCGCTCCAGCCAGCCGGCCGCCTGGTGCCGGCGTTCGGCGCGGGGCACGCCCCGGACGGCGAGGGGGAGTTCGACGTTGGCGCGCAGCGAGCGCCAGGGCAGGAGGGCGTCCTCCTGGAAGACCAGCGCGCGGTCCGCCCCCGGCCCGTCGATGCGCCGGCCGTCCTGCTCGGCGGTCCCGGCCAGCGGGGGCAGCAGCCCGGCCAGGGTGCGCAGCAGCGTCGACTTGCCGCAGCCCGACGGGCCGACCACGGTGAGGATCCCGCCCGGGGGGACCTCGACGTCCACACCGGTCAGCGCGGGGGCGTCCGGGCGGCCGAGGACGGCGCCGCGCAGGGCGAGGCGGGTGCCGTGCGGGGAGGACCGCGGACCGGCCGCCGGCGGGGTCTCAGTCTCGGACGAGGTGCTCATCGCGTGCCTCCTCGGGCTCGGTGCCCTTGCGTACGGCGGGTACGGCGGTGCGGGCGGAGGGTGCGGCCGTGCCGGCCCGCGCGGCCCTGGGGCGGGCGGCGCCGGGGACGTACGACGCGCGCGGCAGCCAGCGGGTCAGCCGGCGGCCCAGCAGCTCCACGGCCGTGGAGGTCAGCCAGCCCAGCACCCCGATGGTGACCATGCCGACGAACACGCCCGGGTAGTCGACGACGGTGTAGTCCTGCCAGGTGCGGTACCCGACGCCGTACTGGCCGGAGATCATTTCGGCGGAGATCACGCAGATCCACGACACGCCGATCCCGACCGACAGGCCGCCGAAGACGCCGGGCAGCGCGCCCGGCAGGACGACCGAGCCGAGCACCCGCCACCGGCCGCCGCCCATCGTGCGCACCGCCTCCTCCCACACGGGGGTCAGCGCGCGGACCGCGTGCCGGGTGGAGACCAGCACCGGGAAGAAGGCGGCGGTGCAGGTGATGAAGACGATGCCCTGTTCGTTGGAGGGGAACAGGAGGATCGCGACGGGGACCAGGGCGATGGCCGGGACCGGACGGACCACCTCCAGCACCGGGCCGAGGAGGTCCTCGGCGAGCCGCGAGCGGGCCACGAGCACGCCGGTGGCCACGCCCAGGACGGCGGCGAGCAGGAAGCCGGTGAGGATGCGGGTGAGACTGTCGGTGAGGTCCGTCCAGTAGTCGGGGCCGGCCAGCCGGTCGGCGAAGGTGCGGGCCACGTCGGTGACGGTGGGGAACTGCGAGAAGCGCAGCCAGAGATCGACGTCCCGGCCGGTCAGCAGCTGCCACAGGCCGAGGGCGGCGGCGAGCGAGGCGACGCGCAGCGCGTACCGGGTCACGACGCGCGCTCCAGTGCCTCGGCGTACGTGACGACGCGCGCCCCGCCGTGCCCGGCGAGGTACGCCTCGGCGGTCGCCGGTGTGACGAACGGCAGCAGCTCGTCGCCGTCGGCCACCCACACCGACCGGTCGGCGAACCACAGGGTGCCGGTGGTGGCGTCGGGGACGTAGGCGGCCCGGACGCCGTCGCGGTGGGCGGCGACGTGCCGCAGCAGGGCGATGGGGGAGGCGAAGCGGAGGGTCTTCCGCGCGCCCTTCGGCCAGACCTCGCCGGCCGGCTCCGGGGGCGCGGCGGAGAGCCGCTCGGCGTACGCGGCCGGTCCGAGCGCCTTGCGCACGTACCGGTCGTCGACGAAGGCGTCCACGTCCACGTCGCCGGTCAGCTTCGCGTCCTTGAGGACCGGCACGTCCTCCTTGAGGGCCGCGACGAGCTGGGGCCTGATCGCCGGGTCGAAGGTGGCGATGCCCTGGGCGCCGTTGTAGAGGTAGACGGCCTCGGCGGGCAGGCCGGTGGCCTTCGCGACCGTCTCGGCGGCGTCCACCGGGTGCGCGTCCAGGTAGTCCGTCGCCTGGGTCTGGGCCTTCAGGAAGGCCTCCAGCACGGCCGGGCGCTTCTTCGCGAAGTCCTCGCGGGCGGTGACCCCGTGGAAGGTGGGCAGGTTCAGCTGCGCACCGTCGTACAGGGCCTTCGCCTTGCCCTGCCGAGCGAGCAGGCCGGGCCAGGCGACGAACTGCGACAGGGCGTCCGCGCTGCCCGAGGACAGGGCGGAAGCCCCCACGGCAGGCTGCTGGTTGAGCTTCTCGATGTCCTCGTCCGGGTCGAGGCCGGCTTGCTGGAGCGCCCGTACGAGGGTGCCGTCGGCGGCCGAGCCGACGCTGGTGGAGACCTTCTTGCCCTTGAGGTCCTCCAGGGAGGTGAGTGAGGAGTCGGGCGCGGTGACGATGGTGTTGAGGCCGCCGCGGAGGTTGTAGCCGGTGACCGACACCAGGCGGGTGGGCTTGCCGAGCTGCTTGCCGCGGGCCGCGTTGATGAGCAGCGGGAAGTCGCCCATCGAGCCGATGTCGATCTTCCCGGCGGTCATCTGCGCGGTGATGGGCGCGCCGGTCGCGTAGTCCTGCCAGTCCACCTTGTAGGTGACGCCGTCGCCGAGGGCGTCGAGCTGCTCCTCGAAGTAGCCGAGGGAGCGCAGGAGGGTGCCGGCGGTGACCGTGTTGATCGTGCGGGACTGGTAGCCGACGGTCACGGTGACCGTCGAGCCGTCGCCGCCGGCCGACGCGCTGCCGCCGCAGGCGGTGAGGGGGAGGAGCAGGGTGGCGACGGCCGCGGTGGCCAGGACGGCGAAACGTTCGGATCTCATTCGAGTCGGCCTCTCACCGGAGCAGGTAGGGCATGTTGACCGTGACGGCCCCGGTGGGGCAGCGGGCGGCGCACGGGCCGCAGTACCAGCACTCGTCGACGTGCATGTACGCCTTGCCGTTGCTCTCGTCGATGGCGAGGGAGTCCAGCGGGCACATGTCCACGCAGAGCGTGCAGCCGTCGATGCACTTCGACTCGTCGATGGTCACGGGCACGTCGGCCCGCTGGGGCGCCAAGGGCATGGCTGTCTCCAGGGATGTGCGCGAAGGAGGATGGTCACCGGGACCGGTGCAGGAGGCCGCTCATCGCGATGCGGTCGCCGCGGAAGCGGATGAACTCCAGGTCGACGGGGCGGCCGTCCGCGAGGTGGGTGAGGCGTTCCAGCATGAGGACCGCCGTGCCGCGCGGGGCCTCGAGCACGGCGGAACAGTGCGCGTCCGCGGTGACCGCCTCCAGGGTGATCTCGGCGTGGCCCAGCGGCCGGCCGGTGACGGACTCCAGGAGGCGGAAGACGTCGGTGTTCTCCAGGTCGGCGCCGAGCAGGGCGGTGCCGATGTCGAGCGGCAGATAGGTGAGGTCGAGGGAGAGCGGGATGCCGTTCAGGCGGCGCAGGCGCTCGATGTAGAGGACGTCGGTGCCGGGTGGGACGTGGAGGCGTTCGGCGACCGGGGCCGGGGCGCGGACCGGGACCGTCGTGCGGACCTCGTTGGTGATCCGGCCGTGTTCGTGCAGGGTCTCCGCGAGGCCCATCAGACGGTCCAGGCCGTGGGCGTACTTGCGGGCCACGACCACGGTGCCGACGCCGGGCTGGCGGGCGACGAGGCCTTCGGCGCGGAGCAGGTCCAGTGCCTCGCGGACGGTGTTGCGGGAGGCGCCGTACTCGGTGGCGAGGGCGTCCTCGTGGGGGAGCGTGGCGTCGGGGAAGGCCTCCGTGAGGATCTGGCGGCGGAGCAGGTCGGCGAGTTGGCGGGCCCGGTCGGCGCGCAGCCGGCGCCGCGCGCGGTGGGCGGCGACGGTGGTCGCGCCCTGGCCGGCGTGGTCTCGGATGCGGTCGGCGGGGGGCATGGCGGGAACCATACCTATCCGGTGGGGTTGGTGGTGTTGCTGGATTGTTGCGCCACCGGGGACTCCGCCGGGAGGGGGTGTGAGCTGGGGTTTCCCGGGAGGCGGGGTGAGATGTGCCACCGGGTCGGGAGGCCCGGCGCCGACGGGGTGCCTCCCCCGGAGGGGGTGCCCCCGGCGCCCACCCGTGCCGCCCCGGGGGCATCCCCCCAGGTCGTTCAGGCACCGGGGAGGCGCGACTGCCCGCGGCTGCGGACCACCGTCATGGCGGCCGGTGGGTCACGTCAGTGCCGTCAGGCCCGGGGCGAAGGTGATCAGGAGGGGGAGCAGGGGGACCAGGGCCGCTGTCGCCGTGGTCAGGGCGCGGTCGCGGGGGGTCAGGCGGGGCGGGGGTTCCAGGAGGCGGTCGACCCGTTCGCCGAGGAGGCGGTGGCTGGAGGCGCAGGACAGGACGCCCCGGTGCTGGTTGAGCTCGATCAGGGCCAGGGCCGTGGTCAGGTGGCCGCAGCGGCGGGACGCGGTGTCGTCGGCGGCGAGCTCCACCAGGCGGTGGGTCTGGTCGCAGAAGTGGGAGAAGAGCGGGACCCGCGGGAAGCCGGTGGCCAGGGCGGTGGACAGGTGCAGCAGCCAGTCGTGACGGGCCCGGGCGTGACCGCGTTCGTGGGTGAGCACGGCGTCGAGCTGATGGTCGGTGAGTCGCTGCAGGGCGCCGGTGGTGACGATCAGCTGGGCCGGGCTGCCGGGCATCCACCAGGCGTCCGGGTACTCGTCCTCCAGGACCAGGAGGGGGCCGCGGGCCCGGGGGAGGCCGGCGGGCAGGTCGGGGGCGCGTTCGCGCAGGTGCGCGCGGGACAGGGCGCGGCGCCTGCGGGCCTCGACCAGCTCGCGGGCGAGCATCGCGGTGGTCCAGGCGGCACCGCCGGCCAGCAGCAGGGTGAGGACCGCCGCCCAGGACGGGCCGGCGGAGAGGTTGTAGGCGGCGGTCACCGCCGGGGGCGCGGGCGCGAAGAGCTGGGCGCGCACGGTGCCGAAGACGGCGGCGGCGCCGAGCACGAGGGAGGTCAGGCAGCACAGCAGCACCGTGGCGACCAGGCACTGCCACACCCACAGGGCGACCACGGGGTCCCGTTCGGGCCACGCGGAACGGGTCAGTGCGCGCGGCACCGGCACGGCGGCGGTCACGGCGACGGCGAACAGCAGGAGCAGGCAGACGGTCATGCCACGGGCTCCGGATCCTTGTCGGAAGGCGGCTCTGGCTGTGGTGCTGTGGTGCTGGGGCGGTGCGCGGCGGTGGTGCGGCCTCCGGGCCGTGCCCGGGCCCCGCGCCGTCGGCGCCGCCGCGGCCCCGAACCGTGCCGGAGGGGGCGGGCGTGCCGCGCACACCGCCCGACGCCAGTATGACGGTGACGGGCGGTGCGAGTCAGGTCCCGACGGGCACCGGATGCGCGTGCGGAAGCGGCCGGGCCGGCCCGAACACCGCCCGCCCGGAAGCCGGTTGCCCGGCCGACGGCCGTCCGGCCGGTTCCGGCCCGGCGGCGCGGGCGGTCACCGGCCGACGATCCGGCCGGTCACCTCGCCCAGCCCCACCCGGGTGCCTCCCGGACCCGGTGCCCACGCCGACAGGGTCACCACGTCCCCGTCCTCCAGGAACGTCCGCTTGCCCTCGGGGAGTTCCAGCGGATCGCGGCCGTTCCAGGTCAGTTCCAGCAGCGACCCGCGCTCCCGCTCGGCGGGCCCGCTCACCGTGCCCGAGCCGTAGAGGTCGCCGGTGCGCAGACGGGCGCCGTTGACGGTCATGTGGGCCAGCTGCTGGGCGGCGGTCCAGTACATGGTGGAGAAGGGCGGCTCGGAGACCACGTGCCCGTTGACCGCGACCGAGATCCGCAGGTCGTAGCCGCCCGGCTCCTCCTCGGCGTCGTCCAGGTAGGGCAGCAGCGCGTGGGTGCGCTCCGGCGGCGCCACCCGGGCCTCGTCCAGGGCGTCCAGCGGCGTGATCCAGGCCGACACCGAGGTGGCGAAGGACTTGCCGAGGAACGGGCCGAGGGGGACGTACTCCCAGGCCTGGACGTCCCGCGCGGACCAGTCGTTGAGCAGGCACAGCCCGAAGACGTGCTCGCGGAAGTCGCCGAGCGCCACCGGACGGCCCGGCTCGGACGGCGTGCCCACCACGAAGCCGACCTCGGCCTCGATGTCGAGGCGGACGGACGGGCCGAAGACGGGCGCGGCGTCGGTGGGGGCCTTGCGCTGCCCGGAGGGCCGTACGACGTCCGTGCCGGACACGACGACCGTGCCGGAGCGGCCGTGGTAGCCGATCGGGAGGTGCTTCCAGTTCGGGGTGAGGGAGTCCTCGGCGTCGGGGCGGAAGATCCGGCCGACGTTCCGGGCGTGGTTCTCGGAGGCGTAGAAGTCGACGTAGTCCGCCACCTCGAAGGGCAGGTGCAGGGTCACCGACGACAGGGGGTGGAACAGGGGCTCCAGGGCCTCCCGGTGGGACGGGACCGTCACCCAGGCCGTCAACGCGCGCCGCACGTCCGACCAGGCGGTGCGGCCGGCCGCCAGCAGCGGGTTCAGGGTGGGCCGGGCCAGCAGGGACGCGTACGGCGATCCGAGCGCGTGGGCCGCCGCGCCCGCGTCCAGGACGTGGTCGCCGAGCCGGACGCCCACCGTCCGCTCCTGCGCGCCGCGGATCGAGAACACGCCGTAGGGGAGGTTGTGCGGGCCGAAGGGGTCGCCCTCGGGGACATCGAAGGGGGGCATCGGGTGCTGCCTCGCTCTCGTGCTCGCCGTGCGCCACGTGATCCGTGGCCGTGCCACACGTTACGGGTGACGCACGGGTCTTGGGCAGTGTCCGAAGAGGTGGCGGCGGCCGGCGGGGCCCGGCGGGGACGTGCGGCCGACGTGCGGGGAGTGACCCGGCGCCGGCGCGGGCGGTGAGGGGAGTGCCCCGTGGGGCCGTGGCGCTCCGCCACGGCCCGTGTGCGGGAAGTTGTCCCCAGGCCGGAACGCAATCTTGACGGAGCGGTGCGAACGGGGTGACTCTGGACGCGTGCCGGAAGGCCTCGGGGAGGGGGCGTTCCGACGGCACATCAGGGGGGCGGATGGCCACAGGGGAGGCCGGTCCGGGTCCGGCGCGGTCCGGTTCGCAGCCGAGAGAGCGGCTCGAGGAGACCATGCGCGGCCGACTCGGCCGGGAATGCGTGTACGTACCGTCGTGCCGTTTCGGGCTGTACGCGGCGCTGCGCCACTGGTGCCCGCCGGGCGGCCGGGTGCTGATGTCGCCGGTCAACGACGACGTCATCTTCTTCGTCGTCCTCGCCGCCGGGCTGCGGCCGGTGCAGGCGCCGCTGAATCCGCTGGACGCGACCGTCGACGTCGACGCCGTGCCCGAGGAGGTGTGGGGTTCCCTGTCCGCCGTGCTGACGACCAATCTGTACGGCAACCCGGACCCCGCGCCCCGGCTGCGGGAGCGCTGCGACGCGCTCGGCATCCCGCTGTTCGAGGACGCGGCGCACGCCATCGGCAGCGAGGTGGGCGGGCGGCCCGTCGGCACCTGGGGCGACGCGTCCGTGTTCAGCCTGTCCAAGCACGTCGGCGCCAAGGCCGGGGGGTTCCTCTCGGTCGCCGACCCGGGGCTGCGGGAGGCGCTGGCGAAGTCCTGCGACGACCTGCTGCTGCCGCGCCGGACCACGGCCGAGGTCGCCTACGCCGTACGGCCGTACGCGGAGGCGGCCGTACGCGGCCTGCGGCTGCGCCGGGCGGCCTGGGCCACGCTGCGGCTCCTGGGGAGGACGGAGCGCGAGGGGATCCGGATGCCGCTGCGGCCGGGGGAGCTGGCCCGGGCGGTCGCCTCGGCGCCGGACCTGGAGGCGCACGATCCCTGGGTCCGCGTGGACATGCACGACTACCGCCTGCGGTCGGGCCGGTTCCGGCTCGGGCGCGTCGGGCGCAGGCTCGACCGGCTGGACGACGTGCTCGCGGGCTGCCGGGCGGGCACGGAACTGCTGCTGTCGACCCGCTGGGCGCACCCGGCCGGCGGCCGCCGGCCGGACGGGGCGCAGCCGCTGTTCCGGGTACCGCTGTTCGTGGCGGACCGGGACGCGGCGATCGGGGCGCTGGCCCGCCAGGGCATCGTCGTCGGATACCTCTACGATCCGCCGCTCGACGACTACGCGGGGGCGGAGTTCACCGACCTCTCGCCCAGCCCCGAGGGGGCGCGCTGGTTCGCGCGGCACGCGCTGCCCGTGGACCCGCTGCGCGCCCGCGCGGTCGTGCGGGTGCTGGAGGAGTCGGGGGCGCTGCCCGCCGGAGCGCCGGAAGGGGCGGGACCGTCCCGTGGCTGAGACGCGGGTGCACGAGGCCTCCGCGGCGTCCGCGGGCGGCGCCCCGGAGCCGCCCGGGAGGGGGCAGGGCTCCGACTCGCTGTTCAAGAACGCCTACTTCCTCATGCTCAGCACCGGTGTCTCGGCCGTGCTCGGCCTGGGGTTCTGGTTCGTGGCCGCCCGCTACTACTCGGAGGAGGCCGTCGGACAGGGTTCCGCCGCCATCGCCGCGATGCGGCTGCTGGCCAGCATCACGGCGACCACGATGATCGGCGCGGTCGTCCGCTTCGTGCCCCGCGCCGGGCGGGCGACCGGGCCGCTGGTGCGGCGTGCGTACGTGGCCAGTTCGGTGGTCGTGGTCGTGGCCGCCGTGGTCTTCCTGCTCACCCTCGACCTGTGGGGCGCCTCGTACGCACCGCTCGGCACTCCCGCGGCGGGCGCCCTGTTCGTCGCCGCGTGCGTGGCCTGGGCGCTGCTCACCCTGCAGGACGGGGTGCTGACCGGGCTGCGCAAGGCCGAGTGGGTGCCGGCCGGGAACGCGGTGTTCTCGCTCGGGAAGCTGATCCTCCTGGCCGTCTTCGCCTCCGCGCTGCCGGTGCTCGGCATCTTCGTGTCCTGGGCCGTGGCCATCGCCTTCTCCACCCTGCCGCTCGGCTGGCTGATCTTCCGCAGGCTCATCCCGCGCCAGGCCGCCGCCGACCGCGACGTGGAGCCGCCCGGGGTGCGGGAGATGGGCCGCTTCCTGGCCGGGGACTCGCTGGGCGCGCTGTTCAGCCTGGCGATGATCAACCTGCTGCCGGTGATGGTCGCGGTCCGCTTCAGCGCCGCGGAGAACGGCTTCTTCTACGTGGCGTACACCGTCGGCGGCACGATGGAGTTCATGGCCATCAACATGGCCTCCTCGCTCACCGCCCACGCCTCGCACGATCCCCGCCGCCTCGCCGACGGCGTCCGCGGGGCGCTGCGCCGGATGACGCTGCTGCTGGTGCCGGTGGTGCTGGTCCTGGTCGTCTTCGCCCCGCAGATCCTCGCCCCCTTCGACGAGGACTACGCCGAGCACGGTTCCACGGTGCTGCGGCTGCTCGCCGTCGGGGCGCTGCCGAGGATCGTCGTCGAGCTGTACATCGGCGTGCTGCGCGTCCAGGGACGCACCGGTGTGCTCGCCGCGGTGCAGGGCGCCATGTGCACCCTCGTCCTGGGCAGCGCGGCCGCGCTGTTCAGCCCGGCCGGGATCGCGGGCGCCGGGTGGGCGGTGCTGCTGAGCATGTCCCTGGTTGCCGTCGGCTGTGTGCCCGGGCTGCGGTCCGTCCTGCGCGACGGGGGCGGCGCGGGCGGCCGCGGCCGGGAGGCGGAGGACCCCGGCTACGGCACCCGCTGGGCACGGCTGAACGCCACCGCCGGGTACGGCACGAGCTGGGCGCGCCGGGCCGCGTACGAGGACAAGGGCACCGACGACGACACGGCCGCGCTGTTCATCGGCCGCCCCGGCTACGAGCGCGAGGCCCTGCAGGCGGACACACTGGCCCTGGTCGTCCGCCCGCCCCGGCAGCCGGAGCCGGCGTGTACCTCGGAGCCGGACCCGGCGGCCGCCCCCACGGCCGGCCCGGTCACGGATTCCGTGTCGGCTCCCGCGTCGGTCTCCGGCCCGGTCACGGATTCCGTGTCGGCTCCCGCGTCGGTCTCCGGCCCGGTCACGGATTCCGTGTCGGCTCCCGCGTCGGTCTCCGGCCCGGTCA
>NZ_JBVHWR010000024.1:0-20740 GCF_055564355.1 Streptomyces sp. NPDC029152 | reverse complement strand
TCACGGATTCCGCGTCGGCTCCCGCGTCCGTCTCCGGCCCGGTTACGGATTCCGCGTCGGCTCCCGCGTCCGCTTCCGGAAGAGGCCCCGCACCGGGTCCCGCGCCCGGCACCGCACCCGCGCCCGGGCCGGACCCCGCGCCGAACCCCGTCCCGGACCGGGCGTCCGCCCCCGCGACGGCGACCGACGGCCCCGTGGAAGGCCACGCCGGCGCCCGCCCCCAGCGGTGCCTGGCGAACGCCCTGTGGGTTCTGCTCGCCGCCGCCACCCTGGTCTTCTGGGCCTCCTTGCGCGAACTCCCCTGGCTGACGGACGGGTCGAGGGCGGCAGCCGGACCCACCGGGCGCGAACTCCTGCGGGGGCTGCCGCCGGCGGCACTCGTCGCGGGGGCGGCCCTGCTCGTGGTGTTCGCGGCGTCCGTGACGCTGTACGCCCGCCCCGACCCCCGGCTGCCCGGCGCCGCGCTGGGCTCCGCCGTGCTCGCGCTGTACGCCGCACCCGTCGCCCTCGGCCGGGAACCGCAGCCGGTCGACGGGGCGTTGTACGAGAAGATGGCCGGTTTTCTGGCGGATGCGGTGGGCTTGGGCGGTCCTGGCCCCCTTCTGCGCTGGGCGCCGCTCGTCCTGCAGTCGCTGTGTCCGGTGGTGCTGTGGCCACTGCTCGCCAAGGCCGGCGGGCGGCTGTCGTGGCAGGGGCGCTGGGGAGTGCTGTACCTCGCCGCCGTGGCGGGCTGGGTCTGGCGGCAGGAGCTCGCGCCGGCCGCTCCGCCTCTGCTCCTGCTGCTCGTCCTCGCCGTCCTGGTCCTGTCACCGCGCCGCCCGGCGGCCGTGACCGGACGCGCGCACCGCAGCAGACCGAACGACACGTCCAGGGACTGATCGAGCACAGAGCCGAACCGCCAGGGGGGAACCGTCGTGCGTCCGCCAGCAACTCCACGGGAGAGATCAGCGCCAGAGCCTGTGCCCGGGCGGGAGATCCCGGACGAGCCGGGCCCCGACACGGACGAGCCGGGCCCCGACACGGACGCGCCGGTGGCCGGGACGGCCCCCGGGCCCGGGACGGGCTCCGAGCACGAGACCGGCTCCCGCACCTCGCAGGAGTCGGCCGGCACGGCCTCGGACGACGTGTCCGCCCGCCCGGAGCACGGCACCACCCCCCGGTCACCCGTCCCGGGCCCGGCCGCGCCGGCCCCCGCCGGCCGGCGGGCGCGCGCCGCCTTCGCCCCGCCCGCCGCCGCCCTGCTCGTGGCGCTCGCCCTGTGGGGCTTCGCGACGCGGCGCACCGACGTGTCGCGCCTCGACGACTACGGCCTGGTCACCGCCCTGCACCCCGCCTTCTGGGCCGGCCTCGTGGTGCTCACCACCGGTTTCTGGTTCACGGTCCGCGACCCGCGCCGCGGGAACGGCTGGTCCTTCGCGTACGTCCTCGCGCTGCTGGTGATGGAGCGGGCCACGCAGGCCGTCCTCTATCCGACCCCGCTGTACGCCTGGGCGTGGAAGCACGACGCGGTCATCGACCACCTGCTCACCTCCGGCGGGCTCCAGGGCGCCGACCGACTCGGTGACATGGCCGTCTACGACCAGTGGCCCGGCTTCTTCGCCGCCCAGGCGGCGCTGGTGCGACTGCTGGGCGTGGACAACGCCGCGATGTACATGGCGTGGTGGCCACTGGTCTCCAGTCTGATGCTGCTGCTCCCGTTGCTGCTGATCTACCGCACCTTCACCCAGGACCGCAGGCTGATCTGGACGGCCGTGTGGCTGTTCTCCGTCGCCAACTGGGTGGGCCAGGACTACTTCTCCCCGCAGTCCGTCGCCTTCGCCCTGCACCTGGGCGTCCTGGCCGTCGTCCTGCGCCGGTACGGCAGACGGCCCGGCGGGCGGCCGGGCCGGCAGGGCCAGGCGGTGTGGACGGTGCTGCTCACCGTGCTGGTCACCACCATCGTCGTCTCGCACCAGCTCACGCCCGGCATGCTCGTCGTCTCCCTCGTCGCCCTGGCCTGCACGCGCCGCTACCGCGACTGGGTCCCCCCGGTCACCACGGTCGTGATCTTCCTGGCCTGGTGCCTCACGGCGGCGTTGCCCTTCCTGTCCGCCGCGATGCCGGACATGATCCGCTCCATCGGCGACGTCGGCGCCAACGTCGAGACCGGGTACGGGGCCACGCCCACCGGCACCGGCGCGGTGGCGACCTCCTGGGCGGCCCGGCTGCTGTCGGGTTCCGTCCTGCTGCTGGCGCTGGCCGGAGTGCTGCGCCAGCGGGTGCTGCGGCGCCGGGCGCTGCCGCTGCTGCTGCTCGCCGCGGCCCCGCTGCCGATGTTCGCGGCGAGCAGCTACGGCAGCGAGATGATCTTCCGGGTGCTGATGTTCATGCTGCCGGGGGCCGCCTTCTTCGCCGCCGCCGCGCTCCTGCCGAGGGTGCGCACCCTGGCCGCCGAGACCGCCGGGACCGGGCGGCCCGCCGAGGGCCCCGCCGCCGGCCGGCGCCGGTTCGCCGCGTCCGTCCCGCGTCCCGCCGTGTGGGCGCCGCTGCTCGCCCTGCTCGCGGGGACGCTCGCGTTCGTGCCGAGCTACTCAGGCAAGGACCGCGTCAACTACTTCCCGCCCCGGGAGGTGGCCCTCGTCCAGCAGCTCTTCGACCAGGCCCCCGACGGCTCCCTCGTCGTCGCCGCCAACCGGAACTACCCGCTGGCCCACGAGGCGTACTGGCGCGTCGACCACTACTGGTTCCTCGACGACGACCGGCGGCACGTCGACGAGATCGTGCGCGACCCAGCCGCCACCCTCGCCCGCGACATGGCCGCGGTGGAGCGGCCGGCCCGGGCCTACTTCCTGCTCACCCAGGGGCAGATGGCCAACTCGGAGATGAACGGGCAGCTCGACCGCGCCCAGCTGACCCGGATCCGCGAGTCCGTCGCGGCCTCGCCGCGCTTCGCCCGCGTGGCGGAGAACGACGCCGGCGTGCTCTACGTCCTGGAACCGGCGGGCTGAGCCGATGAGCCGAGGAGGGAACCGGTCATGACACCCCAGGACCTGGTGGTCCGCATGCTGCCCGCGTTCGGCGGCTGGCTGGCGCTGGCCGCGCTCGCCCTGCCCGACGGTTCACCGCCGCGCGGGGCGGCGGTCGCGCTGTTCCTCGCCGTCGGCCCGGGCGCCGCCCTGGTCAGGATCTTCGGACCCGCGATGCGCGCCCGCCGGGCGGAGGGGCCCGTGGAGCGGCACGACGCGGACTTCGAACGCCACTCCGACCTGCTGGAACGGCTGATGCTGGCGGTCCTGCTCAGCGTGAGCGCCGCCGTGCTCGTCGCGACGGTGCTGATCGCGGCGCGCGCCTTCAGCGGGGACCGCACGCTGCTCGCCCTGACCATGCTGACCACGCTCGCCGCGCTCTGCCCGCGCCTGCGCGCCTCCCCGACGCCGGACACCGTGCCGGGAGCACGAAAGGGTTCCGCTCCGTGAGGTTCGCCCGACCCGTCCGCCGTACTTCCGGGAAACCGACGACGACCGGTCAGCACCGCAGGCCGAGGGGCACCGGCCGGCGACGGCTGCTGGTCACCTCCGTCACGGCCACCTGCGCGGTGCTGATCGCGGTGCTCGCCCTGCGCGAGGCCTCCGGGCCGGCGGGCCCCGCCGACGACCCGAAGTGCCGCCCCACCGCGCTCCTGGTACCGCCCTGCGGCGCCTGGTTCGGCGCCTTCGTGCCGCACGACAAGTCCGACCTGGCCGACAAGGTCGGTGCCTACGAGAAACGCGTGGGCCGCAAGCTCGACATCGTGTACACGTACCACGACATGTCCGCGGTCACCGGCACCCGCCTGGAGGGCCAGTTGCTCACCGAGCAGGAGCAGCGCGTCGGCGAGGACCGCATGCTGCTGCTGTCCTGGGAGAGCAAGTGGTGGGGCGGCACCGAGCGGCAGCAGCCCACGTGGAAGCAGATAGCCGACGGTGAGCTGGACGACTCCGTGATCGACGTCCAGGCGCGCCGGATCAAGGAGTACGGGGAGCGCACCGGCAAGAAGGTCTTCCTCTCCTTCGACCTGGAGATGGACACCCGCACCCCGGAGAACGGCACCCCGGCGGAGTACGTCGGGGCGTACCGGCACATCCACGACCGGTTCCGCGCGCTGGGCGTCGACAACGTGGTGTGGACCTGGATCATCACCGGCTACCTGGACCACGCCGACCGGTTCCGGAGCATGTACCCGGGGGACGCGTACGTCGACTGGATCGGCTACAACCAGTACAACTACTACCTGTGCCACAAGGCGAAGTGGCTGACCTTCGCCGAGACGCAGCAGGCCAGCCACGACTGGATCCGCCGCCACGTCTCCGACGACAAGCCGCTGATGCTCTCGGAGTTCGGCACCGCCTCGGACCCGGACCGGCCCGGCCGCCAGGCCGGCTGGTACGCGCAGGTGCCCCGGGTGCTCGAGAACCTGGAGGGCGTCAAGGCCGCCCTCCAGTGGAACTACCGCGACCCGGGGCCGCACTGCGATCTGTCGGTGGCGGGCGACGAGGCGTGGGCCGCCCTGCGCGGGGCGGCCGGCGACCCGTACCTCAACCAGCCGCGCGGATGACCGGCCCCGTCCCTCGTCACCCCGCGAACTCGGGGCCGCGCAGCAGCGCGCGCCCCCGCCGGTACCACCGCCACACGACCGTCCGGGGCGCGTCGGGGTAGGGCGCGACGCGGGCGCCCTCGCCCGCCAGCCACGCCTCGACGTCGGCGACGGTGTGGCCGCGCCGCACGATGAGGCGGGCGATGCGGTACCGCTCGTCGCGGTGCGAACTGAGCGCGTGCCGCACGGCGGTGGCCGTCTCGTAGCCGGCGCGGGCCGACATGGCCCTCACCCGGGGGCTGTTGTAGCCGTGCGGATAGGCGAGGTGGCGGACCGGGTGACCGAGGGCGTCCTCCAGCACGGCCTTCGACGTGCGCAGTTCGTACGCCAGGTCCTTGGCGGACAGGGTGTCGAGCTGGGCGTGGGTGACGGTGTGACTGCCGATCTCCATGCCGGAGGCCTCCAGTTCGGCGGCCTGGTCCAGGCTCATCATCGGCGCGGGCGGCAGCAGGCTGCGGCCGTCCGGGGTGACGGCCCCGGTGGTGAGGTAGGCGGTGGCCGGCAGTCCGCGGTCGGCCAGCGCCTGGGCCGTGGGCCCCGGCAGGTCGGCGAAGCCGTCGTCGAAGGTCAGCAGCACGGGCCGGGGCGGCAGGGACGCCCGCCCGGCGAAGTGGTCGGCGACCGCGCCGATGGTGACGGGGGTCCGTCCGCTGTCGGCGATCGCGTCGAGGTGGGCGGCGAACTCCTTGGGACGGACGGTGAATTCGGCGATCCAGCCGGGCGGGTCCTCCATCACGGCGTGGTAGAGGAGGACGGGAACGACGCCCCCGTCCGGCGCGCCCCCGCCCCGGGCGCCCGTCGTCGTCATCTCGTCCCCCTGGCAGCGGTCCGCAGGGCGTGCCGCGCGCGCAGATAGCCGGCCGGCCCGTACAGCATGCCCCTGCGCTGCAGCCGCGACAGCCGCCGTGGCCACGGATGGGTCCGTTCGTCGTGGGCGCCCGGTGCGCCGCCGCCGTCCGTGTCGCGGACGGCCGTCAGCCCGCGCGCGTGGGCCAGCCCGCGCGGCAGCCGCGCGAGGAACGCCGGCAGCAGCGCCGGCCGGTTCACCAGGATCGCCGTGAGGTACGCGGTGAGCCCCGCGCCGTAGCCGTACGCCTGGGTCTCCAGGTCCCGCCAGGTCTCCCGGTGGTGGTGCCACACCAGGGCCGTCGGCGTGTAGTGCAGCCGCCCGCCCTCGGCGAGAACGCGCACGAAGCCGTAGAGGTCGTCGCCGCCCCGCGCGCGCGTGCCCGCGCCGGTCGCCGGGTCGAAACCGCCGACCGCGCGCAGCGCCGCCGTACGGAAGGCCATGTTGGCGCCGGAACCGAAGCGCCCCGCGGTGAACGGGAACAGCGGTTCGCCGGCGGGCGGGCGCTCCGGGTCGTACGTGCGCGGGGTGAAGCCCTTCGCGAAGCCGCCGTGGCTCTCCAGGAGGACCTGGGCCGGGGTGCTCAGCCGGGCGGGCAGGATCAGGCCGGTCGCGCACGCCAGGCGCGGATCGGCGGCGAAGGGCGTGGTCAGCTCGGTGAGCCAGCGCGGGTCGGCGACCACGTCGTCGTCGGTGAAGGCGACCACCTCGCTCCGCACGGCCGCGAGGCCCCGGTTGTGCGCGACCGCCAGCCCGGGAACCGGTTCGCGGACGTACCGCACGCGTTCGCCGTACTTCCGCTCGACCAGCTCGCGGGTCTCGTCGGTCACCGGGGCGTTGTCGACGACGACGACCTCGTGGTCCGGATGGTCCTGCGCGAGCAGGGAGTCGAGCGCGCGGGCGAGCTGCCCGGCGCGCTCCCGGGTGGCGACGACGACGCTGACGGACGGCGGCCCGTGCAGCGGGGCGGACGCGGGCCCGGGCGGTGCCCCGGGGTGCAGCCGCCGGGCGAGCCCCGCCAGCGTCCGCGTCGGGTCCGCACCCTCCGGCACCCGCCCCAGCAGCGTGCCGACGGGCCGCCCCGCCCTGCGGACCAGGACGAACACCGGGCCGGACGCCACCGGCGGACTACCCGGCCCCGGCCTGAGGCCGGCCTCCTCCTCCCCGTCGCCGAGGTCCAGCTCGGCGACCTGCACCGGCTCGGTGCTCAGGAATCTCTCGATCTCCCGCCGTGTCTCCTGCCGCGCACGCCGTGCTCCGGCCATGCGCCCCACCCCCTCGTGGTTGCCCCTCCGTCACGACCGGCGCAGCCGGGCCGCCCCCTTCAGCGTGCGCGCCGCCAGTGCCGCCAGCCGCGGCCGGTCGCGCACGAAACCGTGCGCGCGGCGGGCCGGTTCGCGGCCGAGCCACTGCAGCGCGGCGCCGGCCCCCGGACGCGTCGCCGTCCCCTCGTACACGGGCAGTTCCCCGGTCTTCAGCGAGTCCTTGTACTCCGCCGCGCCCCGCCCCATGTCGAGCAGGCCGATGCCCTCGGCGGCGGCGGCCTCGGCCATCCGCAGATGCAGCACCAGCCCCGGCGAGTACTTCGCGAAGTCCGGGTCGTACGCCGGGAACCAGCAGGCCAGGACCGACGCCGAGCGCAGCCCGAAGTGGGCGGCGACGGGCCGGCCGTCGGCGTAGAGCACGGACAGCGTGCCCGTGCACTGCGGCGCCCGGGTCTCGGCGAGCCGTCCGACGAGCCGGGTGATCCACTCCTGCGCGAAGCGGTCCCGGCGTCCCGTCCTGCGGTACTGCGCCGACTTCCACTCCATGAGCGTGCGCAGCGCCGCCGGTTCACGCTCGTCGAACACGAAGCGCACGTCCCCGACCTGCCGGCCCAGCCTGCGCTCCTTGGCGAGGGTGGTCTTCAGGAACTTCGGCGACTGCGTGCGCAGCACGCTCTCGTACGCCTCGTACCCCTTCTCCACGTCGATGACGTAGGTGGCGTGCTCCTCGGCGGCGTACGGCACGAACAGGTTCTGCTCGGCCTCCAGGTTGTCGAACGCGAGGCTCGACAGGGAACAGGCCCGCAGCAGTTGGCGGGTGTCCGGGGCGAGGCCCGGCCGCAGCACCGCGCCCTGGCAGTCCGAGACCCCGAGCCCGATCGCCCGGCCCTGGCCCAGCGGACCGCGCTCGTGCGGCAGGAAACCGGCGGCCTCGCCGCCTTCGTACAGCACCGCCACCCGCGCCCCGGGCCGCACCCGGCCCACGACGTCGGTGAACTCCGGCTCCATGAACGGATTGCGCGGCGACCTCGATGCGGCGCGCAGCGCGCGCCAGCCCTCCCGCTCCCCCTCGCCCAGCTCCTCCGGCCTGAGCACGCGTACACGTCCGCCGTTCAACCCGACCCCCCGATCAAGTCCCCCCTGGACAACAGGAAGGTACCCCCGGGGCCGCCCGGAGGGTAGAAGGCAGAGCATGTTGTTGCCAACTGGTGCACAGGCCTTTAACCGCCTTTAGCCGGTGATGCGACAGGTTTCGGACACCTGCGAACGTCCTCGTGCGCATCCGGTCGTGGGTGAGTCGGGCGGGTGCGGTGTCCGTATTCTCTGATCATGGACCGCACCGCATATGCCCTCGTCGCCACCGACCTCGACGGAACGCTGCTGCGCGGCGACGACACCGTCTCCGACCGGTCGCTGGCCGCGCTGGCGCGGGTGGCCCGGGCCGGGGCGCGGCACCTGGTGGTGACGGGGCGGCCGGCACCGAGGGTGCGCTCCCTGCTCGACGGCCTCGGCTGCACGGGGCTCGCGGTGTGCGGGCAGGGCGCGCAGGTGTACGACGCCGGCGCGCACCGGATGCTGTGGTCGGTCACCCTGGACCGGGAACTGGCGGAGGCCGCGCTCGGCAAGATCGAGGCGGAGGTCGGCGAGGTGTACGCCGCGGTCGACCAGGACGGCGTCGACGGGCTGACGCTCATCGAGCCGGGCTACCTGATGCCCCACCCGACCCTGCCCGCGGTGCGGGTGGAGCGGCGCGACGAGCTGTGGAGCGAGCCGATCAGCAAGGTGCTGCTGCGCCACCCCGACCTGTCCGACGACGAGCTGGCCGCCACGGCGCGCGCGGTGGTCGGTTCCCTCGCCACGGTCACGATGTCGGGGCCGGGGACGGTGGAGCTCCAGCCGTGCGGGGTCACCAAGGCGACCGGTCTCGCGCTCGCCGCCGAACGCCTCGGGCTGAGCCGGCGGCGGACGATCGCCTTCGGCGACATGCCCAACGACATCCCCATGTTCCACTGGGCGGCCCGCGGGGTCGCCATGGCGGGCGCCCACCCCGAACTCAAGGCGGTCGCCGACGAGGTCACCACGACGAACGAGGACGACGGCGTGGCCGTCGTCCTCGAGCGGATCTTCGGAACCTCCTGACACGCCGCCGCGTGTCGGTGTGGACCGGTTCATCCGGTCATGTCATGGAGCGCGGGGTGGCTCAGTACGCGCCGAAGACGTTGTCGATGGAGCCGTACCGGGCGGCCGCGTAGTTGCAGGCGGCGGTGATGTTGGCGACCGGGTCGTACGAGTCCCAGGAGGTGCCGGGGACGTGGTACGCCCGGAAGGTCGGGTCGATCACCTGGAGCAGGCCCTTGGACGGGGTGCCGTTGACGGCGTTGACGTCCCAGTTGTTGATGGCGAGCGGGTTGCCGGACGACTCCCGCATGACGTTGCGGTGGATGCCGTCGTACGTCCCGGGGATCCCGTGCCGGGCCATGATGTCCAGCGACTCGCGGATCCAGCCGTCGAGGTTGTCCGGGTACGCCGTCGTCGCGGTGACGGCGGTGGTCGTGGCGGCCGGGGTGGCGGCGGACGCGGTGGCGGCACCGACGAGCGGCAGGGCGAGCACGGCGACGCCGGTGCCGGCGACGGCGAGCGTGCGGGCGAGGCGGCCGGTTCGGGCGTGACGGTTCTGACCGTTGGCAGGCATGTGTGTCCCTCTCCTACGCCTGCGAGGTGAGCTGTCGGGTTCGGGCGGGGAGGTGCCCGGCCGTGCCCTGACGGGTACGGCTTCACCCCGAGCCGCGCCGGTGGTGTCCGGCACGGCGGCTTACCTGGGTCCCCCGCTCCTGCCTGCGAGTGTGTCGAGTGGATGACTGTGTGTCGGGCGGTGGCAGGATTCGGCGTCCGCCTGACAGGCCGGGAACGTATGCGAGAGCACATGTCCGAAACAAGTGCAGGAATCACCCGACGTGCTTGTTGACCTTGTTCTGGGGCATTTGAGGTACTTGATCCTTTGCGAGTGCCAAGCCTCAACTCCCCTACGGGGCAAAGGGGTGGGGGTCCTCGCGGCGGGGAGCGGGCGGACGCGGCGGCGTGAGCCAACTCACTGCTTCCAACAAGCGCGGCAAATCGGGCATTAGGGCCAACTAGTGGCCAACCGGCCGCCGGTCGGAGTCGCTTCGGCGTGGGGCGCGGACCGGACGCCGGCCGGGCGGCCGGCCGGACGCGCGCACCCCGTGCCGCACCTGGCCGTCGGCGGCCCTTCCGGTGTCCCCTCGCGCCGGGCGGGCATCCGTTCGGGACGGGGGCGCGGATGCCGAACGGGTGATGTTCTCGGGGTGCGGTCCGCCGGGAGGGGTGGTGGGATCTTCGGTGGCGGCTTCCGTGCTCCGTGTCCCGTGTCGCACCTTTCTGGCGATGTCGGACGATATCTGCTCATATCGCCTGATCAAAAACATGCCACGCATGATCTGATACCGACCGGCCTGTAACGGTGGGCGCTAGCGGTGATCGAAACGTGACCGGATACGCTGACTTGAGTGGTGGCAGCGACCTATCGACAAGCCAGGTAATCGCCAGTAGACACCAGCAGACAGGAGACCCCTCGTGACCGTCGTCGGGCCGTTCGGGCTGAGCGTGCGGGACCAGGCTCTGGAAGCCGATGTCCAGACCGGATTGGCGGCCGTCGAGGAAGGGTTGCTTGAGGCAACCAAAAGCGAGGTGCCGTTCATCACGGAGGCCGCCCAGCACCTGGTGCGGGCCGGCGGCAAGCGGTTCCGTCCGCTGCTGGTGATGCTCGCCTCCCGGTTCGGCGACCCCTACGCGCCCGGCATCGTGCCCTCGGCCGTGGTCGTGGAGCTGACGCACCTCGCCACGCTCTACCACGACGACGTGATGGACGAGGCGACCGTGCGCCGCGGCGTGCCCAGCGCGAACACCCGCTGGGGCAACTCGGTCGCGGTCCTCACCGGCGACTTCCTGTTCGCCCGCGCCTCCCAGATCCTCGCCGACCTCGGGCCCGAGGCGGTCCGGGTGCAGGCCCTGGCGTTCGAGCGGCTCGTCACCGGCCAGATCCTGGAGACGGCCGGACCCCAGGACGGACGGGACCCGGTCGACCACTACCTGGACGTGCTCGGCGGCAAGACGGGATCGCTGGTGGCGGTCTCCTGCCGGTTCGGCGCGATGATGTCCGGTGCCGACGAGACGGTCGTCGACGTGCTGACCCAGTACGGCGAGCGGCTCGGCGTCGCCTTCCAGCTCGCGGACGACGTCCTGGACATCGCCTCCGACTCCCACGAGTCGGGCAAGACGCCCGGCACGGACCTGCGCGAGGGCATCCCGACCCTCCCGGTGCTGCGGCTGCGCGAACGGGCGGCCCGGCTGGGGCTCGCCGAGGACGTCGCCCTGTGCGAGCTGCTGGACTCCGACCTGAGCGACGACGCGCGGCACGCCGAGGCGCTGCGCCTGCTGCGCGCCCATCCCGCGCTGGAGCAGGCGCGCGCGGACACCGTCCGCTACGCGAAGGAGGCCCGGGCGGCGCTGGCCCCGCTGCGGGAGTGCGACGCGAAGGCCGCGCTGATCGAGCTGTGCGACGCGGTGGTGCACCGGGCCGGCTGACCCCCGGCCGTCCCGCGCCCCCCGGCGCGGCGCCCCTCCCTCTGCCGGCCGGGGGAGGCCCCACCCCTCCGTGTCATCCCGCAGGAGTACGCGGAGTTGAGCCCGCGGTCTGACGCTTCTCCCTGACCGATTTGGTCAGATGGACACCACGGAAAACCACCACTCCTCACCGATTCGGGTGAGAATGGCGGCTCACGGGTGAACACGTGCGAGGCCGTGAGACAGCCGCCGCCGACGACGGAGGTAGGGCACACATGGCACCGATCGATTCCGACGACAACACGACCGCCGGGGAGGGCGAGGGGGCGCGCGCCGCACGGCGCAGGGCCGCGCGGTACGTCGTCCCGGTCGCGGTAATGGGCGTGGCGGCCGCCACGATCGGGCTCGTCCCCGCGCTCGCCGACTCCGGCGACCCGGACCTGCCCGAGGTGACGGCCCAGCAGCTCATCCAGAAGATCGCCGAGTCGGACGTCCAGCAGCTGTCCGGCACCGTCAGGATCAGCACCGACCTGGGCCTGCCGGACCTCGGCGGCCTGGAGAGCGGACTGATGTCCGGCATGTCCGGCGGCCCGGGTGCCGGCGGCGGCGACGACGGCGGCTCCTCCGCCGACCCGTCCGCCAAGCTCACCGGGCTGGTGAGCGGCTCCCACACGCTGCGCGTCGCGGCCGACGGCCCCGACCGGCAGAAGCTGTCGCTGCTGGAGGACGCCGCCGAGTACAGCCTGATCCACGACGGCAAGGACGTCTGGGGCTACGACAGCAGGTCCAACGAGGTCTACCACTCCACCACGTCCCCCGGCGCCGGGCGGCCCGCGGAGAGGACGCCGGCCACCCCGAAGGACTTCACCGAGCAGGCGCTCAAGGCGGTCGACGACACCACGTCCGTGACCGTCGACGGCACCGCGCAGGTGGCCGGCCGGGACGCGTACCGGCTGGTGATCAAGCCCCGGCAGTCCGGTTCCACGGTCGGCGCGATCAGCGTGGCCGTGGACGCGAGGACCGGCATGCCGCTGAAGTTCACGCTGACCCCGTCGAGCGGCGGCGCCGCCGTCGTGGACGCGGGCTTCACCAAGGTCAGCTTCGCGAAGCCGGACGCGTCGACGTTCGACTTCACCCCGCCCGAGGGCGCGAAGGTCACCGAGGGCGACGAGGCGCCCAAGGCCCCGCGGCGGGGACACGAGGCCGGCGGCGCCCCCGCCGGGGGCCTGGACGGCCTCGAGGTCGTCGGCGAGGGCTGGAGCTCGATCGCCGCCTTCGACACCGGCGGCCAGGGCCTGCCCACCGCCTCCGCGGGCGGTGACCTGGGCGGCTTCCTGGGCTCCTTCGGCGAACAGGTCAAGGGCGACTTCGGTTCGGGCACGGTCTTCACGACCCGCCTGGTCAACGCCCTGGTCACGGACGACGGCAAGGTCTACGCCGGCGCGGTCACCAAGGACGCGCTGGTGAAGGCGGCCGACGCCGCGCAGTAGAACAGGACCACCCGCACGACGAGGAGAGGGAGCCGATGGGTGAACCGTCCGCCGCGGAACCTGAGCGTCCGGGCCGGGGGAGCGCGGATGACGCCGTCATCGCCACCCGTGCGCTCACCAAGCGCTACCGCGGCGGACAGCTCGCCGTCGACGGCCTGGACCTGACCGTCCCGGCGGGCAGCGTCTTCGGCTTCCTCGGCCCCAACGGCTCCGGCAAGACCACCACCATCCGCATGCTGATGGGCCTGATCGAGCCGACCTCGGGCACGGCACGGGTGCTGGGCCGGCCCGTGCCGCGCGCCGCCCGCACCGTGCTGCCCCAGGTCGGCGCCCTCATCGAGGGCCCGGCCCTCTACGGCTTCCTCTCCGGCCGCGACAACCTGCTGCGCTACGACGCCGCCGACCCGACCGCCGACCCGCGCACCCGGCGCGAGCGCGTCGGGGCGGCGCTGGACCGGGTGGGCCTCGCGGCCGCCGCGGGCAAGAAGGCGAAGGCGTACTCGCTCGGCATGAAGCAGCGCCTCGGTCTGGCGGCGGCGCTGCTCCGGCCGCGCCGCCTGCTGGTGCTGGACGAGCCCACCAACGGGCTCGACCCCCAGGGCATGCGCGAGATCCGCACCCTCGTGCGCGAGCTGGCCTCGGACGGCACGACCGTCTTCCTCTCCTCCCACCTGCTGGACGAGATCGAGCAGGTGTGCACGCACGCGGCCGTGATGGCGCGGGGACGGCTGATCACCCAGGGCGCGGTCGCCGACCTGGCGGCCGGGGCGCGCGGCCGGCTGGTGGTGACTACGCCGGACGCGGGGGAGGCGGCCCGGGTGCTGAAGGAACGGGGTGCCGGGGACGTGGCCGTCGCCGAGGACCGGGTGACGGCGGAGCCGCCGGGCGGCGACCTCGCCGACCTGAACGCCGCGCTGGTCGCGGCCGGCGTGCGCGTCCGCGGCTTCGGAGTGGAACGGGCCTCCCTGGAGGACGCGTTCGTGGCGCTGACGGGAGAGGGCTTCGATGTCGCGGGCTGAGGCGTCACCGGCCGGGGCGGACCGGGCCGGGGGAGCGGCCGACGGGAACGTGGGCACGGGGGCGGGCGTCGTGCGCGCGCCGAGCCGCCTGTGGTCCTCGGGGCTGCTCCGCAGCGAGCTGCTGATCACCTTCCGGCGCTGGCGCACCCTCGCCCTGCTGGGCGTGCTGGCCGCGGTGCCGGTCCTGGTGGGGATCGCCGTGAAGATCGAGACGGGTGACGGCTCGTCCTTCGGCGGCGGGGGCCGGGGCGGCGGGGGAGAGGGGCCGGCGTTCCTCTCGCAGATCAGCAACAACGGACTGTTCCTGGTCTTCACCGCGCTCGCCGCGACGCTTCCCTTTTTCCTGCCGATGGCCGTCGGCGTGGTCGCCGGCGACGCGATCGCGGGCGAGGCGAGCGCGGGCACGCTGCGCTACCTCCTGGTCGCCCCGGCCGGGCGCACCCGCCTGCTGCTCACGAAGTTCGCGACGGTGATCGTCTTCTGCCTCGCGGCCACGCTCGTGGTCGCCGTCTCGGCGCTCGCGGTCGGGGCGCTGCTGTTCCCGCTCGGTGACCTGACCACCATCTCCGGCACCCGCATCACGTACGCCGAGGGACTGGGGCGGGCCCTGCTGATCGCCCTGGCCGTCGCCGCCTCGCTCGTCGGCGTGGCGGCCCTCGGCCTGTTCGTCTCGACGCTGACCGGCAGCGGCATCGCGGCGATGGCGACCACGGTCGGGCTGCTGATCACCGTCCAGATCCTCGACCAGATCCCCCAGCTGGACGCCCTGCGGCCGTACTTCTTCTCGCACCACTGGCTGTCCTTCGCCGACCTGATGCGCGAGCCGGTCTACTGGGACGACCTGGTG
Organism: Streptomyces sp. NPDC029152; assembly: GCF_055564355.1. Taxonomy (NCBI): domain Bacteria; kingdom Bacillati; phylum Actinomycetota; class Actinomycetes; order Kitasatosporales; family Streptomycetaceae; genus Streptomyces; species Streptomyces sp. NPDC029152. Next base: position 6,079 of record NZ_JBVHWR010000024.1, on the reverse strand, counting down.
AGGAACCTGGGCCTCCAGGCCCTGTACGCGGCGGTGTTCGGCTCGGCGGCCTGGGCGCGGTTCACGGCGAAGGACATCACCTCGTAGCCGGGACGTCCGTCCGCTCGTACGGGAAACGGGCGAGCGGCGCCTCCCGGGCGAAGAAGGTCTTGGCGCGGGCCAGCGCGTCGGTGTCGCGCAGGACGTCACCGGGCTTGCTGCCGTTGCCGAGCAGGACCCCGCCGAACCGCATGCCCATGTACGCCGCCGAGTTGTTCAGGCTGCCGATCAGCGGGTCGGCGACCTCCTGCTCCTCGTGCGCGAGCGCGGTGACGCCCCACAGGGTGCGGCCGGCCAGGGTCGCCTTGAAGTCGAGACCGGGGGTGCGCAGCCAGCCGGCCCAGTGGTCGAGGTAGCGCTTGACCGGGGCGGACAGCGAGTACCAGTACAGCGGCGAGGCGATCACGAGGTCCGTCGCGGCGAGCGTGGCGTCGAGCAGCAGGGCCGCGTCGCCCTCGGTGGGGCGGGTGTGGTCGCTGTCGTGCCGCAGGTCCTCGAACTCGGGCAGCGGGTGCTCGGCCAGGCTGATCCATCGCTGCTCGACGTCCGCGGGCAGCTGTTCGGCGGCGCGGCGGGCCAGCAGCTCGGTGTTGCCGTCGGGGCGGCTGCTGCCGAGCAGGAAGAGGAAGCGGCGGCTCATGGTGACCCCCAGGGGTTTTCCGGCGTGCGCGAAATACCAGCACCTGCATTATATGCACATGCATCCAGAGTCCGGAGTGATGCCCGGGCAGTGGCGTGCGGGGCGCCCCGGAGCGACGCACCGCACGGGCGTGACCTCCTGGAACGAGCCTGTGACACCGCGGTGACGTGAGAATCGCGAGCGAGCGGAGAGACTCGACGGCAGGTGAACGACCGGTATGACAGGCTCTGGACGGCAGGGAAGCGAAACCGCCGACGGAAGCCGCCTATGAGTGGGGGGACGATGTCTCGACTCGGCCGCGACAGGCAGCGGGACCAGCAGCGCGCCGAGCGCCCGATCGACGTCCGGGTACCGGGGGCCGACGGTGACGCGTGCGGCGCCTCGGTCGACGGCGTCCCGGTCGTCGCGGCCCCCGGTGAGGAGATCCGGCACGCCGTCCTGGACCGCCTCCACCGCGCCGCCCGCACGGCGGGCCGGCCCGTCCTCGCCACGATCCACGACGAGCGCATCGGCTGCGTCGTCCGGCTCCGGGTCGACCCGGACGGCTCCAGCCACCTCGCCGGGAAGCCGGTACCGACACCCCGTGCGACGGAGGGCGTGGAGGGCACCGCCGGCGCTCCGGCGGCCTCGGCGGCGGTCCCGGCGGCCCCCGCGGTCCGGTCCGCCTCGGTTCCCGGCGCCCCCGCGGTGCCCGAGCCGCGGCCGGCGCCGTCCGGCGGGGCCGCGCCCACGTTCACCCTGCGCGCCCTGCCCGAGCCCGCCGGGGGCACGTCGCCGGGCACGGTGGCGCCGCCGACGGGGGTGTTCGGCCCCCCGCCCCCGATGGACACGGCACCCGTGGGCGGCGGTGCCACGGCCGGTGTCCCCGCGCCCGAGGCTCCTCGGGCCGGTGCGCCCGCGCCCGGAGCGTCCGTTTCCGGTGCGGCCGCGCCCGGCGCCCCCGCGCCGTCCGGTGTCCCCGCGCCCGCCGGTCCGGCGCCCGTCGTTCCCGCACGGCCCGTCGCCATACCCAGCGTCTTCGAGGGCGCGGTATCCGTGCCCGCCCCCGCCCCCGTCCCCGTTCCGGCCGGCCCGACCCGGCCGGCCCCCGGCCCCGACGTGGACCCCAGGCCCACGCCCACCCCCGCCCGCGGCTTCGACGCCGTGGCCGAGGCCGTGCTCGGTGACGCGCCGCTCACCGCGCCCGGCGACGCCACCGCTCCCGCCCTCCTCGCCGAGCCCACGGCGCGGATCAACGAGGCGGTCAGGGAGGGACGTACGCGGGACGCGGCGCGACTCGCGGAGCGGACGGTGACCGAGGCCTCGGACACGCTGGGGCCGGAGCACCCGGAAGTGCTCCGGCTCCGCGAGCTCACCGCGTACATCGCCTACCTGTCGGGCGATCCGGGACGCGCCTTCCGGCTCTCGCTGGACCTGGCCGGCATCCACCACCGGACCGGTGACGCGGAGGCCGCCTACGGCAACGTCCAGAGCGCGGCCACCGCCTGGCGTGCGGTGCGCGACCCCGAACAGGGGCTGGAGCTGGGGCGTGATCTGATCGGCCTGTGGAGCGAACTCGCCGCCGGGGCGGGTCCGGCCGCCGAGGACGCCGGGCGGCTCGAGACGGCCCGCACCCGCATGGGCCGCCTCGCCGAACGCGCCCGCGCCCACGCGCGCGCCCGGGCCGACTGACCCGCCGGCGCTACTGCGACAGCTGCCAGACCGCGTACGCGACGGCGTCGCTGTTGCGGTTCAGGGCCGTGTCGCTGATGTTGGCGGTGGTGTCGCAGGACGAGTGGTAGCACCGGTCGAACGGCTGGCCCGCGGTGCCGCCCCACTTGGTCGCCTGCGCGGACGTCTTGCGGTAGTCGGCGCCGCTGAAGAGGCCGCCGACGGGGACGCCCGCGTTCTTGAAGGGCGCGTGGTCGGAGCGGCCGTCGCCCTCGGTCTCGATCTCGGTCGGGACGCCGAGCCCGGCGAAGTAGTCCTTGAAGGTCTTCTCGATCACGGGGTCGTCGTCGTAGACGAAGTAGCCGGGGTTGGGCGAACCGATCATGTCGAAGTTCAGGTACCCGCTGATCTTCGCGCGGCCGGCGGACCCGAGGCTGTTGACGTAGTAGCGGGAGCCGACCAGCCCCAGCTCCTCCGCGCCCCACCAGGCGAAGCGCAGGTGCTTGGTGGGGTGGTAGCCGGTGCGGGCCACGGCGAGCGCGGTCTCCAGGACGGCCGCGGAGCCGGAGCCGTTGTCGTTGATGCCGGGGCCCGCGGTGACGCTGTCCAAATGTGACCCGGACATGACAACCTGATTCGTGTCGCCGCCGGGCCAGTCCGCGATGAGGTTGTAGCCGGTGCGGCCGGAGGACGAGAACTGCTGGACCGTGGTGGTGAACCCGGCGGCGTCCAGCTTGGCCTTCACGTAGGTGATCGAGGCCTGGTAGCCGGGGCGGCCGTGGGCGCGGTTGCCGCCGTTCGCGGTGGCGATCGACTGGAGCTGCGCCAGGTGGGCCTTGACGTTGGCCACCGGTATGTCGGGTGCGGCGACCGCGGCGGCCCCCTCGGGGGCGGGCGCCGCGCCGGCCACGGAACCGCCGGTGATCAGGGTGGCGACGGCGACGGCACCGGCCGCCAGCGCACGCCCGGAAACGGAAACCTTCATGTGGGGGGCTCCGGATTCCTGGGGAGTCCCTGGGGAGGACTCCCGGTGAATGGGGTGCCTGGATGGTGTGGCCCCGGCTGACGTCCCGTCAAGAACGCTATTCGGCCACGGCGTCGCGCATATCGGGCTACGGCTTCCCGGTCGGGGTGTCGAGCTGCGCGGACGCGGGCTCCGCGGGAGCGGCGTCCGGTGCCGGTCCTCCGCAGGCCACGATGCCCGCGTCCCGCGTGCCGTCCCCCTTCTCCGCCGGCACGCCGGTGCCGGCCCTGTCCAGCTGGGCCCGCAGGGCCCGGGCGGTCCGGTGGGCGGTGCGCAGGGCGTCCCAGGTGAGCAGCGTGAGCGCCAGCCAGACCAGTGCGAAGCCGGCCCAGCGCTCGGGCGGCATGGCCTCGCCGAAGTAGAGGATGCCCAGGAGGAACTGGAAGACCGGGGCCAGGTACTGGAGCAGGCCCAGCGTGGACAGCGGCACGCGGATCGCCGCCGCGCCGAAGCAGACCAGGGGGATCGCGGTGACCACGCCGGTCGCGGCGAGCAGGGCGCCGTGCCCCACGCCCTCGGTGGTGAAGGTGGAGCCGCCGTGCGCGCCCAGCCACAGCAGGTAGCCGAGCGCGGGCAGGAACTGGATCGCCGTCTCGGCGGCCAGCGACTCGACGCCCCCGAGGTTGACCTTCTTCTTCACCAGCCCGTACGTGGCGAAGGAGAAGGCGAGGCAGAGGGAGATCCACGGCGGCCGGCCGTAGCCGACGGTGAGCACGAGCACGGCCGCGAAGCCGGTGCCGACCGCCGCCCACTGCGCGGGCCGCAGCCGCTCCTTCAGCAGCAGCACGCCCATCGCGATGGTGACCAGCGGGTTGATGAAGTACCCGAGGGACGCCTCGACGACGTGGCCGCTGTTCACGGCCCAGATGTAGACGCCCCAGTTGACGGTGATGACCGCCGCGGCCACGGTGATCAGGCCCAGCTTGCGCGGCTGCCGCAGCAGCTCGCCGGCCCACGCCCAGCGCCGTACGACGAGCAGGGCGGCGGCGACGAAGGCGAGGGACCACACCATCCGGTGGGCCAGGATCTCCCCGGCCCCGGCCGGCTTGAGCAGCGGCCAGAACAACGGGACGAGCCCCCACATCCCGTACGCCGCGAAGCCGTTCAGCAGGCCTATGCGCTGTTCACTCCTGGACGACCCGGCCACGGGCACCTCCTTCTCGCCTACGGCACGCCGGGGACGGGGACGTGCCAGGACGACGGTAGCGCCGCACCCGGCCGCCTGTCATGTCCGTACCGTCATACGGTCATGACAGGCGGCCGTCGGAGGTGTCAGCCCCGGAGGGCGGCCTCGATCGCGTCGGCGACCGGGGTGGTCGGACGGCCGATGAGCCGGGACAGGTCGCCGGTGGTCACGACCAGTTCCCCCTTCTCGGTGGACGCCTCCACGCCGCCCAGCACCTCGGCCATCGGCTCGGGCACCCCGGCGCCGACCAGGGCGCGGACGTACTCCTCGACGGACACGGGACGGAAGGCGACCTCGCGGCCCGCCCGCCGGCTCACCTCGGCCGCGTACTCGGCGAAGCTCCACGCCTCGTCGCCGCCCAGGTCGTACCGCGTGTTCTCGTGCCCCTCGCCGGTCAGTACGGCGACGGCGGCGGCCGCGTAGTCGGCGCGCGAGGCGGAGGAGATGCGGCCCTCGCGGGCGGCCTGGACGACGGCACCCCGCTCCAGCACCTGGGTCAGGTTCTCCGTGTGGTTCTCGTGGTACCAGCCGTTGCCCAGGATCACCCACGGCAGTCCGGAGGCGAGCAGGACCTTCTCGGTGGCGCGGTGGTCGTCGGCGAGGGAGGCGGTCAGACCGCTGGGGGCGCTCGTGTACGCCAGCAGCGCGACGCCCGCCGCCGCGGCGGCGTCGATGACGGCCTTGTGCTGCCCGGGGCGGTCCTTGGTGACCTCGTTGCCGGAGATCAGCAGTACCTTGTCGCCCGCCGAGAACAGGCCGTCGAAGGTCTCGGGCGCGTTGTAGTCGGCCACGGCGATCCGCACGCCGCGCCCCGCGAGGCCGGCGCCCTTCTCCTCGCTGCGCACGACGGCGGTGACCTGGTCGGCCGGGACCTTCTCCAGCAGCTGCTCCACCACGTGGCGGCCAAGGCGTCCGGTGGCTCCGGTGACGACGATGCTCATGATCTGCGTACTCCTCGTGCGGTGACGTCCTTCTCTGTCACTCACCCTAGGAGGGGCGCTAACTTATGGATAGTACCCACTTTCAAGTAAGGTACGGCTGTGGAAGTAAGCGTCAGCCGCGAGGCGATGTGCCCGTACCGGCTCGTCCTGGAACACGTCACCAGTCGCTGGGGCGTCCTGGTCCTGATGGAGCTGATCGACCGCCCGTACCGTTTCGGCGAGCTGCGGCGCGCCGTCTCCCGGCAGGGCCGGACGGTCAGCGAGAAGATGCTGACCCAGACGCTCCAGACCCTGGAGCGCGACGGCCTGGTGCACCGGGACGCCAAGCCGGTGATCCCGCCGCGGGTGGACTACTCCCTGACGGATCTCGGCCGGGAGGCGGCCGAGCAGGTGGCGGGCCTGGCCCGGTGGTCGAAGGAGCGGATGGACGACGTCGCGCGGGCGCGCCGGGCATACGACGAGGCCCGGGTCTGAAGACCCGGGCCTCGTGGAGCGGTACGGCTCTCAGCCGGCGACGGTCCAGGTGTCGCCGCCGGCGAGCAGGGCGGCGAGGTCGCCCTTGCCGTTCTGTTCGACGGCGGTGTCGAGCTGGTCGGCCA
>NZ_JBVHWR010000023.1:0-102738 GCF_055564355.1 Streptomyces sp. NPDC029152 | reverse complement strand
TGGTTCGGGAAGTCATGTGGGAGGTATTTCCAGGGGATTCCTGTGCGGTTCACGTAGAGGATCGCGTTGAAGACGTCCCGTAAATCGACTTTGGCTGGCTTCCCGGTTGGTCTGCGGTCGAGCCGGGCCTTTCTCCAGGCCGTCAGTGTCGGCTCGATCAGGGCCCATCGGGCGTCGGACAGGTCGCTGGGGTACGGCTTGCGCTCGCTCACGACGTAGCGTGATCACGAGCGAGACGGAGGACTCGATTCCGCTGGTCGTTGGGCGATTCCGCAGCAACTTCAAACCAGACGGACTTCCAGGCGTAAAAGCGAACGAGACGGATGACCAAGCATCCACCGCGGAGAGCGCCATTCGCCACCTACGGGATGAAAGCCCTCAAAGCAGAACAGGAGCAAAAACCGCTTACAGGGCTTAACCTGCGTAAACGCCCTCTAAGAGGTCATCTCGTTTGGGGCCGTCCCCTGCCAGCGGGTGCCAGCGCCTCACATACCTCGGTCTGGGCCGTACCAAGGCTCGGGACGTTCGCCGGCAGACATCGGGAGGTGCTGCAGTTTCACAGGGCCTGGATAGAAAGCTGAGCTGTTGGGGCCGGTCATGTCTTCGCCGACCAGGTAGCGATAGAGCCATTCGGTGAAGCACATGCGGTGCTCTGCCCAGGTTTCGTCATAGTTGACCACGAGTCTGGTGGCATCGGCGGCTGCGTCAAGGAAGATCGTCTCTCCTCGGTCGGTGCTCGCGATCGGCCACAGGCCGTTGCGGGTGCCGAAGCTCAACTCCTCGAGTCCAAGGAGCTGGCGGGGATCCTCGCCGCGCTCGAGGTCGAGCTCATCCCAGGGCACTTCTGACCACGCCTGGATGGTGTCCCGGATCCACTGGACCAGGTTCCACCGCTCGGTCGCGGGGTGGGACAAGGAGAGATGACCGTTGAGTTGGATCGGGGCGTATGCGTCGACGATCACCCGGTAGTCGGCCGGCAGCCGTATGCCGAGATCGGCGTGGAGGCGGCCCCATGCCGAGGGCTCTGCATAGCGGTTCTGGGCCGGTCCAAGCATTGCCATGGTGGCAGCCAGATAGTCGGTCATGGGGTACCTCGTTGGTATGGATCGCTGCCGGGCAGCAGGCCAGCGGCAGGGCGGGATCGTCCGAATGCGTTATGGATCATGCCAGCCTGCCGTCCTCGCCGGTCAGGTCGCCATCCTGCGGTAGCAGATCAGGGCGGCGGCGATCCCGACGAAGGCCAGGAAGTGGTCGGCCTTGCGTTCGTAGCGGCGGTGCAGGCGGCGGCACCCGGCCAGCCACGCCACCGTCCGCTCCACGGTCCAGCGGTGGCGGCCCAGCCGCTGGGAGGACTCGACACCTTTGCGGGCGATGCGCGGGATGATGCGTCGGGTGCGGAGCCATCGGCGCAGGTGGTCGTAGTCGTAGCCCTTGTCGGCGTGGAGCTTGGCGGGCCGCCGACGGCGCGGTCCGCGGCGGGAGCGGATCGGTGGGATACCCCGCACGAGGGGTTCCAGGCCCTGGCTGTCATGCGTGTTCGCCGCCGAGATGCCGACGGAGAGGGGCAGACCGGTCCGCTCGGTGATCAAATGGATCTTTGAGCCCTTCTTTCCGCGATCTACGGGATTCGGGCCCGTCAGGTCCCCCCTTTCATCGCCCGCATGCTCACCGAGTCGATCGCGCACCGCGACCAGTCCAACTCGCCGCGAGCGCCGAGCTCGTCCAGCACCAGGCGGTGAAGCTTGCCCCACACCCGGGCCCGACTCCACTCGGTGAACCGTCGGTGCGCGGTCGGTCCGGACGGGCCGAAACCCGTCGGCAGCTGGCGCCATGTACAGCCCGTCGTGGCCACGAAGATGATCGCCGCCAGCACCTGTCGGTCCCCGTACCTGCGCCGGCCACCACCCTGAGGCCGAACCGGAGCGGCGGGTACCACCCGCTGGAACAACTTCCACAACCCGTCCGGCACCAGACGCTCCACCATCGCTATCACGCCCGGCAGCCTACTGATCAAGCCAGTTGAGACGATCTCTAAGGAGGGTGGGGGTCAAATCGGCCGTCTGTGCCTCCCCTTGCTCGCGATGGGATGAACCAGCCGACGACCTCTGTGGAGAAGGTGTGATGAATCTGAGGGGACCCAAGCGTCTTTGAGTCTTCTGCATGGTCGGGTCCGTCGTTGTCAGCTGGCTCCCCACGCGGGGCTGTGACCTGCCGTGGTCGGGCCCGCAGTCTGGGTTCTAGCGATCGTTGCAACACCTCGGCTCAGAGGTGGCGATGGACGTCGAATTTCGTGAGAAGCGAAGGCCCCAGGGCAACAGGCCGCTGGTCCAAGAACGGGAGACATACTTCCTGCTTGTGGATCAAGGAATGAGCTTTGCCGAGGCCGCCAGGGCCGTCGGCATCAGCACCCGCACCGGCGAACGATGGCGCAACGGACGAGGTGCCTCGGGTCGGTTCAAGGCAGCACCACCGCTCAACGCGGCACCCGTCGATGAATCGAGCAGTCCCTCGCGCTATCTCCGTGAGGCCGAGCGCGTCTACATAGCCGACCGGCTACTGGAGAAGGCCACCATCCGGACGATCGCCGCCGAGCTGGGCCGCAGCCCGTCGACGATCAGCCGAGAAGTCCGCCGCAACGGCACAGCCCTGGCCGACGGCCGCTGGCACTACCGGCCCTATGCCGCCCAGCGACGCGCTGACGCCCGCCGGCCTCGTCCAAAGACCGGGAAGATCGGCCAGAACCCGGAACTGCACGACTTCATCCAGTCGCACCTGACCCTGCGCTGGAGCCCTGAGCAGATCTGCCACGCTCTGCGCAGACGCTTCACTCATCGGCCGGACATGCACGTGAGCCACGAGACCATCTACCAGGCCCTTTACAGCCAAGGCCGCACAGAACTCCGCCGCGAACTGACCCAAACTCTGCGCACGGGACGTGTCAGACGGCTCCCTCGCCGCCTGGCCGATCGCCGGCGCTTCCGGGCAGTCAAGAACAAGGTCATGATCAGCCAACGGCCGCCCGAGGCAGCCGACCGGGCCGTCCCCGGGCACTGGGAAGGCGACCTGATCCTCGGCCGCAAGAAGCACTCCGCGATCGCCACCCTGGTCGACCGCAGCACCCGCTACCTGATGCTGGTCCGCCTGCCCGACGGCTACAACTCCGCAGCCGTGCGCGACGCCCTCATCGCCACCGTCAACACCCTGCCACCTGACCTGAAACGGTCACTGACCTGGGATCAGGGCACTGAGATGGCCGCTCATCGCGACTTCAGCATGGCCACCAACGTCCCGGTCTACTTCTGTGACCCCGGCAGCCCGTGGCAGCGCGGCTCGAATGAAAACACCAACGGCCTGCTCCGTCAGTACTTTCCCAAGGGCACCGACCTGTCCGTCCACACTCGCGAGCACCTGAACGCGGTCGCCGCCGAACTGAACAGCAGGCCCCGCAAGACGCTCGGCTGGGAAACGCCGACCGAGCGCCTGTCTACACTGCTCAAGGCCCAACAGAGCCGGTCGTCGGCTTTCCGTCGACACACGGCAGAACCGCGGCAGGGGGAGCGGTGAGAGTACCTGCGGAGCTGGTCGGCACCCGTGTCACACGCACGGCCTTCGACCACCAGATCCGGATTAGCTTCACCGATCACGCCCCAGACGGCCGCATCCGCGTCGAGGGCGAGCTCGTCATCGAGACACCGTTCACCCTCGTGGACTCCTTGGGCCACCGGGCCCTACTGATGCCAGCCACTGGACCGTCCCTGGCGCCGGTACTCGGCCTGTTCGCCAAGTGCGTCACCCAAACCGAGGTCACCGGGCAAGGCACCCTGTCCCTCGGCTTCGACGACGGCACTCGGCTCAGCATCGAGCCAGACCCCGACTACGAGTCGTGGAACCTCACCGGCTCAGGAATCGATCCCGTCCTGGTTGGCCCAGGCGGCGAGACCGACTGGCAACACTGATCACCGCCGCAACCGACACCGTTGCGGCACTCAACCTGTTGCAACGACCGCTGGAATCCGCCCCACGAGTCCGACCACGCCCCCTTGTCCACCTCTGCTACCGCCCCGACCACGGCCGTGTTTCTCCTTGACCGGGTCCGCTACCGGCTCCGGTCAGACCGCGGACAAGGGGGTCGGTTGCACGCTGCTCCCTCGAGTCCCCGCCCACCAGGGCGGCCCGAAGCGAAGGAGCCACCGTGATGACCGCGCACCGACCCCCGGCAGGCGCCCGGCGTGCCCGCCCCGCCCACGGGCCCGACCAGCAGCGGGCAAGCCGCCCCGGCCTCCTGCGGTGCGCACTCGGGAGGCCACTGTGGAACCCACTTTGGTGCCCGGCACCATGCCGCATGACGAAAGCCCAGGTCACCACGCAGATACGATCGCGCGCCGCGTTGTCACAGCCCCCTTCTCTCCTCCTGAACTTGAAAGGAATGTCCGTGGTGGGGGAGATCATCGGGTCCGGGGGCCGGGTGCCCTTGGCGGCCGGGCGCGGCCAGCGCTCAGCAGGTGGCCGCGCGCACCAGTCGACGGGGAAGGAGCGCAGCTGATGGCGGCCAAGCGTGAGGAGAACCCGGCGGGGTCGTCGAACAACCTGCGCGGCGACGTGCTGCGCGTGCTCGGCGTGCTGAAGGTCGCCACGGCCGAACAGATCCAGCAGATCTCAGCCCCGCACCTGAGCTACCGGCACACCGACAAGCCGACCCCCTCGAAGCGGAAGCAGGCCCGCACCGCCTCCCACACCGGAGCGCTGTCCGATCTGCGCAAGCACGGCCTGGCGGAGAACGGCGGACAGCTCCCGAGCGGAGACAGGCTGCGCAACCTCACCCCGATGGGATTGAAGGCCGCCGCCCGCGAGCTGGGGCGGCCGGTGGGGGAGATGGGCGACCCGGCCCGCGGCGCCGGCCGCACCGGCGCCTCGCACCCGATGACGGTCAACGAAGCCGTGCTCGCCCTGCTGCGCCCGAAGCCGGACCTCGCCCAGCTCACAGGCGAGCCGGCCGACGTCCGCGCCGCCGCGCAGACGGCAGTCGACGCGCCCGCCGGGCTGGGCACCATCGCCTCCTACACGACCGAGGTGGCGCTGCCCGCGACCGGCACCTGGTCCAACCCGGGCAGGGGCGGCGCCCAGGCGGACATCGTCATCACCGCGCCCGAGGACGGCGTGCCGCTGCTGTTCGTGGAGATCGACAACTGCTTCGAGTCCGCGCAGGTCCTCGCCGCGAAGATCGACAAGTACATGCGGTTTGGCCAGCGCAAGGTGAAGGACGTCGACGGCACCGAGCGGCCGATGTGGCGCACCCGCTGGTGGGCGCCTGACGGACGCCACGGCGACCAGCCGCACCCACCACTGCTGCTCGTCTTCAACCGCATCGGCCCCCGCAACCCCGACACCGTCATCGCGCAGCTGGCCGAGCTCACCCAGCGGCACTGGAAGGGCACCTGGTACGAGGACGGCTTCCACATGTACGACGGCAAGCTCCCCATCGTCGTCACCGGCATGAAGCACCTCAAGGAGCACGGCCCGGCCGGGGCCGTCTTCCGGCGCTTCGGCCGGCCACAGAACCAGACGCTCCTCGAGGCGATCGGCAACCCGCGCCGCGAAGCCCACGACGCCCGCCAGCAGGCCGAGTACGCAGCCAGCCAGCGCGAGCACCAGGAGGAACTGCGCCGTATCGCCGCACAGCACAAGGCCGAGCGGGAGGCCAACCGTCCGGTGTGCGCCGGCTGCGGCAGCCGGTTCACCGACGAACGGTGGAAGGCCATCGAGCCCGCCGGGTGGGGTGCCCCACGTGAGACCCACCCGCACCTGTGCGTCGACTGCAAGCAGCAAGCCGTCACCGCCGAACGCCACGCCGAGCAGGCCGTGCCCGAGCACCAGGAGCACGACCAGGCCGTGCCCGAGCAGAAGGCCGACGGCACCTGGCTCTCCCGCTTCCGCAGGTGACGCGACCGCACCCCGGCTGACAGTGGCAGCTGCCACGCTGAACGGATGAACCGTGATGACGAGCAGCTGCCACGCCGCCGGGTCTACGGCCACGACCATGACGACCCCGCCCCGGGCCCACGGCCGGCCCGGACCTACGCCGACCTCGTCGGCGGCCCGCTGGACGGCCTGCTGCTCGACATCACCGGCTGGACACAGGACGAGGCCGACGACGGCGCCGCCCTGATCACCGAGGCCGGGCAGTTCCCCGGCGGCCGCGCCCTGTACGACCCGCGCCCCGGCGAACCACGCACACAGGGTCCCGGCATCGCCTGCCGCTCCTCCTGCTCCGGTGACACTCCCTGACCATCAGCCCGACCACGGTGGCGGACACCCCGACCATGTCTGGTCAGCGAGCCGGAGCACCGCGCCGGTCGTCCGCCCGCCCGGCGACGGCGGCCCCAGCTACGTGCCGGTGTCCTGGCGCAGGTCCAGGAAGAGGCGCAGCCGCACGCCGGGCTCGCCGGGTTCCCGGGCTGTACGGTCCGCGGGCGCGGTGACGCACCGCGCGGCGGGCAGCGCCTGGGCCGCGAAGGCAGTCTCGTCGTCGGCGGCCGCGGCCTCCACCACGGCCAAGCCCGGCACGGCCACCTGCACGTCACTGATCCGCCTCATGCCGGGCGCTGCGCGCGGGCACCCGAAGCGGTTCTCCGGTCCCGCTGTCGTCATCCGACCCAGTGGCGGCGGCCTCGAGGGACGACGCCCTGTGCCCGGGGGTGCGCGACGGCCGGCCGGGAGCAGGCGGCGGCCATGGAGGCCACCGGCCGTCTCCTGATGTTCAGCGCATTCTCTGAGACAACCTCTCTGCCCCGTGCTTTTCCGCTGTGACCGGCAAGGACGATCCGTGAGCACCGCTTGGCCGGCAGGCGGGGGAGGTCTGGCCCTGGCCGAAAGAGGGTGGTCGCTCACCTCGCACTCCATGAAAGGAGCCCAGGCCGACAGGTTCCGGTCAAGAGACCCCCGGGAATCAGTAACGGAACTGTCAATTCCGCCTGCCTGCCGTGGTGATTGATGCCGTTAGGTCCCGCTTCGCCCCGGTGAAGCGGTGGGGCTGATTCCGGCCCGCATGCAGATGACGTTCGAGGGGACGTCGCGCCGGTTTGTGTGCTTCCTGTGTCAACTTGTGCGCCACCGGTGGCCGTTGTGGTCGCTGGTTCTGACTGCCCGTCTGACTTCCTGTGGGGGGAAGCTGATGCACTCGCGTGCTGCGCGCACGCCCCTGTGGCGTGCCCGGAGAACACACAGAACCGCTCTCGTCTCGGCGATCACCACGGCCGCCGTGGTGATCGCCGCGGCTCCCGGCCTGGCGGCGGCGCCGAAGCCCCAGTTGCCAAAGCCGGAGAGTCCGTGGACGAAGCCGACGAAGGTCGAGGCTCCCGCGACGCCGGCCGGTTCGGTCAAGGCGCCGGAGTCGGAGGCGGAAGCGAAGCCGTCGGCCGAGGTCGCGGCCTGGCGGGCGGCGCAGAAGGCCCGCGCCACCGGCGAAAGCTCCGACAAGTCCTCGGCGTCCCGCTCGACGGCTGCCGCCGCGGCCGCCGGCTACCTGCCCGAGGGGCAGGGCCAGGTGCCCTGGCACCAGATCCTCGACACCCGCCTGAACGACGCCCTGGTGGCGCGGGTGAATGTCTCCGACGGCAACCTGATGCTGGCCGCCACCGACTTCGACATCGCCGGCGTCGGCCAGAAGCTCCAGCTGGCCCGTACCTACAACTCCCTCGAGGCGCCCTGGGGGAAGGTGTCGCAGCGCTGGTGGCAGGCCTACGAGCGCTACCTGCAGGTGGGCGACGGCGAGGTCGACGTCTTCGACGCCACCGGCGACCTGCTGCGTTTCACCGCCAACGCCGACGGCACCTACACCACGCCGGCCGGTTACTCGAAGGACCTGAAGAAGAACGCGGACGGCACCTACACCCTCACCGACCGCAAGTCCGGCACCAAAGACACCTACAACCAGCACGGCACCCTGCTCAAGGTGACGGACAGGAACAAGGGCACGATCACCGTCGACCAGCACGACGAGGGCAGCGAGCACAAGGGATTCAAGCTGACCGAGACCCGCTCCGGCCGCTGGATCGACCTGCTCAAGACCTACCCGAACCAGTGGCAGGCCAAGGACCACACCGGCCGCACCGCCGTCTTCGACCTCGACGCGGCCGGCAACCTCGCCAAGGCCACCGACACCGCCGGCAAGGCCACCGCCTACGAATACGACGGCTCCCGACGGGTGACGAAGGTGACCACCCCCGAGGGCACGGTCACCCAGTTCACCTACGACGCCCACAACCGCGTCACCTCCATGCAACGCGCCACCGGCACGACGGGAACTGGCCACACGGGCCCGACCTGGCGCTACGACTACAGCGCGGCCACTGCCTCGGATGCGGGCACGACGACGCTCACCGACCCCGACGGCGACGAGACCATCTACACCCACAACGCCGACGGCGAGGTCACCAAGGTCACCGACCCGCTCGGGCACTCCCGCCACTCCACGTACAAGAACCACCTGACCCAGACCGCCACCGACGCGATGGGCACCGGCACGGACGGCACCGGCGGCAACACCACCACCTACGGCTGGGACGGCCGCAACAACGCCGTCTCCCAGAAGCTGCCGATGGGCGCGACCGCATCGGTGACGGCCTATCAGACGGTCGCCGGCACGGACCTGCCCAACGACTTCACCAGTGCCGACGGCCGCAAGGACAGCTTCAAGTACGACGCCAACGGCAACACGATGTCGGTGACCACCTCCGGTACGGCGGGTGCGACCCGGGAGTACACCTACAACGAGGCCACCCCGAAGTGCGGCGGCTTCGAGGGCCAGCGCTGCACCGTCAAGGACGGCAACGGCAAGGTCACCTCCTTCACCTACGACGACCACGGCAACCTGTGGAAGGTGAAGCCGCCGGCGCCGCTGGGCGAGACGACCTACACCTACGATCCGCTGGGCCGGGTGGAGACGGTCAAGGACGGCCGCGGCATCACCACCGTCTACGGCTACGACACCCGCGACCGCGTCCGCGAGGTGTCCTCCACGAACGCCACGGTCACCTACACCTACGACGGTGACGGCAACGTCACCACCCGCACCGACGCCTCCGGCACCACCACCTGGGAGTACGACAAGCTCAACCGCGAAAAACGCCGCACCCTGCAAAACGGCGCCCAGACCGCCCTCGCCTACACCCCGGGCGGCGACGTCGACTACTACACCGACCCCACCGGCACCACGGACTACACCTGGGACAAGGCCGGCCGCCTGGACTACCTGACCGCCCCGGACGGCAAGAAGACCGACTTCGACTACGACAACAACGACAAGCGCACCAAGACCGTCTACCCCGGCGGCACCACCCAGACCGTCACCATCGACAACAACGGCCGCCCCAGCGCCGTCAAGACCACCTCCGGCACCCAGACCTTCGTCGACCTGACCTACAGCTACGCCAGCGCGGGCAAGGACACCACCAAGATCCGCACCCGCACCGACAACCTCACCAAGGACAAGACCAGCTACACCTACGACTCCCAGGACCGCCTCACCTACGCCCTCGAAGCCGACTCCGCGGGCGCGCGGAAGGCGTCGTGGCTGTACTGCTTCGACAAGGCCGGCAACCTCACCAGCCAGGACGGCAGCGCATCCGCCTGCCCGGGCGCCACGACCTACACGTACGACGACGCCAGCGAACTGACCGGAAAGAACGGCTCCACCACGGGCTGGTCCTACGACAAGCTCGGCAACGAAACCGCCGCCGCCGGCACCACCGCCCGCACCAACGAGACCTGGACCGACTACAGCCAACTCGCCGGCATCACCGCGGGCGGCAAGACCTACGACCTGGTCCACGCCGGCACCAGCAACGCCGAACGCACCAAGTTCGGTTCGACCTGGTTCCACCACACCGCCCTCGGCCTCGCCTCCACCACCACCAACGGCGTCGACACCGGATTCATCCGCGAACCGGCGGGCACCCTGAACTCCATGACGACTGGGGGGAAGTCCTACTACTACCTCACCGACGCCACCGGCAACGTCCTCGGCCTCGCCGACGACACCGGCAAGCGCACCCACACCTACGCCTACGGACCCACCGGCGCGCCGCGGAGCACGCCGACCGAGACCGTGCCCCAGCCGTACCGGTACGCGGGTGCGTACGCAGACCCGACCGGCCTGTACAAGATGGGGCACCGCTACTACGACCCCGCCCTCGGCCGCTTCACCCAGCCCGATCCCTCCGGCCAGGAATCCAACCCCTACCTCTACGCCGCCGGCGACCCCATCAACAACAGTGACCCGACGGGGCTGTTCAGCTGGCCTGATGTGGGAAGCGCTATTGGTGGTGCCGTGGCTGGCCTCGCTGCTGCAACAGCTGTGGCCGCAGCTTGCGCAGGGACGGCCGGAATAGGCTGCGTGGCCGCCGGCGCGGTAACAGGCGCCCTATGGGGAGGCGCCGGTGCAGGGCTGGGAGCCGTGGTCGCGGGCGGAGACAGCGACGACGCCAAGAACGCTGTCCTTGGCAGCGTCGTCGGCGGACTCATCGGCGGAGCGAAAGTCTGACCAACAGGGAGAACACCTGTGCCTGACGCGAGCAAGGCGTATGCGATCGCTTGGAAGCGCGGCATGCTCTTCGCACTGATCGGTGCGGTGCTTGGAACAGTGCTGAGCCTGGCCTTTGGCTTCATCGGCACACCCTGGCAGGGCGCGCTGGTGATGGGCGCCATTGGTGCCGTCGTCGGCCTGATCCAACCACCACTCGACCGAGCGGTCCGAAGGTCCGTCTATCGCGATTAGTGACGCCCGCTCTGTGACCGCTCGCGAGCAAGTGACCTTCCTCCAAATTGCGGCCCTACGCCGGATCCGGCGTAGGGCCGCAGTGCGATTGACCGTGTGAGACTGCACGGCCAGCTCTGCTGACCCTCTCGCGGGTGAACGTTGGCTTCCGGGAGAACTGCTGCCGGTGGCGGTGCGTCGTGCCGACCATGGAAGCGATCAACGAAACGCATGTGTCCGAGCCCGGTCTGGTCGTGGTCGACGTCGCCACTGCGGATGATGAGACCGCGTTCGCGTTTCACGCGGCGCTGGCGGCGTGGTGGGCGACGACGTCGGTGGAGCGCACCACCCGGGATGCCGGTCAGGCGGGTGTGCGGCTGCGCTGCTACCTCGACATGCGTCAGCCGCTGGCCGGGCCCGGCGGGGGAGGGGCCTGATGGTGCGCCGGCAGGTGGTTACCGTGCGAGGGTGACCTCGACCGGGAGGTTGGGGCAGCTCGTGGTGGCCTGGGCGCCGATGC
Source organism: Streptomyces sp. NPDC029152 (assembly GCF_055564355.1). Taxonomy (NCBI): domain Bacteria; kingdom Bacillati; phylum Actinomycetota; class Actinomycetes; order Kitasatosporales; family Streptomycetaceae; genus Streptomyces; species Streptomyces sp. NPDC029152. The sequence goes on along the minus strand of NZ_JBVHWR010000023.1, from coordinate 91,465 downwards.
TCGCGCTGACCGGCGAGTCCAGGTTCTGGGAGCCCCGCCGTCTGCGGTTCCGCCTGTTCAGTGCGGCGGGGCAGTTGGTGACCACCGGCCGTCGGCGGATCCTCCGCCTGGCCCGGCACTGGCCCTCCCAGATCACCGCTGCCCTCGAACGGCTCGCACTCCTGCCGAACCCTGGCGCCCAGCGGGAGCCGGCGATCCGGACCAGGTCGACGATCTCGATGCCGGCGGGTGCGTGGGCCAGGTAGTAGGCGATCTCGCCGGGGTTGGACAGGCTGCGGCGGGCCATCACCCACCGATGGTGGGTCGGCGGGTCGGGGCCGAAGATCAGGTTGGCGGGCAGTTTGGCCGCGGCCCAGTCGTAGATCCGCGGGCCCTTGGCCCTGTCGCCGCAGGAAAGCCGCTGCCAGGCATCACCAGGTGCTTCGTCGATGAGCTGGTCGATGCGCCAGATGCCCGCCAGGGACTTGATCTGCTGGGACTTGGGCACGGCGACGACGTAACCGAGGCCGAGTTGCTCGAGCAGGCGGCGGAAGCTCCAGTCCTGCCCGTAGGCCTCGTCCGCGGTGACCCACTGGGCGGGCAGGCCGGCGGCGAGGCAGCGACGGACGATGTCTCGGGCCAGTTCCGTCTGGCGTCAGTTCGCCAGATCGAGTGCTCAGCCTGAGGCGCCCTCCAGCGGAAGGTGGTCTCGGAAGTACTCCGACTCCAACCACTCCTCCTTCACGAAGAGCGGACGGGTCAGGCGCGTTGCCCCGACCTGCTGCGAGCGGAGAAAAACCCCTATATCAGTCAGGGAAAGCGAGCCATCAGGCGTGTAGAGCAGGCAGTTCCCATGCTCCGCAGCGTGGTCCAGCAGGAACTGCTGGCCCTGCTCCGGATCGCTTCCCGCCAGCGGGAAGCCAGACAGGAAGACCTGCGGACCGGTGACCGCATCCAGTGCAATGCAGGCCAGCTTGCCCACGTCGTAGAACGCTTTCAACCCATCCGGGAAGTCCTCCTGCGCATACGGACCGCCAGCCCGTTCCTGCGGTTCAGGAGCCAAAAGTGCCTGGGCGACCTCGGCTGGAGACATCCCGAACTGCAACGGTCCCACACCGACTCCCGACCGCAGCTCCCAGCGCTCCCGCTCCGCGTCCCCGCCCATCCACCCACTCCTACGCCCGGCCGACCCGGATCTGCTTCTGCTGCTCAAGCCGCATGCGCAAGGCCATGGGCCAAGATGCCAGCTCAGCTGCACAAATGCCAACGGGAGTGCTGTTCTCAGCCGGGCCCATTCTGAAACGATCAGTGAGTAACCCAGCCTGGAGACACACAGATAGGTACGCTCCGCTCCCGGAGTTGCCGTCGGTGACACCTGATGCGTCATGGTACCCAGGGGTCAGAATGGCGGGTCGTCGGAGTAACCGTCAGCCCATGGGCCCTCTACCGGTTTGGAGCCCCAGCGTCGTGGGTCGGGCAGGGGGCCGGGCTCTCTGCCCCAGGTCATGAGGCATCGCTGAGCGAGGTATCGGTAGCCTCGGTTCTCGCTGGTGCCAAGAGCGCGTACGAGCGGCACAACTTGCGGAATGTGCACGGCCAGTTCAGACACGGCGAGTGCCATCGCAACTGCGTGCACGGCGGCTTCCTGGAGCAGGGGATCCGCATCAGCGAGGTATGGCTGCGCCACCTCGTAGATCAGAGGGAGGACAGCCCGCACCGCTGCGACATCGGCAGGCTCTCCCGGGCCCTCTTCGTCACAGGTCGCATCATCGTCGCATCGTCAGCGAGGTCGCCCAGCCACTCCAGGAGCGCCGCACGCACAGGCCGGCGGCGCTCCTCGTAGAAGTAGACCCCCGAGGCCATCGTCCGGGGATGGTCAAGGATGGCGATGACGAAGCGAGCCGACGGGGCGGTAGCGGCGTAGATGCTGTTCTGGTGCGTTACTACCTGCCTGAGGTCGTCTACGGCGGCCCTTTGAACGTCCTCATCGTCATCCAGCAGCCCCGCCAGGATCACGTGAGTCGCCGGGGCGACGTTGGGACAGCAGTGATCGACGCTGCTTCAGTCCGTCGCCAGCAGGAGTGCCCAAGGGTCGATTGCCTCGCTGTCACCATTGAGCACCATGGGCGCAAGTGTGGTCTGCGGGCAGCAGGCCGAACAAGGCCCGGTCAGGTGCCTTCTGGCCATGCCCGAAGGCACCGTCGATGGCCCTAATTCCTGACAGTCACGTCTACGCCCTGTGCACCGGGCTGGACTCGCCGTCCAGCAGTCGCACCGGTTCTGTCCCGGCGTCACGTCTACCCCGCTGCCGTGCCGCAGGACGCGGGTACGAAGACCATTTTCCGATGCCGGCGGTGTTGCGAAGGCGCACGCGTACAACGCCGACCGAAGGCCGGCAAGGTGCAACGTCCTCCAGGTCTGGCCGGTCGTGCCTGTTGGTGCCGGAAATGTCCAGACGCAGGGGCAGTTCTCCAGTGGGTGGCCGGGTGGGTTCCGGGCCCCCTTACTGCGGTCGGTCGAATGCGCCCTGGTCAGGGCCGGCCTCGGGAGAGCATCCCGAGGCGTCAACTTTGTTGATCTTGCTGCGTCGCATCTGAGGCCGACTCGTGATCAACTTTCATACAACCCTCGGTAAACGTCGAATTCCTCACGTGCCGTTCCGGAACTTGACGGTATGTTGTCCGTTTTTCTGCCCGTTGACCTGACGTTCTGTTGAGGCGTTAGTTACCCCTGGCTACTTTGTAAATCTTGTGGGTGGGGTGTGGCAGGGATGTGGACCCGGTTGCGGGGCGGACGAGGGGTGCTGCCCGGGCTGAAGGGCCGTGCGGGGAAACCTGCCGGAGAACGTGGCCGCAGTGCCACTGCGGGTGTGACGGCGGTGGTGTGTGCGGCAGTGGTGGCTGCCCTGGTGCCGGGGCCGGTGGCCCACGCGGTTGATGAGGAGCCGCCGGCTTCGGCGCCGTTGTCGGAAGGGCAGAAGGCCCTTGAACAGGCGCAGGAGTCCGGTCAGCGGGTGGAGGTGACGGGGGAGCGCACGGAGCGGACCACGGTGTTCGCCAACCCCGACGGCTACACGTTCACGCTGGAGGAGTCGTCGGTTCCGGTCCGGGTGCCGGTGTCGGGCGGTGGCTGGCAGAAGCCGGACGCGACGCTGGTACAGCACGCGGACGGCATGGTGGGCCCGAAGGGTGCTGCCGTGCAGATGGCGTTCTCCGGCGGCGGCGACGGCCCGCTGGCGCGGATCGAGGACGCGGGCCGCTCACTGGCGCTGGACTGGCCGGGCACGCTGCCCGCCCCGCGCCTGGACGGGCCGAGCGCCCTGTACCCGGAGGTCCTGCCGGGCGTCGACCTGCAGGTCACGGCGACCCCGCAGAGCTTCCAGCACGTCCTGGTCGTCAAAACCCCGGAGGCGGCCGCGAGCGAGGAGCTGCGGAAGCTCACCTTCGGCCTGGAAACCAAGAACCTCGCCGTCCGTGAGGGCGCGGCCGGCAATCTGGCAGCGGTCGACGGCAACGGCACCACGGTCTTCAAGGCCCCGCCGGCCCGGATGTGGGACTCCGCCGGCCAGAACACCACCACCGGCACCCAGACCCAGCTGATGACCGCGGCCACCGACGACCCAGCACCCGGCGCCACGGGTGAGCCGTCGGACCCGGCGGAGACGGCCCCGTCGGGTTCGGGTCTGGAACCGGGCCAGGGCGACACGGTGACCCGGATGGACATCGAGGTCGGCAAGGACTCGCTGTCCGTCATCCCGGACGCGGACATGCTCACCTCCACCGAGAAATCCGCGTTCCCGGTGTTCATCGACCCGACGGTGACCTGGGGCGAGTCGGAGCGCACCCTGCTGCGCAGCGACGGCTACGAGTCCTACGGCTGGGGCAACGGCGACGACGACCAGGGCAAGGGCGCGGGCAAGTGCGGCTCCTGGAACGGCTACTACTGCGGCCCGGGCTATGTGCAGAAGCTGTACTTCGAGTTCTCCCCGTCCAGCCTGGCGGGCAAGCAGATCCTGGACGCCACGTTCCGTGTCACTGAACCGTGGGCGTTTCAGTGCGACCCCCGCTGGGTCGATCTGGTCCGCACCGACAACATTTCCTCCTCCACGACCTGGTCGTCCCGCCCGAAGGAGCTGGACTGGATGGTCGACCGGTATGTGTCGGCCGGACGGGGCTCGTTGTGCGATCCCGGCTCGGCGGATGCACCGATCGAGTTCAACGACAACCCCGAAGAGACCAACGAGAACCTCACCCCCACGGTGCGGGACTTCGCGGCCGGCAAGTTCTCCCGGCTGACCCTCGAAGTCCGCGCCCATGACGAGTCGGACACCTCTGCCTGGAAGCGGTTCAAGAACGACGCGGTGCTCGCGGTGGACTTTGTCGGGTTGCCGGACAAGCCCACGGGCGTCGGTCTGCAGGGCGGCGGAACCAGCACGACCCCGGTGTGCGAGCGCAGTGAGAGCGACCCGGCGGTCATGTCCTACCCGGAGCCGACGCTGAAGGCCACCGCCCAGACCAAGGCGGGCGGCGAGAAGGACGCTCAACTGCGGGTCTTCTTCGACGTCGACGTGAAAAGCGGCACCACCTGGGCGGACGTTCCTCCTGGCAACGGCGAACTGAGCCCCTCGACCGGTTATGTGGCCGACAACCGAGCCGTGTCCTTGAAGTGGTCGAAGCTGACCGACGGCGCCCTGTACCGCTACCACGCATGGACGTGGTCGTACTACAACGGCGGTTCCAGCCACCTGAGCAGCGTGGCCTCCGACGGCTACTGCTACTTCCGCATCGACTCCACCCGGCCCAAGGCACCGCAGATCAGTGTCGGCTCCCCGTACACCGAGTGCACGACCAACGACTGCGCGGCCCGCGGCGGCCCGGGAGTGAAGGGCACATTCACCTTCAGGCCCGCGGCCGGTGACACGAACGTCGCCTACCAGTACAAACTCTCGTCACAGGCCGCTTGGTCCGCCGAAATCAAGGGCGCGACCGCCTCCGTGCCCATCACACCCACACGGGCTGGTCTGCACCGCATCTACGTACGGGCCAAGGACAGCCTCGGCTGGGGAGCGCAGACCGTGGTCGACTTCCTCGTCGCAGCCGGAGACGGCCCCATCGGCCAGTGGTCCTTCGGCGAGGACAGCGGGATCGCGGCGGACGCCGCTACTGCGGACGGCCGTGACGACGCAATCCTGTCCGGGGGAGCGCTGCGCGACGACCGCGGCCGGCGCGGCCTGATCACCCACGACAGCAACGACGTCCCGATGGAGACACCGGTCACGGACAAGGGACTGGTGCTGAACGGCAGCACCGGGTACGCGGCCACCACCACACCGGTGGTGGAGACCCGGGCCTCCTACACGCTCTCCACCTGGGCCCGCGTCGACGCGGGCGTCAACCGCACCATGACGGTGCTCGGCCAGATACCCGACAATCCGAGCCCGTTCGCGAAGAAGTACACCCCCTTCGGCCTCTCGTACGCGGGCGGCGGAGCCAACACCTGGAGCCTGAGCGCGCTGGGCGCCGACGGGGTCCTGCACAAGGCCACCGCACCCCAGGCCACACCCCGCGGGGTATGGACCCACATCGTGGGCGTCCACGACGCCGAGAAGAACGAGATGCGTCTCTACCTCAACGGCAAACTCCAGGCCACCACCGATGCCGGAACCCCGTGGGAGACGACCGGCACGCTGCAGATCGGCCGAGCGATGTGGGCCGATGTGCCCACCGACTACTTCGCCGGCTCCATCGACGAGACCACGGTGTGGCAGCGGGCCCTGACTTCGGAAGAGATCACCGATACAGCGACACCGATGAACTCGCCCGCCCACGCGGCGGTGGAACTGGTGGCGGACTGGTCGGCCGACCGCAGCAGCAATAGCACCATCGCGGACACCACCTCCGGCTACGGCAGGTCGCTGACACTGGCGGGCGGGGCGTCGCTGGACGGCGAGGCGATCGTCCTCGACGGCGTGGACGCCGCCGCGACGGCGTCCGGACCGCTGGTGGACGACACCGGGTCGTTCACCGTCACCACACAGGTCGCTGTGGACAGGAACAAGATCGCCTCGAAGCCCGTGGGCTACACCGGGCAGGTCCTGGGCCAGCGCGCGGCGGACGGCTCTGCGTGGGGTATCTGGTTCGAGCGGGGCCCGAACAAGACCATCTGGGACGAAGAGGTCATGGATTACGTGACCGTCCCGACGGGCTACTGGCGCTTCGGTCGGCTCAACGCCGATGGCACCTTCAGCGCGGTGGCTTCCAGTGAGGAGGCCGCGATCGGTCCGATGACGCGGCTGACCGGTGTCTACGACGCCTCGACCGGCACGATCAGCCTCTATCTCAGTCATCTCCGCAACGGGGACCCGCAGGTCTTCACCGCGAAGATCGGCTCGGGTGACTTCGCTATCGGCAAGGGCCTCAGCAAGACCGCCTGGGAGCACTTCCTGCCCGTCAGGGTGACGGAGGCGCGGGTGTGGGTCGGTGCGATGGCAGGCCCGGAACAGATCGGCGAGAGCGTGGGCGGCTGACGAGGCGCCGGGTCAGGACAGCCCTGGAACGGCTGTCCTGACCCGGCACGGACAGGGCACACACGCCGAGAGCGCGAGCGGCGTACCGGACTTCCTTCTGAACATTCCTGGATGGACGAACAACGATGAGCTTTGGCATAGGCACCTCAAGACACGCCGGTGAGGGCGGCGGTAGGCGGCGCACCGGCAGGCTGCTGGCACAGTCACTGGCCCTCGCCTTGATCGTGCCCACCAGCCTGGCACAGGTGGCCCAGGCGGCCGCCCAGCCCGGCGGACTGGGCCGGCCCGACGTGCCCAAGACCCAGGCGACCAAGGTCAAAGCGTTCGTCGGACCCGGTGCGAAGAAGGCGCGGGCCAAGGCCGCCAGGGAACGCAAAGCCAACGCCGAGCAGGCCCAGCATGCGACAGCGGAACGCAAAACCGCCTGGCCCCAGCATGGCACGGCCACCATCCCGCTCACACCCGGCACGGATCGCAAGGCGACACCGGGCAACATCCCCGTCACCCTGAGCCCGGCAGCACCCCCCAAGTCGCGTTCCGCCGCACCGGCTACCGCCACGGCGGGAGGCGAGGCGCAGATCACCGTCCTGGACCAGGACACGGCCCGCAAGGCAGGGATCACGGGTGTCCTGCTGACGGCCGCGGCGGACACCCCCGGCGCGGCCACCGTCCGTGTCGACTACAGCAGCTTCGCCTCGGCGGTCGGCGGTGGCTGGTCACAGCGGCTGCGCCTGGTACAGCTGCCGGCCTGTGCGCTGACCACTCCTGGCAAGGCCGAGTGCCGTACGCAGACGCCGCTGGCGACGGACAACGACCTGGACGGCCAGACGGTTGCGACGACGGTCGCCCTGGACCGGGCACAGAGCGGTGCGTCCACACAGCTGCTCGGCAAGGCGGGCAGTACCGCCTCCGGTGTGACGGTGCTGGCGGTCACCGCCGCATCGGCGGGCTCGGGACAGGCGCCCAAGGGCGCCGGTGACTACTCGGCGACGCCGCTGTCGGCGTCGTCGTCCTGGGAGGCGGGCGGCAGCTCGGGCGCGTTCACCTGGTCGTACGACTTCACGATGCCGCCCGCGGCGGCCGGCCCGGTCCCGCCGCTGTCCCTGTCCTACGACTCCGGCAGCGTCGACGGCCGCACCGCGACCACCAACAACCAGACCACCACGGTCGGCGAGGGCTTCAACCTCACCGAGTCCTACATCGAGCGCTCCTACACTTCTTGCGACGACGACGGCCACGACGACGTCTTCGACCAGTGCTGGAAGTACGACAACGCCCGCCTGGTCCTGAACGGCAAGTCCACCCGCCTGGTCAAGGACAACACCAGCGGCACCTGGCGGCTGGCGGACGACGACGCCTCCACCGTGACCCGCTCCACCGGCGCGGACAACGGCGACGACAACGGCGAATACTGGACCGTCACCACCGGCGACGGCACCCGTTACACCTTCGGCCTCAACAAGCTGAACGGCGCCGCCGACCAGCGCACCAACTCCACCTGGACCGTCCCCGTCTTCGGCGACGACTCCGGCGAACCCGGCTACACCAGCGGCGACGCCTTCGCCGACCGGGCCCTGACCCAGGCCTGGCGCTGGAACCTCGACTACGTCGAAGACACCCGGGGCAACGCCTCCACCTACTGGTACACGAAAGAGTCGAACTACTACAAGAAGAACAAAGCAACCAAGGCCAGTACCCCCTACACCCGCGGCGGCTACCTCGACCGCATCGAATACGGCCTGCGCAAGGACGCCCTGTTCACCGACAAGGCCGACGCGAAGGTCTCCTTCACCTACACCGAACGCTGCACCGCCTCCGACTGCTCCAGCCTCACCAAGGACACCGCCGAAAACTGGCCGGACGTGCCGTTCGACGCGATCTGCTCCAAGGACGACGACGAGTGCAACGCCGCCGGCCCCTCCTTTTTCACCCGCAAGCGCCTCACCAGCATCAACACCGTCTCCTACAACGCCACCACCGGCGCCTACGACCCGGTCGACTCCTGGACGCTGACCGAGGAGTACCTGGACGGCGGGGACATCGGTGACAGCTCCGACCAGGTCCTCACCCTGAAGTCCATCAAACGGACCGCCAAGGCCGCCGACACCCCCATCACCCTCACCCCGGTCACCTTCACCTACCAGATGCGGCCCAATCGGGTCGACGCCACCGACGACATCCTGCCCCTGACCCGCCCCCGCATCTCCACCGTCACCTCGGAGACCGGCGCCATCACCGAGGTGACCCTGTCGTCACCGGAATGCGTGCGCAGCGAAGTCCTGGGCGCCGCCCCGGACACCAACACCCGCTCCTGCTATCCGCAGTACTGGCACATCAACGGCGCCGAGAACGCCGCGATCGACTGGTTCCACAAGTACCGCGTCACCGCCGTCGGCGCCCACGACGCGGCCGCCGCCAACCCGGCCGTGGAGTACGCCTACTCCTACAGCGGCGCGGCCTGGCACCACAACGACGACCCCCTCATCCCGAAGGACGAGCGCACCTGGTCCGACTGGCGCGGCTACCGCCAGGTCACCGCCTACACCGGCGCCCTCAACACCACCCGCTCCAAGACGGTCTCCCTCTACCTGCAGGGCATGCACGGAGACAAGACGAAAAACAGCACCACCACCAAAACGGTCACCGTCCCCCCACTGCTCGACACGGACGTCGACCTCCCCGACGCGGCCGACAGCGACCAGTACAAGGGCCTGCTGCGCCAGCAGATCACCTACGACGGCAGCCAGCCCATCAGCAGCGTCTTCCACAACTACACCTACAAGAACACCGCCACCCAGACCGTCCCGGACGCCGCCGCCCACACCGCCCAGTGGGTCCGCACATCCTCGACCTACACCAGCACCTACCTCACCACCTCTGCCAAGTGGCGCACCCACACCGCCGCCAACAAGTACGACGACCTCGGCATGGTGTACGCCGCCGACGACCTCGGCCAGAACGACGTGAGCGGCGACGAAACCTGCACGCTCACCTGGTACGCCCGCAACCCCGACATCGGCATCACCAGCCTCGTCTCCCGCACCCGCACCGCCGCCAAGCCGTGCTCGGTCACCGACGCCAGCCTCAACCTGCCCGCCACCAGCACCGTGTCCGGCGACGTCCTCGCCGACACCGCGGCCGTCTACGACACCGCCGGCGTCACCACCTGGCTCGCCACCCAGAAGCCCACCAAGGGCGAGGTCACCTGGGCCGGCCGGGCCACCGGCTACACCACCACCCCCGCCGGCGACGGACAGCGCCTGCCCTCCGGCTGGCAGACCACCGCCACCACCACTTACGACACCCTCGGGCGCCCCCTGACCGTCACCGACACCGCGGGCCGCACCACCTCCACCGCCTACACCCCCACCGCCGCAGGCCCCCTGACCAGGACCATCACCACCGACCCCAAGGGCTGGTACTCGGTCAGCTCCTTCGACGCCCGCCGAGGACTCGAATACCGCAGCCTCGACATCAACCGCAAAAAGACCGAGCAGACCTTCGACGCGCTCGGGCGCCTGACCCAGGTATGGCTCCCCAACCGGGACCCGGCCAACCAGGCCCCCAGCGCGAAGTTCGCCTACCACCTCGACACCACCAAGCCGTCCTGGGTGTCGACCTCGACCCTGACCAACGACAACACCACCTACAACACCAGCTACGCCCTCTACGACTCCCTCCTGCGGCCCCTGCAGTCCCAGACACCGACCCCCGACGGCGGGCGGCTGCTCACCGACACCCACTACGACACCCGCGGCCTGTCCTTCGAAACCTTCGCGGACATCTTCGACACCACCAGCACCCCCAACAGCACCTACACCCGCGCCGAATACGGAGAAGCCCCCACCCAGACGGAAACCGTCTTCGACGGCGCCGGCCGGCCCACCACCAGCACCCTGTACGTGGGCGGCGTCAAGAAATGGGCCACCACCACCAGCTACACCGGTGACTCCACCGCCACCACCGCCCTGCAGGGCGGCTCCGCACAACGCACCATCACCGACATCCGCGGCCGCACCACCGAAACCCGCACCTACGCCGGCACCACCCCCGCCGACGCCGGCTACGGCACCAGCCCCGCCACCCCCTACACGTCCACCAAGTTCACCTACACCCCCGCCGGCCGGCAGAAGACGATCACCGGCCCGGACGGCGCCACCTGGTCCTACGGCTACGACCTGTTCGGCCGCCAGACCAGCACGAACGACCCCGACAAGGGCAAGGCGACCACCGAGTACAACGCGCTGGACCAGGTCATCAAGACCACGGACTCCCGTGGCAAGGCGATCCTGAGCGCCTACGATGAACTCGGCCGTCCCACCGCCACCTGGGCGGGCTCGAAGACCGACGCCACCCAGCTCACCGGCTACACCTACGACACCCTCCTCAAGGGCCAGCCGACCTCCTCCACCCGCTACATCGGCGGCAAGACCGGCGCCGCCTACACCCAGGCCGTCACCGCCTACGACACCATGGGCCGCGCCACCAACACCGAGCTGCGCCTGCCCGCCAGCGACCCGTTCGTCAAGGCAGGCCAGCCCGCCACCCTCGCATTCGAGACGCACTACAACATCCCCGGCGCGGTGCAGCTGACCGGCGAGCCGGCACTCGGCGGCCTGCCCGCCGAACTGACCGACTACGAACACGACAAGCTCGGCAACCTCACCTCCATCGGCACCTACCTCACCGACATCGACTACTCGGCCCTGACCGAACCCCAGATGCTGACCCTGGGCACCGGCACAAGCAGCGTCTTCGTCGCCAACACCTTCGAACAGGGCACCGGCCGCCTCACCCGCAGCTACACCCAGGACCAAACCCACCCCTACCAACTGCAGGACCTCAACTACACCTACGACCAGGCCGGCAACGTCACCTCCATCGCCGATCCCACCACCCTGGGCGGCACCAGCAGCGCCGACACCCAGTGCTTCACCTACGACGCCCACCAGCGCCTGACCGAAGCCTGGACCCCCACCTCCCAGAAGTGCACCGACGCCCCCAGCGCTACCGCACTCTCCGGCCCCGCCCCCTACTGGACCAGCTACACCTACAACACCGCAGGCCAGCGCGCCACGGAAACCAAACACACCGGTAGCGCCACCACCAAAACCACCTACTGCTACACCAACACCGCCCAGCCCCACACCCTGACCGGCACCACCACCAAGACCGACTGCGCCGCCCCCGAGCGCACCTACACCTACGACACCACCGGCAACACCACCAAGCGCCCCGGCAGTACCGCCACGCAGAACCTGACCTGGTCGGAAGAAGGCAAGCTCACCAGCCTCACCGAGAACGCCCAGAGCACCGACTACCTCTACGGCGCCGACGGCACCCTCCTCATCCGCGCCACCAAGAACGGCGAACGCGTCCTCTACGCCGGCGCCACCGAACTCCACCTCCGCGCCGACGGCACCACCTGGGCCCAGCGCTACTACACCGCCGACGGCATCACCGCCGCCATGCGCTCCAACCAGACCGGCACCACCAAGACCACCTACCTCGTCAGTGACCCCCACGGCACCTCCAGCCTGGCCATCAACCGAGACAGCGCCCTGACCTTCACCAAGCGCTACACCACGCCCTTCGGTGAAGACCGTGGCAAGCCGCTGTACGGTCCCTGGCCCGACGACAAGGGCTTCCTCGGCAAAACCCGCGACACCACCACCGGCCTCACCCACATCGGCGCCCGTGAGTACGACCCCAGCCTCGGCCAATTCATCAGCGTCGACCCGCTTCTGGAAGCGGGCAGATCCCAGACGCTGAACGGCTACAGCTACGGAGCACAGAACCCCCTCCTCTTCTCCGACCCCACTGGCATGGGCCTCGCCTGCGGCGGAGCCGGCGGAGCATCGGAAGGATGCCCGAATCGTCCCGACGGCTCGAAGGGAAACGGGCGCCCCAACGAAGCAGTCTCTGGACCACCCAAGACCCAGCACCCTTGCAACAGCAACTGCGGAACCGCCGATTGGAAAACCGAAGGAACAGGCGTGGCCGCGGATGTCGACAACGACGGCTACATCTTGCTGCTGCCCGGAGTTGCCATCCCGAGCACAACTAAAGATGTACAGGTTTTTGTCCAGGCTTTCTATACCCAATTGGAAGGCCTCACTGAATACGGAATTGCCTCCTACGCGGATCACCAAGATGTGCCGTACGTTCGGGCCGATATCTACAAAGCTCTTCTCGATTCCTGTCACCTCACCGGCTGCTCAGACTGGAAGAAGTTCTTCCTGTCATGGGCGAAGGTGAACGCAGTTGCGGGCATAGCGGAAGGCGGCTTGGGTAAGGGATCCACCCGTGGGTCGGCGGCGGGGCGAGGCGGTTGCCTTCACAGCTTCGTCGCCGGGACAGAGGTGCAACTTGCCGACGGTAGTGCGAAGCCCATAGAAGATGTGGAGATCGGCGACAAGGTCACGGTCACTGACCCGGAAACCGGAAAAACCGAAGCGCACGAAGTAGTCGATACCATCGTCACCCAGCACGACGAAAACTTCGTGCAGGTCACTGTGGACCAGGACGGTGACACAGGGCAGGGATCGCTTACAGCGACGACCACGCATCCCTTCTGGTCGCCGTCTGCGGGTGGTTGGGTTGACGGTGGCGAACTCCGAGCCGGAATGACGCTACTCACGCCGGATAGGCGGGCGGCGAAGGTCGTGGAGGTCCGTCACTTCACGATGCCGCAGGTCACTTACGATCTCACGATCGAGGGTGTCCACACGTACTATGTTCTGGCGGGGGACACGCCGGTTCTCGTTCACAATTGCAACACGGGGCCTCGAGGCTTTCCGGCAAGAGCACTTCCCAGAAACAAGCATGGAGAGCCCGTCGGTGACCCGGATGCTGCCGGATATCCCCACACGGTACTCGGACAGAAGAAGGGTAGGCGCGAAACGTATGCTCAGGCCCGTGAGTTTGATGCGGAAGGGAAACCCGTCAAGGACGTGGACTTCACCGATCATGGGCGCCCGCGGGACCATCCCGATCCGCATCAGCATCCGTACAGTGAAAATTCAACCGGTGGCTCACGAAGCCGTGGTGACGCTGAGTCGTTGGAAGGGTGGGACTACTAGTGAGTAAACTGGTGAGGTTCCGAATGCACGATGGGCAGGGCGGACTTGTGGGCCTTGCTGATGTGCTGACCATGGTCCCGGACAACGAATGGGTTTGGAGCATGCTGGATTTCGATGGGATCGGGCGCGTTCCTGGCGGGCTTGAGTACCACGAATTCAGAGATAATATGCTCGCCTTGCCCGAGGGCTACATCATGTCGTGGTCTCAGTTGCAAGACTTTGCGGCCGGAATCAGGCAGTGTTTCGATTTGCTCGTTGTGGCAGTCAAAGAATACGACCACCTATCGCCAGAGAGGTTTGCTCTGGACGACTTTGGAAACTGCCTGATGACCCTCGCGGCAATTGATAGCGGTTCGTGGGAAGTGACCGTAGACGACGGCGTCGAAGCCAACTCCGGAATTGCGGTTGAGCTCCAAGAGCGCTATCGAGGCGAGTTGAGATAGGCGTGTAGCGCGCTTGCGGTAGCTATACAGTGGAGCCCCGTCAGGTGCGTCCTGACGGGGCTTCTACGTTGGGTGACGACAGTAGTCGCCGGCAACGTCAGCGGACGATGACTCCGCACTGTGCGTCATCGCGGATCAGCTTGTAGCTGAGGCTGATCCTTTGGAGTGGACACCCTGACAATGGATCTTGATAGTCCAGGGAGGGATGTCCAGGTGGGACGTAAGTCTCCGTATCCGGAGGAGTTCAGGAAGGACGCGGTCGCGCTCTACCGTGCCGGGGGCGGCAAGCGCACATACGCGGCGGTGGCGGCGGACCTCGGCATCACCGCCGAGTCGCTGCGAACGTGGGTCCGCAAGGAAAACGAGTCCCAGGCAGTGCCCGAGCGCCGCGAGGCCGGCGGGAGTCCGGCTGAGGAACTGGCCCGGTTGCGGACGGAGAACGCCCGGCTGCTGAAGGCGGAGAAGGAGTGGCAGCTGGAGCGCGAGATCCTGCGCCGGGCAGCTGCCTATTTCGCCCGGGAGGTGAAGTGAGCCCCCGCCGCTGGGACTTCATCTCCGAGAATCGCGCCGACTTCGGCGTGAAGCGGATCTGCCGGGTCCTGGGCGTCTCCCGCTCCGGCTACTACCAGCACCGGGCCACTGCAGACGCCCGCGCCGAACGAGCCGTCGAGGAAGAGCGGACGGTGTCGGAGATCCGGCAGATCCATGCCGACCACCAGGGCGCCTATGGTGCCCCGCGCGTCCATGCCGAACTCCGCTCCCGCGGGAGAAGGATCAATCGCAAGCGCGTGAGCCGGCTGATGAGGATCAACCGCATCGTCGGCCGTCATCTGCGGCGCAAGAAGCGCACGACCATTCAGGACAAGACGGCCCCGCCTGTGACGGACTTGGTGATGCGTGACTTCACGGCGGACATGCTCAACACCAAGTGGTGCGGCGATATAACGTACGTCGCCGTCGGCTCGACCTGGCTGTATCTCGCCACGGTCATCGACATCTGCTCGCGGCGCGTGATCGGCTGGTCGATCGCGGACCACATGCGCACCTCGCTGGTCACCGACGCGATCGAGATGGCCGTGGCTGCCCGCGGCGGTCACATCCACGGCGTCGTCTTTCACACGGACAGGGGCGCGCAATATGGATCGGCCGCCTTCGCCGAGGTCTGCCGTCGGCACGGCATTCGCCGCAGCATGGGCCGCGTCGGCTCAAACTATGACAACGCCCTTGCTGAATCGTTCTTCCAGGGCCTCAAGCGCGAGTTGCTGCACGGAAGGCGCTGGACCTCAAAGGCGCAGACGCGGCTGGAGCTGTTCAGGTGGCTGTCGTACTACAACCGGCGCCGCCGCCACTCCGCCCTCGGCTACCTTGCGCCAGCCGATTACGAACAGCAACTGATCACGTCACGTACGCTGTCACTCGTCGCGTGAAACCCGGTGTCCACCCCCGGGGAGCAACCTCAGGTGAGCATTTTCCCGAACGCGCGGACGTGCCCGGTGAGGGCATCCAGTTCGGGGCAGCCGGCGAGGACGGCTTTGAGCTTCAGGCGCTCGCTCTCCGGCAGGGTATCGGGGTGGGTCAGGATCCAGCTGGTAACCGTGCGTGGGGACGGCGGGCGGGCTGCTGGTGCGGTCGGGGCTGTGCGGAACGGCTGGAGGTAGGCGCGGACGGCTCCGTAGCCGCCGGTGTAGCCATGAGCCTTGATCTCTTCCCAGAGGGTCCAGGCGTTCGTGCAGCCTTCGGCCCATCGCTCGTGCAGGTAGGGCTTGAAGTCGTCGAGCTTGGTCGGGCGGTTCTGCCACTGCCCCTGGAACAGGTCTTCCGGCCTGGCAGCGTCGGCCAGCCGTTGGACGGTTCGGTAGGTCATGCCGAGCTGGCGCTGGATCGAGCGTCGGCTGTGGCCGGCAGTCAGCAGCGCGTGGACGGTGGCGTGCTTGGCCCGGGTGCGATCGGCGAAACGGTGCCCGGTCGGACATGGCGACCCGCTCTCGGCCGGGGCCGGCGCCTTCTCCGGCTCCGACTCTACGAAGGTCGCACGTAGGCACGGGCGGTGGCGGGAGACACACCGCTCGGCCGCTTCGCCGAGGTTGCGCCACAGGTGGAACCGGTCGGCGACCTGGATCGCAGTGGGCGCCCCGATCCTGGCCCCCTCGGCGAAGAACGGAGCACGGTCACGGCAGACGACCTCGATCCCCGGGCGTTCGGCCAGCCAGGCCGCGACAGTGCCCGCCTCACGATCCGGCAGCAGGTCAATCGGCCTGCGAGTCTCGACGTCGACCAGTACAGTCCCGTAGACACGGCCCTTGCGCATCGCGTACTCGTCGACACCGACCACCCGCGGGACCTGTGGCTGGGGTTCCGGGAGGGCGTCGACCAGCCGCAGGAGCGTATTCCGGCTGATCCTCGCTCCGAAGACGTCGGCCAGCCTGGCACCGGCACGGCCGGCTAATGCGAGGCCGACCTCGGCCAGCACTGACCGCATGCGTTCGGTCCGCTGGCTGTATCGCCGGGTCAGGCCCGCGACCTGCTCGACGAACGTCCGTCGCCCGCAGGAGACGTCCTCGCACGTGAAGCGCCGAACACGAAGCCGCAGCACCACGCGCCGTCCCGCCACGGGGAGGTCAGCTGGAAACCGCAGGTAGGAGCCGTGCACCCGCCCCGACCAGCTCCCACAACCCGGGCACCGAGCCCCAGCCGTCCGGCATCTGACACCGACCCGAATCACCTTGCCATCGTCCTGCACTGACTCCACCCTGATCCCCGGATCCGCCAGGAAGAGCAGCTCTTCCAGCCGGAGTAGTACCTCGCGCACAGCCCAGAACCATCAGCCCGGACGTCGTCGGCACCAGCAGTTTCCAGACGATCTCGCGAGATCTACCAAAAAGATCAACGTCACAGGGAGTAGGCACACCACAGAAGTGATGCTGTTGGTGATCTTCACTCGGTTGGGTGAAGTCTGCGGACCCTGGCTGTGTCGATGCCCCGGTGGTGCTGCGCTGGGAAGAGCGGGGCGGTTTCGGCGGTCGGAGGGGTGACCGCGGTGGCAATGGGTTCGGATTCAGGGCGGGTGATTCCGCCGTTGACGGTGCGGATGGCGCGGGCGAGCAATCCTCGTGGCACGGCTGCGATGTGGGTGCGCGATCGGCTGGATGGTTTGTTCACGGATGCCGACTTCGCCGACTGGTATCCGGCCAACGGGCGGCGTGGGCTTGCGCCGGCCCGGCTGGCGCTCGTGTCGGTGCTGCAGTACGCGGAGAACCTCACCGACCGGCAGGCGGCGGACGCGGTCCGCTGCCGTCTGGACTGGAAGTACTGCCTGGGCCTGGAGCTGGACGATCCGGGATTCGACTTCACGGTCCTGAGCGAATTCCGTGACCGGGTGGCCGAAGACGACCGCGCGGACCGGCTGTTGGCGCTGATCGTGAACCGGCTCGCGGAGGCGGGGCTGGTCAGGCGGCGGGGTCGGATCCGCACCGATTCCACCCACGTGCTGGCAGCGGTGCGCCGCCTCAACCGGGCTGAACTGGTGGCCGAGACGCTGCGCTGCGCTCTGGAGGAGCTCGCGCTGCGGGGCGAGAAGTGGCTGGCCGCGCTCGTCACCGCGGACTGGGCGGACCGGTATGGCCGGCCGGTCCGCTATGACCGGCTTCCCCGGGGCAAGGACGCGCTGGCCTCCTGGGTGCTGCAGGTAGGTGAAGACGGGCTGCACATCCTGCGCGCCGTCTATCAGGATGATGCCCCGCCCGAACTGCGGGAGTTGAGGTCCGTGCAGGTCCTGCGGCAAGTATGGGTCCAGCAGTACTGGCACGACGCATCTGGCCAACTGTGCTGGCGGCAGGCGAAGTCGACCCGCGACCGGGCCAGCCGCAGGGCGGTGGAGCAGAGGAACACCGGCAAGAGGTCGGCGGCCGGGCGGCCGGATGCTGATTACGCACGGGTGCCGTGGTCGACGATGGAGATCGTCACCCCGCATGATCCCGAGGCCCGTTACAGCCAGAAGGTCACCGCGGCCGGCCAACGTGACTGGATCGGCTATCGCGACCACCAGACCGAGACCTGCGATGAGACCGGCCCCAACGTCATTGTTCAGGTGGTCACCCGCCCGGCGCCGCAGCAGGACATCGACGCCCTCGACGACATCCACCAACAGCTGACCCGCCAGGGCTTCCGGCCCGTCGAGCACGTTGTCGACGGCGGCTACGTCACCCCGGACAGCATCCACCAAGCGGCCACGAAGTGGCACATCGCCGTGCTCGGCCCGGTCCGCGACGACCCGCAGGCCGCCCAGCGGCCGGGTTTCACCAAGGAGGACTTCCGCATCGACTGGGACAACCGCACCCTCACCTGCCCGAACGGCATCACCAGTCCGCCCTGGAAACCCACCCTGGGCGACGGACACCCCCGGCTGTCCGTCCTCTTTCCGCGCAAGGCATGCCGGGAATGCGACGACCGCCTGAAGTGCACCGGCAACGTCGACGGCAAGGGACGCCACATCTTCCTGCTGCCAGAACCTCAGCAGAAGATCCAAACGCAGGTCCGGAAAGACCAGAAGACCGGCACCTGGCAGCGGCGCTATGCCATCCGCGCGGGCTGCGAGGCCACCGTCTCCGAGACCGTCCACGCTCACGGCCTGCGGCACTGCCGCTACCGCGGCCTGGCGAAGACGCACGTCCAACACGTCCTCACGGCCGCCGGAACCAACATCATCCGCCTCAGCGAATGCTTCCCACCCGGCACCACACCAGTTTCTCTGCCCCGACCGCCCGGCCACTTCCAGCGACTCTGCCAAGGACTGACGTCCTAGAGATCACCAACAGCATCCAGAAGTTGGACCAGAGCCAAAACTCGTGAACATCACCCGACCGTGGAAACAGGCGCCTTCCAAACCCGTGTGCAACCGCCGTCACGAGTCGTGAATAAAGCCACTCCGTTGGAGACTCACGGCCGACGAGGCGGAAGTCGCGGCCCTCCACGACGTGGCGGCCGGCTGCCCGGACCAGACAGTAACGTACGAGCCCGCCGCGTAAACGGCCCGTCGGGCCCTGCTGCCCGGCCAGCACCCGTCCGGCGCCGCGTACCCCTCGCCCTGGTCACCGGCTGCCGGGGCAACCGCGGGGAACCGACTGGCTCCCAGGGTGAGGCTCGCACCCCGGTGCTCCGCCTTCTACGCGCCGGGCGGGGTGAGGGGCAGGTGGTAGAGCGCGGTGTCCATGTCCCGCGCGGTCCAGGCGCTGGCTGGTTCGGGGGCGTGCGCCAGGAGGCGGTCGATGATCTCGAGGTAGCGGCTGTAGCGGCCCCGAGAGTGGGTGAGGGTGATGCCGAGGGAGTGCAGTGCGGTGTGGGCGCGGCGGTCGTAGACGGCCATGCGGTCGGGTGCGGCGGCGGTCAGGACGGCGGAGGCCAGGGCATCGCCGGAGGTGAAGCCGGGAAGCTCGCTCAGGGCGGCCCGGCTGGCCTTTGCTGCTTGGCTGCGGCTGAGGGAGGTGTCGCGCACGGCGAGCATGGCGGCCCCGGTCGCCTTGCGTACGTCGGCGTCCGCGACGGCCATGAGCGCGCCGGCCCAACGGGTGTCGGCGCGCAGGCGCTTCCACAGCAGCAGCGCCCCGATGTCGGCTTTCCCGAGGCTTCCTTCCGTGCGGGCGCGGTGGGCGACCTGGTGAAGGACCTCGTCGTAGTGCGGGCTGACCGCGAGCGTGTAGGCGTCGCGTGCGGCGATGAGCCGCTGCCAGCCGCCGCTGTCGAGCACCGCATCCTGGGCCGTCACGGCTTCCTCTTCCCTTCGATCCGCTGGGGCTGCCTGGCAGGCGCGAGGGCCGGCCGCCGGGATGTGCCTGGCGGCCGGCCCCTCATCCAGGGCGACGGGTGGTCAGCCGTGGTAGGTGATGTAGCCGTTGCCGTCCTTGTCGTTGGCCTTCTTCGTGTAGGAGTGGACGTCGGCGCGGGAGCCGGACGGCTTGTACAGGTAGATGGTGTCCTTGTCGTTGTTCCACATGAAGTTGCAGTTCTGCCGGTAGGCGACGTTCTTGGCGTCGCTGTCGGTGCCGCGGCCGCCGCGCAGGTGCACGTAGTCGCCGGGCTCGAGGGTGTGGTTGGTCTTGAAGGTGTAGGTGTTGCCGGCGGCGTCCTTGACGACGTAGCCCTTGAGGTTGACCTTCGTGGTCTTCGAGTAGTTCTTGATCGTCAGGTACTCGCCGGCGGTGTTGCCGCCGGAGCACTTGTTGGAGTCCCGGCCGGGGGCGTCGTACTGGATGCCCTTGATCTTCAGGGCCGAGGAGTATTCGGCGGCCTGGACCGGAGCGGCCGCGGCCAGGCCGAGCCCGGCGACGGCGGCGGCGGCTGCGGCGGCGGTCAGAGTGCGACGGATGCGCATGAGGAATCCCCCCTCAGTGGTGCCAATGGAGCGCCCGGAGCATATCGAAAGTGATCAGTACGTGGAGAGGGAGTGGTGAGACTGTGACGGTGGAGTTGCCGGCTGCTGACAATGGCTTGCCGGTTGGGAGTTGAGCTGCCACGCCGAGTGCGGCCGACCCGGACGCGGATGACACCCATGGCCTCGTCTTGGCGCCCGCCGCCGACAGCCCCGCCCGGGTGAATGCGGACGATCACGCGAACTGCCGCCATAGCAGGGTGCGTCGTGCCGGTCATGGAAGCGATCAACGATGTGCACGTGTCCGAGCCCGGCCTGGTCGTCGTCGACGTCGCCGCGGCCGACGACGGGACCGCCTTCGCCTTCCATGCGGCGCTGGCCGCGCGGTGGGCGACGACGTCCGTGGAGCGCACCACTCGGGACGCCGGTCAGGCGGGGGTGCGGCTGCGCTGCTACCTCGACCTGCGGCAGTCGTTGGACCTGTCCGGCCCCTGGTAGGGCTGCGGAGCCTGCTGCAGGCAACTCCTCGTGCCTCCAGAAGTTGGAGTGGATGGCTTTATGCGTTCGATCGCCACAACCGCCGTCGCCGTCCTGGCGAATCTTCTTGGTCAGACAGGTGAGCGGGGCACGTTTCGGCAATGGCAGAAGAGGGTCGATGTCCTCCTCCAGACATGATCACAGCATCGTCCCTCACTGAGGGTAAATTCCCGGCCACTCATTGTCTCAAATGATCTTCACAGACGGTTCATAGTGTGTTCATATATACGCACCGCCTCCGTTCCGTTACCCAGAGGCGCTTTCGTGTCTGCAATCAAACGGGAGATTCTATGCGCACCAAGACCAGTGCTGCGGTCCTCGCCGGCGCCATAGCCGTCGGCTCCGTCATGTTCAGCGCGCCCGCCGCTTCGGCCGCCGCCTACTGCAGCTCCTCCGGCTACACGACGACCGGCCTGCCCATCGAGCGGTGCACCAGCCTGTCCAACGGGGTGCTGCTCCACAAGAAGGACTACAACAACCCGACCAGCCTGTGGACCCGGTACGACAAGACTGGCGGATCCACCGTCAGCGTCCGCCTCGGCTACAGCATGTCCGGCTCCACCACCTACTCCTCCTACTTCAACATCAGCTCCGGCGGGAGCGTGACCAAGAGCTGGCAGAAGTCGGGCAGCTACATGTGTTACAACAGCACCGGCGTGCTGAACTACAGCGGCGGCACCTTCCAGACGCCCGCCGCCCACTGCTGAGACCAGCAGCACCAAGGCCCCGCTCCTCGCGGCGGGGCCTTCCTGCTGCCTGTTGCCCTGACCTGGCAAGGACCCAGTGTTTACCGCAATCTTCCAGAACCACTACGGCTACCTGGCCGTGTGCACGCTGGCCGCCCTGGCCTTCGGCAGCGCGGCATGGCTGCTGGCCCGTCGTCGGCACAACCCGTACGGCCTGTGGTGGGGCGGTCTTGTCGCCACGCTCACCGGCGTGTTCGGTGTGACCTTCATGGGCAGTGGCACCGCCAGCGGTCAGTGCGTCATCAACCACGACCTGACCGAGCCGTTCCACACCACGCAGGGACTGTGGAACCTGGCGATGACCGTGCCGCTCGGCCTCTTCGCGCTCCTCGCAGTCCGCCGGGCTGGGCCCGCACTGGTCGGCGTGACCACGCTGCCCCTGGGCATCGAGTTCATCCAGGCCACCGTCGACGGCCTGGGGCGCGTGTGCGACAGCGCGGACGCGCAGATGAACATCCTCGGCGGCCTGGCAGGGCTCGCCGTCGCCGCCATACTGCTGGCCCGCAACGGCACACTCGACTGGCGCGCCGGCGCCAAACCGTCACTGATCGCCTCGGCCGCCATCCTCGTCCTGGCAACCGGCGTGGCGCGCCCCGTGCTCGCCTTCACCCACCTGGACGGGACCGGACTGACGACCGCGGGATCGAAGCAGCGCCAGGCCGTGGAGGAGGCCGTGCAAGAGGCGTTCGGAGACCACTACAGGCTGGGCGACGTGTATGAACAGTCGTGCGGAGGAGCATCCTGCACCAGCGTCATCTTCAACCTGCTCAGCCGGGACAAGGACCATCCCGAGGCATTCAGCAGCGGATCCTTGTCCTGGCCGGACAAGGATCACCTGAACGTGCTCCTCGTGGACAGCACCCGGCCCAGCGTCATGGGCTACCCGGTACCCGGAGCCGGGACGGCCGCCACGGAACAAGAGGCATACCGGATCGCCGAGACGTACATGCGGGAGCACTACCCCTGGGGGACGGGCGCGGTCACGCACAAGACCTACCAGGTCGGCGAGAACGCGGAGCTGGGCTGGATGACGAGCTACCGCTGGCTGCACAACGACGTACTCATGCCCCGGATGCTGGACATCCAGGTCAACAGAGCGGGACAGATATCGCAGGTGGACGTCACGCAGGGCCCGACGAAGGCCGACCTGCCCAAGGTGACACTCGACGCCCGACAGGCCGAGGCGGCGGTACTCGACGGCCTCGTCGCCCAGTACCGGGCCAACAGAGGCGGTGATCTCGACGACGACCAGGTCAAGAAGCAGTACCGAGTCGATGCATTCACCCTCAAAGCAGACAAGCGAGAAGGCGCCTTGCGGCCCGAATGGCTCGTCAACGTGACCATGGCCGAAGAAGAAGGCTCACCCACGGATCCCGAGGCACAGAGCACTGCCGACATGTGGCGGGTGGACGCGGCCAACGGCACCGTCTACGACGGCACCAACACACCGATCAGGACCAGCTGACGAGGAGAACGGGCGCTGAGCAGGCTGACCTGCGGGCGATGATGGACTTCGACACAGGTTCCCCCTGCTTGGTACAGGCACCCCGACGCCACGGCACGAAAGGCCGCAGCGGTCGGATGGTGCGTGGTGCGTGCGCCGCCGGTCGGCCGCGCAGCCACACCCTGCCCCCCCCGTTACCTTCTTCGTGGCTCCGCAATGGGGCCTCCGGCCTTCGGGTCCGGCATGACTTCCCCCCTTGTTGTTGATGATTCGGGGGGTGGTGTCACCGGGCCCGGAGGCATCGACGGACCGCTGATGAGGGGCTTGAGCACCGGCTGCACCCAGGCTGGAAGAGCTCTCCGTAACGTGGATGTGGCAGCTCGGTGCCCTGGCAAGGCCGGACGAAAGCGTGATGGAGGGGCCTGCACGTGATCGATACCGGCGACATCGACGTCTTCCTTGGCCTGGACGTCGGCAAGGGCGAACACCACGCCACCGCCGTCACACCGACCGGGAAGAAGGCGTTCGACAAGCGCCTGCCCAACACCGAACCCAAGCTCCGCGAGCTGTTCGCGAAACTCCAGGCCAAGCACGGAACAGTGCTCGTCGTGGTCGACCAGCCGGCCTCGATCGGCGCCCTGCCACTGGCGGTCGCCCGCGACATGGGCTGTCCCGTCGCCTACCTGCCCGGCCTGACGATGCGGCGGATCGCCGACCTCTACCCCGGCGAGGCGAAGACGGACGCGAAGGACGCGTTCATCATCGCCGACGCCGCCCGCGCGATGCCCCACACTCTGCGGGCGATCGACGGCGAGGACGAGACGATCGCCGAGCTGGAGATGATCGTGGGCTTCGACGACGACCTGGCCGGCGAGGCCACCCGGGTTGCGAACCGGCTGCACGGCCTGCTGACCCAGGTCCATCCGTCGCTGGAACGGGTGCTGGGACCGCGGTTGCAGCACCCAGCCGTCCTCACCCTGCTGGAACGGTTCGGGTCACCGGCCCAGATCCGCAAGGCCGGACGCCGGCGGCTGGTCACCCTTCTGCGGCCGAAGGCTCCCAGGATGGCTGAGCGGCTGGTCGAGGACACCTTCACCGCCCTGGACGAGCAGACCGTCACCGTTCCCGGCACCGAGGCGGCCGCGTTGATCGTCCCAAGCCTGGCCGGCTCGCTGACGGCCGTGCTTGACCAGCGGAAACTCTTGGCTGGACGGATCGAGGAACTGCTGGAGGCCCACCCTCTTTCGAAGGTCCTGACGTCGATGCCGGGAGTCGGCGTCAGGACGGGAGCCCGCATCCTGATCGAGGTCGGCGACGGCAGCACCTTCCCGACCGCAGGCCACCTCGCCGCCTACGCCGGACTCGCCCCGGCGACCCGGAGCTCAGGTTCCTCGATCCGCGGTGAACAGCCCTCCAGAAGAGGCAACAAGCAGCTCAAACGGGTTTTCTTCCTCTCCGCGTTCGCCGCCCTGGGCGACCCGGCATCCCGGGCCTACTACGACAAGAAAATCGCCCAGGGCAAGCACCACACCCAAGCCCTGCTCTGCCTCGCCAGGCGCCGGGCCGACGTCCTGTTCGCGATGCTCCGGGACGGGACCTTCTACGAACCGCAGCCGTCGGCCGCGGTCACCTGACCTGCGGGTCTGCGAGGAGAACGACTCGATCTGCCTCGACATCGAAGCCGAGGACCGGATGGCCATAGTCGCCTTCCGGGTCCATCAGCACCGGCTTGCCCAACCGCCGCCCGATCTCCCGAAGGAAGCCGCAGAACACATCAAGTCGCTCCTGGCCCTGCAACTCGCGCAGGTCGACGTCGCAGTCGACTTCATCGTCGGCATGAAAACGGAAGATCGCCAACACATCAGGCGTCGGCCAGACCCGCAGGTCCGGGCACTCGGCATCCGCCGGCCGGGACAGCACGGCCTCCGCCCGGGGCACCGGAAGCACCGTCTCTCCCTCGTAGTACTGGCACTTCCAGTCCTTCTCCGCGACAAGATCGAGGACCGCCTGCCAGTCCTCCACCGAGGCATCCGGGACACGCACGTCCGGCAGCGACCCCATCAAGTCCGGGTCGAAGAAACACTTCACGTCATCCCACAGCAGATCAGCCACCCCGACATGCTGCCCGGCCCACCGACCCGACGCACCCCCGTTTCCCTTGACCAAAGACATAGGGGCACCCCCCCACGACCGGCGCATGGAGAAGACGTGAACGCTGTTACCGATCCCCCATCGCGCCGTAACGCTCGCCTGCAACGCCCACCTATGTCGCGAACGCACCGGGTTGACGTGCCCACACGGCCAGAGCCCGCTCCAGCATTGGTCTCACGACCCCAAGCGCCAGGCCACGCCACCCCAGCCGCTCGGCAGCGTTCACCCGAAAGTGAGTAACGACGTCTCGAGCCTCGCTTGGCCCCGGATGTGAAGAAGTCCCGCTCCCGACGTTGCAGGGGGCGGGACGAGGTGGAGCGCCGGGCAGGCCTTGCACCAGCATTTTCCCGCAGGAAGCGGAGCGTCCTCGTGACATCAGCTGTCGGAAGACTGGGTGCTGTCATGCGCCCTTGAGGGGGGTGATGGTGGCGGGCGGGAGGAGGGTGCGGTGGCGTAGGGCTTGGGTGATGGCGGTGAGTGTGCGGCGGCGGTGGGGGCTTGTCGGGTGTGCCTGTTGTGCGTGCTTGTGGAGGAGGCGGGCACGGCCGTCTTCGACGGTGTGGTCCTCGGTGAGGACTTCGCTGAAGGTCTTCATGACGGCGTCGGGTCCCGCGATGCCGTCCGGTCCGGGGGTGATGGGCTGTGCGGTGGCGTCGTCTGCAGGGGTGCTCGCGGTGGCGGGTGTTGCTGCAGGGCAGGTGGGTGGCGGCTGGAGGGCTGTGTCGGGGGCGGCTTCGTGGTGGGCTTCGTGGAGGAGCTGGTGGAAGTGGTCGGTGTCGCCGCCCAAGAGCTGGACGAAGGTGTGCAGGACACCGGGCGGAGGCAGGACGGTGGCTTCGAGGAGGGAGGCGACGGTGCCGGCGGTGAGCACCCAGCGGCTGGCGACGGCCACGTCGATCGGGGTGGGCCGGCCTGCGCGCAGGTGCAGGGTGTGGATGGCGGCGCGGAAGCGTTCGGCGGCGGACAGGCCGGGGTCGTCCGGGCCGGAGGTGCGGACGCCGGCCTTGTAGCGGAGCTTCTCTGATTCCCACACGGTCCGCAGCACTTCCGGGTCGGCGCCGCAGGCCTGGGCGAACTTGCGGGTCAGCTCCCATGTAGGGATGCGTTCGCCGGACAGGATGCGGGACAGGTAGGAGGCGGAGCAGCCGATCCGGCTGCTGACGTCCTTGTTGGTGAGCTGGGCAGTGCGGATCAGCATGGACAGGATCGGTGAGAGCCGGTTGTAGGCGGCTCCCGACGACTCGACCGGCGATGTCTGCTGGTCCAGTCCTTCGCCACCGCCGCGTTCGCCAGCCATGTCGCCGGATTCGCTGCCCGGGTCACCGGACCCGTCGTGAGCGCCGCCGACAGGGGTGGAGAAGAGGGCGGCGAGAGAAGTCGGGGCGGTCTCAGAACGGTTGAACCGGGAGATGCGACGGAGGACATAGCGGTCGGTGTAACGATGGCGGGCCGTGTCCTCACTGATCCCCAGGGTGGCGCTGACCGTAGCCCAGGTGACACGCCGGTAGCGGGCCCGGCCGACCACCGCCGCGGTCATCCCGTCCAGCTGCTCCTGGAGCTGGACGATGCGACGCAGGGGCTCCTCGCCGCCCAGGGACGGCAGAAGCCGCGCGAGGTCGCGGGCACCGTCCTGGATGTCCCGCGCGATCTCAGCGAGCAGTTCGTCCCCGGCACACGGACCGTACCCGGCCGTGCGCACGGCCGACGCGGACCGGGGCGCCGGCTGCTCCACCGCCGGCTGCGGCTCCGTCTGCGTCAGGTGCGCCCTGCTGCTGGCCGTGGCGCCGGTGCTGAGGCGGCGCCGGTGGGCGGCCTGGCGGCAGGAGTCACCGCAGTACTTCCGGGGGCGTCCCTTCCCTGGGCCTGAGCCGAGAGGGGAGCCGCAGAACTCACAGGTGTCACTCACAGTTGCATCCGTCCGTAACGAAAAGGGTTCACAGCGGGTTGCGTGGCGCTGATACACCCGAAAATCCCCGGGTTTTGTCACAGCGCCGTGCCCTGCGGGAGCGGGCCGGCCTCGTCGGCGGTCCGTACCCCGCGGAGCCGGCGGGAGGGAGCCGACAGATGCCGGCTCCCTCCCGCCGGCGGCCTCTCAGTGCCGGTGGCGGCGGGTCTGGACGAGGCGGAGCAGGATGCCCGACACCCCGGCACCGAGGAAGGTGGCGACCTCGGAAGAGACGGTCACCTGAATCGGCGGGCGGAAGATGAGCACGTACCCGATGAACACAAGCCCGATGAACGCGGCGACGGCACGCTTGCCAAAGCGGTTCACGTCACGGAACTTTTCGTTACGGACATTACGCTTACGACGAGCGAAGCGGCCGGAAGGTTGTTTCGCACTGCGGCGCCGGCGGGTAGATCGTCCCACAGGGCACTCCCTTTCTGGATTGCCGTTAGGCGTGCGGGACCCCGGACGGGGTTTGGATGCCGATGTACGAGGTCCCGCACGCAACCTGAGGGTGACGCTACCGACACAAAGTGCGATAAGCGAGTCAGCCAAATGCCCCATCAGGGGGCAAAATTCTGGTTGCCCCAGGACAGCAGATTTTCGTTTCTGCGGGGCCCGAAATCTCCCTGAATTTCGTCTACCAGCACCTCAGGCGCGGCCACCTCCCGACCCTGATCAATCTCTGTCAATCCCTGTCACATGATCGCTCCTGGAGTGATCATGTCGAACAGGAGGAAGAGCGCTGGGTGCAACAACATGCTCCAAAGCGTGTCTCATTCGGTCGAACGTAGGGCTTAGCACGACCGAGAAGATGCAATTGCGCGATCACAAGTAGACATAGATATATGCCGCGCAGGGCTCGATCTACCGACGCGCAGCCCGAGTCCGCGGCCCACCCCACGACAGCCGGACCGGGGGCCTGCGGCCGCACCAACCGAACCCACCCGTCCCAGCAGGGTCAGCCCGCCAGCCTGTGAACAGAGGACACAGAACTCTCCACCCTGAGCCGGAACGGATGAATCGGGGCTGCAAGGGTCAAAGCGGGCCCTCTTGTCCAGGGTGGCCGCTTCCAGAGAGCGTCATCACCTTCACCCGCACGGCCAATGCCCGCCGCCGCGCCTTCGAGGCCCGGCAGAAGTCGGAGCAGCCGGCCGACGTGGTCAAGCCTGTCGATCAGCAGCAGCACCACGCGAACCGGCCCGACCACGGCAGGGGAGCGGGCCGTGACCGGTAAAGGATGGCAACCGGCCAGGGCGTGGCCGATCTGCGACTTCACCCGCGAGCCCCGGCGGGCCGAGCTGAGAATCAGGGGCATTGGCACCCCGTTCCCGCGGCCGCGCCCCGGCCCCCGGCATCCGCATTGGAGCGCCACGTTGCCCTACGAGGCCCGCGATCTGAACCTGACCGACCCGACGAAGGGCTACCTGAACTTCGTCCTCTACACCGAGCCCCAGCGCGGCGCCGTCACATCGTCGCTGAACGCCGTACTGAACATCGAGGCGCAGCAGACCGTGACACCTCACTTCCAGGAGTGGCTGAACAGGCTGGTGCGCTGCGAGCCGAACGCGATGCACTGCACACTCGTGGACCCGAAGAAGATCCCGGCCCTGTTCCACCCGTGCGTCACGGAGGACAAGGCCAGCCCGTCGGCCATCGACGGATCGGGCTGCCTGTGCCGCCGGACCTTCTACGATCCCGAGTTCGGGCTACCCGTCGTGGGCGAGCACTTCAAGCACGCGGGCACCGGCGGCACGGACCAGTGGAGCTACAAGACGTACGCCCCTCTCGAACTGCGACCGGACGACGTCTTCAGCCGCTTCTACACCGGCCGCAGTCTGTTCTGGGCCCGGACGGACAAGGGCGTGCTCTCGCTCCTTCCGCAGAGGAACGCCCTGGGCTACGAGATCGGGTACAGCGGCGGCGGCCCGCACGCCCTGGCCGCCTACCTCACCCAAGTCGCCACCAGCGACGGGCAGCACACGACCGCCGGGGCCCAGTACGAGGACGCCCACCCGGCGATCCTCGCGTGGACGCAGAGCAAGGCGGCGGACCGCGGCACGAACGAGCTGTCGCTCAGCGACCTCCAGGCCATGATGGCGAGCTGACCGCCGACCGCTGACCGCGCCGGCGTCCACGGACCAGATGTTCGTGGGCGCCGGCGCTTTCGCATCCTCGAGGGCCCCGGAGCTCTCGTGCAGCGCCTGCAGACCCGTCCGTCCGGATGGCCAGCGGGAGCGTGATGCGGATCACGGGCGGGCCGTACTGTGCTGCGGGCCGCGAGAAGGGCGAAGGCGTGAGGACCGGGGACTTGCCCGGCGCCAGAGAACGGACCGACGTCCATGACCCCGCTCTACCTTTCCGTGCTCGCCCTTGTGCTCCTGTGGAGCCTGGCCGCGTACGCCATCCGCCAGGCGCCCGCCGGCGACGTCCGCCGCGTCCTCCAGATCGGGACCCGGGCCGTGGTGGTGCTCGCGCTCGGCTCCCTCGGAGTGCTCCTGGTCGACCCGGCTGACGTGCCGAGCGTCCTGCGGGCCGTCCTGGCGCGGTTTTGAGGGTCAGCCCCCCTTGACCACCCGCTGGTCAAGGGAGCGGTCAAGGGGTCACGGCCCTGAAATCGCAGGATCACCCGCCAGCGACTCCTCATCGCAGCCGCAGGTGAAGGGGCCGCACTGCTTGCTGAACCACATGCGATCCACCAGTGGCACGTCCTGCATCTGGTCGGCGAGGACCTGGCCCTCGCTGTCGATCCGCGCGAACGGGGCCCCGTACTTCGCGCGGCACCTGCTACACCGCGCATCGAAAAAGTACGAGATCTCGGTGTGCTGGTCGACGGGGACCACGGGATAACTGGTGCCGCCGTCGTGGAGCTGGACGGTGAAGCCTTCGGCGCAAGTGCAGGACATGGCGGGATGGTCCCAGCGGCCGGCGGCTCGGTCGGCCTCACGGCGCGGCGCGTAAGAGGGATGCCGGAGGTTGACGGCGGCCGGTCACCGCCCTGGAGCCGGAGGCGGGGCGGCGCGGAGCCTCGCCGTCCAGCACCCGCCCCGCCCGCTGCACTCCGCCCGGACGCTGTTGCGTCGGCCACGGACAAAACCACCCTGCAAGGGTTGGTCAAGGCGGAAACGGACACCTGCCGGGGTTGGTCGTCAGACCGCGGACAAGGGGTCCTTCCTCACGGTAGCCCCGGCCTGTGCGCACATCCGCGCGCGGGCCGGACGACTACCGACCCGGCCAGCAGGCCGGAGGAACGAGGACACCGTGCCAGCCCCCGACCAACCCACCCTTTCCCGCCCCCTTGCGCGGCCGCGATCCTGGAGCCCCACCCCTCGCGCCGTCTTCGCCCGGCCCGGCCGCGCCCGCCGGGTCGGCTGCTGGGCAAGCCCCGGTGAGGCCCTGCCGCCGGCGCTTGCGTTCCCACTACCGAAGCCACTTCCGTGGCCGACAGCCGCACC
Organism: Streptomyces sp. NPDC029152; assembly: GCF_055564355.1. Classification (NCBI taxonomy): domain Bacteria; kingdom Bacillati; phylum Actinomycetota; class Actinomycetes; order Kitasatosporales; family Streptomycetaceae; genus Streptomyces; species Streptomyces sp. NPDC029152. The sequence goes on along the minus strand of NZ_JBVHWR010000023.1, from coordinate 60,793 downwards.
ACCAGCATTTCCCCTTGTCAGCGCGGGTTCTCGGGCCCGCGCCGGATCGTCACAACCCTCTTCCCTCCCCTATGACCTGAGTTGGTTGTCGGTGGTGGGGGAGATCATCGGGTCCGGGGGCCCGGTCCCCTCCACGGCCGGGGGCCGGCGCCCGGCCGCTGGCCGGTCGCGGACGACGGGAGGGCGAGCCTGATGGCGGGCAAGCGCAAGGAGAACGAGGCCGGATCGAGCAACGACCTGCGCGCGGATGTGCTGCGCGTCCTCGGGGTGCTCAAGGTCGCCACCGCCGATCAGATCCAGCGGCTGTCCTCGCCGCACCTGACCTACCGGCACACCCTCAAGCCAACCCCAGCGAAGCGGAAGGAAGCCCGGACCGCTTCCCACCGGGCTGCGGTGAGCGACCTGCGGCGTCACGGGCTGGTCGTCGACGGCGGCCGTACGCGGGGAGGGGAGGAGACCCGACTGCTCACGAAGGACGGTCTGGCCGCCGCCGCGATCGACCTGGACCGTGAGATAGAGGAGATGGGCGGCATGCCCAAGAGCGCGGGCCGCTCCGGCGCCTCGCACCCGATGACGGTGAACGAGACGGTCATCGCGCTGATCCGCCCGAAGCCCGACCTGGACCTGGTCGCGGGGGAGCCGGCCGAAGCGGTCGCGGCCGCGCGGACCGCCGCCCGTGCACCCGACGGGATCGGCACCCTCGCCTCCTACGCCACCGAGGTCGCGCTCCCGGTGAAGGGCACCTGGAAGAACCCCGCGATCGGCAGCGCCCGCGCCGACGTCGTCCTGACCGCCCCGGAGGCCGGGGTGCCGCTGCTGTTCATCGAGGTCGACAACTGCACCGAGGAAGCCGTCCTCATCGCGGCCAAGTTCGACAAGTACGCCCGGTTCTTCCAGCGGCAGGAGAAGGACACCGACGGCATCGAGAAGCCGCTGTGACGCACCCGCTGGTCCGCACCCCCCTGCGATGAGTACGAGCGGGTGCACCCGCCGGTCCTGCTCGTCTTCCACCAGGCTGGCCAGCGCACCGCCAAGAACCAGATGGCCCGGGTCGCCGACCTCACCCGCCACCACTGGCAAGGGCGGTGGCATCCCCAGGGCGGCTACCACTCCTACGACCGCTGCATCCCGATCGTGGCGACCACGCTGGAGGAGCTGCGCGCACACGGCCCGGCCGGGCCCGCCTTCTGGCGCTTCGGCCGCGACCACCGCGCCCCGCTGCTGGACGCGATCGGCAATGCCCGCCGGGACGCCTACCTCGCCCGCCGTCGCCAGGCCGCCCGGGAAGAACAGCGGCGCCGTGAGGAGCGGGAAGCCGCACAGCGGGAGGCGCGGCGGCCGGTCTGCGCGGACTGCGGGCGGAAGTTCACCGACGACCGGTGGGAGGCGATCGGCTACACCCGGGACTGGAGCAAGCGCCAGTCGCACCCGCACCTGTGCGAGGACTGCCAGGACCGGGCTGTCGCAGCGGAGCAGCAGGCTGAAGCTGACGAACGCGAGCGCCAGGAGCAGGAGCGCCTGCGTCAGGAGGCAGAGGAACAGGCCGCCGCGCAGAAGGCCGGCGGCTGGCTCCCCCGCTTCCGCACCTGACCCGGGCAAACCGCGGCCACCGACCACGCGGGCAAGCCCAAGGCAGTGCTGGGCAAGCCCGCGTTGTCGGTGGCGGCTGCAATGCTGATCAGATGAACGGCGATGAGCAGCCGCCAGGATGCGACGTGGGTTCGCTGGTCATTCCGAGCCGTCGTGGCCGTGGCGGCTCAGAAGGCGTTGGAAGAAATCGGTCAGCATCGCTTTCCCTGCTGCGTGATCGCGTAATTCGTGACCGCCGATGCGGTAGACCTCGTAGCCCTGCAGGGTGAGTTGCCGGTCCTCCGCCACCATTGGGGCGTAGCGCGCGGGATCAGCCAGCCACACGGAGCCAGGTTGCTGCGTCGTCGCAGTGTCGGCCTGCCGAGCGTAGTGCTGGATGCCGTCGACCTCGATGACCGCCCGGGCGCGTTGATTCATCAGCAGCAGGAAGTCCATCCGCTGGCGGGTAAGGCGGCTTGCACCGTCCAGCTCGGTCAAGCTGTACGGGTCGTAGTGGAGATAGACCTGGGGGACGAGCGCCGGCAGATCGAAGCCGAGCTCGGTGTAGGTGTCGAACACCAGGAGCTCGGCACCGTTGTTGCCCAGCGAGCGACGCAGCCGCTCCCGCAGTGAGACACGCGCGCCCATCGGATCATCCGCGTGCTCAGGGTGCTGGCGCACCCACCATGCCACCAAGTCTGACCAACTCAATCCGCGGTCTTCCAGCGGCTGGTCGTACACCAGGCAGTACTGCTCGTTCTTCACGATGCGGATGGTGTTGCTGATGGAGTCTGGCAGCACGATCTGCGGCTTGGGACCATCGGCAGCGAAGATGAGGTTCTTCACGTCGCCGTCGACGCCGCGAGCACCCAGTGCGCGGACGAGGGTCTGGAGGTCATCGTCTCCGTACTCGTTGATCACGCGCCGTGCGATGTTCGCTAGTGCCGCATCAGGCAACGTTTGCCCTGTCCTGACGTGTCGCCCGGTTGCTGCGCCGGGCAGCATCGGACAGCCAGAATGATCACGTGGCTGAACGCGTGCAGGTCCGGGAGATTGACGACGACGAGGGCAGACGGTTGCTGCGGATCATCCGCAGAGGCGCCGGGTCGGTGGTGACCTGGCGGCGGGCCCAAATGGTGTTGCTGTCTGCGCAGGGCATGCCGGTGGTGAAGATCGCCGAGGTGACGTTCACCAGCGCGGACCGGGTCCGGGACGTGATCCATAACTTCAACGCCGACGGCTTCGGCTCGCTCTATCCGAAGTACAAGGGCGGTCGGCCCAGGACGTTCACCCTGCCCGAGCGCCGTGAGATCAAGAAGACCGCCAAGTCCAAGCCGGCCGAGCACGGCCTGCCGTTCTCAACCTGGAGCCTGGCGAAACTGGCCGACTTCCTGGTCGCCGAGGGGGTGGTCGACGACATCAGCCACGAGGGCCTGCGCATCCTGCTCCGCGAGGAAGGCGTCACCTTTCAACGCCTGAAGACCTGGAAGACCTCCCGCGACCCCGACTACGCGGCCAAGAAGGCCCGGGTCGAACACCTCTACGCGATAGCCGACGGCGAGGTCATACCCGAAGACGGCGAGCCCGAAATCATCTTCTGCATGGACGAGTTCGGCCCCCTCAACCTCCAGCCCCACCCCGGACGGCAGTGGGCCGAACGCAGCGGCCGACACAAGGACCCCGACCGAGATCCCAGGCCGCGCCGCCGTGCGACCTACACCCGCCCGCACGGCGTCCGACACCTGTTCGCCGCCTACGACCTGGCCAAGGACCAGCTCTACGGGCACATCAAGAAGACGAAGAACCGATCGAAGTTCCTGGAGTTCTGCCGCTACCTGCGCTCGCTGCACCCGACGGACTTACGCATCGCGATCATCTGCGACAACTATTCACCCCACCTGACCACCAAGCGGTGCCAGCGGGTCGGGACCTGGGCTGCGGCAAACAACGTCGAGATCGCCTACACGCCGACCAACAGCTCCTGGCTCAACCGGATCGAGGCCCAGTTCACCGCCCTGCGCTACTTCGCCCTCGACGGCACCGACCACGCCAGCCACCAGGCCCAGGGCAGCATGATCCGCCGCTACATCATCTGGCGGAACAAGAACGCCACCGACAAGCGACTCAAAGCCCTCGTGAGCAGGGCCAACGCCGCCTGACCCGGTGCGGCAGGCTGCGTCACCACAGGTGCAGGAAGCTCCGGGCATCGTCATAACCGTCGAGGGCCCGCCCATCCACGTCTTTCGGGTCGGCCTCGGCCCGCGCCGCCAGCGACTTCGCCAGTGCGAGGGACTCGTCGCTGAGTCGCCCGAAGCGCCGAGCGGTGTGTCCCAAGCACAGGCCGGCCAGCCCGAGCAGTGGACTACCCGGCACAGCCCGCGTCCCGACCTGCACGCACCAGTGCTCGACGAACTCCGCGTCGTCGTCGTTCAACGCAGTCCCGACCAGGACGCCCGCCGCCTCGCCCTCCGTCGAGCGGTCACGCAGAGCCCGCTCCATCGTCTCGGCCACTACCTCGTGAGGCAGAGCCGGAGGGTTCTCGAAGCTCAGATGAGAATGCATCCCACGAGACTACGCGGACCACATCCGACATCTGCCTGCTGCCATCCCGCCCAGCAGGACGAGGCGAACGTTGCCTGATGCGGCACTAGCTCGGGCAAGGTCTTTCGCTGTAGCCGCGACCGCACGTAGATCCGCTTGCTATGAAATGGGTCCTCATCAGGCTTCTGAGGTTCTAGCCCCAGGTACTCGCAGACGGCCGCGAGCTCGTAAGCCTTCACCACATGGATCACGGAGAGCAGCCGGAGTGACCGCGGGCGTAGATGACATCGCATCATGATGACCCCATATGCCCCGTCGGCACAGAGGGCAACTGCCCCTTTTGCATGCGGTACCAGGTTGATCCGATCAACTCGCTGCACCTGTCCGACGCGGCTGACAGACTACGGAGATGGTCATGGATGCCGACGAAGAGGCCGATCTGGTACTGGCTCAGACAGCCATCCTGTTGGATCGCCAGGGGGACCGTGAGGCCGCGCAGCTGCTCGCGGACGTCACGTACCTCGACTTCGAAAACACGGATGACTCATATCGCACCTCAAACGGCACCCACGTGTAGGGACTGCTGCAGAGCTCGGTGACACCTGACCTGGCTTGCTGAGAGGCGGCCTGGAAGGATGTTGCAGTGCCCAAGCCGTATCCGAAGGAGTTCCGCGAGGACGTCGTGCGGGTCGCGCGCAACCGCGAGCCCGGTGTCACGCTGGAACAGATCGCCGCCGACTTCGGCGTTCACCCGATCACGCTGTCGAAGTGGCTGCGCCGCGCCGACACCGACGAGGGCGCCAGGCCCGCAGCAGCGCCGGGTGAGTCGGCCGAGCTGCGCGAGGCCCGGAAGCGGATCCGGCTGCTGGAGCAGGAGAACGAGGTGCTGCGGAGGGCTGCGGCGTATCTGTCGCAGGCGAACCTGCCAGCAAAATGATGTACCCGCTCGTCCGCGAGCTGGCCGCCGCCGATGCCCCTCACGGGGTGCCGGTGGCGGTGACGTGCCGGGTGCTCGGGCTGGCCCGTCAGCCCTACTACCGGTGGCTGGCCTCTCCGGTCACCGACGCGGAGCTGATCGAGGCCTACCGGGCCAACGCCCTGTTCGACGCGCACCGCGACGACCCGGAGTTCGGTCACCGCTTCCTCCTCGACGAAGCCCGCGCGGCCGGTCAGGCGATGGCCGAGCGGACCGCCTGGCGGATCTGCCGGGACAACCGCTGGTGGTGCGCCTTCGGCAAGCGAAGGGGCCGCGGCAAGAACGCCAAGGCCGGACCGCCGGTCCATGACGACCGGGTGCGCCGCAACTTCGCCGCCGATGCCCCGAACCGGCTGTGGCTCACGGATATCACCGAGCACACGACCGGCGAGGGCAAGCTGTATCTGTGCGCGGTCAAGGACGTGTACTCCGGCCGCATCGTGGGCTATTCCATCGACGCGCGGATGAAGTCCCGCCTCGCGGTGGCCGCGCTGGAGTCCGCCGTCGCCCGCCGCGGCCCCGCTGCGGGGTGCATTGTGCACTCCGACCGAGGATCGCAATTCCGGTCCCGGAAAGTTGCTTCCGTACTGACCCGGCACGGCCTGGTCGGCTCGATGGGCCGGGTCGGGGCCGTCGGCGACAACGCTGCGATGGAGAGCTTCTTCGCGCTGCTGCAGAAGAACGTCCTCGACCGCCGTGCCTGGGCCACCCGCCAGGAGTTGCGGATCGCGATCGTCACCTGGATCGAGCGCACCTACCATCGGCGCCGACGGCAACGGCGCCTGGGCCGATTGACCCCCGTCGAGTACGAGACCATCATGACCCCACCCGCAGCTCCGGCTGCATAACCCCGCTGTCACCCGATCATGCAGCAGTCCCGTGGTCAGATCTGGTACGTCACCGCGGTCAGAACGAGGTCCCGCAGGACCTGCCAGCGTCCGTTAAAGGTCTGGAGTGGCTGGCCTTCCTGGTCATATGCCTTGCGAAGGATATGGACCTGGAATGTTTTCCCGCATGGGTCGATCTCCAGTTCGGCCTCATGAAAGCCGAGCCACTGGCCGGTGATCGGAAACCAGGTCTTGTACACGGATTCCTTGGCGCTGAACAACAGTCGATCCCAGTGCAAATTAGGATCCCGCCGGGCCAGTTCGGCGACTTGCTGCGCCTCGCGCGGCAGCGCTATCAGATCCAGGATTCCGTCCGGCAGCGCGGCGTGCGGCTCGGCGTCTATACCAAGGGAGGTGACGTCGCTCCTGCGAGCTACAGCGGCGGCGCAATAACCGTCGCAGTGGGTCATTGATCCGACGACGCCCTGAGGCCAGATCGGGGCGCCTTGCTGGCCGGGAACCAGCGGCACGTCGGGCTGTCCCAGGGCGGTCAACGCCCGGCGTGCGCAGTGCCGAGTGGTGGCGAACTCCCGGCGCCGCTTGTCCACCGCTTTGGCAATTGCCACCTGTTCCTCAGGGAAAAGGAACGCCTCCGAGGGGTCCCCGAATTCTTCGAAGACCTGAGTGTTCCGCGGCAGCAACGGAGCCAGCAGGGTCGCGCTCACGGAGATTCCCTCCGGAGGTCGATGCGGCGCATACTCAGTCGAAACCAAGCTGGTCTGGGAGGTAAGGATGGCGGTTGTGTCCTTCAGGTCTGAGCCGTTAGCACCTGGCAGGTCGTAGCCCGCACCGGAAGCTCGTAGCGGCGGCGGATGCTGGTTCCGAGCCTTGCAATATCTGCCCCGTAGACGTGCAGGGAGACCGTTACTTCTTCCCCCACGCCGCGGACCTCATGGATGTCCCCGGGCGGGTTAAGATACGCGACCTCACCAGCCCGGTTCACTACGGTGTCGACAGGTTTGAGGTACGCAGGGCCATGGTCGTCAATCAGGCGGTAGCGGATCTCCTCCTCGGCACCTTGGTAGGTGCCCACCACGCACCAGGAGATGTGGTCGTGGATGGGAGTCCTCTGACCCGGCAACCACACCAACGAGACGACTGAGAAGGAGCTGTCGGGCTCAACGTGCAGCACGTGCTGGCGGTAGTCGGACGGATCGGAGGCCAGTTGGTCGGCGGTCAGCAGATCGTCATGGTGAAGGCAGTCGCCCACCAGGTCAGCAACCCGGCGTGTGATCGCTTCAGTGCCAGACGGGGTGCGCAGCGCGCCGCGGATCTCCGTGACGAGGCGGCTCATCCGGGGCCGCAGGGTGGACGTGGGGATGGGGGGCTCCTTTCATCAGGCATGATCGCCACGCAGATCTTTACGTGGCTGGTACTGCTCTCCCGCTCCTCCGCCTCGCACGGAGGCCGAAATACTGTTTTGCGGCGCGAAGTCACGGTCCTGCGCCAATGGGTCAGAGCGCCCGAGCATTAACTGGCCCGACCGGCCGCTGTTCGCCGCCTTGGTCCGGCTCCTCCCATCGGCGCTGCCTGGTGCGCGGAGCGTCTCGCCGCGCCCGTCCTTGCGTGGCATCGACGTCCGAGCAGGATTGACGGACACCGCCGTGCCGGCCGATCGTCCGGCACGGCCGCGGCGCACACACTGTCGAGCCGCTCCGAAGTGGTACGGGCGCCGACGGGCGCGTCAGCGGTCGTCGAGCTCCGTCAGGGCTTCCTCCACGGCCCGCAGTGTCGGCTCGTGGGCGATCATCTCGAAGTGATCGACGGGTACGTGGTGCTGCCGGAAGTCAGGCAGCCCGAGGTCCGGCCAGTCGGTCACCTCGTGCGGGGTCCGCTCCACGTCGGCCGGATCGTCCCGGTCGTCCGTCGAGAAGAGCCGCACCGGAAAAACCACCTGACGGGGCACGTAGCCGGAGATCGCCGCGCCGACCGACCCGAACACCTTCAGACGTGCCTCGAACTGAGCGAAGTCGGACTCCAGCGTGTCGGCATCGCCCGACGTCAGCAGACGGAACACCGAAACGGCGTCTAGCTCCTCACCCTCGGGTACGGTCAGCCCCGCCTCGTCCACGACGGAGCGCAGCTTCTCCCGGGCACCGTCGGCCACCTCCAGCGGAGGGCAGTACAGCGAAGTGTTCAGCAGCACGACCGAGCGCACGTCCCATCCTCGGCGGTCGAGCTCGCAGGCCAGCTCGTAAGCGAGGATCCCTCCCACGCAGTAGCCGGCAAGATGCAGGCTCCGCGGCGCCTCCGCCTTCTCCAGAACCGTCGCGAAGTCGTCCACGATGTCGCCGAGCGTGGCGCAGGGCTCACCGTTGGCCGGATCCAGGCCGCGGGCCTGCAGGCCCAGAACCGGGCGGTCGATGGGGGCGCCGCCGAGACGGTGCAGGCCCACGACTCCGCCGCTTGCAGCCGGCACCAGCAACAGCGGCGTCCCCCGGCCGGATGCGTTGAGGGTGAGGACGCGGGTGTGCGGCGAGGAACCGCCCTCTCTGATCCGGGTGCTGAGTCCGCGGAAGGTGGGAGCCTCGAAGACCGCCTTCAACGGAAGCTGTGTCCCGAGCGAGCCGCGCAGGGCGGAGACCAGCTTCGCGGCCAGGAGGGAGGTTCCGCCGGCGGCGAAGAAGTCGGTGTCGAGAGAGGCAGGTGGGCGGCCCAGCACACGCGACCACTGAGCCGCGACCACGGCCTCCGTGGCATCTCGTTCCACATAATGCTGCTGCACAGTACTTACCTTTCTTGGGCGATCTCGGTGGCGACGGGGGACATCAGCAGCCGTTCGACCAGCGGTGTCACAGCACTGGTGCCGAACAGCTCGGCCGAGGACAGCCCGGTGTGGTGCAGGGAGCCCGCTTCCACCTCCGCACCGGCCGACCCCGCGCTGAGCAGGACGTGTCCGAATCTCGGCGGGCGTGGGCGGGGAGCAGCGGCGGAGAGCGTGAAGGAGAGCCAGGCACGCTGTCCCAACGTGAGCTCCTCGACGATGTCGGCGTCCAGGCCGGGCGCCGTCCGGGCGACGATCGAGTGCAGCAGTGAACCGGCCGCCGCCAAGGCCTCACCCGCGGGTAGGCCGACGATGTCCGGGACCTCGTCCGGGTCGAGAGCGGCGTCCATGCCTGTTGCCAGGTCCAACAGGAGTTCCCCTGGGGTCCCGGGGGCCGGGAGAACGGGGTCGAAGACGAGAACGGAGGTCTGCGGCACCCCGAGCCTCGCCGCCAGGAGCACTGCCAGTTCGGCACCGGAGCAGTAGGCGAGGACCGCGCGTGGCCGGGCAGCGATCGACTCGGCCCAGTGTGCGGCCTGCTCCGCGAGGGTGCGCACCGAGTCGGCCAGCCCCGGGAAGCCGAGCGGGTCGATCACCGTGCGGTGCGCGTGCGACTCCGGGGGCAGAATCCGGTCGAAGGTCCGGGCGGGGATCTCGTTGCCGAACTCCAGGAGGACGACCGGTCGTTCGGTGTCGTCGCCGCTGCGCAGGGGGGCGGGCATCCGGCTCATCCCCCGGTCCGCGACAGCTCGTCGACCCTGGCAGCCAGCTCGGCGAGGACGGGAAAGTCGAACACCGCCTGCAGACCGATCCGGACACCGAGCCGCTTTCGCACCTCACCGATCATCCGGGCGGCCAGCAGCGAGTGACCGCCGAGCTCGAAGAAGTTGTCACCGGCCCGGGGCTTTGTCCCGGCCAGGAGCTCCGCCCAGATCTCAGCGATGACCTGCTCGGCGGAACCTGGTGGGAATTCCTTCCGCGCCGGTTCGGCCGACTCCTCCGGAGCGGAGAGCAGAAGGAGGGCCGCGCGGTCGATCTTGCCGTTGGGGGTGAGGGGCAGAGCGTCCAGAACCCGGATCCGCGACGGGACCATGTAGGGGGGAAGCCGATCCGCCAGCGCCTCGTGCACGGTCCGCTCATCCACCCCGCCCGTGCAGAACGCGACGAGAGTGCCGCCGGTGTCGTCATCCCGCAGGACGACGGCGCACTGCTGCACTTCGGGCACCGCGAGGACGGCATGCTCGATCTCGGCGGGTTCGACGCGGTTCCCACGCACACTCAGCTGCCGGTCCCGGCGCTCGACGAACTCCAGTTCGCCGTTCTCGGTCCAGCGGCAGACGTCACCGGAGACGTACCAGCGGGCAGCGTCGTCCGTACCGAGGAACCTCTTCGAGGTGAGCGCTGGATCGTTCCGGTAGCCGGTGGCCAGCACCATCCCGCCAATGAGCAGCTCACCAGCGACGCCGGGCTCGTTCACTTCGTCGCCTGCGGGGTCAACCAGCCTCACCAGCGCGCCCGGGATCGGCACACCGATGACCGGCGGCCGGTCGGGCAGGTGATCGCCCCGTAGGTCATGACTGGCCGTCGTGACCACTGTGGCCTCGGTCGGACCGTAGTGGTTGTGGACTGTGGCCGGGAACGAGGATGAAGGCCGCACTCGCAACCGGTCGCCACCGGTGAGAAGGACGCGCAGAGTATCGGGCGGCGACTCAAGGCGCAGCAGCTCCTCCGCGAGCGGCGTGCTCAGGAAGCACTGTTCCACCGCACCCGCCCGCAGGAAATCAGCGACAGCCTCGATGTCGGCACCTGGCGACTGCTCCGGCAGGACCAGGGTCGCGCCAGCGGCAAGCGCGGCCCAGGTCTCCCAGACCGAGGCGTCGAAGCCGAGGCCGGCGAGGGCTCCCACTCGCGTGCCGGGACCTGTCGCGTAGGTCTTCCTGTGCCACTGCAGCAGGTTCACCAGGCTCGCGTGCCCGACCTCGACGCCCTTCGGTGTCCCAGTGGAGCCCGAGGTGTAGATGACATAGGCGAGCGCGGCGGACGACGGTGCCGGTTCACGCACCGGATCACCGGCGGCGCTGTCGATCGTGGCGACCGAGGAGGGCAGTCGGTCGAACAGGTCCGCGGACGCCAGGACCGCCGTCGGCGCCGCGTCTGCCAAGACCGATGCGATGCGTCCGTCGGGCAGGTCCGGGTCGAGGGGGAGGTAAGCCGCTCCGGCGCGCCACGCGGCGAGTTGGGCGACCACGCACCGTATGCCGCGCCGATGCAACACGCCGATGAGGCAGTCCGGCTCAAATCCCTCGGCCTGCTGGATCCGCACCGCCAGGTCGCCGGCCTGCTGCCACAGACCACGGTACGTCAGGGCCTGCTCACCACACTCGATCGCCGTGGCATCAGGATGGAGGTCGACGCGCAGCCGAACCAGTCGATCGGCGGTCAGCGTCTCGGGACTTGTTTGCATGGGAAGGTGGAGCCCTTCGACTGATAGTCGGTCAGAAAACCTGTGGGTCGGGCAGCTTGCCGGAGACGAGAAGCTCCTCGTAGACCCCGGCGAGCCGGTGCACGAGACCTTCCGCGACCCGATCCGCCCGGAAGCTGAGATCCACCCGCATCCCGCCGTCGGCCAGCGGCCAGACCTCGCAGACGATCTCGTGCATGGCGGCCGGCGGTGCCATGGACAGCGGTTCGACCGAGCAGCCGGCGAGCGTCGGCTGCCGGACGGGTACGTTTTGACAGGCGAACATGGTCTGGTACAGGGGGCTACGGCCGGTGCGGGGCGGGCTCACCGCAGCCACCACCTGATCGAACGGCACGTCCTGGTGGGCGAAGGCCCCTTCGACGACCGGCAGCGCCGTCTGGGCCAGCTCCCTCAGATCCACCGCGCCGAGGCGATCAGGCAGTCGCAGGCACACCACGTCGACCAGGCAGGAGACGGCCGCCATGGCACGTGGGCCGGGGCGCCGCACCAGCGGGACTCCGACACCGAAGTCCTCCTGTCCGGTGACGGCGGCGAGCGATGCGGCGTAACCGGCCAGCAGGGGAAGGAAGACGGTGGAGGCGAGTTCACCCGCCTCCACCCGCAGCCGGGCGGACACGGCCGCGTCGACGGAGAACCCGACCTGGCCGTGACGTCGGTCCGGCTCCGACGACGGTGCTGGCAGTCGGAGGTCCGGCAGGCCCACGAGTAGGTCTGTCCAGTACCGCAGTTGCGCCCCGGTCTCCTGCGACTCTCCGAGTTGTACGGCCTCGTCGGCAATGTCACGGAGCGTCGGAGGACTGTCGTCGAGCTGCGGCGCCTCGCCCCGGCTGCGGGCCCTGTAGGCCCACTCCATGTCCGCCATGAGCAGGTCCTGGGACCAGCTGTCGACAGCTATGTGATGAATGGTCAGGCCGAGGTACGCCGTCCGGTCGTTCACCGGGGCGTACACGCACCGCCACACCTGCGCGTCCTCGATGTGCAGCGGCCGATTCAGTTCCCGTGCCATCGCGTCGACCGCGCGCTCCGACGTGGCGCTGGGGGCGAGGACTTCGACACGCATGCGTCTGACGGTTTTGGGCGGCTCCGCCACCGGCACGGGGTCGAGAAAGTAACGCGAGCGCAGCGCTTGGTGGCGCTGCTGGACGTCGTTGAGGGCATCCTCCAGCGCCGACAGGTCCAGCGGGCCGGTGACCTTCCACACAAGGTGGCACAAAGCCGTTGAGTCGCTTGGGTCCAGTTCATGCAGCAAGCCGAAGTGCGCTTGCATTCCGCTCAGTTGAATGCGGTATGGGTCGACTCCGTCGTGGCTGTCCGGCTGGCAGGGATCCGGCTCGCGGCCGGAGCCGGAGCGCTCTTCCAGCAATGCGGCAAGGCCCTCGACGGTGGGTCGGCGCAAGAACGCGGAAACCGGAACGGTCACTCCTGTGCGGGCCGTCAGCCGGGCACAGAGCCGAATGGCGTCGATGGACGTACCGCCCATGAGTGCCAGCGGCGCATCGGTCGCCACGCCCGGCCCCAGAAGCCGGCGGAACTCGTCGAGCACCACGGCCCCCCAGCGCCCCCGGGGCACTTCCACGGGTTCCGCCGACGTGTTCTTGGTGGCCACTGTGGACTCGGCGGCGGCCGACGTGAGCAGTCTCGCGGTGTCGGTCTTCCCGTTGGGCGTGAGCGGGACCGTGTCGAGCCTCCGCACCTGGTCGGGCACACAGTAGTCAGGCAGCTCGGCCGCGAGGCGCGCGCGGACCACAGCAGGATCGGGGACTGTGCCGGTCTCGCCGGACTCCGCCACGTAGAACAGGACCATCCCGGTGTACGAGCCCTCCGGTCCGGGGACCGGCACGGCGACTGCCTGCCGCACCCCGGGCAGGTCGTGGCAGACGTTCTCGATCTCCTGCGGCTCGATTCGCCGACCCCGAATCTTGACCTGGCGGTCGCTGCGGCCGACGAAGTGAAGAAGTCCGTCGGCCGACAGATGGCCCAGGTCGCCGGACCGGTAGAGCCGAACAGCCCTGCCGTCGACCTCTGCCGAGAAGAACCGGTCCGCCGTCTCCTCCGGAAGGCCCAGGTACTCGGTGGCAAGGCCGTCGCCGCCGATGCAGATCTCCCCCGTCTCCCCCGGTGCGCAGAGCTGGGCGTCCCGCATCACGTGGACCGTGGTGCGGGGCACCGTCCGGCCGAGCGGGATGCCGTCCGGGCGCTCGGTGTCCTCCTCCCGCACGTCGTGGGTGGTGGCGAAGACACAGGACTCGACCGGGCCATAGCCACTGGTCAGCTGCACCGACGGATGGGCTCGCAGGAACTGCCGCACGTGGTGTGGCGACAGCCGCTCGCCGCCCGTCATGACGTGCCCGAGGCCTCGGAAGCACGCCGGGTCCTCAGCCACGAACGCATTGAACAGGGAGGTGGTGAGGAAGATCGTGTCGACGCCTTGCTTGCGTACGAGCGCGGCGAGGCCGGACGGGAGCAGGTACTCGTCCTCCATCAGAGCCACGGTGCCGCCGCTGACCAGGGGCCCCCACACCTCCATGCTGGCCGCGTCCCAGGGCAGCGCGGCCAACGCCGCCGTTACGTGGCCCGGACCGAAGTCGGCGAAGCTGTCGGGCTGGAAGAGCCGGGTCGTCGCCCGGTGCGGGGTGACTACGCCTTTCGGGACACCGGTGCTGCCTGATGTGAAGAAGATGGTGGCCTCGCTGCCGCCGTCGCACACCGCCTCCGGAGCCGGGCGCCCACTGCGCAGGGCCGCATTGAGCGGAAGTTCGTCCGCCCGCCAGACCGGCACGCCCAGATCACCGAGAGCTCGGTCCAGGACGGCAACCGGCGGCCGGAGGCGGTTTGCGACAGACCGCAGCCGTTCCTCGGGCCAGTGCGGGTCCAGCGCCGCGTACGCCGCCCCGCACTTGAGGACCGCCAGAACGAGGGCCACGTACTGGGGGGTGCGCCCGGTCAAGACCGGCACGCGGTGCCCCTCGGCCACCCCTCGGCTGCGCAGTTCGGCGGCGTAATCGTCGCTCGCCGCATCCAGCTCCCGGTACGTCAGGCACACCCGGCCCTGCACGACCGCCAGCCGTTCGGGAAAATCGCGCGCCTGCCGGGTCACCGCCTCGTGGATGAGTTCTCCGCACGCGTACGGGTCGGGAGTCATATCCGCTCGCCTTCGGTTCTCCGGCTCACCACGAGATGCTCAAGAACCGTGATGCCGTGGTGGGAACGAGTGGTGGGAGCGCCCGACAGCTCCATCGTGCTCCAGCGGGCGGCGAGTCGTTCGAGGGCGACCTCGGCCTCCAGCCGGGCGAGTGCCGCTCCCAGGCAGTAGTGGACGCCGTATCCGAAGGTCAGGTGCCGCCCGATGCGACGGTCCATGTCGAGCAGATCCGGGTCCTCGAAGACGGCCGGGTCACGGTTGGCCACGCCGAGCATGACCAGTACCAGGTCTCCGGGCGCGATGTGCTTACCAGCCACCACGACCGGGCGGGTCGCGAACCGGGCAACCTGCTGGACCGAGGTGTCGAAGCGCAGCAACTCGTCCACCGACACGCGCGGTTCCGCCTCGCGGACGGCGTCCCAGGCCCCGGCGTGGAGGGCGGCTCGCACGGCCTTGCCGATGAAGGTCGACGTCGTCTCGAAGCCGGCATAGATCAGCAGGCTCGCCGTGGCCCACACGTCCTCCGGGGCTATCTCCCCGCCCCGCTGCGCCTCGCGGAGCAGCCACAGGCCCGAGTCTTCGGGCACCTCCCCGGCGAATGCCTGGTCAACGGCCGTGGTGACCTCCCGCAGCGCACTGTGCCCCCGGGTGACTACCTCGGGGAGGTAGTCGGCAACCAGCAGGGCGGCAATGTCGGGCGCCCAGACGGCCAGACGAGGCGCGATCTCCTGCGGCAGACCGATGACGCGGCAGATGACCCGGCTCGACAGCGGCACCGCGAGATCGGCGACGACATCGAGGGCCTCGCGCTGCGGCGCTAGCAACTCGTCGACGGTCTGCTCGACGAACGGGCGCAGCCGCGCCAGGCTCTGGGCCGTGAAGAGGGGCGCGACGGCACGCCTGGCCTCGGCGTGCGCCGGGTTGTCGGTGAACATGAACCACCTGCGCACCAGTTCCGAGGTGCGGTTGGTGTCGGAGGCGTGCAACGGGGTCCTGCCGCGCTCGGGCCAGGCGGACGACAGACCCGGGTGGCGTAGCAGCTCCGTGGCCTCCTGAAACCCGGTGACCAACCACACCCCCAGGTCCTCGTCCCACCGCACCGGCTCATCCGACCGCAAGTGCAGGTAGTCGATACACGGGTCCGGCTGTGTACGGCCGGTCGTCTGGTAAGGGCATCGCCCCGGCGCGATGCCCGGTGCCGTCCGTTCCCGATCACTCATGGCGGAAGGTCCGCAGTCCCGGTTCCGTGGGCAGGCTGACCTGCCGCAGCGGTGCCAGGCTCACGTCGGCCAGCGTGTCAGGTGCGCCGTCCGCGAGGCTGACCAAGGCGGCCTCTGTCGCGGCGAGGAAACGGCCGACCGTCTCCGTGCCCAGGTAAGCGTCGCTGGCGGTCAGCGAGAGGTAGAGCCCCGTGCCCATGGAGACCCTGAGGTTGAAGCTCGGGCCCCCCTGCCAGGCGTCGTCGAACCACTCTACGTCGTCCAGCGCTGGCGAGCCTGCAGCCGGCGGCTCGGCGATATCGCCGAGGAAGTTGAAGTAGCAATCGAACTGCAGCGGATCGGGGTTGACGTGATCAGACTCGGTGAGGCGACGGCGGAGCTCGTCGATGCTGTAGGCGCCGTACAGCAGACGCTCCAGGCTGCGCAGATAAAGGGTGCGCAGGAACGCGTCCGGGCTCGACTCGCGGGGTGCCTCCACCGTTATAGGGGCGAGCTGGTTCATGCTGCTCAGCAGGGACTGCCAGCGCTTCTCGGCGCGGTTGCCCGCGAGCAGTCCGAAGGTGGCCCGCTCGCGGCCCTTCAGGTGGCACAGCACCAGTGCTGACGCACCGAAGATCACGGACTGCACGGACACCGAGAGACGCTCGGCCACACGGCGCGCGGCCGTCAGGGCACGTTCCGAGTAGAGCGCCGCCCGGACCCGCCGACTGGTGTCGCCGCCCTGCCGGTCGTCGTCGACGAAGCCCTGCCATTCCTCGAGCCAGTACTCGAGCGTCTGCTCGCGCTGGTCTGCGTCGCCGTGCTGTTCCAGGGCGAGCTCCAACGGCTGCGGCGGGTCGGGCTGCAGCGTGCCCCCGGCCACAAGCGTGGTGAACTCCCGCTCCAGCAACGCGCAGGCGGCGCTGTCGGCGGCCAGGTGGTGCACCACGCACACCAGATACGTGGCGGCGCCTTCGTGCATGCCGACCGCAGCTCGCCAGGAGGGTTCGCGGTCGATGTGGATCTCCTGCTTGGCCCAGTCGGCGGCCGCGCTCAGCGCGGCGTCCTCAGTGGCGTCGGCCAGCTCCACGGTACCGAGCTCGAAGGGCTCGAAGGGCCGCACGGTTTGAGTCGGCTGCGCCGCTCTGCGGTCGTAGACGGTACGCAAGGCCTCATGTCGTTCGACCAGCCGGGCCCAGGCCGCGACCGCCGTCTCCTTCGCCGTTCCGGGCGGCAGCGGGAGGACGAGCGGCAGGTTGCCGTCGGTCTGCTCGTCGGGACCGGAGAGGTCGAGGTCTCTGATGACCGACAGTTGCCCGAAGGTCATCGGAGCGGTCTTCTCCTGGTTCACTCGTTTCCTCCATGAGGTCGGGATGTCTGTGTCATTCGCTCGCCAGGAGCACGCGGTCGACCTTTCCGGCCGGGGTGCGCGGCAGGACGTCCCGTACGGCGATCCGGCTGGGCAGGTGGCTGGCCGGCAGGCGTTGCGCCAGCCACTCCCTGACGGCCCGTTCAGCGGGGGCGTCCCCGCGGGAGGTCACGAAGACCGCGATCGACGCGTGGTCCGGGCGGTCCGCGTCCTTGAGCACCGCCGCTGCCGAGGTCACGGCGGGGTGCTCCTCCAGCACGGCCTCGATCTCGCCGAGTTCGATGCGGTGTCCGCGCAGCTTGATCTGGTCGTCCATCCGGCCGAGGTACTCCAAGGAGCCGTCGGGCCGGTAGCGGGCGCGATCGCCAGTGCGGTAGACGCGCCGGGTAGTGCCGTCCGGCGCCGCCACCACCGGGAAGCGCTCCGCAGTCAGGTCCGCGCGGTCGAGGTAACCCCGGGCGAGGCCGGACCCGTACAGGACAATCTCGCCGACCTGCGCAGCTGCCGGCTGCGAGTCCGTTGCCGCGCCGTCCAAAGCGGCCGCCAGGTAGAGGCCGACACCGGCCAGCGGATCGCCGAGGGAGATGGCGTCCGGTGACTCAACTCGTGCCGCCGTGGCCCATATGGTCGCCTCAGTCGGGCCGTAGAGGTTCCAGAGCTCGGCGCAGCGCGGCAGCAGCCGACGGGCAAGTTCGGGCGTCAACGCCTCCCCGCCGCACCAGACCACGGTGTCTGGGGCGCCGGGCCAGTCCGCAGCGATCATCATGCGCCAGAAGCTGGGCGTGGCCTGAACGACCTGTGGGCGGTGTGCTGCCACGAAGTCCTCGAAGGACCCGGGGTCGTAGCGTACGTCGTCGGACATCGTCGCGAAGGACGCACCGACTGTCAGCGGCAGCAAGAGCTCCGCCATGCATATGTCGAAGGACATGGCGGTCAGTGCGGCGATCGTGTCGCCCTCCTGCAGCCCCGGGGTCACCGCGAGCCCGGCCAGCCGGTCCAGCAGCGCCGTGTGAGAGACCATCACCCCCTTGGGCAGGCCTGTCGAACCCGACGTGTACATCACGTAGGCGATGTCGCCCATGACGGGCTCACGGCCGTCGGGCAGCGGCTCCAGGTCGAAGGCGCACTCGGCGGTCTCCGTCAGGAGCAGGGCCGGTCGCGCATCTGCGAGGATTCGCGCGCGATGGGCGGGCGGGCTCTCCCGGTTCAGCGGGAGCACGGCACATCCGCTGGCGGCTGCGGCGAGGATGCCGACCACCCCGCTGGCCTGGCCCTCGGCGTCGAGCGCGATCAGGGAGCCGGCCGGTGTCCGGTCAAGGATCGATTCGCTGAGAGCGGCCACCAGGGCCGAGAGCTCTCCGTAAGTATACGAGCAGGCCGCCCGGACGGCCACCGCCTCGGGCGTGCGGGCCGCTTGGGCCTCAAAGACATCACGGATCGTGGTCATCAGGTCAGCTCTTCAAATAGGACGGAATACCGCGTGAATGGAAAATCGCACAGCACAGACACACCGATCTGCCGACCAAGACGCGACCTTCGGCCCATCTCACCGTTCATGTATGCAATGTTCTGGAAATCCCAAATAGGAAAGATCATCTATCGACACAGTCTGCCAGATATCGAGTGATCCCTGCCAGCAATTCCGACTGGGAATCCCGCAGGAAAAAGTGGTCACCGGCGATCTCCTCGACCGAAAAGTCGCCACCGCTGTACGAATCCCACGCCTTGACTGCGGCCCGATCGACATCCTCATCGTCCCTCCCGTAAAAGGCAGTGATGGCACACCTCAGGGATTCTGCGCAGGACGGCTTGTAATGATCGAGGATGGCGTAATCGGCTCGAATAACCGGAATATAGAGCTCCATGAGCTCGTCGTTTTCCAGCAGCTCCTCGGGGGTGCCCCGCAGCTGTCGCAGGCGTCGAACGAACTCCTCCGCTGGCAGGTCATGGCTGGGCTCGTCGGGGACGGCCAGGTGGGGCGCCGGGCATCCGGACACCAATAGCCGCCGGGGCGCCGGGAAGCCCAGCGTGCGAAGGTGTCTGGCGAGTTCGAAGGCGAGGACTCCACCGAAGCTGTGCCCGAAGATCGCATACGGCGCATGGTGCGCCTGCTCCACACGTCTGGCCAGGTCGTCGAGCAGCTCACCCAGATCGGACTTCGCCGACTCGGACCAACGGGCTCCCCGTCCCGGCAGTTCCAAGGGCACTAGCGTCACCCATGAGGGCAGCTCGTCCTGCCATGGCGCGTAGATTCGGGCCGAGCTGCCTGCGTACGGCAGGCAGTACAGGTTCAGAGCGGGCGGCTGGCTGACGTCGGCGGCGGCCTCCTGCCGCTCGCGCGGCGCCCGCAGTCCGAGCAGCCCACGCACGGTCGGGTTCTCGTGGATCTCTTTGAGCGAAATCCGGCGGCCCAGCGCCCCGGCGAGCCGACGCTGGAGCTGCACCGCCAGGATCGAATTGCCCCCCGCCTCGAAGAAGTTCTGCTCGTCGGACTCAGGGGCGCGATCGAGGGTGTCGCGCCAAGCCCGCAGGACGGCCTCTCGGCATGCTCTGGCTTCTTGGTGCGGTTCGGTGGTCATGGCGACGCCTTCGCAATGTGGGGGTGGACTGATCAAGGCCTGCAGCCGATCGACTCAGGCGGAGAGCTCCGCCGAGGACAGCCGGCTGCCGATCTCGGACAACAACCGGACCCGCGAGGAGTGCAAGAAGAAGTGGTCGCCCGGCAAGACCAAGGTCTGCGCTCCGTCCGGCAGATCGTCCACCCACCGCTCGAGCTGCTCCCTGCTCACCGCCGGGTCCTCCGCGCCGCCGAACACGGTGACGTCGCATGCCGGAGCGGTGCCGCGGACGAAGCGGTAGCGCGACAGCATCGCGTAGTCGGCCCGGACCGCGGGCAGAAGCAGGCGCATGAACTCGTCATTCTGGAGGATCTCCTCGGGCGTGCCGTTCATCTCCCGCAGCGCGGCGACCAATTCCCGGTCCGAGAGCGCGTAGAGGTCCCGCCGCCCGTCATGCAACGTCGGCAGCGCCCGGCACCCGGAGAGGAACAGGTGCTCCGGCTCGACACCATGGTCGTCTCGTAGCGTGCGGGCGACCTCCCAGCAGACCACCGCCCCCAGACTGTGCCCAAACAGCGAAAACGGCTCGTCGGAGAACTCCAGAATTTCCGGAACAACTTCACGCAGGACCACACTCAGATCGTCGACCGGAGTTTCGAAGAGCCGGTCCTCACGGCCGGGAGGCTGGACCGCGTAGACATCGACATCCACCGGAAGGCGCTCGGCCCAGCCTCGAAAAGTCGACGCGCCACCGCCGGCATACGGGAAGCAAAAGAGTCGATTCTGCCTCCTTGGACCCATTCCGGACATCCGCCGGAGCCAGGAAGCTGATTTCCCCCCGACACTCATTCACCCCTCCGTACCGTCTCGGGTTGCAGCGCACACGGTCGAAGTGGCACGGAATCCGAGCGAGCCCCGCCCTGTCAAATCCATAGAGAGATAGCAGAAGGAGCCACCATAGGGGCATGACGCACGTCACATCCTAGGCGGTTGTCGACAGGTCATGATCAAGATAAGCTCCTTCGAGTTCGTTCTTGACCAGCAGGAATTCAAGGTTTCACGGGCCACACGAGGCGCATTTCAAGAAGCCGTCGCCCATCGGGTCCGTATTCGTTGTTATCTTCACGTCTGCCGGTCGCCCCAATGGGCTGGGGCGCGAAATTTTCCACAGAAATCCACTGGATGAGGCGCGTGCGACCGACGGGCCGTTCAGTTCTCAGTAGCCGTGGTCGGACGGCCCGGCTGGTCACGGGGAGTACCAGCACTAAATGACGTTGTCCTCTCGGGCGGTTCGCCGTGCACAACAGCAGGGGTGGTTCCTCGCCAATGCGGGCATCGACACCTCGATCGCTCACGCTCCTGCGATGGTCCGGCTGAACGGCCCGCTGGAGAGCGGGTTCGAAGACACGCTGCGCGCGGTGTTGTCCGCCGACCCACGCCTGGTACGCCGACTCACCGTTGTCGACGGCCGCTTGGTGGATGGCGGCGCCGGGTCGACCTCGGTGCCCATTGACCGCCACGACCTGGCCAGCCTCCCGGCATCCAAGCGCTCGGCACGCCTGGCGGAGCTGGTCGAGGAAGCCATCCGCACGCCGTTCGTGCCGACCACCGGCCCGCTGGCCCGGGCCCGTCTCATCACCACGGACGACGAGGAGCACGTCGCCCTCCTGGTCCTGCACCGGATAGCCGGCGATGTGCGGTTGGCCGAGGCCCTGCTCGCGGACGCCGTACGCACTTACGGGCGGATGACCGCCGGTGAGGCAGCCACTCTGGACACTGCCGGGCACACTGGGGACCCGTTCCCGGCGCACCTGGATCCTGACGCTGAGGAACCAGCTACCGAACCGGACACCTTGCCGCCGACGCCAGCCCTGCCGTTCAGCCGCCCTGCGCCGGCTCAGCGGACCTTCGCGGCACAATCGGTGCCCCTAGAGCTGCCTCCAGAGGTAGTCGCGGCACTCCGCCGACTCGGCTCCGGGCACGGTGTCGGCCCCGCCCCGGTCATCCTGGCGCTCTTTCTGCTGCTGCTGCATCGCTACAGCGGCGAGGCACGCCTGGCCGTGGCCGTGCCCGCTGGCTTGACCCCAGAAGGGCCGAGAAGTCCGGACGCCAGCGGGGTGACCGCCGCACTGCTGTGCGAGGTCGACGGCGACCTCACCTTCCATGAACTGCTGGACCGGGTGCGCAACGCGCTGCTCCGGCCCGTGGGCACGGCCCCGGTCGGCATCGTCACCCGGCCCGCCTTCACCGTCGGGCATGTCCCGCCGATCACAACGCCTGACGGGCTCAGGGCGCGGTTCCTGCCGGTGGAGACCGGCACGACCCCGGGCGACCTCTCCCTGCACCTTGTGCGGGACGGCGACCACCTGTCCGGCAGGCTGGAATTCGCGACCGAGATCCTCGACCGGTCCACGGTGGAGCGGGCCGTCGGCCACCTGTCCGTCCTCATGGCCGGCGCGATCGCCGACCCGGCCGCGCCCGTGTCCGCCCTCTCACTCCTCACCCCCGCGGAGAAGGAGATCGTCGGCGCGCTGAACGGGGTCGCCGCCGAGGAACCGAAGCTGACGTTCCACCAACTCTTCGAAGCGCAGGCGGAGAAGACCCCGGACGCGGTCGCCGTCCGTTCCCACCGTGCCTCCCTCACCTACCGCGAGCTCAACGAGCGCGCCAACCGCCTGGCCTGGATTCTGCGCGGCCATGGGATCGGCCCCGAACAAACGGTCGCGATCTGCATGGACCGCAGCGTCCGGCTGATCGTGGCGGTCCTGGCGGTCCTGAAGGCCGGCGGGGCGTACGTCCCGGTGGATCCTCGCGATCCAGCCCGGCGGCGGGAGATGATCCTGCGGGACGCCGGGGTGCGTGTCGTAGTGGTCGACGGCCTCCCCGCCGACGGCGGGGCCTTCGGCGACATTCCGGTCGTCGCGCTCGACGACGCGTGGAGTGCCCTGGCGGAGGCGGCCCCGGACAACCTCCCCGTGTCTCCCTCGGCTCTCGCCGACGCCGCGTACTTGCTCTACACCTCGGGATCCACCGGCACTCCCAAGGGGGTAGTGGTCGAGAACCGGCAGCTGATCAGCTACGCCTCCGGCGCCATCCGGCGCCTGGGCATGGACACCCCGCTCAAGCACCTGATGGTGCAGCCGCTCACCGTGGACTCCACCATCACCGCGCTGGTACCGCCGCTGATCACCGGCGGTGAACTGCACGTGGTGTCACGCGAATGCGCCCTCGACCCCGAACTGTTCGCGGACTGGGTGCAGGAGCATGGTGTCGACTGTCTGAAAATCGCCCCCTCCCATCTGCGCGCCCTGCAGGGGTCGGCTCGCTTCGAAGAGCTGCTGCCGCGCCGCCTGCTGGTCATCGGCGGCGAGGCGTCGGAATGGCGCTGGATGCGCGATCTGCAGCGTCGCATTCCGCATTGCCGAGTGTTCAACCACTATGGCCCGACCGAGACCACGGTGGGTGTACTGACTCTGTCCGTGGCCGACCACCTGGACGCCGACTGGGAGGCGGCGCCGATCGGCGTTCCCCTGGCCGGCACCCAGGTGTACGTGGTCGACCGGTCCGACCAGGTGGTCCCGGCCGGTGTTCCGGGCGAGCTGCTGATCTCGGGCGCCTACGTCGCGCGCGGCTACCACAACCGGGCGGAGCTCACCGCCAGGGCGTTCACGACGGACTGCTACGGCGGGCGCCTGTACCGTACCGGCGACATCGTCCGGCGCTTGCCCGACGGGACCATCGAGTTCCTGGGACGCCGGGACGACCAGATAAAGATCCGCGGCTACCGGGTCAGCCTGGGCGAGATCGACTCCGCGCTGGCCGCCCATCCCTCGGTCGACCGAGCACTGACCATCGTGCGCCAAGACTCACCGGGTGAACGCCGGATCGTCGCGTACGTCCAGCCGCGTGACCGGGCAGCCTTCGAGCTCGCCACGCTGGAGCTGCATGTGCGGAAGCGGCTCTCCCCCCACATGGTGCCGCAGGCTTACGTGGTCTTGGACCGCCTGCCTCTGTCAGCGCACGGAAAGGTGGACCGCTCGGCCTTGCCCGCGCCGGTCGCGTCGGCTCCGGCCGCAGGGTCCGGCGGTGCGCCGCGCAACGAGACAGA
This sequence comes from Streptomyces sp. NPDC029152, assembly GCF_055564355.1. Classification (NCBI taxonomy): domain Bacteria; kingdom Bacillati; phylum Actinomycetota; class Actinomycetes; order Kitasatosporales; family Streptomycetaceae; genus Streptomyces; species Streptomyces sp. NPDC029152. Next base: position 37,198 of record NZ_JBVHWR010000023.1, on the reverse strand, counting down.
GCGCGCGGTCGCGGCTGTGTGGCAGGAGCTTCTCGGCCTCGAGAGCGTTGGCGCCGAGCAGAGCTTCTTCGATCTCGGTGGCCACTCCCTGCTCCTCGTGGAGCTCCAGCACCGGCTCAGGCTCGCCGTGGGCCGGGACATCTCCCTGCTCGACCTCCTCCAGTACCCGACCGTGCGGTCCCAGGCCGCCTATCTCTCTCGGCCGGCGGACCCGGACCAGCCCGTGGCATCCGACCGCGCAGCCAATGTCCGGCGCAACGCGCTGATGAAACGACGGGAACAGCAGATGCGAGCGAAGCGAGGCCGCGGTGAGTGAACAGCAGCTCCCGGAATTCGAGCCCGAGCCCGAGGACGACAGTCTCGACATCGCGATCATCGGCATGGCCGGCCGCTTCCCCAAGGCCGGTACGGTCGAGCAGTTCTGGCAGAACCTGCGGGCGGGCGTGTGCTCGGCCACGGAGTTCGGCGAACAGGAGTTGCTGGACCGGGGCGTTTCCGCGTCCACGCTGGCCGACCCGAACTTCGTGCCGGTCGGCTATCTGCTCGAGGACAGCGACAAGTTCGACGCCGCGTTCTTCGGCTACTCGCCGCGCGAGGCCGAGCTGATGGACCCCCAACACCGCGTCCTGCTCGAATGCGCCTGGGCCGCGCTGGAGGGCTCCGGACACGACCCCCAGCGCTACGACGGGCTGATCGGCGTCTACGCCGGTGCCGGGAACAACACATACCTGCTCCTCAACATCGCCTCGCGTCCCGACGCGGTCGAGGCCATGGGCGGCAACCAACTGGTGATCGGCAACCGCTCCGACTTCCTCACCACCCGGGTGTCGTACAAACTCGGCCTCAAAGGTCCGAGCTTCAACATCCAGTCGGCCTGTTCGACCTCGCTGGTGGCCGTCGCCCAGGCGAGCCAGGCACTGCTGAGCTACCAGTGCGACATGGCGCTCGCCGGCGGTGTCGCCGTGGACGTGATGCGCCGCGACGGGTACACGTACCGGCCGGACGGAATCTTCTCCTCCGACGGACGATGTCGCACCTTCGACGCGAAGGCGAACGGCACCGTAGGCGGCGAGGGCGTCGGCATAGTCGTCCTCAAGCGGCTGCAGGACGCCCTCGCCGACCGCGACCACATCCACGCAGTGATCAAGGGCTCGGCCATCAACAACGATGGTGCCGAGCGTGCGGGGTTCAGTGCGCCGAGCGCGGCCTCGCAGGCCTCTGTCATCGCATCGGCACTGGCCAACGCCGACGTGGAGCCGGACAGCGTCCGCCTCGTCGAGACGCATGGCACGGCCACCGCACTCGGCGATCCCATCGAAGTGAAGGCACTCGCCTCGGTCTACACCGGACTGCCGACGGGCCACTGCGCACTCGGCTCGGTCAAGACCAATATCGGGCATCTCGACTCCGCCGCCGGGATCGCCGGACTGATCAAGACGGTGCTCGCCGTGGAGCACGGGGAGATCCCACCAACCCTCCACTTCGAGCAGCCGAACCCCCGGCTGGACCTCGCGGACAGCCCGTTCTACGTCAACACCGGGCTTGTGCCCTGGCCGGTCGGCGAAGGACCGCGGCGGGCCGCGGTCAGCTCGTTCGGCCTCGGCGGGACCAACGCCCACGTCATCGTCGAACAGGCGCCCACCGCCGCGCCGAGCCTGCCGCAGGCCGACCGCGAGCAGCTGCTGGTGCTGTCAGCCAAAAGCCCCGAGGCCCTCGAGGCCGTCACCGACCGGCTGCGCAACCACCTCCGGGCCCACCCCGAACTCCGCCTCGCCGACGTCGCCTTCACTCTCCAGCAGGGACGCCGGGCTCTGCCCTACCGGCGGACTGCGGTATGTGAGGACATCGACGACGCGCTGAGTGTCCTGGACGCCCCGGACGGCGGCCGACTGTTGACCGGCCTGGCACCGGACCTGGCACACCGTCCGGTCGCCTTCATGTTCACCGGATTCGGCGCGCAGTACCCGGGCATGGCCCGCGCGCTCCGCGACAGTGAGCCGGTCTTTGAGGAGGCCCTCGCCCGGTGCGCGAGGCTCCTCGAGCCCCTGCTGGGGCAGGACATCCTGGATGTCATGCACTCGGCCTCCGAGGAACCGGCGCCCGCCGGGACGACGCCCGGGACGTCGGACGCCTTCCGTCGGATGCTGCTCCAGCCGACGCGCAGCGAGCACCCGCTCGACCAGCCGCAGCTCGGGTACGCCGCCATGTTCGCCCTGGAGTACGCGCTGGCCGAACTCTGGGAGTCGTGGGGCGTACAGCCCGACGCGATGATCGGGCACAGCCTTGGCGAATACGTCGCCGCCTGCCGGGCCGGCGTCTTCTCCCTGGAGGACGCGCTCCATCTGGTGGTCGAACGGGCCCGGCTCATCGAGGAACAGGGCGAGGGTTCGATGGTGGCCGTCCCGCTCTCCGAGGAGGAGGCGCTGCGTTACACGAACGACGCCGTGGCCCTCGCCGCGGTGAACGGACCACAGACGTGTGTGCTGTCCGGAACTCTGTCGGGAATCGCCCAGGTCGAGGCCGACCTGGTCGCCGCGGATGTGCCGTTCCGGCGGTTGAACACCCGGTACGCGTTCCACTCGCCGCTGATGGACCCGGTGGTCGAGCCGTACGCCGCGCTGGTCCGGAAAGTCAGGCTCAACCCACCGACGACACCGTTCGTGTCCAACGTGTCCGGGACCTGGATCACCGACGAGGAGGCCACCAGCCCCGCCTACTGGGCCTCCCACGTGCGCCGCACCGTGCGGTTCGCAGCCGGCGTCGCCACCCTGTGGGGCCGACCGGACCTCGCCATGGTGGAGGTCGGCCCCGGCCAGACGCTCACCATCGGCGCCCTCCAGCATCCGGAAGGTCCGACCGGTGCCTCCCGTACCGTCGTACCGTCGCTGCCGGGCATGTTCGACGGCCAGTCCGACCGGGCCACCATGCTCGCCGCCGCCGCAAAGCTGTGGATGGCCGGACGCGAGCACCCCTTCCCCGACTCTCCCACGGCCAGGCGTGTGCCGCTGCCCACATACCCCTTCGAGCGCCGCGCCTACTGGCTGGAGTCGGCGGCGGCTGCCGCGGAGCGGACCGTCGCCAAGCGGCGCGCACGGTCGTCCGACTGGTTCTACGCCCCGTCCTGGACGAGGCTGGGCCCCAGCCCGGCCCCGGCGTCCGCGCTCCCTCAGGCGGGCATGCCCTGCCGCCTCGTCTTCGCCGACGGCACCGGCCTGGGCCGGGCGGTGGCCGACCGCCTGCGCGAGGCGGGCGAGCGGGTGTGCGTTGTGACGGCGGGCGAGGAGTGGGCCGAGGCGCCGGGCGACCAGTACACCCTGGACCCGGCCCGCCCCGACCACTACGCCCGGCTCGCCGCCGCGCTGAAGGCGGCGAACACGGTCCCCGACCGGGTGCTGCACTGCTGGAGCGTCGGGGGCGATACCGACCGCGCCGGCGCGGAGCAAGGCGCCGAGACCCTGCTGGACCTAGGCTTCCGCAGTCTGCTGCACTGGGCACAGGCCACCGAGTCGGACCTGATGAGCCGGCCCCAGCGCTGGGACGTCCTGTCCAGTGAGGTGTTCTCGGTGACCGGCGACGAGCCGCTGTGCCCTCCGAAGGCTGCGGTCCAGGGCATCTGCAAGGTGCTCCCCCAGGAGTACCCGCCGCTGACGTGCGTCCACCTGGACCTAGCCCTGACCGGCTCCTCCGGTACCGGTCCGCTGGTCGACCAGGTGCTGGCCGAGCTCGCCGCCCCCGTGGCCGAGCGCACGCTGGCGCTGCGCGGCGCCCACCGCTGGGCCCCCTCGTACGTGCCGCACGCACTACGGCCGAACGATAGCGAACCCACCGAAAGGGGCGTCTATCTGATCACCGGCGGGCTGGGGAAGATCGGTCTGCTCGCGGCCAGGGCCCTGGCCGAACGCACCCACGGGCACCTGGTGCTGCTCGGCCGGACTGCCCTGCCGCCGCGCGCCACCTGGGCCGACCCCGGGCACTCCGACGAGGTCAGGTCGCTCGTCCGTGCTATCGCGGAGCTGGAGGAACTCGGCGCCACGGTGACGGTCGTGGCCGCAGACGTCAGTGATCCCGTACGGCTGCGTGAGATCAGGGACGAGATCCTCGCCGTTCATGGCCGGATCAACGGTGTGGTGCACTGCGCCGGAACCACGGGGGCCCCGGCACACCGGGTGATCGCCGATCTCGGCGCCGAGGAGGCCTCTTGGCACTTTGCACCCAAATTGGCCGGAGCCTACGTCCTCCGTGACGTGCTGGCGGACCAAGAGCTGGACTTCGCCATTCTCTGCTCGTCGATCGCTTCGCTGCTGGGCGGCCTCGGCTTCGCGGCCTACAGTGCCGCCAACGCGGTGCTGGACGCCTTCGCGCAGGCCCACCACCGTCCCGGCCAGCCGTGGACGAGCGTGAACTGGGAGGCCTGGAACTTCGCTGGGAAAGCAGCGCCCGGACCGGGCATCGGCGATTCCGTCCAGGAGTTTGCCCTGACTCCGGCCGAGGGCCGTCAGGTGATCGACGCCCTGCTGTCCGCCGCGCCCGAGGCGCAGCTGGTGGTGTCCACCGGTGATGTGGCGAAGCGTTACGACGAGTGGGCGGACCCGGCCGTGGCCACCACCCCCGCCACCCGCCGCCACGAGCGCCCCAATCTGCGCAACCCGTTCGTTGCGCCGGAAGGGGAGATGGAGCAGCGCGTCGCCGGGGTCTGGCAGGAGCTGCTCGGCGTGGAGAGCGTCGGAGCGAACGACAACTTCTTCGAGCTCGGCGGGAGTTCGCTGCTCGGACTCCAGGTTGTCCACCGGCTGAGGCAGGAGCTGGCGCTCGCGGTACCGCTGACCGTGGTCTACGAGGGCCCGACGGTCCGCACCCTGGGCCGGCTCATCGAAGAGCTGAGGGCAGAGCAGTGACTGGTGCAACGCTTCCGAACGACAAGAGGGCAGCTGTGACCGACGGGCACGATACCCACACCCAGGTCGAAGACGGAGAGGCCGGCCCCGAGAGCATCGCCGTCATCGGCATGTCGGGACGCTTCCCGGGAGCGGCGGACCTCGCCGAGTTCTGGGCCAACCTGCGGGACGGCGTGGAGTCGATCACCCCGCTCACCGACGCGGAGCTGGAGGCCGCCGACGTCCCACGTGAGCTGATCGACGATCCCCACTATGTCAAGGCGTCGGCGAAGTTCGAGGGCATGGACCGCTTCGACGCGGAGTTCTTCGGCTACACCGTCCGCGAGGCGAAGATCATGGACCCGCAGCACCGGCTGTTCCTGGAGACGGCATGGCAGGCCCTGGAGCACGCGGGCTACGACCCGGCCGGCCACGACGGGAGCGTCGGCGTCTTCGGTGGGGCGAGCAGCAGCGCCTACCTCGCCAATGTCCTCGGCAACATGGACGACGGGGAGGAGGTGCGCGGGGAGAACGTCGGACTGGGCAACGAGCTTGCCTTCCTGACCACCCGGGTCTCCTACAAGCTGGACCTGAAGGGCCCGAGCTTCCCCGTTCAGACGGCATGCTCCAGCTCGCTGGTCGCCCTGCACAACGCCTGCCAGAGCCTGCTCAACTACGAGTGCGACCTGGCGCTGTCCGGCGGCGTGTCCTACAAGGTCCCGGCCGACACCGGCTACTCCTACGTCGACGGCGGATTCCTCTCCCCGGACGGGCGGGTGCGCCCGTTCGACGCCGGGGCCCAGGGCACCGTGTTCGGCAACGGCGTGGGGATCGTGGTGCTCAAGCGCCTGGCCGACGCCCTCGCCGACGGCGACACCGTGCACGCAGTGATCCGGGGTTCCGCCGTCAACAACGACGGCTCGCTGAAAGCGAGTTTCACTGCGCCGAGCATTGGCGGACAGGCCGCTGTGATCAGCGAGGCGCTGGCCGCGGCCGACGTCGAGCCGGAGAGCATCGACTACGTCGAGGCGCACGGCAGCGGCACCCTGATCGGGGACTCCATCGAGGTTCAGGCACTGTCCCGGGCCTTCACCGGGGCGGTCGAGTGCGGTCTGGGGTCGGTCAAGGCGAACGTGGGCCACCTCGACGCGGCCGCCGGCATGGCCGGACTGCTCAAGACCGTGCTGGCACTGGGCCACGGCCAGCTGCCGCCGTCGCTGAACTACCGGACCCCCAATCCCGACATCGACTTCTCGGCCGGGCCGTTCCGGGTGTGCACGGAACTCGTCGACTGGCCCCGCTCGGAGCGGTTGCGACGCGCCGGGGTGAGCGCTTTTGGCTTCGGCGGAACCAACGCCCATGTCGTCCTCGAGGAGGCGCCGCTGCCAGCGGCCGGTTCGGACAGCCCCCGTGACTGTGAGCTGCTCACCCTTTCGGCCCGTTCCGAGCAGGCGCTGGAGCAGGCAACGCGGCGTCTGGCCGATTCCCTGCGCCGCGAGCGCCCGGCTCTGGCCGACGCCGCGTTCACCCTCGCCCGCGGACGCCGGTCCTTCCCCTTCCGCCGGACTGTGTGCGCGGCCGACATCGACTCGGCGGTGGCGGCGCTCGAGTCCGCGGATCCGGCCCGGGTCGCGACCGGGCATGCCCCCTCGACCCCGCCGGAGATCGCCTTTCTGTTCAGCGGCCAGGGGTCGCAGTACCCGGACATGGGCCGGGGCCTCTACGACACCGAGCCGGTCTTCCACTCCGTGGTGGACGAGTGCGCACGGCTGCTGGAGCCGGTGACCGGCAGGGACATCCGCGACGTGCTTTTCCCGAACGCCCCGGCCGACCGGGCCCTGCTGCGGCGCACCCGCTGGGCGCAGCCGGCGCTCTTCGTCGTCGAGTACGCGCTGGCCCGGCTGTGGCGGGCGTGGGGTGTGGAGCCCGCCCGGCTGCTCGGTCACAGCCTCGGCGAGTGGGTGGCCGCCACCGTGTCGGGGGTGTTCGGCCTGGAGGACGCTCTGCGGCTGGTGGCGCTGCGCGGCGAGCTGATGGAGCGCTGCAGCCCCGGGTCGATGCTCAGCGTCGTGGCGGATCGCGTCGAGGTCGAGCAGGCCCTGCTACCGGGTCTAAGCCTCGCGGCCCACAACGGCCCCCGCGAGTGCGTCGTCTCCGGCGCCACCGACCTGGTGGAGAAGTTCGCCGCGCTCGCCGACGAACGGGGGTGGCCGATTCGGCCGCTGGAGATCGAGCACGGGTTCCACTCCGAACTCATGGCGCCCGTGGTCGACGAGTTCGCGGCGGCTGTGGCCCGGAGCGCGCGATCGGAGCCGACGGTTCCTTTCGTCTCCAATGTCACCGGCGACTGGATCACGTCTGAACAGGCGCAGGACCCCGCCTACTGGGGCCGGCAGATCCGGGCCGCCGTGGAGTTCGCGGCCGGGGTGCAGCGGGTCGCCCAAACACCCGGGACTGTCCTGCTGGAGGTGGGCCCCGGGCAGGTTCTGGCGGGGCTGGCCCGCCGGACCCTGATGGACACGGACAACCCCCGTACGGTCACCGCGTCGCTTCCGCACCGCCGCGACCCGCGCGGCGACAGCGAAACGATCCGCCGCACCCTGGGCCAGCTCTGGCTGTGCGGTGTCCAGCCCGACTGGGCCGGGTACTACGCCGCCGAGCGACGGCGCAGGGTGCCACTGCCCACCTATCCCTTCCAGCGGGAGAGCTACTGGCTCGCTTCCGCGCCTGTCCGCCGCGTGCGCACCGAACCAGGTTCGCATCCGTTGCTCGACCGGATCGTGCTGCGCTCGCATGGCCAGACAGTGTTCGCCACCGAGTTCTCGCTCGACCGGCACTGGGTGCTAGCCGAGCACCGGATGCTCGGCGAGGCTATCGTCCCCGGAACCACCTACCTGGAGATGGCGCGGGCAGCGGCCGCAACCCACTTGGGCCAGGCGGTCACCGAACTCTCCGACGTTGACTTCCTCGTGCCGCTGCTAGTGACCCAGTCAGGTCCACGCACTGTGCATACGACCGTCCGCGATCTCGGTGACGGCCGGTCCGAGTTCGCCGTCGCGAGCCACGATCCGGGCCGGGATGTCTGGACCTTGCACGCCCAGGGCAGGGCCTCCGCGACCGCTGCCGAGCGGCCGCCGGTCCAGGACCTCGCAGAACTGCGTGCCGAGTGCGCGCTGCAGAAGGTCGACCTTGGTGTGGCGCAGGCCGAGCACCGGGTCATGGAGTTCGGCCGACGCTGGCGGGACAGCCTGCGGACGGTACGGGTGGGCGTCCGCAAGGCCGTCGGCGAGCTGACGCTCCCCAACGAGTACCGGGCCGAGTGCCAGGACCTCGTCCTGCATCCGGCCCTCCTAGACCTGGCCACCGGGTTCGGCGGATTCGCCGTCCTCGAATCGGAAGAGATGGTCCGCGCCCACCAGGACGACGGTGCGTTCTTCCTCCCGGTCGGCTACGACAGCCTGCGCATCCACGCCGCCCTGCCGCCGACCGGCCTCAGCCTCATCCGCCCGCATGCGGGGGAGCGACCGAGCGCGGAGGTCCGCAAGGTCGACGTCACGGTGTTCAACGACCGCGGCGAGACCGCAGTCGAGATCACCGGATTCACCGTCAAACGCGTTTCCGACCCGCAGCGGACGGTGGCGCATCTGCGCCCACACGCCCGCCACCAAGGACTGCGGTGGATTCCGGCGCCCCCCGCCACCGGTAAGCGCATGGGGTCCGACGGCCCCGTCTTGGTCATCGGTGAGCCGGGGAGCCTCGCCCCGGAGCTGTGCACACAGCTGCACTCCGCGGGCATGCCGGTGGTCGCCGCCGAACTCGCCGAGGAGTGGGGCGAATCGGCGGACGGCTCCTGGCGCGTCCCCCCCACGGCCCGTGGGTTCGATCGACTGCTCAGCTCCCTGGCTGACGGCCTCCCCACCCGGGTGGTCGTCGTCGCGGCTCCCGCCGACGGGGTCCAGGGCAGTGTGGCGGCGCTGGAGCACCGGCTCCGCCACGGCGCCGAGGGATTGCTGCACCTCTTCCAGGCCCTGGCCTCGCAGGACGCCGTGCCGGAGCACCTGTGCGTGGTGGCCCCGGAGGTGGCGCGGGTCACCGGGACCGAGCCGGCGACCGCTCCGGTGCATGCGACTCTGTTCGGCGTGGCCAAGGTGATCGGCCAGGAGAACGACGGCACCGCCGTGCTCTGCCTCGACGTCGACCGGAACGCCGACCCCGGCGTGGTGGCTGGCGAACTGCTCAGGCCACGGAGCACATCTCACATTGCGCTGCGGGGCGGGCAGCCGTTCGTCGCGGAGCTGGCGTCGGTCCATCTTCAGGAGCAGTCGCTGCGGACCGGGGAGCAGCCCGACGGCGTGTACCTGGTGACCGGCGGATTCGGCGGGCTCGGCCTGGCAGTCGCCCGGCATCTCAGCCGGACTGTTCCGGGCATCCGGCTGGCCCTGGTCGGCCGCCGCGGGCCTGGCCCACGAGAGCAGTGGGACGAGATCGCCGCGACGGACGGCCGACGCCGCGAACAGATCGCCGCAGTACGGGAACTGGAGGCCAACGGCGCCTTGGTGCGCTGCTACCAGGCCGACACCACCGACCTCACCGCGATGGAGCGCGTCGTGCGCGCCGTGCGCGCCGAGCTCGGCCCGATCGGATGCGTCCTGCACGCCGCCGGAATTGCTGGCGACGGCTTTCTGGTGCGCAAGGACCCGGAGACGTTCCGGCGTACCATGGCCCCCAAGGTGCTGGGGGCGACAGTCCTGGACTTGGCGACCGCGGACGAACCGCCGCGGCTGATGGTGAACTTCGGGTCGACCACTGCCGTCTTCGGGGTCGCCGGCCAAAGTGACTACACTGCGGCCAACAGCTTTCTCGACCATTTCGCCGAGGAGCGCAGTGCCAGGGGCCTGGCAACGGTCACCGTGGCGTGGACCGACTGGCTCGGCACGGGCATGGCGTTCGACCACGGTGTCCACCGCGACAAGGGCTTCTTCCGGTCGATCGAGATCGACGACGCAATCAGCAGCCTCGACGAGATCCTTGCTGCACCCTGTCCGCGTGTGATCGTCGGTGAGATCAACTACGGACTGCTCGCGGGCATGGCACCCGAAGTGACGGACCATCTGCTGAGCCGGGCCCCGCTGGTGCTCTCGGAAGCCGTGCGACGTCAGCTGGCCACCGAGCAGGCGGCGGCTGGCCGCCGTGCCCCGGCGGAGCTGGCTCCGGCGGTCGGCGAGGTCCGGTTGTTCGGGCACGACGACGGTGCGTACACCGAGACAGAGCGCCGCTTGGCGGCTATCTGGGCCAGGGAGCTCGGCCTCACCGAGCTGAACGTCAACGAAAGCTCGACCTCGCTCGGCGGCGACTCCCTGGTGGCGCTCCGGATCGCGCAGAGCATCCAGAAGACCATGCGGGTCAGGGTCTCGATGGTCGATCTCTTCAGGTACGTCACGGTCGCCGAGCTGGCGGCCCACATCGACCGGAAGACGGCCCGCGGCTGACCCAGTCGCGTTCGCTCCCTGTCCCCGTTCCCTCCGACTCGCAGAGACAAGAGACTCATGGACACTCGCACTGTAGGTGTCATCGGCGCCGGCACGATCGGCCGCGGCGTGGCACAGTCCTTCGCACAGTCCGGCTTCGACGTCGTGCTCGTTGACATCTCGCAGCGGCAGCTCGACTCCGCTGTGGCCCAGGTGAAGGACGACCTCCGGCTCCAGGAGCTGTTCCGCCCCGGGCACCTGAAGGAGGAGCCGGAGGCCGTCCTTGACCGGATCATCACGGCGACCGACTTGGCCGAGCTCGCCCGAGCGGACTTCGTGGTCGAGAACGTCACCGAGAACTGGGACGTCAAGCGCGGCGTCTACGAGAGCATCGACCGGATCTGCGCGCCCGGGGTGGTCTTCGGTGTCAACACCTCGGCGGTCCCGGTCACCCGGGTCGGCTCGGTCACCGGGCGTCCGCAGGACGTCCTGGGGCTGCACTTCATGAACCCGGTGCCGCTGATGGACACGGTCGAGGTCGTCCAGGGGTACCACACCAGTCAGCAGACCTTGGACTCCTCGCTGGCCCTGCTCAAGTCGCTCGGCAAGGAAGGGATCGTCGTCCAGGACGCGCCGGGCTTCGTGACCAACCGCGTTCTGATGCTGACGATCAACGAGGCGGTCTTCTGCGTCCAGGACCAGGTCGCCACGGCCGACCAGGTCGACCGTATGTTCAAGGGCTGCTTCGGGCACCGGATGGGGCCGCTGGAGACTGGTGACCTCATCGGCCTCGACACGATCCTGAACTCGCTCACCGTCATGTACGAGAGCTTCAAGGACAGCAAGTATCGGCCCGCCCCGCTGCTCCAGAAGATGGTCGACGCCGGGCAGCTCGGCCGTAAGAGCGGGCACGGCTTCTACGCGTACTAGAACACCCCTTCCGACTCCCACCCAAGGAGAAGCAATGACCCAGGACGATGTCCGCACCCGGATCCGCGAGTTCCTGGCCCCGCACCTCAACGGTCACCCGCTGGACGACGCAGATGACATCTTCGCGCTGGGATACGTGAACTCCCTGTTCGCGATGCAGTTGGTGCTCTTCCTCGAGAAGAGCTTCGGGATCGCCCTCAAGCCCGAACAGATGGACTTCGACAACTTCCGCACGGTGGACGGGCTCGTCCGCCTCGTGATGTCGAGCGTCGCGCTGTCCGCATGAACGGGGCCGGGGTCGTGGGCCGCAGGGGGACACGGCCCCGGTCAGCAGTGGTGGGTGAGAGAGAAAGGCTCGTGACATGACGGCACGGACGCGTGATGACAACCGGTCGGCCGGCTTGCCGGAACCCGGTGTCGTCGAGCTCCTGCTGGAGCTCAGGAAGGCCGACGTGAGGGTGTGGACGTCCAGTGGGCGGCTCCACTGCCAAGCGGCCTCGGGAGAGGTGGACGCCGCTCTGCGCGAGCGCCTCGACCGGGACGCGGACCTGGTTGTGGCCTACCTGGAGGACATGGACGCGGTCGAATCCTCCACTCACTACCTGACCATGCGGGACGGGGTCCGCATCGCGATCGACGTCTTCCGTCCTAAGCGCGACGGGGAGGTGGTCGGGACCCCGCTGCCGGCCCTGTGGTGCCACGACCGCTATCACCGGTCAGACATCGTCGACGGGATCCCGCGCACCAAGCTGGACACCCGGCCGTGGCTGCGCGAGGTCTTGAAGCAGGGTTACGTGATCGCCGCAGCCGACTCGCGCGGCAGCGGAGCATCCACCGGCTCGCGGGGCCAGGAGTTCAGCCCTGAGGAGACTCGGGACGCCTACGAGATCACGGAGTGGCTGGCGGCGCAGGACTGGTGCAGCGGCAGTGTCGGCATGTTCGGCGAGTCCTACCTCGGAATCACCCAGTTCCTCGCCGCCGGGGTGGCCCCGCCCAGCCTGAAGGCCGTCTTCCCCCAGGTTGCGCTATTCGACCTGTACTCCTTCCTCTACCCGGGCGGAGTGCTGCGGCACGACTTCATCCGCAGCTGGGGCACCAAAGTGCGGGTTCTCGACACCCAGTTGGAGGCCGCTCCGGTCGAGGACGACGACGCGGTGCGCGAGGCGGTTGCCGGTCACCAGGACAACGCCGACGTGTTTGCCAGGGCGCTCTCCCTGCCGTTCCGCGACAGCCGCGGACCGGGGGACGACGGATTGCCCTACGAACGGCAGAGCCCCTCTTCCTCGGTCGAGGGCGTACGCAACTCTCCGGTCGCCATCTACCAGTTGGCCGGCTGGCACGACATCTGGGTCCGCGACGCGTTCCTGTGGCACGCCAACCTGGGCGGGCCGCGCAAGCTGATCGTCGGCGACTGGTCACATGACGGCCGCGAGGGCGCCGACCTGGCCGGGGAGCACCTGCGCTGGTTCGACTACTGGCTCAAGGGGATCGACACCGGTGTCATGGACGAGCCGCCGATCCGCTACTACCGGCGGTCCGCTCCCCCAGGCGAGCAGTGGCGCACCACTGATCAGTGGCCGCCGCCTGAGGTGCGGACCGAGCGCATGTACTTCGGCGCCGGCGACGCCGAGCCGCAAGCCTCCGTCAACGACGGTTCGCTCACCGCCGACACTCCCTCCCGGCTGGGCGGAGTGGACGAGTTCGTGGTCGACTACACAGCCTCCTCGGGAGACGCGACCCGTTGGACGAACGGCTACGGCGGCCCCTTCGGCTACGGTCCGCTGACCGCGAACGACGCCAACGCCCTGACCTACACGACCCCGCCGCTGAAGCAGGCCCTGGAGGTGACCGGGCATCCGATCGCCCGGCTCTGGGTCACCTCCACGTACCCGGACGGCGATTTCTTCATCTACCTCCAGGACGTCGATCCGGACGGGGAGTCGCACTACGTGACCGAAGGGGTACTCCGGGCCTCCCACCGCGCACTGGGCACCGCGCCGTACGAGAATCTCGGCCTGCCCTACTTCCCGAGCACCGAGGACGGCTGCCGCGAGCTGCCGGAGGAGCCCGTGGCCCTCACCGTGGACCTGCACCCGATCTGCCACGTCTTCAACCCGGGACATCGTCTGCGCGTCACCGTGACCGGCTGCGATCGCGACAACGCCCAGACCCCGGTGCACTACCCGCCTCCCGTCGTACAGATCCACCGGCGCGGCCCGCACGCGTCCTATGTGGACCTCCCCGTCTTTCCCACCGGCCAGGAGTGAGCAAGATGACATCCGTGTACCAGCAGGACGGCCAGCTCCCGGCCGCCGTTCCCGGGCCTGTCCGCACCCGGGTGGACCTGCACACGACCTTGCCCGGTGAACTCGCCGAGGAGGTCGGGCGCCGCCTGCTGTTCGTCTCCGCCGAGATCAGCGGATTCCAGCTGATCGTCGAGAACGGCGCGGTGGTCGGCGCGGTCCTGGAGTCCGACGCCCCGCTGGACCGGGCCTCGCTGGCGGAGAAGATCAACCGCGTGGTGGACGGCGACGTCCGAGACCAGCTGACGACCCTGCCGAAGGTGGTGTGGACCTCCCCGCACGAGCACACCGCCGAGGAGGGGACCTTCGAGCTGCTGCACCGTTCCGGGATAGTCGGGGCCGCCCAGGACGGACTGGTCACACTCGGCGAACCCCTGCTTTCCCTGCTGGACCACCTTGACAACGCCATCAAGGGCCTGCTCCGCCAGGACTTCGCTCCCGTCGAGTACCGCTACCCCACGCTGATCAGCACCCGGGCCATGGAGACGACCGGCTACCCCGCCTCGTTCCCGCACCACTTGATGTTCGTCACCCGCCTGCACAACGACATCGACGTATACCAGGAGTTCCAGCGGTCCCACGGGGAGCGGGGCCTGGACTCCACGGTGCTGGACTCGTGCCGCAACGTCGACTACTGCCTGCCGCCGACCATGTGCTACCACACCTTCGACCAGTACCGGGACCGCACGCTGCCCGCCGAGGGTCTGCACGTCGTCACGGCCAAGGGCAAGGCGTTCCGCTTCGAGGCCGGGTACGCCACAAGCCTCGAACGGCTGTGGGACTTCACCATCCGCGAGATCGTCTTCATGGGCGAGCGCGAGGAGGTGCTGGCCGCCCGCCGACTCTTCATGCAGCGCACCTTCGCCTTCATCGAGGACCTCGGACTCGTCGGCTTCTGCGAGGTGGGCAACGACCCGTTCTTCGGCGGGCCGGACACCTCCGCCCGGATCTGGTCGCAGAAGCTCATGGAGCTCAAGTACGAGCTGCGGCTTCCGGTCGCTCCGGAGCGGACCGTCGCGGCCGCCTCCTTCAACTTCCACGACGACCTGTTCGGCGAGAAGTTCGGCATCGGCTACGGCCCGGACGCCACCGTGCGCAGCGCCTGCGTGGGGTTCGGCCTGGAACGGCTGGCCTACGCCTTCCTGTGCCGACACGGGCTCGACGTCGACGCGTGGCCCGCCTCCGTACGGGCCGGCGTCCAGGCGCTGAGCGGGTTCTGAAATGTCCGGCACCCAGCACGCACACCTTCCGCTGTCGAAGGCACAGCTCGGCATGTGGCTCGCCGAACAAGCCGACCCGAGCGGGAGCCGTCATCAGATAGCCGAGTACTTCGACATCGCCGGCGCGCTGGACACCGCGGCCTTCGTCCGCGCGGTGTCGCAGGCCCTGTTCGAAGCGGAGACCCTGCGCATCCGGGTGGCCGACTCGCCCGACGGGCCCTGCCAGTTCCTCGTCCCGGTCCCGGACGCGCCGGTCGCCCTCCTCGACCTGAGCGCAAAGGACGACCCGGAGGCCGCCGCGCTCAGCTGGATGCACGAGGAGGTGAACCGCCCGATCGACGTCACCGCCGAGCCGGTGTTCACCATCGCGCTGCTGACCCTGTCCGTGCGGCGCACGCTGTGGTTCCAGCGCGCCCACCACCTGGCCGTCGACGGCTACGGCGCGGCGCTGTTCACAGAGCGGGTTGCCGCCCTGTACTCGGAGGCCGTCGGCGGGACGGCAGCCTCGCGCTCCCCCTTCGCACCGCTGGCCGCACTACTCGCAGAGGAGGCGGAGTATCCGGGCTCGCCGGACTTCGTCCGGGACCGGGACCACTGGCTGAGGACGATGGCGGACCGTCCGGTGCCCGCCTCGCTGTCGAACCGTCCATGGCGCAGGTGCACCGCGGCGACCCGCCGCTCCGTGCGGCTCTCGACCGACCAAGCCGCACTGCTGCGTGCGGCGTTCGGCCGCTCGGTCGCCCCCGCAGCGGTCGCCGTCACCGCTGCACTGCTCCACCGCGCCACCGGCGTGGAGGACATGGTGCTGTCCCTGCCGGTCGCCGCACGCCGCGGCCGGACGGCCCGGGTCACCCCGAGCATGTCCTCGAACGTCGTACCGCTGCGGCTGGGCATTCAGGGCTCGACCACCTTCGCCGGCCTCACCAACCGGGCGACCGCGGCGATCAAGCAGGCGCTGGCCCACCAGCGGTACCGTGCCGAGGACCTGCACCGCGACCTCGGCTACCGCAGGAGCGAGCGGGGACTCGCCGCGACCTCTGTCAACGTGATGACGTTTCCGCACGAGTTCGCCATCGGCGGGCTGCCCGTCACAGCGCACAACCTGTCGAACGGCCCGGTGCCCGACCTGGCCGTCGGGCTCTGCCGTCGGCCAGGTGCGGGCCTGACCGTCGACTTGGACGCTGGCGTCGAACTGCACCGCCCCGAGGAGGCAGACCGGTACCTCGACACCCTGGTCGGGCTACTGACGGACGCGGCCCGGGATCCGCACCGCCGCATCACGGATGCCAAGGGGCTGGGGGCCGTGCCACCGCCGACTGGCGCGGCGGCGCCTTCGGCGCAGGCCGTGGCCCGGCCGGCGGTGCGGCCCGCCGGGGCGACCGAGGCCGCCGAGGCCCGGGGGGACACCGAAGCCGCCGAGCGCTTCCTGGTCGGGCTCTTCGGGGACGTCCTCGGCTTGGACGACTGCGACAGCGGCGAAAGCTTCTTCGAGCTCGGCGGCGACAGCGTGATAGCGATCCAGCTCGTCGCCCGGGCGCGCGAGGCCGGCTGGGCACTGACCCTGAAGCAGGTGTTCGCGAACGAGACCGCGCAGGCTCTGGCCAGGGTGGTCGAACGGGTGCCGGGGCACGGCGGGACCGCTCTTCCCGAACATCACGACCGCTTCACCGGCACCGTGCCCGCCACCCCGATGACGGCCTGGCTCGGCGAGCTCTCCGGTCAGGTGGACGCCTATCACCAGTCGGTGGTGCTGCGTTCGCCCAGGGAGTTGACCGAGGACGGGCTGCGGGCCGTCCTGCAGGCCCTGCTCGATCACCACGACCTGCTGCGCGCCCGGCTGGTGGACCCGGGCTGCTCGCTCGTGGTCGACCCGCCGAGCCCCGGTGCGGCGGCCGCACTCGTCGAGCGGGTGGACGCGGCCGGGTACGGCGAGGACGAGCTCGCCGCGGCGGCCGCCGCCCGCGTACCGGCGGCCGCCGCCCGGCTGCAGCCCCGGGAGGGCGTGATGCTCCAGGTCTGCTGGTTCGACCGCGGGCCGGGCGCGGCGGGAGCGCTGCTGCTGGTCGTCCACCACCTCGCGGTGGATGCCGTGTCCTGGCGGGTGCTGCTGCGCGACCTCGCGGCAGGCTGGTCCGCCTACCGGGAGCACCGGCCAGTGGTCCTCGCTCCGGTCCCCACCTCCTTCGGTGCCTGGGCGGCACGGCTGCACGCCGACGCTCGGACACCCGGGCGGATCGCCGAACTGCCCTACTGGCAAGACGTCCTGAGCGGTGACGGCCCGCTGCTCGGGAACCGCCCGCTGGACCCCGCGATCGACACCGTCGGCTCCAGCGTCCGCCTGACCGTCCGCCTCGATCCGGTCGTCACCGCGCCGCTGGTCACCGACGCGCCGGCCGCGTTCCACGGCTCGGTCCCCGACGTTGTGCTCGGCGCGCTGGCCGTTGCCGTCGCCCGCCGCCGAGCGGAGCGCGGGCGGCCGTCAGGCGCCGGCATCCTGGTCGACGTCGAGGGCCATGGCCGGGGGGCCCGACTGCCCGGCGCCGACCCCAGCCGCACTGTCGGCTGGTTCACCACCATTCACCCCGTCCGTCTGGAGCCCGGTGCCGTGGACCAGGCGGACGCCCACGCGCGGCGGAGGGCTGCGGGTGCGGCCGTGGCCCGGGTCAAGGAGCAGCTGCGCTCGGCACCCGAGGACGGCTTCGGCTTCGGCCTGCTGCGGTACCTGAACAGCGGCACCGCCGAACAGCTCCGGCGGCTGCCCAGGGCGCAGATCCTGTTCAACTACCTGGGTCGGGTGACCGAGTCCGGTTCCGCCGACTGGGCGCCGCTGCCGGGCGTGGAGGTGCTACGCGACGGCCGTGGCGCTGCCATGCCGGCCAGTCACGCGCTGACTCTGGACGTCCTGGTCGTCGAGGAGGACGGCAAGCCGCAGTTGCACGCCCTGTGGAGCGCGCCCGCCGGGTGCGTGGACCGGGGCGAGCTGCAGGAACTGTCCCACCGGTGGTGCGAGGCCCTGACCGACATCGCCGACCACGTCGCCACCATGCGGACAAGCGTCCACACACCCTCCGACTTCTTCCTCAGAGGACTGAGTCAGGCGGAGATCGAAGAACTGGAGTCCGAGCTGGAGGGGTGGCGGTAGTCGTCATGCGTTCGTCCACACTGGAGCAGGTCTACCCGCTCACTCCGCTGCAGTCGGGGCTCTACTTTCACGCCCGGGTGGCCGGCAAGGCCGCGGACGTCTACACCGCGCAGCTCACGCTGGACCTGTCCGGCCCATTGGACGCCGTCCTGCTCAGGCGGGCCTGCGAGGTTGTCGTGCAGCGGCATCAGGCGCTGCGGGCCGGATTCCGCGGCCGAGCCGACGGCGATCCGATCCAGTTCGTCGTGCGCGGTGCCACTGCACCGTGGGCAGAGGAGAACCTCTGCGGTCTCGGGGCGGACGACCGCACCGCTCGCCGGAAGCAGTTGCTCGCCGCCGAGCGGACGAGGCCGTTCGACCTCGACCGCCCGCCCCTGCTGCGCTTCCTGCTAATCCGCACCGGTGCGACAGCCCACACGCTCGTCCTGACCAACCACCACCTCGTGCTCGACGGCTGGTCGTACCCCCTGCTCGTGCAGGAAGTTTTCCAAGCCTATGCCCGAGGGGCGGCCCCCGAAGCGCTGCCGTCGGCCGCCTCCTACCTGGCGTACCACCAGTGGCTGGCTGCCCAGGACACCGGGGCCGCGCAGGCGGCCTGGCAGACGGCGCTCCACGGCGTTGAACCGTGCTTGGTGGCACCCGCGCTGGCGGGCACCGCGGCGCCGGAGCGACCCGAGGTCGTCACCGTGCGGATTCCGCCCGGCCCGACAGCCGCGCTGAACGAGCTCGCACGAAGCTGTCAGGTCACGCTGAACGTGGTGCTGCAGGGCATCTGGGCGCTGCTCCTGGCCCGCTTCACCGGCAGCCAGGACGTCGTCCTGGGGACCGTTGTCTCCGGACGCCCGCCCGAGCTTCCCGGGACGGAGTCTCTGGTGGGCCTGCTGACCAACACGGTCCCGCTCCCGGTGCGGCTCCGGCCGGACGAGCCGCTGCGGGACTACTTCACGCGCCTGCACCAGGACCAGGCCGAGCTGCTGCCCCACCATCACGTCGATCTGGCGGGCCTGCAGCGGGCGCTGGCGCTGCCAGCCCTGTTCGACACCGTGCTCGCCTTCGAGAACTACCCGGTGAACGCAGCCGTGGGCGACGAACTGGCCCCAGGCGTACAGCTGGTGGGTGCGGACATCCAGGACGCGACGCACTACCCGCTGAGCCTCACTGCGGTGCCCGGCCCGAGCTTGGAGCTGCGGCTCGCCCACCGGCCGGGCTTCCTGTCCGGGAGCGAGGCGGACGCCTGGGCCGGACGGCTGGTCCGGCTGGCGACCGCGGTCGCCGAGGGCACCGCCCGCACCGTGGCCGAGGCCGACGGACTATCGGCCGCGGAGCGCGCCCAACTCGTCCACGGCTGGAACGGAGAAGTCCACCCAGTGCCGCCGGGCACCCTGGCCGAAGCCTTCGAGCGGCAGGCAGCACGGACTCCGGACGCGGTGGCGCTGTCCTTCGGAACTCAGCAGGTCACCTACGGCGAGCTCAACGCCCGGGCCAACCGGCTCGCCCGTCGGCTGGTCGAGGCGGGCGCCGATGCGGGCCGCCGCGTCGCGCTGCTGCTGACCCGGTCGGTCGACATGGTCGTCGCCCTGCTCGCGGTCCTGAAGAGCGGGGCCGCCTACGTCCCGATGGACCCGGGCCTGCCGCCCGAGCGCATCCGCTTCATGATGAAGGACGCCGCGCCGACCGTGGTCATCGCTACCGAGGGTACCGACCGGGACTCGTGGGGCGGCGCGGAAGCCATCCTGGCCGTCCCGGGTGTCCCGGACGGCTTCGCGGCAGCGGTCGCCGACCACTCCGGGGACGATCTCACCGACGGTGACCGCCGCACCCGTCCGGACACGGGTGACCCCGCGTCGGTCATCTACACCTCCGGGTCGACAGGCCGACCGAAAGGCGTGGTGGCGAGTCACCGTGCCGTTCTCAACCGGATTGCCTGGTACACCGCCGAGTTCCCCTTCCAGCCGGACGAGACGATGGTGGCGAAGACGACGCTGAGCTTCGTCGACGGCTCCATGGAGCTGCTGAGCGCCCTGATCGGCGGCGCGCACCTGGCCCTCGCCGACGACGCGACGGCACGCAGCGCGAGCGCCCTGGTCGACCTGATCGGACGGCTTGGTGAGAGCCGGATCACTGTGGTACCCAGTCTGCTGAGGGCCATCCTGGACGACGCCGGGTCCCGGAACGCGGACCTGACGTCCTGCCGGCTGTGGGTGTCTAGCGGCGAGGCTCTGCCGGCAGACCTGGTGCGCCGCTTCACGGCACTGCTCCCCGGTTCCCGGCTGGCCAACTTCTACGGTGCCTCAGAGGCCTGCGCGGACAGCTTGTTCGCCGTCTGCGACGAGCAGGCCGACGTCGTGCTGGGCCGCCCGATCTGGAACACCCGGGCCTACATCCTGGACTCCTGGCTGCGCCCGGTGCCCACGGGCGTGCTGGGCGAGTTGTTCCTGGCCGGGGCCGGCCTGGCCGAGGGCTACCTGAATCAGCCCCAGCTGACGGCCGACCGCTTCCTGCAATGCCCCTTCGGCCCTGCGGGCGAGCGCATGTACCGGACCGGTGACATGGTCCGCCGCCGCGCGGACGGCTGCCTGGAGTACCACGGGCGCGCTGATCGGCAGGTGAAGATCCGCGGGGTGCGGGTCGAGCCAGCTGAGGTCGAGGCGGTGCTCACCGCGCATCCGTCGGTCGACCGGGCCGTGGTGGTCGACCAGCCCGATCGGCACGGCGAACGGCGGCTCGTCGCGTTCGTCACACCCACCGGCTCCGGAGGGGCGCCGATCCCGGCAAAGCTGCGTGACGCGGTGCGCCGGCGGCTGCCTGAGCACATGGTTCCCGCTCTTGTGCTCTCCGTGGACACGATCCCGATGAACTCCAGCGGCAAGATCGACCTCCTTGCCCTGCCGACTGCGGACTTCGGCGCACTCTCACGCGGTCGTGCTCCGCGCGGCCGCACCGAGGAGGTGCTGTGTCGCGCGTTCGCCCACGTGTTGGGCCTGGAGCAGGTCACGGCGGAGGACTCGTTCTTCGACCTGGGCGGACACTCGCTGCTCGCGACGCGGCTCGTCAGTCGGATCCGCGCCGACCTCGGGGCGGAGGTAGAGCTGCGGACGGTGTTCGAGGCTCCGACCGTCGCCCAGCTCGCCCGGCGGCTGGAGTCCGCCTCCGCTCTTGTCCGGCCCGAGTTGCGTCCCGACCCCCGCCCGGACGTGATTCCGCTCAGCCCCGTCCAGCAGCGGCTGTGGTTCCTCAACAGGCTCCATGGTCCTCGCGGCGGCGATGCCCTTTCGGCCGCGATCCGGCTGGACGGCGACCTGGACGTCGGCGCGCTGGAGCTGGCCCTGAACGATGTGACAGCCAGGCACGAGAGCCTGCGCACGGTGTACCCGGATTGGGACGGCACCCCGCAGCAGATCGTCCTCGACCCCGAGGAGTGCGCGGTCGACCTCCCAGTGACCGCCGTCACCGGACCGGAGCTGTCCGACCAGCTGGCGTCGGCCGCACGCCGACCGTTCGACCTCACCCTCGACACGCCACTGTTCGCCCGGCTGTTCCGGCTCGCCGAGCAGCGGCACGTGCTGCTGCTCACGGTCCACCACATCGCATGCGACGGATGGTCGTGGGAGCCGCTGGCCCGCGATATGGCGGCTGCCTACGCCGCGCGCCGCGCGGGAGGCGAGCCGACCGAGCCCGCCCCGGCGGTGCAGTACGCCGACTACACGCTCTGGCACAGACGGCTGCTCGGCGACCCGGCTGACCCGGACAGCGAGATCAGCCGTCAGACCCGGTTCTGGCAGCGCGAGCTGGCCGACCTGCCAGAGCAGTGGCCGCCCGGAGGGCTTGGCCCGGCAGGCCGAGCCGAGTCTTCCGGCGCCACCGTACGGCTCCGGCTCAGCGCCGCCGTCCAGCACGCCCTGCACGACCTGGCGCGGAAGACCGGCGTCAGCCTGTTCATGGTGTTCCATGCCGCCCTGCTGGCGGTCCTCACCGACCGCCGGGACGGTACCGACCTGGCCATCGGCACGCCTGTGGCGGGCCGGACCGACCAGGCACTGGACGGCCTGGTCGGATTCTTCGTCAACACGCTGGTCCTACGGACCGACACCGCGGGCGACCCCACCTTCGGCGAGCTCCTCACTAGGGTTTATGCGACCGACACGGCGGCGTACGCCCACCAGGACGTGCCGTTCGACCACCTGGTCCAGGCGCTCAACCCGCCGCGTTCCGCAGGGCGGGTCCCTTTCTTCCAGGTAATGCTCGCCTTCCAGAACAACCACGCCCCGGCGCTCGGTCTGCCCGGACTCACGGTCGGCCTCGAAAGCGTCCCGGACGACACCGCGCGCTTCCCCCTCCGCTTCGAGGTCGTGGACCGGACTCGGGACGCGCATGGTCCGGACAGGGTGGACATCAATCTGACCTACGCGGCCGACCTCTTCACCGCCGATGCCGCACGGGAACTCCTCGACGGGTACAGGAGAACGCTCGAAGCGGCCGCGATGAATCCAGAACTGAGACTGAGTGAGGTGACCGAGGGTGCAGCCATCTAGCTCCGCAGGGCCTGCTCCGTCCGGCACCGCCGTTCCAGGGGAGAACAAGAAAACCGTGGGATCCATGATGTCGCTCGTCTGCTGTCCCTTCGCCGGGGCCGGCACCGCGTTCTTCCGCCCGTGGCGACGCCACGCCCCTCCCAGCGTCGAGATCGTGCCGGTACTCCTGCCCGGGCGTGAACGGCTCATCGAGACGGCCCCGTTGCACGACGTGGAGGAGGCCGTCCGGACGGTGCTGACCGAGACCGCGGAACGGGTAGCGGGCACCCGGGTGGTGGTCTTCGGCCACAGCAGCGGCGGTGTGCTGGCATACGCCCTGGCCCGCGCACTCATTGCCGAGACCCGGATCGAGGTGGTCCGGCTGTTCGTCAGCGGCGCCCGGGGGCCAGCCGTCCCACCGCCGCATCGGGCTACCGAACTGCCCGACGAGGATTTCCTCGCGCGAATCGAGGACTTCGCGGGATACCGGCACCCTGCCCTCGCCGACCCGGAAATGCGCGAGCTAATCCTGCCCACCCTGCGCGCAGACGTGGAGATGTACGAGAACTATCGCCATGACCCGGCCGACCGGATCCCCGTCCCGATCACCGCGGTCCGCGGCAGCGAGGACGAGCTGATCAGCGCGGCGGATGTCCACGGATGGTCGTCCGCCACCAGCGCGGGCTTCGAGTCCGTCGAACTCCCCGGCGGCCACATGTACCTAACGGAGCGGGCGTCCGAGCTGCTGCAGCTCGTCCTCGAGTCAAGCGCACCGGCCAACGCCCGGGAGAGCCGGTGAGCTCCCGTCTCGAAACCGGCCGTCACGTCCCCGCGGTCGGCTCCCCGTTCGCCTGGGGCCTGGGCGACCCGGACTCGCTCGACCCCACCGTCGTCCACGACCTGCGCCTGCAGCTGGGTACCTCCATCGAACCCGCGCCCTGGTTCGCCGCCCTCGCCGCCGTCCTCCACCGGTACGACCCCCACGGCCAGCCCGTGGTGGACCTGCTCCCCGGCCCCCACGGGGAAGCGGCCGCGCCTGTCCGCTGCTCGCACGGCGAGGTCGGTGGCGCCGACACGCTCGGCGCCCTCGCCCAGCGCTATACCAAAGCAGAGCGCCCCGTGCGCGACCTCGTGCGGCGGCACGGAGCCGAATTCACGCTCCCCGCCCCGGACGGAGGCACTCCCGCCCTCACGCTGCGCCCGCACACCGACACCGACGGAGAGCCGCGGCTGCAGGTCCGGTACGACCCGCGCCTGCTGCACCCGAGCATGGTGCACCAGTGGACGGGGCATCTCGTTCGGGCACACCGGGAGGCCGTCACGACACCGGACACCATGGTCGATGACGTGCGGCTGCTGGACCCCGCCGAGGAGGCCGCCGTCCACGAGCTCGGGCGGGGAGAGCCGCTGCCGGACCGCACCGAGGCCTCGCTCACGGCCGCCTTCGACGCGGTCGCCGCCGCCCGGCCCGGGGCAATCGCGGTCGGCGACGGTGTGACCGCCCTGACCTACGGAGAGCTGAGGTCCGCAGCAGACCGCCTGGCACAGGGCCTCCGCGCGGCGGGCGTCCGCCGGGGCAGCCGGATCGGGCTGTGCTTGGAGCGCGGATCCGATCTGGTGGTCGGTGTGCTGGCCGTCCTTAAGGCCGGCGGCGCCTACGTCCCGATGGACCCGAACTACCCCGAGCAGCGCTTGCGCTACACGGCAAACGACGCGGGCCTGGCGCTGGTGGTCACCGACCACGACGACTTCCCGGCCCCGACCGGAGTGCCGTGCGCCCATCCGCGGTCCCTGGCCGACGCCCGAGCCGACCGAACACCTAGCACGGAGCCAGGCGCGGCGCCGGAACCCGAAGACGCGGCGTACGTCATCTACACCTCTGGATCCACCGGGCGGCCCAAGGGCGTCGTCGTTCGCCACCGCAGCGTGCTCGCCCTGATCGCGGCGACCAGGGACACGTACGGCTTCGGCCCGGACGACGTCTGGACGCTCTTCCACTCCATCGCGTTCGACTTCTCGGTCTGGGAGATGTGGGGCTGCCTACTCACCGGCGGCCGGCTGGTCGTCGTCCCCCACGTGGTCTCGCGCGACCCGGAGGCGTTCCGCGACCTGCTCGCCGAGGAGCGGGTCACCGTGCTCAACCAGACCCCGTCCGCCTTCGCCCAGCTGGCCGAGGCGGACCGCAGGAGCCCCGCGGACCTCGCCCTGCGGCTGGTCGTCTTCGGCGGTGAGCCGCTGGACGCCCGGACACTCCTGCCCTGGTTCGAGCGCCACCCCTCGCAAACGTGCCGGATGGTCAACATGTACGGCATCACCGAGACGACGGTGCACGTCACCGCGCAGACGCTCACCCCCGGCCTCGCCGCAGCGTCCACCAGGTCCGTCGGCCGGCCCCTGCCCGGTTGGTGGATCCGTGTGGCCGACGCCCGCGGCCGGACCCTTCCATTGGGCGTCGCGGGCGAGATCCTCGTCGGTGGCGCGGGCCTGGCCGAGGGCTATCTCGGCCGCCCCGAGCTGACCGCCGAGCGCTTCCCCGCCGACGAGCGTTTCTCCGGCGGTCGGCTCTACCGCAGCGGGGATCTCGGCCGGCTGCGTCCTGACGGCACACTCGATCATCTGGGTCGGATCGACTCGCAGGTCAAGCTGCGCGGATTCCGGATCGAGCTGGACGAGATCCGGGCCGTCCTGTTGGAACAGCCGCACGTCACCGCCGCTGCCGTGGTCGTGCGGGCAGCAGGCGAGGGTGGTGCCCACGGCCAGCGTCTCGACGCCTACGTCGTGCTCGACGGCGGCGACGCCGAAACCGTACGGCGGGGCGCAGCGCGCCTGCTCCCGGCGTACATGGTTCCCGCGACGTGCATCGCCCTCCCCTGCCTGCCGGTGACCGTCAACGGCAAGCTCGACGTGCACGCACTGCCCCTTCCCCGGTCCGGCGGACAGGCCGCAGACCGGCTGCCCAGGGCAACGGACCCGGACGATGACCTGACCGGCCGGATCAGACGCGTCTGGGCGGACACCCTCGGTCTGCCGGTCGGGCCGGACGACGACTTCTACGACGCGGGAGGCGACTCCGTGGCGGCTGTGACCATCGTGCGCGCGCTCCGCGACCAAGGCCTAGCCGGTGCCTCGCTGCGACTCATGATGCGCCACGGCACACCGAGAGCGCTCGCCAAGGCTCTGCACGAGACCGAGGACGCTCCCCCGGTCCGGCGTTGCCCCCCCATCGATCCACGCACTCCCTTCCCTCCTCAAGGTGGAACCCCATGATGCTCAGTCAGCTCACCTCCGAACAGCAGGAGGCGCGGCACCGGTTCAAAACGTTCGCCGAAAAGCAGATCGCGCCGCACGCCGCCGGCTTCGACGCGAGCGAGGCCGTCCCCGCGGACGTGGTCGCCTCCTTGGCCGAGGAGGGTCTGCTGGCGTCCGTGATTGCACCCGCCGCTGGCCCCGCGGCGGACTGGGTGACGTACGGGCTGATGAGCGAGGAGCTCGGCCACGCCTGCCAGAACATCCGCAACTTTGTCGCAGTGACCGACATGGTCGCCTCGGCGGTCGACCGCTGGGGCAGTGACCGTCAGCGCCACCGCTGGATAGAGCCGATCCGGCGGGGCGAGGTGCTGGCTGCCTTCGCGCTCACCGAACCGGAGGTCGGCAGCGACGCGGCGTCCATCGAGACGGTCGCCGAGCAGACCGGAGACGGCGAGTCCGGGGGATACGTGCTGAACGGGCGCAAGAAGTGGATCAGCTTCGGCCAGGTCGCCGACCTTTTCCTGGTGTTCGCCCAACTGGACGGCAGGCACACGGCGTTCCTTATCCCGCGCGAGACTCCCGGGCTGACCGTGCAGCCGATCACCGGCCTACTGGGACTGCGCGGCTCCATGCTCGGCGAGCTGGTCTTCGACAACTGCCGCCTCGGTCCCGACGCCCTGCTCGGCCGCCCCGGCATGGGCCTCACCTTCATCGCCTCGACCTCGCTCGACCTGGGCCGTTACAGCACGGCTTGGGGCTCGGTCGGTCTGGCCCGGGCTTGTCTGGAAGCCTCGGTCCGGCGATCGGACGCGCGCACGCAGTACGGCGGTCCGATCAGCGGCCATCAGCTGGTGGGCCGCATGCTCGCCGACATGGTCACCGACGTCACGGCCACCCGGCTGCTGTGCCTGCAGGCCGGCATCGCCAAGGACCACGGCGAGCCCGACGCGGTCAACCTAACGCTGATGGCCAAGTACCGGGCCTCGCTGCTGGCCAATCAGGCCGCGGCCGACGCGGTGCAGATTCACGGAGCACAGGGCATCGGCACTCCGGGCCACGTCGAACGGCATTTCCGCGACGCCAAGGTCATGGAGATCATCGAAGGCACCACCCAGATCCAGCAGACCATGCTCGGCCAGTTCGCCCGACAGTTGGTCACGAGCGGCTGACTTCTGCCTGACGCAACCTGAGGAATCGCATTGATACCGACCGCGGAGCGCACTCGACAGTCCGCCGACGAACCCGAGCAGTACACCTACGACCACCGGGTCCCCTACACCGACCCGGGTGATCCGGACTGCCGCAGTCCCTGGCACTACCTGTGGTGGCTCGTCAGGATGCAGCGCGGGCGTGTCCTGCTCGGCTCGCTGTGGAGCACCCTGTGGATGTGCGCGCTGATGCTGCCGCCATACTTCCTGGAGCGGGCCGTCGATGAAGGGCTGCAGAAGCGGGACACCGGCGCGCTGCTGCAGTGGACCGCGGCGATCCTGGTCATAGGCGCGGCCATCGCCTGGCTCGGCATCTTGCGTCACCGGGCGATGACCCTGGTGCGTGTGGACGCGTCCAACCGTACGATCCAGGTCCTCGTGCGCCAGGTGGCCCGGCTCGGTGCCGTCCTGCCGCAGCGGGTGTCCACCGGCGAACTGGCCCAGCTGCAGACCGGCGACACGGTCCGGATCGCCGTGACGCTAACGATCGCCGGGCCGGGGGTCGGCTCGGTCCTCGCCTACGCGATCACCGCTGTCCTGCTGTCCACCATTTCGGGCGTCCTGGCCGCCGTGGTGCTGCTCGGCGTGCCGCTGCTGGCGGTTGCGGTGGGGCCGCTGCTCGGCAAGTTGCACGGCGCGGAGGGCGAATACCGGGACCGCCAGGCACAGCTGACCGCCCGCATCGGTGACATCGTCTCCGGACTCGGCGTGCTGAGCGGCCTCGGGGGCAAGGCGGTTTTCAACAAGCGGTTCCGCGACCAGTCTCAGGAGTTGGTGACGGACGCCTACCGAGTGGCCGGCTTCACGAGCTGGATACAAGGCATCGGGGCCTGCCTCCCTGTGGTCTTCCTGGCCGCGGTCACCTGGATCAGCGCCCGTATGGCGGCCGACGGCTCCATCACGATCGGAGGCCTGGTGGCGGTATACGGCTACGTCGCCGCGCTCCTGATCCCCGTTTCGTTCTTCATCGAGGGGGCGGACGACCTGCCCCGAGGCCTGGTGGCCGCGCGACGAGTGATCGGCATCCTCTCGCTCGCCCCGGCAGCCACGCACGGCGGGGGTCGGCCCGCCCCGGACGGCCCGGCTGTGCTGCGCGACCCCCACTCCGGACTGGAGCTAGCCCCGGGAGAGATGTCGGCGCTGGTGTCCGCGCGCCTGAACGAGGCCCGCGCCGTGGTGGACCGAATCGCCCGATTCACCGAATCCGACGCGACCTGGGGCGACGAGCGCCTGTCCGCGATCGACCTGGCCGAGGTTCGCCGACGGATCGTCCTGGCGGACAACGACGCCCATCTCTTCTCCGGCACGATCCGCAGCGCGGTGCAGGCTCGCCCCGGTCAGCGGCCCGAGGAGGTCGCCGCAGCGGTCCACACGGCCGCGGCCGACGACATCCTCGACCTCGCACCCGGCGGCCTGGAGGCCCGGCTCGACGACCAGGCCCGCAACTATTCCGGCGGGCAGGCCCAGCGCCTGCGCCTGACCCGCGCGCTCCTGGCCGACCCTGAGGTGCTTCTGCTCGTCGAGCCGACCTCGGCCCTCGACGCGCACACCGAGGCGGTGGTCGCCGAGCGCCTGTGCGCGGCGCGCCAGGGTGCGACGACCCTGGTCGTCAGCACCTCCCCGCTGATGCTCAACCGGGCGGCACAGGTCTCCTACCTGGTGGACGGCAAGGTGGTTGCCGCAGGCCGGCACACCGAGTTGCTGGCGTCCCATCCGGGCTACCGCGCCCTCACCATGCGAGGCGCCGAGGACGGCGAAACCCCCTCCCCGGACGAACTACTGGAGACTGGAGTCGACCGATGAGCCTCCCCGAGGACTCTGCGCAGTTGCCGGTCGCGGACGCCGCGACCGTCCGCCGTGCCTGTATCGACTTGGTGCGGTCGGACTTGTGGGCGGTCACACGGGCCGTCCTGCTGGTCTGCCTGGCCGCCGCGTCGGCACTGGCCGGGCCCTGGCTACTGGGTCGCATCGTCACCGAGGTGCAGACCGGGCACGCCTCCGTGTCCCGGATCAACATGCTGGCCTCCTGCGCACTGGTCGCCGCACTGGCCCAGCTGCTCCTCACTCGGTTCGCCCTCAACCAGGCACATCGCTTCGGCGAGCGAGCGCTCGCCCGGCTGCGCGAGGAGGTCGTCGACCGGTCGCTCGCGCTTCCCGCGCGGATTGTCCAACGGGCTAGCAAGGGAGACCTGCTGACCCGCGCCTCGCTGGACGTAACGACCGTGGCAACGACGCTGCGGGACGCACTTCCAGGCATGGCGGTAGCGACCATCCACGCGCTGTTCATTTATGGCGCCGTGTTCGTCCTCCATCCGCTGCTCGGCCTGTGCGCCCTGGTGGGCTTGCCACTCATCACCTGGGTCGCCCGCTGGTACCTGGTCAGGGCCAAGACCGCTTACCTGGCTGCCGGAGAGGCCGCCTCCGCAGTGACCGAGGTCGTCTCCAGCACCGCTCAGGGCGGCCGCACCGTGGAGGTCTTCGGGCTGGGCGCGCAGCGAGTCGAGACCGCGGACCGGTCGATCGACACTGCCTACCGCGCCGCGCGGCGCACGCTGTTCCTGCGCTCCGTGCTCTTCCCCGTCACCGAATTCGCCCACTTCCTGCCGATGGCTCTCACCCTGCTCGTCGGCGGAACCGCCTACCTGAACGGGGACGTCGAGCTGGGCGTCGTAGTGACCTGCACGCTCTACATGTGGCGACTGGTCGACCCGCTCGACCAGATCCTCGCACTGGTGGAGCAGTTCCAGGGCAGTGGTGCGGCACTCGCCCGGATCAAGGGAATCGCGGCTGCCGCCGAGGCCGGGACGGTCAACGTGCCGGAGCCGGCAAACGACGGGATCGAGCTGAAGAACCTTTGCTACGCGTACGTTGACGGGCACGACGTGCTGACAGACGTCAACCTGTCGGTCCGTCCCGGCGAGCGGCTCGCCCTGGTGGGGCCGTCCGGGGCCGGGAAGACCACGCTGGGACGGCTCATCGCCGGCATGGACGCCCCCCGCACCGGCACTGCCGCGGTCGGCGGGGTACCGGTGGCGGCCCTGGCTGCGTCCGACGACCTGTGCGGCCGGATCGTCCTGGTCACCCAGGAGCACCACGTGTTCATGGGCACGCTCCGGGACAACCTGTCCATGGCGGCTCCGGAGGCGCAGGACGACCGACTGCTGGCCGCACTCGCGCTGGTCGGGGCGGACTGGGTCGACGAGTTGCCGGACGGACTGGACACCCGGTTCGGGCCAGGCGCGCTCGACCTGGATGCGGCACGTGCCCAGCAGCTCTCCCTCGCCCGGGTCGAGCTGGCGAATCCGCATACGCTCATCCTGGATGAGGCCACCGCCCTGCTGGACCCGGGCACCGCGCGGCGCGCGGAGCAGGCGATGGCGGCCGTGCGGGCGGACCGCACCGTGATCTCGATCGCCCACCGCTTGCAGAGCGCACACGACGCGGACCGGATCGCTGTGGTCGACGCGGGACGGATCGTCGAACTCGGCAGCCATGACGTGCTGCTAGCCGCGAACGGCGCCTACGCGGCGCTGTGGCGCTCGTGGCACGGCCGACCGGCGGCATCCGACGAGGGCCGGTCGGGCTGAGGCCGGTCCGATCCCGCGCACGTTCGAACCACCATTCAACGACTGAGAAAAGAAACAGGTGCCATGCCGGAAGTAGGGATCCACGGGGCCGGTGCAGGCAGGAAGTACGTACTTGCGTGCACGGGCTGTGACGGCGAGATCGAGCCCGGGCTGGTCTTCCGATGTCCGGACTGCGCCGGGGCGTTGGAGCCCCGGTACCGCCTGGACCGGTTCGAGCGCCGGGTCCACGAGGCCCCGGAGCAGGTGTACTTCGACCTCATGCCCCTGAGCTCGCCCAACTTCCTGGACGACGGAATCACCGTCCGCACACCCTGCCGTCCGGCCCCGGCGCTGGGTGCCGCCATTGGGATACCCGGCCTGTGGCTCAAGGACGAGTCGCAGCAGCCGACCGGCACCACCAAGGACCGCCTCGCGGCAACTGTGCTGGCCGTGTACCGGCAGTTCGGCGTCAAAGAGTTCGTCGCGTCGAGTACCGGGAACAGCTCCACCGCGTTGGCCCGCGCAGTCATGCGGGACCCGGCGATGCGGGCCCACTTTTTCTGCGGGACCCGGTTCGTGCCCAACCACGACGTGCCCCGCCACGAACGAACCGTGTTGACCGCTGTGGAGGGCAGTTACGTCAAGGCCTCGCAGCAGGCCCGGCGGTTTGCCGAGGACCAGGGGCTCCATCTGGACCCGGGCTTCTTCAACTGGGCTCGCCGCGAAGGCCTCAAGCTGGCCTACCTGGAAGCCGTCGACCAGATGGACCGGACGCCCGACGTCGTCGTGCAGGCGATCAGCAGTGGCATGGGCATCCTGGCCGCGCACAAGGGCCTGCGCGAGTACCGGAAGCTCGGGCTGGTGGAGCGGATGCCGGAGTTCCTCATGGTCCAGGAAGAGTCATGCGCCCCGGCCGCGAACGCCTGGCGGGAGGGCCGGCGCGGCCTGGGCCCGGCCGACCGGATCGAGCAACCCGAAGGTCTGGCCACGGCCATCCTGCTCGGTGACGGCGCACCTTACTTCCCCTATCTGCACGACATCGCCAGCGACACCGGCGGCGCGATCGTGGCCGTCCCGAGCGAATCGCTCGTCCAGGCCCGGCGGATGCTGAGGGATCTGGAGGGCCTGGACGTGTGCTACGCGGCAGCGGCAACGATCGCGGCGCTCCGAGACCGGGCCGCCGCCGGACTGCTCCGGGGCGACGAGACCGTTCTGGTCAACCTCACAGGGCGTAGCCGGATGCCCGCACTGCAGGACGGAGTCCGTTGATGGATCAGGGACGCGACATCGCGATCATCGGCATGGCCGGGCGCTTCCCCGGTGCGCCCGGCCTGGACGAGTTCTGGGCCAATCTGCGCGACGGCGTCGAGAGCGTCACATTCTTCAGTCCGGAGGAGGTTCTGGCCGCAGGTGCGGATCCAGAGGACGTGGCCCGGGCGAACCACGTGCGCGCAGGGGCGTGCATGGCCGACCTCGACGCTTTCGACGCGGAGTTCTTCGGGTACACCGCACGCGAGGCCGAGACGATGGACCCGCAGCACCGGGTGTTCCTGGAGACGGCCTGGGAGGCCCTCGAGCACTCGGGGTACGACCCGGCGCGGATCGCCGGAAGCGTTGGTGTATTCGCTGGCGCCGGCACCAACAACTACATCGCAAACGTTCACTCCAACCCCCACGTGGTGGAAACCGTCGGCCGAACCCAGGTCCTGCTCGGGAACGAGTTGGGCTTCCTGGCGACCCGCGTCTCATACAAGCTGGACCTGCGCGGGCCGAGCGTCTCGCTGCGCACGGCCTGCTCTACCTCGCTGGTCACCGTGCACTTGGCCTGCCGGGCGCTGCGGGATCGGGAATGCGACCTGGCGCTGTCCGGAGGGGTGTTCTTGAACCTGGAGCAGGAGCAGGGCTACCTGCACCAGGAGGGGTCGTTCCTGTCACCGGACGGACACTGCCGACCGTTCGACCGGGCCGCGGCGGGTACACTGTTCGGCAGCGGAGCCGGGGTGGTCGTCCTCAAGCGCCTCGATGACGCGCTGGCAGACGGCGACAGCGTGTACGCAGTGGTCAAGGGATCCGCAGTCAACAACGACGGAGCCGTGAAGGTCGGTTTCACCGCGCCCGCGGTCGCCGGGCAGGCCCGGGTGGTGGGCGACGCGCTGCGGGACGCTGGCGTGGATGCGGCCGAGGTCGACTACATCGAGGCCCACGGAACCGGCACCGCACTCGGCGACCCCGTCGAGATCCGCGCGTTGACCAAGGCATACTGCGGGGTGCGCCGCGGGAGTGTGGCGCTGGGATCGCTCAAGTCGAACATCGGCCACCTGGACGCCGCGGCCGGGGTCGCCGGGTTGATCAAGACGGTCCTCGCGCTGCGGAATGAGACCCTTCCGCAGACATTGAACATCGAGACCGCCAGTCCCGACCTCGGGCTGGACGAGGGGCCGTTTCGGCTCCAGACGGAGACGGCCCCGTGGCGGCGGGGCTCCCGACCCCGGACGGCCGGCGTCAGCGCCTTCGGCTTCGGCGGTACCAACGCGCATGTGGTCGTGCAGGAGGCGCCTGCCGGGGCGGACAGCGACGACGGGCCGGAGCGCCAGGACGGCAGCCCCCAACTCCTGGTCCTGAGTGCCCGCAGCCGACAGGCACTTGAGCAGCTGACCGACGCGTTCGCCGGCCGACTGCGCCGTGGTGGAGCCTCGTTGGCCGACATTGTCCACACCGCTGCGGTGGGCAGGCACCGGTTCCCGGTCCGACGTGCCGTCACCGGAACCGACAGCGCCTCGATCGCCGCCGCCCTGGAGGCTAGAAACCCGGCCCAGGTGACCACCCGGGAGTGCGGCACGCCCGCGACAGGTGTCGTGTTCCTTCTCGGCGGGCAGGGCAGCCAGCATCCGGGCATGGCACGCGAGCTCTACGACGGCGAACCGGTGTTCCGGAAGGCCGTGGACGCCTGCCGTACCGAACTGGACCGCGCTGGCCTGGACAGCGGCTTCCTCGACCTCATGCTCGGATCGGACACCTCCGCGGAGGCGGTGGCCGCGCTCGACCGCACCGCCGCCGCGCAGCCGGCGCTCTTCGTGCTCGAATACGCGCTGAGCCGGCTGTGGGAAGCATGGGGGATCCGGCCTGCGGCCCTGCTCGGCCACAGCCTCGGGGAGCTGGTGGCGGCCTGCCTCGCCGGCACCTTCACTCTTCCGGACGCCCTGCGCCTGGTGTGCCTGCGGGGCGAGTTGATGCAGCAGCAGGAGGCCGGGGCGATGCTTGGCATCGTCGCCGACCGGAAGACGCTGTCCGCCCTGCTCCCGACAGAGCTGTCCTTCGCAGCGCACAACGGTCCGCAGGACTGCGTGGTGTCCGGCCCGGTGGCTGCCATCGCAGCGTTCGCCGAAGCGCTGACCGACCGGGAGATCTCCGCACAACCGGTGGCGACCTCGCACGCCTTCCACTCCCCGCTGATGGAGCCGATGGTGGCCCGATTCGTCGCGGAGGTCGCGGCGGTGCCGAGAAAGCCGCCCGCCATCCGGTTCGTCTCCAATGTCACAGGTACCTGGATCACCGACGAGCAAGCCCAGGACCCGGAATACTGGGGTCGGCACGTACTGGCGCCGGTGGAGTTTGACGCCGGTGTACGAACCCTGACGGCGGAGCCCGGCCTGGTGTTCCTGGAGGTCGGCCCCGGCCAGACCATGGGCAGCCTGGCCCGACGCATCGTAGGCAGCGAGTCCCGTATGGTCACCTCTTCCCTGCCGCACCGCCGGGACCGGCGCTCGGCGCTCGAGGCGCTGCGCCGGGCACTCGGCCAACTGTGGTCAGCCGGCATCGAGCCCGACTGGGCAGGGCTCCACGGGCATGCGCCACGCCGCCGGGTGGCCGTGCCGAGTTACCCCTTCCAGCGGCGCAGGTACTGGCTGGACCGGAAGTCCGGCCCGGTGGGCACCCCCGGCGCACTCCGTCGGCAGGAGGTCGCCGACTGGATCCAGGCGCCGTCCTGGGAGCGGACCGTCCCGCCGTCGGCTGCGCCCGCTTTCGACGGAGAATCCTGGCTCGTGCTCGTCGACGGCACGGGTTTCGGACCGCTGCTCGCCGAACGCCTGCGGGCGCGGGGGGCCGAGGTCATCACCGTTGCGGCCGGCACCGAGTGGTCCACCGCAGCGCCTGACCATTACACCGTCGTCCCAGGCGAACGCCGGCACTGCGAACAGCTGCTGCACGACCTGCGGGAACGGGGTGTCACTCCTACCTCGATCGCCCACTGCTGGAACGTGAGCGGAGCCGAGTACGCCGGCCTGCCGAGGCAGCAGGCGACCAGGCTCGCCTTCGACAGCCTTGTCGCGCTCGCGCAGGCGCTCAACGGCGACACCGACCGGCCGGAGTGCCGGATCTGGATCGTCGCGAACGGGCTCCACCGGGTCACCGGTGCGGAGGAAGTCATGCCTCTCAAGGCCATGCTGATGGGGCCGGGCCGGGTGATCCCCCGGGAGCATCCCCATATCACCTCCCGCACGGTCGACCTCGTATTGGATGGCCCTGCGGCGGTCCGGGAGTCCGTCGAGCAGCTCCTGAAGGAGTTCTCGGTGCCGCCGGCCCACGCCGCCATTGCCTACCGGGGCCCCTACCGGTGGGCGCAGACCTACGTGGCCGCTCCGCTGCCGCCGACTCCCCCGCAATCACCGGTACTGCGTGCGGACGGCGTATACCTGATCACTGGTGGGACCGGCGGTCTCGGGCTCGCGCTCGCCGAGCACCTGGCCGCACCTGGCCGGCGCATCGCACTGCTGGCCCGCACCGCACTGCCGCCCGAGGAAGAGTGGCTCCGGGTGACGGAGCAGCAGCACGGCCGCCGGGCGGCACGGGCCGTCGAACGGCTCCGTCGCGTCCGCGGCCTCGGGGCCCAGGTAATGGTCGTGCCCGCGGACGTCACCGATCGCGACCAGGTGCGTGCCGCCGTCGACCGGATCACCGGGCGCTGGGGTGCGGTGCACGGGGTCTTCCACGCGGCCGGGCAGGCGGGCGGCGGCCTGATCCAGCTGAAGCAGGCCGAGGAAGCCGCCTGGGTGATGGACCCCAAGGTCCGTGGGACGCTCAACCTGGAGGAGACGCTTGCCCCGTACGACCCGGACTTCCTCTGCCTGTTCGGCTCCAACGCGGCCAACGTCGGCGACTTCGGTCTGGTCGACTACGTCGCGGCGAACGCCTTCCTAGACTCCTATGCGCAATCCCGCACCCCGTGGCGCCGGGTGGTGACCATCGACTGGGGACCTTGGCAGGAAGCCGGGATGGCCGTCGAGACCAGCCTTCCGGAACCGCTGGCGAAGGTCCGGGCCGAGGACGTCGCCCAGCGCGGCATGGCTCCTGCACAGGCTCTGGACGCGCTGGACCGAATCTTGGGCTCCTCCATCGAACCCCAGCTCATAGTCTCCCCCGTGGATGTGAATGTGCTGGTGGAGACGGCGTTCACGCTGCCGTCAGCCTCTGCCGGGGTGGAGGGCGACGGGCGACTGGCAGAGTACGAGCTCACCGGGGCCCGGGGGCCGCGACCCGACATAGCGACCCAGTACACCCCGCCGCGCGGGGTGACAGAACAGCGGCTCTGCGTGGCCTGGCAAGAGGTCCTCGGGGTCGACCGCGTCGGCGTACAGGACAGCTTCTTCGACCTCGGCGGCAGCTCCCTTGTCGCGATCCAGCTCGTGCCGAGGATCAACAGCACGCTCGGCGCCTCTCTCACTGTGGCTCAGTTGTACGAGGCCCTTACCGTGGCCGAGCTGGCCCGTCTGATCGACGGTGACGGCGGTCGGCAGGCCGATGCCGTCGATCAGACACTCGAGCAGGTCCGGGACCGGGCAGCAGCCCGCCGGGCGCACCAGCAGAACCGCGCGTCCAAGGCCAGGGCACGCCGCCGATCGGCCCGTTGACCTCGAATCAGCTATCCGTCTCCGCACTCCGCACACCAAGAAAGAGCGCCATGTACCGCACGATGATGAAGTCCAAGATCCATCGCGCCACCGTGACCCAGGCCGACCTCCACTATGTGGGCTCCCTCACGGTGAGCGCCGACCTGATGGAGGCCGCGGACCTGCTGCCGGGAGAGAAGGTCGACATCGTCGACGTCAACAACGGTGCCAGGCTTTCGACCTACGTTATCGAGGGCCCGCGCGACTCCGGCATCATCGGCGTCAACGGCGCGGCCGCCCGGCTGATCAGTCCGGGTGACATTGTCATCATCATTGCCTACGGGTCCATGCCCGACGCCGAGGCCCGGGAGTTCGAACCCCGCGTGGTCTTCGTTGACGCCGACAACCGTGTCGTCAACCTGGGCACCGACCCCGCTGCCGTACCTGCCGGGTTCGACCTTGAACGCGGCGACAAGGTTCGCAACTGACCGGCCAGACCCCTGGTCGTCTGGCGCGCGTACGCACCGATCTACCGACCGATAGGACACCGCCGTGTCCACCAGACCCCGAACACAAGGAGTGGGATGAACGACAACACCTCAATCCCCATTGACGACATACTCCGGAAAGTGGCCAAAAGCTTCGAACTTCCCACCGTGAAACCCGCCGACTCATTCACCGGCCTCCAGCAGAACTCGCTGGCCGTCCTGCGCATGATGGTCGCGCTGGAATAGCGGTATGGCGGGGAGTGTTCAATGATCGGCGGATCCGATGATCAAGGAGACGCCTGATGAGCGACACCACCATCGAGCAGATAGCGGACGCGGATGTCGAGCCGG
>NZ_JBVHWR010000022.1:0-103211 GCF_055564355.1 Streptomyces sp. NPDC029152 | reverse complement strand
CGGTTACATTCCGAACCCGGAAGCTAAGCCTTACAGCGCCGATGGTACTGCAGGGGGGACCCTGTGGGAGAGTAGGACGCCGCCGAACAATCATTCAAAAGGGTTGGACCCCGAACTTCGGTTCCGGGTCCAACCCTTTTTTGTTTTCCGTCACTTGACGTTCACGCGGCGCGACCAGCATCGTCGGCATGAGTACTGCTGCCATGCTCAGGGCCGCCGGCGTGGGTGTCGGTGACGAGGTCGTCGTACCCGCCTTCGGGAACGCGGAGGTCGCTGAATCCGTGGTCCTCGTCGGCGCGTTGCCGGTGTTCGCCGACATAGATCCGGCGACGTACTGCCTCGACGCGTCCGCCGTGGAGGCGGCGCTGACACCCCGGACCGCGGCCGTCGTCGCCGTACACCGCTTCGGGCGGCCGGCGGACACGGCCCGGCTGCACGGGATCGGGCAGCGGCACGGGCTGCTCGTACTGGAGTACGCGGAGACCGACGGGCCGTACGACGAGATAGCGCGGCGCAGGGAGCGGGCGGCTTATCTCGACGGGAAGTTGAAGGGCGTGCGCACCCCCGACGGCGGTGACGGGCACACCTACCAGCAGTACGTGGTGCGAGTGCCGGGCAACGGCCGGCCCGACCGGGACGCGTTCGCTCGGGCCGTACGGGAGAGGGGAGTCGACTGCCGGGTGCCGGTGAAGACGCCCGTGCACCGGATGCCCGGTTTCCGGCGCTGTGTGTCCTTGCCGGAGACGGAGCGGGCCGCCGACGAGACCCTCGCACTGCCCGTGGAGGCGTCGTTGACGAAGCGGGACATGCAGCGGATCGTGTCCGCGTGCAATGCGCTGGGCGGACTGCTGCAACCCGCGCACTGAAAGCCGTGTTGGGAGCATCCCCCTGTTCGGGGTATGATCTATTCCGTTGCCGCGAGGGAAACCTCGAAAAGGCGACAGGCCCCTATAGCTCAGTCGGCAGAGCGTCTCCATGGTAAGGAGAAGGTCAACGGTTCGATTCCGTTTGGGGGCTCCACAGCAGAAAGGCCCCGCCCATCGGGCGGGGCCTTTCGCATGCCCTGGTCCGGTGTGTCAGTCCGTGTGCGGCTCCGGTACCCGCATCGCCAGGATCGCCATGTCGTCGGACGGCGCGTCCGACGCGAACCGCTCCACCGCGCGCATGATGCGGGCCGCCACCGCGCCCGCCGTCAGGCCCGTGCAGGTGGTCAGGACGTCGGCGAGCCCGTCGTCCCCCAGCATGCGCGTGCCTTCGCGGCGCTCCGTGACGCCGTCCGTGACGCAGAGCAGGACGTCGCCGGGGTCCAGGGTGACCGTCTGCTCGTAGAGCTCCAGGTCCTCCAGGACGCCCAGGAGCGGCTGGGGTTCGGCAGCCGGTTCCACCGTGCCGTCCTGGCGCAGGCGCAGGGGGAGGGGGTGGCCGGCGCAGACGACCTTCAGCTCGGCGCTGCCGTCCTCCTGCGGGCGCATCTCGCCGTAGAGGAGGGTGAGGAAGCGGCTGCGGGCGCCCTCGTCGAGGATGGCGGAGTTGAGGCGCTCCAGGACCGCCGGGCCGCTCAGGCCCTCGCGCGCCAGCAGGCGCAGGGCGTGCCGGGCCAGGCCCGTGACGGCCGCCGCGTTCGGGCCCGTACCGCAGACGTCGCCGATGGCGAAACCGTAGGCGCCGTCGCTGATGGGGAACAGGTCGTAGAAGTCGCCACCGACCTCGTTGCCCTCGCCGGCCGCGCGGTAGATGACCTCGACCTCGACGCCGTCGATCAGGGGGAGCTCCGGCGGCAGGAGGCTGCGCTGGAGGGACTGGCTGATGGCCGTACGCTCCGAGTACAGGCGGGCGTTGTCCAGGGCCAGGGCGGCACGGCGGGACAGGTCCTCGGCGAGTTCCAGGATCTCCTGGCGGAAGTGCTCGTCGGTGGGCTTGCCGAGGGTCAGCATGCCGATGACGCGGTTGCGGGCGACCAGGGGCAGGACCACGGTCTCACCGCCGACGGCGGAGGCCGTGGCCAGGGTCGGGCCGATGCCGGAGCCGACCCGCTGGGTGGAGCCGCCGCTCAGGCCGAGGCTGCGCATGGAACTGCGCAGCGCCGCCTGGTGGGCGACCTCGGCGGGAGCCGTCCAGACGCGGGCGCCCGGCGTGGGCACCGGGTCGGGCGGGTCGATCTTGGAGAGCAGGGACTTGATGCCGTCGATCAGTTCCTCGTCCTCGTGCAGGACGTACGACAGGTACGGGTCCGAGGCCTGGTCGGCGATGGTGTACACGGCGCACCAGGTGGCCAGGGTCGGGACCGTCATCTGCGCCATGAGGGCCAGCGTCTGGTCACGGTCCAGGGTGCCGGCGAGGAGATCGGAGGCCTCGACGAGGAAGCTGAGCGAGCCGCGGCGCAGCCGCTCCAGCTCGCCCAGGCGGGCCGATTCGACGGCCAGGGCGATGCGGTCGGCGGCGAACTGGAGACGCAGGGCCTCCTCGTTGGAGTACCGGCCGGCGGCTTCGGCCGCGACGCCGAGGGAGCCGGTGAGGCGGCCCTCGACCTTGAGGGGGACGGTGACGACGGAGCGCATGCCGGTGCCGCTCAGCAGCGGGACGGCGCCGGGGACCGCCGTGAGGTCGTCGTGGACGGCGGGCATGCGCGCGGAGCCGTAGCGGCCGGGGCCCGCCTCGACGGGGACGCGGGCGAAGCGCTGGCGGGCGGAGGGCAGACCGGTGGAGGCGCGGACCTCCAGCTCCGTCTCGTCGTCGGTGGCGAGGAGCAGGAAGGCGGCGTCGGCGTCCAGCATGTCGCGGGCGCGTTCCACCGTGCGCTGGAGGAGGCCGTCGAGGTCGTCCGGGGCGGGGGAGCCGATGAACACCTCGAAGGGGTCGGTGTTCTTGCCCTCGGAGGAGCCGCCGGAGTCGGAGGCCGGCACGCGCAGAGGTGTCTGCAGCACGGCACGCTCGTGGTCCCGTACGAGGAGGCAGACGGTGGAGGGCTCGCCGCCGGCGTCACGGACGCGGAGGTGGGAGGCGTAGACCGGGGTGACGCGGCCGTCGGCGCCCCTTATGCCGTAGCTGCCCTCCCAGCGGGAGAGCTGGAGCGCCTCGACGATGCCCGTGCTGGTGCCCGGGGTGTGCGGCCAGGCGGCCAGGTCGGTCAGCGGCTTGCCGGTGACCTGCTCGGCCGGGTAGCCGAAGAGTTCCTCGGCGTCCTCGTTCCAGGCGGTGATGGCGCTGGTGCGGTCGATCTGGACGACGGCGACGCGGACGCGGCCGTCGGCGACCGGCAGCAGCTCGACCGGGAGGGACGGGCCCGCGCTGCGGGTGCCCACCGCGCGCGCGGGCAGGTCCAGCCGGAACCAGACGTTCTTGTGCGTGGGCGTGTACTCGACGCCCCAGTGTCCGGCGAGGGCCGCGCAGAGCTGGAGGCCGCGTCCGCCCTCGCGGTCGGGGCTGCCCATGTCGACGGCGGAGCCCTGGATCGGTACCTCGCGCTCGGGGTAGCGGTCGGCCACCTCGATGCGTACGCCGTCGTCGCTGCGCAGACACACCACGTCGGCGGCGGTGCCGGCGTGCACGACGGCATT
Source organism: Streptomyces sp. NPDC029152 (assembly GCF_055564355.1). Lineage (NCBI taxonomy): Bacteria > Bacillati > Actinomycetota > Actinomycetes > Kitasatosporales > Streptomycetaceae > Streptomyces > Streptomyces sp. NPDC029152. The sequence goes on along the minus strand of NZ_JBVHWR010000022.1, from coordinate 99,654 downwards.
GGTCACCAGTTCGCTGGTGAGCACCACGGCGTCGTCGACGATGTCGGCGTGGCCCCAGCCCTGGAGGGTGTCGCGGACGAAGGAACGTGCGCTCGCCACCGATCGTCCGACGGGCTCGAAACTGGCGGCCGCGCGCGCGGTGATCACAGAACTCCTCGACCCTCTCTCCACGTCCACGTGTACGTGCACGGCCTCATGGCCGACCGGCTCGTGCCGCTGCTGCGGCAGGCCGCCCGTCGGCCCGGGATCCGGGGGCTGCTCCCCCGGGATCAGTCCGGTGGTCATGTCTCCGGCCGCCCCTCCGATGCCCGCTCGTCTCGTGCCACCGCCCAGGCCGGACAGAACCGGCATGGCTGGACAGCCGCATGCAAGGTTACTTACCTTCGCCGTCCCCGCGGATGCCGGTCTGCAGTGTTTCCGCCCAGAGGGTGTGCGGACGATGTGCGAAGCTGCCGAACTGTTATGGCCTGGTTCGGACGGGGTGAAACACTGGGCAGGCTTCTTGTGTGCGTCCGGGCAGGCCGAATGCCGAGCGGGCTCGACGGGCAGCAGCCCTGGCAGCGGCTCGGTGGGCCGCGCCGGGGCGTGCGGCGGTACAGGAAGCACACGGTAGTAACCGGTCGCCGTGGGCGTACCGGGCACAGCAGTAACGGTCGACCCCTGCGGGAGGGACACAGTGGAGTCTGGCGCAGCGACGCGGGCCACGAAGACGCGCGCGAAAGGCGGACAGTCCCTGAGTAAGCAGGGCAGGACACGAGGCGGGACGACGACGGTCGACACGGCGGCGCTGAACCGGCTGCTCGCGGCCCTCGTGGCCATGCGGGAGGGGAACTTCCGCAAGCGGCTCACGGTGTCCGGGGACGGCGTGATGTCGGAGATCGCGGCGGTCTTCAACGAGGTGGCCGACCGCAATCTGCACCTCACGGGCGAGCTGGCGCGGGTGCGGCGGATGGTCGGGCGCGAGGGGAAGCTCACGGAGCGGCTGGAGACGGGGGCCTGCGAGGGGTCCTGGGCCGCCGCGATCGACAACTCCAACGCGCTCGTGGACGACCTGGTGCGGCCCGTCTCCGAGGTCGGCCGGGTGCTGTCGGCGGTGGCGGACGGTGACCTGTCGCCCCGCATGGAGCTGCGGACGCAGACCGCGGAGGGTGCCGGACATCCGCTGCGCGGCGAGTTCCTGAAGGTCGGGCGGACCGTGAACAACCTGGTCGACCAGTTGTCGACGTTCACGGACGAGGTCACGCGGGTGGCCAGTGAGGTCGGTACCGAGGGCAAGCTGGGCGGGCAGGCCCAGGTGCGCGGCATGTCCGGTTCGTGGAAGGACCTCACGGACTCCGTCAACACGATGGCGTACCGGCTGACCGCGCAGGTGCGGGACATCGCGCTGGTGACGACGGCCGTGGCCAAGGGGGACCTGTCCCGGAAGGTCACGGTTCACGTGGCCGGGGAGATGCTGGAGCTGAAGAACACCGTCAACACGATGGTCGACCAGCTCTCCGCGTTCTCCTCCGAGGTGACGCGCGTCGCGCGGGAGGTGGGTACCGAGGGTGCCCTGGGCGGTCAGGCGCAGGTGCCCGGCGTCGCCGGTGTGTGGAAGGAGCTCACCGACTCCGTCAACACCATGGCCGGGAACCTGACGGCCCAGGTGCGCGGGATCTCCGAGGTGACGACCGCGGTCGCCAACGGTGACCTGTCGCTGAAGGTGACCGTGCCGGCCCGCGGCGAGGTGGCGCAGCTCGCCGAGACGGTCAACCAGATGACCGAGACGCTGCGGATCTTCGCGGACGAGGTCACGCGGGTGGCCAACGAGGTCGGCGGTGAGGGGCAGCTCGGCGGTCAGGCGAACGTGCCGGGTGCGGCGGGCATCTGGAAGGACCTGACCGACTCCGTCAACACCGTCTTCCGGAACCTGACCACACAGGTGCGTGACATCGCCGCGGTGACGACGGCGGTGGCCAACGGCGACCTGTCGCAGAAGGTCACGGTCGACGTGGCCGGGGAGATGCTGGAGCTGAAGAACACCGTCAACACGATGGTGGACCAGCTGTCCTCCTTCGGCGCCGAGGTCACCCGCGTGGCCCGGGAGGTCGGGGTCGAGGGCGAGCTGGGCGGCCAGGCGCAGGTGCCGGGTGCGGCGGGCACGTGGAAGGACCTCACCGACTCCGTCAACACGGCGTTCCGCAACCTCACCGGTCAGGTGAGGAACATCGCGCAGGTGACGACGGCGGTGGCCAACGGCGACCTGTCGCAGAAGGTCACCGTGGACGTCTCCGGGGAGATGCTCCAGCTGAAGAACACCGTCAACACGATGGTGGACCAGCTCTCCAGCTTCGCCGACCAGGTGACCCGGATGGCGCGGGACGTGGGCACGGAGGGCCGTCTCGGCGGTCAGGCCCGGGTCGACGGGGTGTCGGGCACCTGGAAGGAGCTGACGGACTCCGTCAATTCGATGGCGGGGAACCTGACGTCGCAGGTGCGCAACATCGCGCAGGTGACGACGGCGGTGGCCCGCGGTGACCTCTCCCAGAAGATCGACGTCGACGCGCGCGGGGAGATCCTGGAGCTGAAGAACACCATCAACACGATGGTGGACCAGCTGTCGTCGTTCGCCGAGCAGGTCACGCGCGTCGCGCGGGAGGTCGGTACCGAGGGCCGTCTCGGCGGCCAGGCGCAGGTGCCCGGCGTCGCCGGTGTGTGGCGGGACCTGACCGACTCGGTGAACGGCATGGCCGGCAACCTCACCGCGCAGGTGCGCAACATCGCGCAGGTCGCGACGGCGGTGGCCCGCGGTGACCTCTCCCAGAAGATCACCGTGGACGCGCGCGGGGAGATCCTGGAGCTGAAGAACACGCTGAACACGATGGTGGACCAGCTGTCGTCGTTCGCCCAGGAGGTCACGCGCGTCGCGCGGGAGGTCGGTACCGAGGGCATCCTGGGCGGCCAGGCCGAGGTGCAGGGCGTCTCGGGCACCTGGAAGGACCTCACGCAGTCCGTGAACGGCATGGCCAACAACCTGACCATGCAGGTCCGCAACATCGCCGAGGTCACCACCGCGGTGGCCAAGGGCGACCTGTCGAAGAAGATCACCGTCGACGCCAAGGGCGAGATCCTCGAGCTCGTCACCACCGTCAACACCATGGTCGACCAGTTGTCGTCGTTCGCCGAGCAGGTCACACGGGTGGCGCGCGAGGTGGGTACCGAGGGCATCCTCGGCGGGCAGGCGCACGTGCCGGGTGTCGTGGGCATCTGGAAGGACCTCAGCGACAACGTCAACCTGATGGCGAAGAACCTCACCGTCCAGGTGAGGAACATCTCCCAGGTCGCCGCCGCCGTCGCCAACGGCGACCTGACGCGGACGGTGACGATCGAGGCGCGCGGTGAGGTCGCGCAGCTCGCCGAGACCTTCAACACCATGGTGAAGACGCTGAGTTCGTTCGCGGACCAGGTGACCAAGGTGGCCCGTGAGGTGGGCACGGACGGCATCCTCGGCGGACAGGCGCACGTGCCGGGCGTCTCCGGTACGTGGAAGGACCTCACCGAGTCGGTGAACCAGATGGCGTCCAACCTGACCGGTCAGGTGCGCAACATCGCCATGGTCACGACCGCCATCGCCAAGGGCGACCTGACCAAGAAGATCGACATCGACGCGCGCGGGGAGATCCTCGAGCTGAAGACCACGATCAACACGATGGTCGACCAGTTGTCCTCCTTCGCCGAGGAGGTGACCCGCGTGGCGCGCGAGGTGGGCACGGAGGGGCAGCTCGGCGGGCAGGCGCGCGTGCGGGACGTGGACGGGACCTGGCGGGACCTGACCGAGTCCGTGAACGAGATGGCCGGGAACCTGACCCGGCAGGTGCGCGCCATCGCGCGCGTGGCGACCGCGGTCACCCGCGGTGACCTGAACCTGAAGATCGACGTGGACGCCTCGGGGGAGATCTCCGAGCTCCAGGACTACATCAACAAGATGATCGCCAACCTGCGCGACACCACGATCGCCAACAAGGAGCAGGACTGGCTCAAGGGCAATCTCGCCCGCATCTCGGCGCTGATGCAGGGCCGCCGGGACCTCCAGGACGTGGCCTCGCTGATCATGAGCGAGCTGACCCCGGTCGTGTCCGCGCAGCACGGCGCGTTCTTCCTGGCCATGCCGCTCCTCGACGGCCAGGAGCCGGGCGCCGGCGGCGACGACGAGTACGAGCTGCGCATGCTCGGCTCGTACGGCTACTCGATGGGGTCGATGCCCACCTCCTTCCGGCCGGGAGAGGCACTGGTCGGGACGGCCGCCCAGGAGAAGCGCACGATCCTGGTGGAGAACGCGCCGAGCGGCTACCTGAAGATCTCCTCCGGGCTCGGGGAGGCCCCGCCCGCACAGGTGATCGTCCTGCCGGTGCTGTTCGAGGGGAAGGTGCTCGGCGTCATCGAGCTGGCGTCCTTCACCCCGTTCACGCAGATCCAGAAGGACTTCCTCAACCAGATCGCCGAGATGATCGCGACGAGCGTCAACACCATCTCCGTCAACACCAAGACGGAGGTGCTGCTGAAGCAGTCGCAGGAGCTGACGGAGCAACTGCGCGAGCGTTCGGAGGAGTTGGAGCAGCGGCAGAAGGCGCTGCAGTCGTCCAACGCCGAACTGGAGGAGAAGGCCGAGCTGCTGGCCCAGCAGAACCGCGACATCGAGGTGAAGAACACCGAGATCGAGGAGGCCCGGCAGGTGCTGGAGGAGCGGGCCGAGCAGCTCGCGGTCTCCATGCGCTACAAGAGCGAGTTCCTGGCCAACATGTCGCACGAGCTGCGTACGCCGCTCAACTCTCTGCTGATCCTGGCCAAGCTGCTCGCCGACAACGCCGAGGGGAACCTCTCCCCGAAGCAGGTCGAGTTCGCCGAGACGATCCACGGGGCCGGGTCCGATCTGCTCCAGCTCATCAACGACATCCTCGACCTGTCGAAGGTCGAGGCGGGCAAGATGGACGTCTCCCCGACGCGCATCGCGCTGGTCCAGCTCGTGGACTACGTGGAGGCCACGTTCCGGCCGCTGACCGCGGAGAAGGGACTCGACCTGTCGGTGCGGGTGTCGCCGGAGCTGCCCGCCACCCTGCACACCGACGAGCAGCGGTTGCTCCAGGTGCTGCGCAACCTGCTGTCCAACGCGGTGAAGTTCACCGACTCGGGAGCGGTCGAGCTGGTCATCCGGCCGGCCCGGGACGACGTGCCGCAGGCCATCCGGGAGCAGTTGCTGGAGGCCGGTTCGATGACCGACCCGAACGGGGAGCTGATCGCGTTCTCCGTGAGCGACACCGGTATCGGGATCGCGGCCAGCAAGATGCGGGTGATCTTCGAGGCGTTCAAGCAGGCCGACGGCACCACCAGTCGCAAGTACGGCGGCACGGGTCTCGGGCTGTCCATCTCGCGGGAGATCGCGCAGCTGCTGGGCGGTGAGATCCACGCCCAGAGCGAGCCGGGCCGCGGTTCGACGTTCACCCTCTACCTGCCGCTGCACCCGAGCGAGCTGCCCCCGCACGGTTACCAGCAGGCCGTGCCGACGCTCGAGGCGGGCGAGCTGCTGGCCGCCACGAGCGCCCCGGCCGACCGGCCCGAGCCGCCGCAGGCGCAGGCCGAGCTGCCCCCGTACCAGGACTCGCGGAACGGTGCCGCCTCGCTGTTCCGGCGCCGGCGCAGGGCCGTGCCGGAGACTGGTGAGCAGACCGCCGCGCAGGAGCAGCGGCAGGCCGGCGAGCAGGACACGGCGCAGCAGCCGCACCGGAACATCCGGTTCGGCGGGCAGAAGGTGCTGATCGTCGACGACGACATCCGCAACGTCTTCGCGCTCACCAGCGTCCTGGAGCAGCACGGCCTGTCCGTGCTGTACGCCGAGAACGGCCGGGAGGGCATCGAGGTCCTGGAGCAGCACGAGGACGCCGCGGTCGTTCTGATGGACATCATGATGCCCGAGATGGACGGGTACGCCACGACGACGGCGATCCGCCGGATGCCCCAGTTCGCCGGGCTCCCGATCATCGCGCTGACCGCCAAGGCGATGAAGGGCGACCGGGAGAAGGCGATCGAGTCGGGAGCCTCCGACTACGTCACCAAGCCGGTCGACCCCGACCACCTGCTGACGGTGATGGAGCAGTGGATGCGCTGGGAGTGAGCGGCAGGTCCGGGCGGTGCGCGTCCGGTCGGCGCGCGTCCGGGCAGTGTGCGGATGTGGTGTGCGTGAGCGCGGCGGGGGCTTCGGGGTTCACGCGGAGTCGCTGACTCAGTGTGCTCGACATCGTGTAGAAGTACGGGATTCGGGGAACCTTCTGGTCTCCCGCCGCGTTTCTGCTACGTACACAGTGACATCGCGGTGACAGGGTGTGGCGACGGGCGGGGTGCGGCTACGATGACCGGCACAAGGACGGGCGACGCAAGGGAGTCGTCCCCTGGGGCGGCGCCCGCCGGTGCTGCCCCAAGTCCTGCGGACAGGGGAGGCCCCACGCCGGGGCGAGGAGGGCGGGCCATGGTGCAGAAGGCCAAGATCCTCCTGGTCGATGACCGGCCGGAGAATCTGCTGGCGCTGGAGGCGATCCTCTCGGCGCTCGATCAGACGCTGGTGCGGGCATCGTCCGGGGAGGAAGCGCTCAAAGCACTGCTCACGGACGACTTCGCAGTCATTCTGCTGGACGTCCAGATGCCGGGCATGGACGGTTTCGAGACCGCCGCGCACATCAAGAGGCGGGAGCGGACCCGGGACATCCCGATCATCTTCCTCACCGCGATCAACCACGGCCCGCACCACACCTTCCGCGGGTACGCGGCCGGCGCGGTAGATTACATCTCCAAGCCGTTCGACCCGTGGGTGCTGCGCGCGAAGGTGTCCGTCTTCGTCGAGCTCTACATGAAGAACTGCCAGCTGCGCGAGCAGGCGGCACTGCTGCGCCTCCAGCTGGAGGGCGGCGGCAAGTCCGCGGGAGTCGAGACCAAGGAGCCGGCGGGGCTGCTCGCCGAGCTGTCGGCGCGGCTGGCGGCCGTCGAGGAGCAGGCCGAAGCGCTCTCCAAGCAGTTGGGGGACGAGTCGACCGACGCGGCCGCGGTGGCGACGGCGGCCCATCTGGAGCGCAAGCTCACGGGCCTGCGCCGGGCGCTGGACGCCCTCGAACCGGGTTCTTCCGGAGGCCAGGCCGCGGTGAACTGAGGCGGTCGGTGAAGGCGCGTCAGCGTCCGTACCCGCCGCGTCAGTTCCGGACGCGCGCGCGGACGACACGAACGGGTGAAGCGGTGGGCACACGTGTCGACCGCCGTCTCCACCGGTAATCTCACCCCCATGGCCTCACGTCCCTCCGCAGCCAAGAAGCAGCCCGCCAAGAAGGCGGCGGCTCCCGCGAAGGCTCCGGCGAGGAAGGCCGCCGCGAGGAAGGTGCCCGCGAAGAAGGCGCCCGCCAGGAAGGCCGCGGCGAGGAAGCCCGTGCCCGCGCCGGTGGCCGGTCCGACCGGCGGCGTCTACCGACTCGTACGCGCCCTCTGGCTGGGCATCGCGCATGCCGTCGGTGCCGTCTTCCGCGGCATAGGCCAGGGCGCGAAGAACCTCGACCCGGCGCACCGCAAGGACGGGACAGGGCTCCTGCTGCTCGGCATGGCCCTGATCGTCGCCGCCGGTACCTGGGCCGACCTGAAGGGCCCTGTCGGCGACCTCGTCGAGATCCTGGTGACCGGAGCCTTCGGCCGGCTCGACCTGCTCGTGCCGATCCTGCTCGGCACCGTCGCCGTGCGTCTGATCCGGCACCCGGAGAAACCCGAGGCCAACGGCCGGATCGTGATCGGTCTGTCCGCCCTCGTCGTCGGTGTGCTCGGCCAGGTGCACATCGCCTGCGGCTCACCGGCCCGCAGCGCCGGCATGCAGGCCATAAGGGACGCCGGCGGTCTGATCGGCTGGGGGGCCGCGACCCCGCTGTCGTACACGATGACCGACGTACTCGCCGTGCCGCTGCTCGTACTGCTCACGGTCTTCGGGCTGCTGGTCGTCACGGCCACGCCCGTCAACGCCATCCCGCAGCGGCTGCGGCTGCTCGGGGTGCGGCTGGGACTCGTCCACGACCCGGGAGCGGACGGGTTCACCGACGACGACGAGCGGTACGAGGAGCAGTGGCGCGAGTCGTTGCCCGCGCGCGCCCGCAAGCGCGGGGGCGCGCCCGCCGCGGAGCCGTACGACCACGACGGCGTCGAGCGGGAGGCGCTCGACCGTCGCCGCGGCCGGCCCCGCCGGTCCGCCGTGCCGCAGCCCGACGCGAACCGGCCGATGGACGCCGTGGACGTCGCCGCCGCGGCAGCCGCCTCGCTCGACGGCGCCGTCCTGCACGGGATGCCGCCGTCCCCGCTGGTCGCCGATCTCACCCAGGGCGTGAGCACGGGGGAGCGCGAGCCGACGACACCGACGCCCACGCCGGTTCCGGCCGCGCGGCCCCAGCCGGGGAAGCCCAGGAAGGGCACGGCCGGGAAGAACCAGGCCGGCACGGGGGTGCCCGACCTCACCAAGACCCCGCCCCCGCAGGAACGGGAACTTCCGCCGCGCGCCGAGCAGCTCCGGCTCTCCGGCGACATCACCTACTCCCTGCCGTCCCTCGACCTCCTCACGCGCGGCGGCCCCGGCAAGTCGCGCAGCGCGGCCAACGACGCGATTGTCCACTCGCTGACCACCGTCTTCACCGAGTTCAAGGTCGACGCGGCCGTCACCGGCTTCACCCGCGGCCCGACGGTCACGCGGTACGAGGTCGAGCTCGGGCCCGCCGTGAAGGTGGAGCGGATCACCGCGCTGACCAAGAACATCGCGTACGCCGTCGCCAGCCCCGACGTGCGGATCATCAGCCCGATCCCCGGCAAGTCCGCGGTCGGCATCGAGATCCCCAACACCGACCGGGAGATGGTCAACCTCGGCGACGTGCTGCGGCTCGCGGAGTCCGCCGAGGACGACGACCCGATGCTGGTCGCCTTCGGCAAGGACGTCGAGGGCGGGTACGTCATGCACTCCCTGGCGAAGATGCCGCACATGCTGGTCGCCGGCGCCACCGGCTCCGGCAAGTCGTCCTGCATCAACTGCCTGATCACCTCGATCATGATGCGGGCGACGCCGGAGGACGTCCGGATGATCCTGGTCGACCCCAAGCGCGTCGAGCTGACGGCGTACGAGGGCATCCCGCACCTGATCACGCCGATCATCACCAACCCGAAGCGGGCAGCCGAGGCGCTCCAGTGGGTCGTGCGGGAGATGGACCTGCGCTACGACGACCTCGCGGCCTACGGCTACCGGCACATCGACGACTTCAACCGCGCCGTGCGCGAGGGCAAGGTGAAGCCGCCCGAGGGCAGCGAGCGCGAACTCCAGCCGTACCCGTACCTGCTGGTGATCGTGGACGAGCTGGCCGACCTGATGATGGTGGCGCCGCGGGACGTCGAGGACGCGATCGTGCGGATCACGCAGCTCGCCCGGGCGGCCGGCATCCACCTCGTGCTCGCCACGCAGCGGCCGTCGGTGGACGTCGTCACCGGTCTCATCAAGGCGAACGTGCCCTCCCGGCTGGCCTTCGCCACCTCCTCGCTGGCGGACTCGCGGGTCATCCTCGACCAGCCCGGAGCGGAGAAGCTGATCGGCAAGGGCGACGGCCTCTTCCTGCCGATGGGCGCGAACAAGCCGACCCGTATGCAGGGCGCGTTCGTGACCGAGGAGGAGGTCGCGGTCATCGTCCAGCACTGCAAGGACCAGATGGCGCCCGTCTTCCGGGACGACGTCGTCGTCGGCACCAAGCAGAAGAAGGAGATCGACGAGGACATCGGCGACGACCTCGACCTGCTGTGCCAGGCGGCCGAGCTGGTCGTCTCCACCCAGTTCGGGTCGACGTCCATGCTCCAGCGCAAGCTTCGCGTCGGCTTCGCCAAGGCGGGACGCCTGATGGACCTGATGGAGTCGCGGGGCATCGTCGGACCGAGCGAGGGTTCGAAGGCTCGTGACGTTCTGGTGAAGGCCGACGAGCTGGACGGTGTGCTCGCGGTGATCCGGGGGGAGTCCGAGGGGTAGGGAACGGTACGCGCGGATCACCTCGCGTGGCGGATCGGGGCGGCCGGCCGGCCGATCGTGACTCACCCGTTAGGGATCATTGAGCAACCGTTTCCCCATGGCCTACGTCAAGTTGAGGGAAGCGACAAAGAGGTACTCCGCCATCGGGACACGAAGCCATACCGATGGCGTACAAGTCCCACCGTCCGGTTGCCCCACCCGTTTGTACCCCCCCTAGACTGAACGTCCAGCACAGGCGGCCATCCGCTCGAAAGGCGCCCCCGTGTCCATCGGCAACTCCCCTGAAGACGAGCGTCCGATCGAAGGCGTGTCCGAAGACGTTTCTGAGGAAGCCCGCCCCTCCGTCGGCCGTGCCCTGCGACAGGCGCGCATCGCCGCCGGGATGACCGTCGACGACATCAGCAGCGCCACCCGCGTCCGCGTCGCCATCGTGCACGCCATCGAGGCGGACGACTTCACACCGTGCGGCGGCGACGTCTACGCCCGCGGTCACATCAGGGCCCTGGCCAAGGCCGTACGGCTCGACCCGGCCGAGCTCCTCGCGCAGTACGACGCCGAGCACGGCGGACGCCCGGCCCCGACCCCCGCCGCGCCCCTGTTCGAGGCGGAACGCATCCGCCCGGAGCGGCGCGGACCCAACTGGACCGCGGCGATGGTCGCCGCGATCGTCGCCGTGATCGGCTTCGTCGGGTTCACGTTCGTCAAGGGCGGCGACGACGGCGGCACCGAGGCGAGTGTCGCCGAAGGGGCCCAGCCGACGGCAGGGAAGTCCGCCTCGGCGTCCGCCCGGCCCGAGAAGCCGGCCGCCCCCAGGCCGGACCCCACCGACAGCGCCATCGCCGCCGCGCCGCGGGACAAGGTGACCGTCAAGATCAGCGCCGCCGAGGGCCGCAGCTGGATCTCGGCCAAGGACCACAGCGGCCGGCTGCTCTTCGACGGCCTGCTCGAACAGGGCGACTCCAAGACCTTCCAGGACAACGAGAAGGTCGACCTCGTCCTCGGCGACGCCGGCGCCATCCAGCTGTACGTCAACGGCAAGAAGATCGAGGACGACTTCCGGCCGGGTGCCGTGGAGCGGCTGACGTACACGAAGGGCGACCCGCAGGTCGGATAAGCGGGCCGAGGAGACGAGTCGCTACGGGGTTGGCCGAGATCGGCCAACCCCGTCGACGTGGGCCGTCCGCGGGACGAAGTAGTCTTGAGCCCATGCCTGAAAGCCGTACCGTCGCACTCGTCACTCTTGGCTGCGCCCGTAACGAGGTGGACTCGGAGGAGCTCGCAGGCCGTCTGGAGGCGGACGGCTGGAAGCTCGTCGAGAACGCCGAGGAAGCGGACGTCGCCGTCGTGAACACGTGCGGCTTCGTCGAGGCCGCCAAGAAGGACTCCGTCGACGCCCTCCTGGAGGCCAACGACCTCAAGGGCCACGGCAGGACGCAGGCCGTGGTCGCCGTGGGCTGCATGGCCGAGCGGTACGGCAAGGAACTCGCCGAGGCCCTGCCCGAAGCCGACGGCGTCCTCGGCTTCGACGACTACGCCGACATCTCCGACCGGCTGCAGACCATCCTCAGCGGCGGTGTCCACGCCGCGCACACCCCGCGCGACCGGCGCAAGCTGCTGCCCATCAGCCCCGCCGAGCGCCAGGAGGCCGGTGCCGCCGTCGCACTGCCCGGGCACGGCCCGGCCGACCTCCCGGAGGGCGTCGCCCCCGCCTCCGGGCCCCGCGCGCCCCTGCGCCGCCGTCTGGACGGCTCCCCGGTCGCCTCGGTCAAGCTGGCCTCCGGCTGCGACCGGCGCTGCTCCTTCTGCGCCATCCCGTCCTTCCGCGGCTCCTTCATCTCGCGCCGCCCGAGCGACGTGCTGAACGAGACGCGCTGGCTGGCCGAGCAGGGCGTCAAGGAGATCATGCTGGTCTCCGAGAACAACACCTCCTACGGCAAGGACCTCGGCGACATCCGCCTGCTGGAGTCCCTGCTGCCGAACCTGGCCGACGTCGAGGGCATCGAGCGGGTGCGCGTCAGCTACCTCCAGCCGGCCGAGATGCGCCCCGGCCTGATCGACGTGCTGACCTCGACGCCGAAGGTCATGCCCTACTTCGACCTGTCCTTCCAGCACTCCGCGCCGAACGTGCTGCGGGCGATGCGCCGCTTCGGCGACACCGACCGCTTCCTCGAGCTCCTGGACACCATCCGGAGCAAGGCCCCCGAGGCGGGTGTGCGGTCCAACTTCATCGTCGGCTTCCCCGGCGAGACCGAGGCCGACCTCGCCGAGCTGGAGCGGTTCCTGAACCACGCGCGGCTGGACGCCATCGGCGTCTTCGGCTACTCCGACGAGGAGGGCACCGAGGCGGCGACGTACGAGAACAAGGTCGACGAGGACGTCGTCGCCGAGCGGCTGGCACGTGTGTCCCGGCTGGCCGAGGAACTCGTCTCGCAGCGGGCCGAGGAGCGGGTGGGTTCGACCGTACGGGTGCTCGTGGAGTACGTGGACGAGGACGGCGTGCACGGGCGCGCGGCCCACCAGGCGCCGGAGACGGACGGCCAGGTGCTGCTCACGGGCGGCGAAGGTCTGAGTGCCGGTCGTATGGTCGACGCGAAGGTGGTCGGTACGGAGGGTGTCGACCTGGTGGCCGAACCGCTGCCGGGCTCGCCCGCGTGGAGTGAGGAGGCGGCCGGATGACCGGAGTCCCGGCGTCCGCGGCGGGCGGCTCCTCCAGCGCGCGCAGGACCGGCCCGCGCGGCGCCTCGGGCGCGGCGCAGGAACCGGCCGAGAGCAAGACGTCGGGGGGCACCGTGGAGCGGGGTGCGACCGAGGGCGGTACCGGCGGGCGCGGCGGCAAGATCGCGGCCGCAGCCGTCAACCAGGCGAGCGTCTGGAACGTCGCCAATCTGCTGACGATGTTCCGGCTGGTCCTCGTGCCGGTCTTCGTGGTGCTGATGCTCGGCAACGGCGGCTACGACCCGGCCTGGCGCTCCTTCGCCTGGGCGGCCTTCGCCGTCGCCATGTTCACCGACATCTTCGACGGTCATCTGGCGCGCACCTACAACCTCGTCACGGACTTCGGGAAGATCGCCGACCCCATCGCCGACAAGGCGATCATGGGAGCGGCGCTGATCTGTCTCTCCGCGCTGGGCGACCTGCCCTGGTGGGTCACGGCCGTCATCCTGGGCAGGGAACTCGGGATCACCCTGCTGCGTTTCCTGGTCATTCGGTACGGCGTCATCCCCGCGAGCCGCGGCGGCAAGCTGAAGACCCTCACCCAGGGCGTGGCCGTCGGCATGTACGTCCTGGCCCTGACGGGGCCCCTGGCCACCCTGCGGTTCTGGGTGATGGCGGTGGCGGTCGTCCTGACCGTGGTGACCGGACTGGACTACGTGAAGCAGGCCATCGTCCTGCGCCGGCGGGGAATCGCCGAGCGCAAGGCGGCGTTGAAGGGGACAGAAGGTTGAGTTCCACGGCTGCCGACGTGGTGCGACTACTCACGGTGAGGGGCGAGACCCTCGCGATCGCCGAGTCGCTGACCGGTGGTCTGGTGGCGGCCGGGGTCACGGCGGTCCCGGGTGCGTCGAAGGTCTTCCGGGGTGCGGTGACCGCCTACGCCACGGAACTGAAGCGTGATCTGCTCGGCGTCGAGGCCGAGCTGCTGGCGGCTCGAGGAGCGGTCGACCCACAGGTCGCGGCGGAGATGGCGGCCGGCGTGCGCACGGCGCTGGGAGCCGACTGGGGCATCGCGACGACGGGTGTCGCAGGCCCCGATCCGCAGGACGGACAGCCGGTCGGGACGGTCTACGTGGCCGTGCGCGGACCTTCCGCACCACGGGACGGTTCCGCCCCTGGCGGAAAAGTGGAGGCGCTGCGGTTGAACGGCGACCGCGCGGAAATTCGTATGGAGAGTGTACGGAGCGTGCTGGCACTCCTTCTGAGGGAGCTTGCGGGCGAACAGACCGGGAATGAGCGGGCACAGGATACGGAACGGAACGGGGGGTTTTGATGTTTGCAGCCCTGAGTGAACACGACATCGCTCCCCGCACGGCCGCGGCGCGAGGCGGTACGGTGGGGCGAGAAGGATGCGGCTACGCGGTCCGAGGAGGGAGCCACCGATGATTCTGCTCCGTCGCCTGCTGGGTGACGTGCTGCGTCGGCAGCGCCAGCGCCAGGGCCGTACTCTGCGCGAAGTCTCCTCGTCCGCCCGAGTCTCACTCGGCTATCTCTCCGAGGTGGAGCGGGGGCAGAAGGAGGCGTCCTCCGAGCTGCTGTCCGCCATCTGCGACGCGCTGGACGTACGGATGTCCGAACTCATGCGAGAAGTGAGCGACGAACTCGCCCTCGCGGAGCTGGCCCAGTCCGCCGCGGCCACGTCGAGCGAGTCCGTGCCCGCGCCGGTCCGTCCGATGCTGGGTTCGGTGTCGGTTGCCGGTGTGCCACCGGAACGGGTGACCATCAAGGCGCCCGCGGAAGCGGTGGACGTCGTCGCCGCCTGAGCGTCCGCGCGTCGGCGTCCGAGGCCCCGGCCAGGGCCTCTTCGGGAGACCGGAGAGGTGCGGTCGGGGTTTTTGCGTATCCGGGCGGGCGACGGCCGGCGGCGCGTTCGCCCGTTTGCCGGTTCGTGACGCTGCGGTCATCGTGGAAGGACGTGGACGGGGGAGAACCGACGGAGGTGCGGATGTACGTCGTCAAGAGCCCTTTGTCCGACGCGGATCTCAAGATCGTGTCCGAGGCGCTGCAAGGCGCTCTCGTCGACCTGGTGGACCTTGCTCTGGTCGCCAAACAGATCCACTGGAACGTCGTCGGACCGCGTTTCCGCTCCGTGCATCTCCAGCTGGACGAGGTCGTCGGTACCGCGCGCACGCACTCCGACACCGTGGCCGAGCGTGCCTCGGCGCTCGGTGTGTCCCCGGACGGACGGGCCGCGACGGTGGCCGTCGGCAGCGGCATCGGCGTGACACCCGAGGGCTGGGTGGACGACACCGCCGCGGTGGGGACGATCGTGGACGCGCTGGGCGCGGTGATCACACGGATGCGGGAACGGATCACCGTGACCGGGGAGCCGGATCCCGTGAGCCAGGACATCTTCATCCAGGTCACGGCCGACCTCGAGAAGCAGCATTGGATGTTCCAAGCCGGAAACGGATGACGTCGACGACCGTGCGCCGGGCGGCCGCGCTGGGGCTCGGCGCGCTGTGGTGCTGGGCGGTGCTGCGTCTGGTGACGGTGCCCGGCGCCGGTGTGGTCGAGGGCGCGGTCGCGGCCGGCGGATGGGGGCTGAGCGTGCTGCCGGTGCACTGCGTGCCCCGGAGCCGGGCCGCGGGGGCCGTCGGTACCGGGCGGTGGCGCCGGGCCCTGAGGGTGCCGCTGCGGGCCCCGGCCTCCTCGCGGTCCGGGCGGGGTGCGCGGAGCGGGCCGTCGGGCTTCGACGAGCGGTAGCGCCGACGGGCCCGGGACGGCCTGGCGCGGCGCGGCGGGGCGCACGTCCCGCTCGCTCGGGACACCGGCGCCGGCGGGCGTCCACCCAGGAAGGACAGAACCGGCGACCGTTACCGCCCTGACGGCCCGGGCGGGGTCACCCCCGCCCTGACGGCCCGGGCGGGGTCACGTTCCCTTCCGGCGCCGCCCGGAACCGGTGAAGCCGCCTGGCCGCGGGGCGGGACCCGCCTGACAGACCGGGCACCAGTACGTGGGACGTTCGCGGGAGCCGTCGCCCTGGTCGGCGAGACGGACGGAAGTGCCGCAGCGCAGGCACGGGCGGGGCGCGCGGCCGTAGACGAACAGGTCCTGTCCGCGCAGGCCCGTCGTGCGGCGGACCGGACGGTCGCGGTTGGCCTCCAGGAGCCTCTTGGCGAGCACGGGCAGTTTCACGGCCCGGTCGGCGGGCAGCTCGCCCACCGGGAGCCACGGGGTGACGCCGAGCAGGAAACAGAGTTCGCACTTGTAGACGTTGCCGATCCCGGCGAGATTGCGCTGGTCGAGCAGGGCCTCGCCGAGGGGGCGGGCCGGGTCCTCGCGGAGGTTGGCCAGGGCCTGCTCGGGGTCCCAGTCCGGGCCCAGCAGGTCCGGGCCGAGATGGCCGACGGCGCGCTGTTCGTCGGCGGTGCGCAGGAGCTCCAGCACCGGGAGGCGGTATCCGACGGCGGTGCGGTCGGCGGTGGCGAGGACGACGCGGATCTGGTGGGCCGGGCCGCCGCTCCAGCGCTGGCCGGCGGCGAACACCTTCCAGGCCCCGTCCATCCTGAGGTGCGAGTGCAGCGTCAGGCCGCCCTCGATGCGGGTGAGCAGGTGCTTGCCGCGCGGGGTGACGTCCAGGACGGTACGGCCGGTGAGGTCGACCGTCGCGTACCGGGGCACGCGGAAGTCGCTACGGGTCAGCGTCCTGCCCGCCAGTGCGCCGTGCAGCCTCTGTGCGGCCTGCCAGACCGTGTCTCCCTCGGGCATGGGTCAAGGGTGACAGGCTCACGCCCGGATGCGCAGTCCGCGCGGGGTGGCGATGAAGCCCGCCTCCTCCAAAAGGGCGCCGAAGGGCGACGTCAGGGCCGCGGCGCCGTTGACGCGTTCCACCGTGACCGTGCCGAGGGAACCCGCGCGGGCGGCAGCGGCGAGGGCCTCCGTGGCGGCGCGCAGGGCGGGGTCCTCGGCCGGCGGACCGTCCGGGTCGGCGGGCCACAGCAGCAGGGTCTTGCCGCCGCGCTCCATGTACAGCACCGCCTCGCCCTCCACCAGCACCACCAGGGAGCCCGCCTTGCGGCCCGGTTTGTGCGTGACCCCGGCCGGGGGCTCGGGCCAGCCCAGGGCCGCGCCGTAGGCGTTCGCCGGATCGGCCGCGGCCAGGACGACGGCCCGGGAAGCGGGGGAGGGACGGCCGCCACGGCCGGGGAAACCCGCGTCGTACGGGCCGCGCGGGGAGACGTGGCCGCCCCGGGAACGCGGGGGCGGCTGGGCGGGCGTGAAGACGCCGGCGGGGCCGTCCGGGGCGTCGGCGTCATCGTGACCGCCGGCCGCGAGGCCGTCAAAGGGGGAGAGGGCGGAAGCCCAGTCGTCCGGCACGGAACCGTCGGGTGAGGTGCGCCCACCAGGGCCGCCGTCGCCGAAGTCCGTCCGGCCGGGGGGACCGTCGCCGCGCTCGCGGGCGTTGGCGACCGCACGCAACCGGTCCACCGCCCCCTCCATGGCGAACTGTGCCGCGCCGAGCCCCTCCACGACATAGCCGCGCCGGGCCTGTCCGCTCTCCTCGAAGGCGGCCAGGACGCGGTACACCGCCGAGAAGCCGCCCTCGACGCCCTCGGCGGCGACGGCGCCGCGGGTCACCACGCCGTGCCGGTCCAGCAGCGTGCGGGCCAGGGCGTGGGCACGCACCGTGGTGTCCGTCTCGCGGGCCGGGAGCAGCGACCACCGGCCCGCGACCGTCGGCGGGCCCGTGCGGGAGGTGGCGCGGGCGGTGGCCGTCAGCGAGCCGTAGCGTCCCCGCGGAACCGTGCGTCGGGCGCGGTGAGCGGTGGCGCCCGCGGTACGGCCCGAGCCCAGCAGGGCGCGCAGGGGTGCCAGCGTGTCGTTCGTCAGCCGTCCGGACCAGGCCAGGTCCCACAGGGCGTCGGCCAGCTGGGGGTCCGTGACGTCCGGGTGCGTGGTGGCGCGGACCTGGTCGGCGATCTGCCGGAAGAACAGGCCGTAACCGCCGGAGAGGCTGTCCAGGACGGACTGGTGGAGAGCGGTCGTCTCCAGGGGGTGCGCGGGCGGCAGGAGCAGCGGGGCCGCGTCCGCCAGATAGAGCGAGACCCAGCCGTCCTTGCCGGGCAGGGAACCCGCCCCCGCCCACACCACCTCGCCGGCGGCCGTGAGCTCGTCCAGCATCACCGGCGTGTAGTTCGCCACCCGGGACGGCAGGACGAGCTTCTCCAGGGCGGACGCGGGCACGGACGCGCCCTGCAACTGCTCGACGGCCCGCACCAGCCCGTCGACGCCGCGCAGCGCGTGCCCCTTGCCGATGTGCTGCCACTGGGGCAGGAACTGGCCGAGCGCGGCCGGCGGCACCGGCTCCAGCTCGTGCCGCAGCGCGGCCAGGGAACGGCGGCGCAACCGGCGCAGTACCGCCGCGTCGCACCACTCCTGACCGATCCCGGCCGGATGGAACTCGCCCTGCACGACCCGGCCGGCCGCCGCGAGCCGCCGCAGGGCGCCCTCGGTCACCGCGACGCCCAGCCCGAAGCGGGCCGCGGCGGTGGCCGACGTGAACGGTCCGTGGGTGCGGGCGTGGCGGGCGAGCAGGTCGCCGAGCGGATCCTTGACCGGCTCGGTGAAGGCCTCGGGCACGCCCACGGGCAGCGCCGTGCCCAACGCGTCGCGCAGCCGGCCCGCGTCCTCGATCGCCGCCCAGTGGTCGGCGCCGGCGATGCGCACCTTGATCGCGCGGCGGGCGGAGGCCAGCTCCTGCGCCCACTGCGGCTCCGCGCCGCGCTCGGCCAGCTCGGCGTCCGTGAGCGGGCCGAGCAGGCGCAGCAGGTCGGCGACGCCCTCGGGGTCCTTGACGCGCCGGTCCTCCGTGAGCCACTGCAGCTCGCGCTCCAGCTCGGTCAGCACGTCCGCGTCGAGCAGCTCGCGCAGCTCCGCCTGGCCGAGCAGCTCGGCCAGCAGCCGCGAGTCCAGCGACAGGGCGGCGGCCCGGCGCTCGGCGAGCGGCGAGTCGCCCTCGTACAGGAACTGGGCGACGTATCCGAACAGCAGGGAACGGGCGAACGGGGACGGCTCCGGGGTGGTGACCTCGACCAGGCGCACCTTGCGGGACTCCACGTCGCCCATCAGCTCGACCAGCCCCGGCACGTCGAAGACGTCCTGGAGGCACTCGCGGACCGCTTCCAGGACGATTGGGAACGAGCCGTACTCGCTCGCCACCTCGAGCAGCTGCGCGGCACGCTGGCGCTGCTGCCACAACGGGGTGCGCTTGCCGGGGTTGCGGCGCGGCAGCAGCAGCGCGCGGGCGGCGCACTCCCGGAAACGGGACGCGAACAGGGCCGACCCGCCCACCTGGTCGGTGACGATCCGGTCGACGTCGCCCTTGTCGAAGACGACGTCGGCCGCGCCGACGGGCGCCTGCTCGGCGTCGTACTCCGGGCCGGGCCTCGACGGTTCCTGGTCGAGCAGGTCCAGGCCCATCAGATCGGCGTCCGGCAGGCGCAGCACGATGCCGTCGTCGGCGTGCATGACCTGGGCGTCCATGCCGTACCGCTCGGACAGACGGGCACCGAGCGCGAGCGCCCAGGGAGCGTGGACCTGGGCGCCGAAGGGCGAGTGGACCACGACGCGCCAGTCGCCCAGCTCGTCCCGGAAGCGCTCCACGACGATGGTGCGGTCGTCGGGCACGTGGCCGCAGGCCTCGCGCTGCTCGTCGAGGTAGGACAGCACGTTGTCCGCCGCCCAGGCGTCCAGGCCCGCGGTGACCAGGCGCAGCCGGGCGTCCTCCTCGGAGAGGGAACCGACCTCGCGCAGGAACGCGCCGAGTGCGCGGCCCAGTTCGAGGGGGCGGCCCAGCTGGTCGCCCTTCCAGAACGGCAGCCGGCCCGGCACGCCCGGAGCGGGGGAGACCAGCACCCGGTCGCGCGTGATGTCCTCGATGCGCCAGGAACTCGTGCCGAGCGTGAAGACGTCCCCGACCCGGGACTCGTACACCATCTCCTCGTCGAGCTCGCCGACCCGGCCGCCGCCCTTCTTGGGGTCGGCGCCGGCCAGGAAGACGCCGAAGAGGCCGCGGTCGGGGATCGTCCCTCCGGAGGTGACGGCGAGGCGCTGGGCGCCCGGCCGGCCGGTGACGGTCCCCGCGACCCGGTCCCACACCACGCGCGGGCGCAGCTCGGCGAAGGCGTCGGACGGATAGCGGCCCGCGAGCATGTCCAGGACGGCCGTGAAGGCCGACTCGGGGAGGGAGGCGAAGGGAGCGGCGCGGCGGACGGTGGCGAGCAGGTCGTCGACCTGCCAGGTGTCCAGCGCGGTCATCGCGACCAGCTGCTGGGCCAGCACGTCCAGCGGATTGGCGGGGATCCTCAGGGCCTCGATGGCGCCGCTGCGCATCCGCTCGGTGACCACGGCGGCCTGCACCAGGTCACCGCGGTACTTGGGGAAGACCACGCCCGTGGAGACCGCGCCGACCTGATGGCCCGCGCGGCCGACGCGCTGGAGGCCGGAGGCGACGGAGGGCGGTGACTCGACCTGGACCACGAGGTCCACGGCGCCCATGTCGATGCCCAGCTCCAGGCTGGAGGTGGCGACCACGGCGGGCAGACGGCCCGCCTTGAGGTCCTCCTCGACCAGGGCGCGCTGCTCCTTGGAGACCGAGCCGTGGTGGGCGCGGGCGATCACGGGCGGGGCGCCCTGGGCCGCCCCCGAACCGCCCATGAGCTCGGCGGGGGAGTGGTGCTCGCCCAGGGGCTCGCCGGTCGCCCGCTCGTACGCGATCTCGTTGAGCCTGTTGCACAGGCGCTCGGCCAGGCGCCGGGAGTTGGCGAAGACGATGGTGGAGCGGTGCGACTGGACGAGGTCGGTGATGCGCTCCTCGACGTGCGGCCAGATCGACGGGCGCTCGGCGCCCTCGTCGCCGTCGGCGGCCGGGGAGCCGCCGAGCTCCGCCAGGTCCTCGACCGGGACGACGACGGAGAGGTCGAACTCCTTGCCCGACTCCGGCTGGACGATCTCCACCTTGCCGCGGGGGGCGAGGAAGCGGGCGACCTCGTCCACCGGGCGGACCGTCGCCGACAGGCCGATCCGGCGGGCGGGCTTCGGCAGCAGCTCGTCCAGCCGCTCCAGGGTGAGCGCGAGATGGGCGCCGCGCTTGGTGCCCGCCACCGCGTGCACCTCGTCCAGGATCACCGTCTCCACGCCGGTCAGCGCGTCGCGCGTGGCCGACGTCAGCATCAGGAACAGGGACTCCGGGGTCGTGATCAGGATGTCCGGCGGGCGGGTGGCCAGGGCCCGGCGCTCGGCGGCCGGGGTGTCGCCCGAGCGGATGCCGACCTTCACCTCCGGCTCGGGCAGACCGAGCCGGACGGACTCCTGGCGGATGCCGGTCAGCGGACTGCGCAGGTTCCGCTCGACGTCGACGGCCAGGGCCTTGAGCGGGGAGACGTACAGCACCCGGCAGCGCTTCCTCGGGTCGGCCGGCGGGGGCGTGGAGGCCAGCTGGTCCAGGGCGGCGAGGAAGGCGGCCAGCGTCTTGCCGGAGCCGGTGGGCGCGACCACCAGGACGTCCGAGCCCTCCGAGATGGCCCGCCACGCGCCCGTCTGGGCGGCGGTGGGCGCGGAGAAGGCACCCGTGAACCAGCCGCGGGTCGCGGGGGAGAAGCCGTCCAGGGCCCGGTGTGCGGAGCTGACCATGGATCCATCGTGCACCCGAGCACTGACAACCGTCCTGAGCTGGGCGGACGGTCACCCGTCGGGGCACGCCGGTGACGCCGGGCGGCGCGGGTGGCGGAGAATGGACCCATGGCGGGATCGGGCGAGCGGGCGCGGCACTGGCGGTACGCCGAACTGCCCGGCGTCGATCTGCTGCGCGCCCAGTACATACGGAAGACCTTCGTACGGCACACGCACGAGCACTTCGTCATCGCCGCCATCGCCGACGGCGTCGAGGTCTTCCACCACGGCGGGGGCGACCAGTACGCCGGTGCCGGATCGCTCGCGCTGATCAACCCCGACACCCCGCACACGGGCCGGGCCGGCGTGCCGGAGGGCTGGCGGTACGGGGCGGTCTACCCGGCGCCCGAACTGGTGGCGGCGATCGCGGCGGAGACGACCACCCTGCGCGGCACGCCGGGGTTCGTCCGGCCGGTGCTCGAGGATCCGTACACCGTCGAGCTGGTGCACCGGGTGCTGCGGGCCGCCGACGAAGGCAACGCGCTCGCCGCCGACACCCTGCTGCGGGTGGCCGTCACCCGGCTGCTGCGGCTGAACGGCGGCCCGTTGCCCCGGCGGGAGGTGCGGACCGCCGGGGCCCGGGTCGCGGCACGCGCGCGTGCCGTGCTGGAGGAGCGGATGGCCGATCCGCCGAGCCTGGAGAAGCTCGCCGCGGAGCTCGGGAGCAGTCCGTTCGCGTTGCTGCGGGCCTTCCGGGACGCGTACGGGATGCCGCCCCACGCCTGGCTGACGGACGCCCGGGTGCGCCGGGCGCGGCGGATGCTGGACGCCGGGACGGCACCGGCCGAGGCCGCCGTCGCCGTGGGCTTCACCGACCAGCCGCACCTGAACCGGCACTTCGCGCGGATCGTGGGCGTACCGCCCGGTGCCTACCAGCGCGAGCGCAAGAACGTACAAGACGCGCGGCGGCGGCTGCTCCTACCCTCCGAGACGTGACAGAACAGACAGTCGTTCCCGCCGCGGGCGTCGCCGAAGGCAAGCCGGACGCCGCCGTCGTACGGGACGCCCTCGGGGTAGGAGTCGCCGTCGGGTTGTCCGGGTTCGCCTTCGGGGTGACCTCGGCGGGCAGTGGGCTCACGTTGCCGCAGACGTGCGCGCTCAGCCTCCTGGTCTTCACCGGGGCCTCCCAGTTCGCGCTCGTGGGAGCGCTCGCGGCCGGCGGCAACCCGCTCACGGCCGCGGCGGGCGCCTTCTTCCTGGGCGTGCGCAACGCCTTCTACGGGCTGCGGCTGTCGCAGTTGCTGGCCCTCCCGCGCGCGGTGCGGCCGTTCGCCGCCCAGTGGGTCATCGACGAGACGACGGCCGTGGCGCTCGCGCAGCCGACGCGGCGCAGCGTCCGGATCGGGTTCACCGTCACCGGTCTCACCCTGTACGCGCTGTGGAACCTCACCACCCTGCTCGGCGCGCTGGGCGCGGAGGCCATCGGGGACACCGACGCCTGGGGGCTCGACGCGGCGGGGCCCGCGGTCTTCCTGGCGCTGCTCGCGCCCATGCTGAGGACCACCACCGAGCGCGCGGTCGCCGCGGCGGCCGTCCTGCTGGGTCTCGATCTGCTGCCCGTGCTGCCCGCCGGCGTGCCCGTCCTGGTGGCGGCGCTGGCGGCGCCGGCCGTCCTGTGGGCGGAAGGACGCCGCGGGGGCGGCGCGCAGGACGGCGCCCAGGACACCGCACCGAGCCCGGTCCAGGACTCCGGACGGGAGGGAGAGCGGTGAACGTCTGGATCGCGATCGGTGTGACCGCACTCGGCTGCTACGCCGTCAAACTCATCGGGCTGCTCGTGCCCGCGGGCGCCCTGGAGCGGCCGTTGGTCAGGCGCCTCGCCGCCCTGCTGCCCGTCGCCCTCCTCGCCGCGCTCACCGCCCAGCAGACCTTCGCGGACGGGCGGGCGCTCGTCCTGGACGCACGGGCCGCGGGAGTCGCCGCGGCCGCCGTGGCCCTGGTGCTGCGGGCACCGTTCCTGCTGGTCGTCGCGGCGGCCGTCGTGGTCACCGCGGGTGTGCGGGCCCTGGGCGGATGAGGGCGGGCGGGCCGGTCAGCCGAGGGGGCGGCCGTAGGCCCGGAGCGTGTGCAGGGCGTCGAGCGTCACCAGGGGGCGTGCCTCCAGCGCGGGGGCGGGTGCCCGGTGGTGCCGGCGGACGGGCCATCCGCCGTCCTCGTCCTGTTCCGCCGCGAGGAAGTCGAGGGAGCGGGCCATCTCGTCGTCCGTGAACCACGCGCGCGCGAGGGAGTGCGGGTTCCTCGCGTAGTCGTGGGGGAAGTGGTGCTCGCCCGGGGCGCAGCCGGGGGCGACCGGGCAGGCGTCGCGGGCGTCCGGATCGAGCACCGCGAGGCGCTGTTCGCGCACCAGGCGGCCCAGCCGGTCGGCCGCCGCCTGCGCGCGCGGGCGGTCGGGGGCGGCGTCCAGGAAGACCACGGCGGCCTCGACCTCGTACGGGTGGGAGGTCCGCACCGACTCGACCGCCCGCCAGCAGAAGTCCGTGGCCCGGAACAGCCAGGCGTGCCAGACCTCGTTGCGGTGCAGCAGGCCGACCACCGGCCCGGTGGCGAGCAACTCCCCGGGAGGGTCTTCCACCACCGGGACGAAGGGGGCGGCCGGGTGACCGCGCCGGCCGGGACGGATCGCGGGCAGGGCTCCGTCGGCGGTGGACACGGAGGTCAGGTAACGGCACACACGTTCCACGCGCTGTCCGCCGCAGCGCCCGACGGCGTCCAGGACGCGCAGGGCGCGCGCGGTGTGCAGCGGCTGGCTGACGGGACCGCGCAGACCGGGCTCCAGGGCGTGTCCGTACCCGCCGTCCTCGTTGCGGTAGGCCTCCAGCGCCGTCTGAACCGGTTCGGCGTCGCCGTCGCGGAAGTGGTACGCGAACAGGCGCTGCTCCAGCACGCGCGCGGTGAGCCAGACGAAGTGCTCCGCGCGCGCGAGCGGGGTGTGCGCCGGGGGCGTAGGGGGGAGTGGGGAAGCTCCGTTCTCGGCCATGCGTCAGACCGTAGGGCGGAAAGCGGTCCCAGGACGCGGCCCCGGCTCGGGGCCCACCCTCAGGGGCGGGATACTGGGGGCATGCGGTTGACGGTCTTCTGGGAGCGGATGACGGAGCACTTCGGTCCGGGGTACGCCGACACCTTCGCGCGCGATCACGTGATGACGGAGCTCGGCGGCCGTACGGTGCACGAGGCGCTGGACGCGGGCTGGGACGCCAAGGACGTGTGGCGGGTGGTCTGCACCGTCATGAACGTGCCACAGGAGCAGCGCTGACCGGTCACGAAGATCGCGGACCGTGCGTCCGCTGTCGGTGGCGTGGGCGAGACTTGGTCCGTGGCACCCACTGACGAGACCGGGCGGACGGCCCGGCACACCCCTCCGTCCGGCACGACGCCGCCCGCCCCGCCCCCGGCCGGCGGCACCGCGGGACCGGGCGCCCGCATGCCGCGCTGGCTGCCGCGGGCCATGGTGCTGGCCCTTTCGCTGATCGCCGTGTTCCAGCTGGGCAGCTGGGCCTTCCACCAGCTCACCGGCCTGCTGGTCAACATCCTCATCGCGTTCTTCCTGGCGCTCGCCATCGAGCCGGCGGTGAGCTGGATGTCCGCGCGCGGCATGCGCCGCGGGCTGGCCGCCTTCATCGTCTTCCTCGCCGTGCTGATCGCCACCGCGGGATTCGTCACGCTGCTCGGCTCCATGCTCGCGGGGCAGATCGTCAAGATGGTCGAGGACTTCCCCGACTACCTCGACTCCGTGATCAACTGGGTCAACGGCCACTTCCACACCGAGCTGAGGAGGGTGGACGTCCAGGAGGGCCTGCTCCGCTCGGACTGGCTGCGCAACTACGTGCAGAACAGCGCCACCGGTGTCCTCGACGTGTCCGCGCAGGTCCTCGGGGGCCTCTTCCAGATGCTGACGATCGTGCTGTTCTCGTTCTACTTCGCCGCCGACGGACCCCGGCTGCGGCGCGCTCTCTGCTCCGTCCTGCCACCCGCCCGGCAGGCCGAGGTCCTGCGCGCGTGGGAGATCGCCGTGGACAAGACCGGCGGCTACCTGTACTCGCGCGGTCTGATGGCGTTGATCTCCGGCATCGCGCACTACATCCTGCTGGAGGTCCTGGGGGTGCCCTACGCACCCGCGCTCGCGGTGTGGGTGGGCCTCGTGTCGCAGTTCATCCCCACCATCGGCACCTATCTCGCGGGCGCCCTGCCCATGCTGATCGCCTTCACGGTCAATCCCTGGTACGCGCTGTGGGTGCTGGGTTTCGTGGTGGTCTACCAGCAGTTCGAGAACTACATGCTGCAGCCCAAGCTGACGTCGAAGACCGTGGACATCCACCCCGCGGTCGCCTTCGGCTCGGTCATCGCGGGCACCGCCCTCCTGGGCGCCGTCGGCGCGCTGATCGCCATCCCCGCGGTCGCCACGCTGCAGGCCTTCCTCGGGGCGTACGTCAAGCGGTACGACGTCACCGACGATCCACGCGTGCACGGGCACCGCGACCGTCGCGGGACGGGGGGCGGGGCCTTCACGCGCATACGGAAACTGTGGGCCCGGCGGCCGGACGCGACACCCCCCGGGGTGGACGGGCCCGGCGACGGCACCGCCTGAGCAGCCCCCGGGCGGATCAGTACGTCAGAGCGGCCCACACCCCGGCGGCGGCGACGGCGGCCGCACAACAGCCCGCGGCCACGGCCACGATCCGTCGCCGTACCGTCGCGTTCCACGAGGTCAGGGACAGCAGCCGGGCCAGTACCGGCAGGACCAGGACGGCGTGCAGGCTCACCCCGTGCAGGGGCTTGAGCGGAGCCGTGGAGCGGTAGGCCGCCTCCTGGTGGCCGGTCCGGGTGAGGACCACACCCCGCGCGATCATCGCGGCGCCCGAAGCCAGTCCGACCAGCAGCACCGCGAACCCGGAGCGCACGGCGAGGGCCATGCCCGCCGGTCCCGTGGGCCGGTGGCGGAACGACACGGCCGCGAGCACGCCCAGCAGCACGACCAGGACGCCGCCGCCCACCGCGAGGCACATCGACACGGCCGTGTCGAACGGCGTCTCCATGTCGAGGTGCGAGGGCACTTTGCGCCACGCCTGGAGGGTGATGCCGGCGACCTCGAGGACACAGTCGGCCGCGAACGCGGCGAGCAGGGCGGCGCGCGGCCCCGGCCGGACGCGCAGGTACGAGGTGATCCAGGTGACGGCGATCAGGGTGGCCCCGAAGGACAGCCCGAACGTCACCGGCTTGCGCCAGGAGACGGGACCGTTCCACGGACCGCCGTCCACGGCGAACACCGCCAGATGGACGAGGCCGGAGAGGACCAGGAGGAGGCCGGTCGCGTGGCACGCGCGCGTCACCGCGGACCGGCCGGACGGCAGGCCGGTCGCGGGCGGCGGGTCCGGTGCGGCCCTGTGGGCGGTTCCGGTGGCGGTTCGGGTGGTCCCCTCGTTCTGCATGGGACGAGCCTGGCCCGGGACCCGCCGCCCGGTCGTCGTCCGCCGGGAGACACCCGCCGTACGCCGGGGGGAGCAGGAGACCCCGTCCGGACACCGGCGGGGGAGACGACCGTGCGCGGGATCAGCCCTGTGGCTCCTGCGGTCTGGCGTCGACCTCGCGCAGGCCCTGGTCCTTGACCTCCGTGCGGGTCTCCGTGCGGTGGCCGCGGGCGATGTAGTCCCGGACCACCGCCTCGACGGCGTCCTGGGGCGAGCCGATGCCGGCCAGGACCATCACCTCCACCACCAGTTCGGCGTCGAGACTGATGCTGACCTTGGCCATGGGCCCCTCCTCGCGTCGCGTGCGCGCACTCTAGCCGCCGGCACCGCGGACGTACGCTCGGAGGTGACATGTGATGCGCTTGACACAAAAATCGAACATCCATTCTCATGGAGGCTCCGGCGAAGGTCGTGACGGGCGATTCGACTGGGTTTGGGCGGAGGAATGCCCGAGTTATCCACAGGCCGGACCCGCATCGAGGCGCATTGTCAGTGGCAGGCATTAGCGTCTTTGACGTGAAGCGATCGAATCAAGCAAACCGGGTGGAACCCATGGCAGGAACCGACCGCGAGAAGGCCCTGGACGCCGCGCTCGCACAGATTGAACGGCAATTCGGCAAGGGCGCGGTCATGCGCATGGGCGAGCGGTCGAAGGAGCCCATCGAGGTCATCCCGACCGGCTCGACCGCGCTGGACGTGGCCCTCGGCGTCGGCGGTCTCCCGCGCGGCCGGGTCGTGGAGATCTACGGCCCCGAGTCCTCGGGCAAGACGACCCTGACCCTGCACGCCGTGGCGAACGCGCAGAAGGCCGGCGGCCAGGTCGCGTTCGTGGACGCGGAGCACGCCCTCGACCCCGAGTACGCGAAGAAGCTCGGCGTCGACATCGACAACCTGATCCTCTCCCAGCCGGACAACGGTGAGCAGGCCCTGGAGATCGTGGACATGCTGGTCCGCTCCGGCGCCCTCGACCTCATCGTCATCGACTCCGTCGCCGCGCTCGTCCCGCGCGCGGAGATCGAGGGCGAGATGGGCGACAGCCACGTGGGTCTCCAGGCCCGGCTGATGAGCCAGGCCCTGCGGAAGATCACCAGCGCGCTCAACCAGTCCAAGACCACCGCGATCTTCATCAACCAGCTCCGCGAGAAGATCGGCGTGATGTTCGGCTCCCCGGAGACCACGACCGGTGGCCGCGCGCTGAAGTTCTACGCCTCCGTGCGCATCGACATCCGTCGCATCGAGACCCTGAAGGACGGCACGGAGGCGGTCGGCAACCGCACCCGCTGCAAGGTCGTCAAGAACAAGGTCGCGCCGCCCTTCAAGCAGGCCGAGTTCGACATCCTCTACGGCCAGGGCATCAGCCGCGAGGGCGGCCTGATCGACATGGGCGTGGAGCACGGTTTCGTCCGCAAGGCCGGCGCCTGGTACACGTACGAGGGCGACCAGCTCGGCCAGGGCAAGGAGAACGCGCGCAACTTCCTGAAGGACAACCCCGACCTCGCCGACGAGATCGAGAAGAAGATCAAGGAGAAGCTGGGCGTCGGCGTGCGTCCCGAGGAGCCGGCCGCCGAGCCGGGTACGGATGCCGCGGTCTCCGCCGCCCCGGCCGACGCCGCACCGGCGGTGCCCGCCCCCGCGACGGCCAAGACCACCAAGTCCAAGGCCGCGGCAGCCAAGAGCTGACCCGTGACACGACGAACCGACTGGGCCGAGCACGCCTACCCGGACGCCGCCGCGCGGGAGCGCGAGCGGCGGAGACCGGGCGACGCGGGCTCCGCCGGGGCGGACGGCTACGCGGCGGACGGCGTCGGCGCGGACGGCCCCGCGCCGTACGACACCGGCGAGCCGTACCGCGGCGACGGTTCGCGTCGGGGCGGCGGCCGGGCTCGTGGGGCGGGCGGCCCCCGCGGGCGCCGTCGGCGCGAGGGCGCGGAGCCGTTCATCGAGGACGGAGGTGCCACTTCCTCGTCGAGGGCCGAGAAGGGGGAGCCTCCGCGGGACCCGGTGGAGCAGGCACGGGCGATCTGCCTGCGCCTGCTCACCGGGACCCCGCGCACGCGCAAGCAGCTCGCCGACGCGCTGCGCGAACGGGAGATCCCGGACGAGGCCGCGGAGGAGGTGCTGTCCAGGTTCGAGGAGGTCGGCCTGATCAACGACAGCGCCTTCGCCGACGCCTGGGTCGAGTCCCGGCACCACGGCCGCGGACTGGCCCGGCGCGCTCTCGCCCGGGAACTGCGGACCAAGGGCGTCGACCCCACCCTCATCGACGCGGCGGTGTCCCGGCTGGACTCCGAGCAGGAGGAGGAGACCGCACGGGAACTCGTCGCCCGCAAACTGCGCGCCACCCGCGGTCTCGACCGCGACAAGAGGCTGCGCCGCCTCGCCGGCATGCTGGCCCGCAAGGGCTACCCCGAAGGCATGGCCCTGCGGGTGGTCCGCCAGGCGCTGAAAGAGGAGGGCGAGGACACGGAGTTCCTCGGCGACGAGGGCTTCTGAGCGGACGCGTCGCCGTCCGCGTGGAGGGGGCGCCCCGGAATGCGCGGGATCACCTTGCGCTCCAGCAAGGGTGAAGCCCTCCCGTACGGATCGCCGGACTCCGTCCGAGCCCCGCCCCGCGCCCCGGCCGCGAAGGTCGCCCGGGACCGCCCCGGGCGTGCTACGGCACCGCCACCGGCAGTCCCGCCGCCCGCCACGCCTGGAACCCGCCGACCAGATCGGTGGCCCGGTGCAGGCCCAGTCGGTGCAGCGACTCCGCGGCGAGGCTGGAGGCGTAGCCCTCGTTGCACACCACCACGACGCGCAGGTCGTGGTGGGTGGCCTCGGGGAGCCGGTGGCTGCCCTGCGGGTCCAGACGCCACTCGAGCTCGTTGCGCTCGACCACCAGCGCGCCCGGGATGAGCCCGTCCGCGTCGCGCAGTGCGGCGTACCGGATGTCGACCAGCAACGCCTCACCGGCCTCGGCGGCGTCGTACGCGGCGCGCGGCTCGATGCGTGCGTAGCCCCGGCGTACCCGTTCCAGCACTACGTCGATCCCGTTCGGTTCGCTCACTGCCAGTCCTCCGGACGCTCGACCTCTTCCAGGCGCAGGACCTGGCCGCTGCGACTGTAACGACGGATCCGCGGCAGGGGCGGGTAGTAGGCGTGGACGGAGATCGCGTGTCGGTCGGGGGACTCGTTGAGCACCTCGTGGACGTGGTGCCGTCCGAAGGCGCGTCCCTCCCCCGCGGGCAGCCGGCGTTCCCGGTCCACGCCGTCGGTGAGCTCCAGGATCTTCCAGCCGTCGGTGGGCAGCCGGGCGGCGAGCGCGTTCTCCTTGAGCTCGCCGGCCGCGGTCACGAAGGCGCCCGCCGAGTCGGCGTGGTCGTGCCAGCCGGTGCCCGTGCCGGGCGGCCAGCCGATCAGCCAGGCCTCGCTGCCGCCGGGTCCCTCCAGCCGCACCCAGGTACGGCCCTCGGGGTCGAGGGGGAGCGAGGCGATCAGTTCGGCGTCGGCGGCGATGCGCCGGACGAAGTCGAGGAGGTCGGCCTGAGTCGGCGCGGGCGCGCTCGTGGCCGTCGAAGACGGGGCAGGGGCAGGGAAGGACACAGACACGGGTACCGTCCTGGGGTTCGCGAGGAAGCGCGCGGCGGCGTGCCGAAGCGGGGCGCGCGGAGGAAAGCGATGCGAAATCAGCAGGACGGGCGACACACGCAGCCCGCGTAGCGGACGAGGTCCATGTGGACCCTCCGCCACAGGCGCACATCGGTGTCGGTCACGCTCCGGAGTAGACCATGGCGGAGTGGGCCGGTCAACTCACCGTCACCATGCGGAGGGCGGCGGCGGACAGCGGCCGCCGCTCGCGGACCCGCCTCCCCCAGACGCCGCCTCCCCGGTCGTCGCCCGCCCCGGCCGACGGAGCGCCCCACGGGCGACCGCTCAACGGGCCCCGGCCGCAGCCCCGGCCCCGGCTTCCGCCTCCGCGGTCGCCCCCTTCGCCCCGCCCAGCGCCGCCTCCGCCGCCGTGTACAGGTCGGCCGGGCGCACCCCGTTCAGTGCGGTGACCAGATGGCCGTCGGGCCGCACCAGCAGCACCGTGTGCGCCGCGGCTCCGGGGTAACTCTCGGCGACCAGCAGCTCGGCATGGTGCGGCAGCGCCGTCACCGCCGCCGCCAGCCGGGGCATGACACCGGCGGTCACCCAGTGCTTGCGGTCCCACACCCCCGTGCCCGGCGCGATCAGCACCACCAGCAGCGCACCGCGCCCCAGCCGGTCCCGCAGCCGCACGAACGTGCCGTCCTCCGCCGTGACCCGCACGTCGGTGACGGGAGTTCCCGGCGCCGTACCGACGGTCACCTCGCCGTCGAGGCGCGCAGGCATGAGCGGCGAATCGGCGTACGTCCCAGGCGCCCCCAGCGTTCCGCGCCCCAGGTGACCGTCGGCGAGCAGCGCGTCGTGTCCCCGGGCCGCGCCGGGGACGTACGACCGCAGGCCCCCGCCGCCGCGCAGCAGCGGCAGCACCTGGTCGGCGGCGCGCAACCGCGCCGCGACGGCCGTGCGCCGCTCCTTCTGGTAGCTGTCGAGCAGGGCCTCGTGGGGCCCGTGGTGCCAGGCCAGGGCGAGTTTCCAGGCCAGGTTGTCGGCGTCCCGCAGCCCTTCGTCGAGGCCCTGGGTGCCCAGCGCGCCGAGCAGGTGCGCCGCGTCCCCGGCGAGGAACACGCGGCCCTCCCGCCAGCGGCGGGCCAGCCGGTGGTGGACCGTGTGGACACCGGTGTCGAGGAGTTCGTACACCGGGGCGGCCCCGGCCCTCCAGCCGGTGAGGGTCTCCCGGATCCGGTTCACCAGGAGCTCGGGCGTGACCAGGTCCTTGCCCGGCGGCAGCAGCCAGTCCAGGCGCCACACGCCGCCCGGCAGGGGCCGGCCGACGATCTCGCCGGCCGACGGACCGGACGTCCGCCAGGGCGGCGCCCGGTGGAGCAGCGCCTCGTCGGTCCAGGGCAGCTCGGTGTGCAGTGCGGCGACGGCGTATCGTTCCACCGCCGTACGGCCGGGGAAGCGGATGTCCTGGAGCTTGCGCACGGTCGAGCGGGGACCGTCGCAGCCGACCAGGTAACTGCCGCGCCACCAGGTGCCCCCGGGGCCGCGGGTGTGGGCGGTGACGCCGGACGCCTCCTGTTCGAGGCCGTCCAGGCGGCTGTCCACCGCGACCTTCACGAGGGGTTCGCGGGCCAGGGCGGTGCGCAGGACACCGGTCAGCACGTGCTGGGCGATGTGCAGCGGCGCCGGGTCGGCGTCGTCGAACGCGACCTCGCGCGTCACCTGCTTGCGTCGTATCGACCGCCATCCGGCCCAACGGAAACCCGCCCCGTCCAAGGAGGTCCCGGTCAGTCTCTCGACGAGGGCGACGGCGTCCTCGCGCAGGACGGCGGTGCGCGCGGGGCGCGGTTCGTCCTTGCCCGGCCCCTCGTCGAGGACGACACAGGGCACCTCCTGACGCGCCAGCGCCAGGGCGAGCGCGAGCCCGACGGGCCCCGCTCCGGCGATGATCACCGGGTCCACGGTGCGGTGCCCCCTGCCTGTGACGGCGTCCCGGGGGACGTGGGTGAACAGGAAGTTGGAGCAGGGTGCACGGTCACAGAACGTATGCAACCCATTGCCGCTGCTTGCGTCAAGCGACGGAGGCAGTGGCGATCATGCCACTGCCTCCGCGATGGTCGCACACTCCGGCCGGGGGTCAGGTCTTGGCCACGCCGGTGCCGGCGGCCGGCGTTCCGGGCGTGCCCGCGTCATCCACCCTGAGCACCGCACCGGTCGACTTCTTGGCCCGCCGCAGCCGCCGCTCCAGCCAGCTCGCGAAGCTGGTGAGGGCGAAGTTGAGCGCGATGTAGATGACGGCGACCACGGTGAAGCTCGCGATGGTGTTGGCGCCGTAGTAGGCACTCATCGTATTGGCGGAGGACAGCAGCTCGGAGAAGGTCAGGACGGCGCCACCGAGGGCGGTGTCCTTCACGATCACGACCAGCTGGCTGACGATGGCCGGCAGCATCGCGGTGACCGCCTGCGGCAGCAGGATCAGCCGCATCACCTGGCCCTTGCGCAGGCCGATCGCCATCGCGCCCTCGGCCTGGCCCTTGGGCAGGGCCAGGATGCCCGACCGGACGATCTCGGCGAGGACGGAGGCGTTGTACAGCACGAGACCCGTGACGACCGAGTACAGCGGACGGTCGTCCGCGCTGACGCTGGTGTACTCGGCGAACAGGGCGAGGCCGAAGATCATCAGGACCAGCACGGGGATGGACCGGAAGAACTCGACCACGACGGCGGCCGGAACCCTCACCCAGGCGTGGTCGGACAGCCGGGCGATGCCGAGGACCGCACCGAGCGGCAGCGCGATCACCACCGCGAGCGCGGCGGCCTTGAGCGTGTTCTCCAGACCGGGCCAGATGTACGTGGACCAGGCCTCGGTGCCCGAGAAGAACGGCTTCCACTTCTCACCGTCGAGCTGGCCCTTGTCGGAGAGTGTGCTGAACACCCACCAGATCAGCGCCGCGAAGACGACCAGGAAGAGGACGTTGAACAGGATGTTGCGCCGCTTGGCGCGGGGGCCCTGGGCGTCGTAGAGAACGGAACTCATCGCTTCACCGCCACCTTCTTGCCCACCCAGCCCAGGATCAGGCCGGTCGGCAGCGTCAGAATCACGAACCCGACGGCGATGACCGCGGAGATCAGCAACAGCTGCGCCTCGTTCTCGATCATCTCCTTCATCAGCAGCGCCGCCTCGGCGACACCGATGGCGGCGGCCACCGTGGTGTTCTTGATGAGGGCGATCAGGACGTTCGCCAGGGGAACGACGGACGAGCGGAACGCCTGCGGCAGCACCACGAGCCGGAGCACCTGGCCGAAGCTCAGACCGATCGCCCGCGCCGCCTCCGCCTGCCCCACCGGCACCGTGTTGATGCCGGAGCGCAGCGCCTCGCACACGAAGGACGAGGTGTAGAGAATCAGGCCGAGGACCGCGAGCCGGAAGTTGATCGTCTCGATGTCGTCGGAACCGAGGCTGATGCCCAGGGTCTGGTTCAGGCCCAGTGACGCGAACAGGATGATGACGGTCAGGGGAATGTTCCGCACGATGTTCACGTACGCGGTCCCGAAGCCGCGCATCAGCGGCACCGGGCCCACCCGCATGGCGGCCAGTACGGTGCCCCAGATCAGGGAGCCGACGGCCGAGAGCGCAGCGAGCTGCACCGTCGTCCAGAAGGCTCCCAGCAGGTCGTAATCCTCAAGAAAGTCGAACACGATCTCCCGCGCTTTCGCGTGTAGGGAAGCCCGCCCCGGTGCGCCTCCCCTTCCGGAGGGCGGCGCACCTGTCAGGCGCTGCTTCAGCTCTTGATGTCGCCGATCTTCGGCGCGGGCTCGTTCTTGTAGTTGGCCGGGCCGAGGTTGGTGTCCACGGCCTTCTGCCAGGACTTGTCGGCGACCATCTCCTCGAGGGCCTTGTTGATCTTGTCCTTGAGGTCGCTGCCCTTCTTGACGCCGATGCCGTAGTTCTCGTTGGTCATCTTGAAGCCGCCGAGCTTGAACTTGCCCTTGAACTGCGACTGCGAGGCGTAACCGGCGAGGATCGAGTCGTCCGTGGTCAGCGCGTCGAGGGCGCCGGTCTGGAGACCGTTCAGGCAGGCGGAGTACGTCGGGAGGTTCTGCAGCTGGGCGTCGGGGGCCAGCTTCTTCTTGACGTTCTGGGCCGAGGTCGAGCCGGTGACCGAGCAGAGCTTGGCGTCGTTGAGGTCCTGCGGCGCCTTGATCTCGTCCTCGTCGGCGCGGAGCAGCACGTCCTGGTGGGCGAGCAGGTAGGGGCCGGCGAAGTCGACCTTCTCCTGGCGCTCCGGCGTGATCGAGTAGGTGGCGGCGATGAAGTCGACGTCACCGCGCTGCAGCATGGTCTCGCGGTCGGCGCTCTTCGACTCCTTCCACTCGATCTGGTCCTCGGTGTAGCCGAGCTTCTTGGCGACGTACGTGGCGACGTCCACGTCGAAGCCCTCGTAGCCGTTCGGGGTCTTCTGGCCGAGGCCCGGCTGGTCGAACTTGATGCCGATGGTGATCTTCTTGCCACCACCGGAACCGTTGTCGTCGCTGTCGTCGCCGCCGCACGCGGTGGCGGACAGGGCGAGGGCGAGGACGGCGGCCGAGGCGGCGGTGACCTTGCGGAGCTTCATGGTGAACATCCTTTGGCTGTGATCGAACTGCGATCGGACGATCAGAGGATCAAACGATCAGATGCGGGCCGTCAGGGGCGGTGGCGGGACGAACGGCGACGCGGTTCGCCGGTGCCGGGCCATGAGCGTCAGTGATGGAGGATCTTCGACAGGAAGTCCTTGGCACGGTCGCTGCGCGGGTTGCTGAAGAACTGCTCCGGCGCGGCCTCCTCGACGATGCGGCCGTCCGCCATGAACACCACGCGGTTGGCGGCGGACCGGGCGAACCCCATCTCGTGCGTGACCACGATCATGGTCATGCCGTCCTGGGCGAGCTGCCGCATGACCTCGAGGACCTCGTTGATCATCTCGGGGTCGAGAGCCGACGTCGGCTCGTCGAAGAGCATGACCTTCGGGTCCATGGCCAGGGCCCGCGCGATGGCGACACGCTGCTGCTGACCGCCGGAGAGCTGGGCCGGGTACTTGTCCGCCTGGGCGCCCACGCCGACCCGGTCGAGCAGGGCCCGGGCCTTCTCCTCGGCCTTCTTGGCGTCGACCTTGCGGACCTTGACCTGGCCCAGCGTGACGTTCTCGAGCACGGTCTTGTGCGCGAACAGGTTGAACGACTGGAAGACCATGCCGACGTCGGCGCGCAGCCGGGCCAGCTCCCTGCCCTCGGCGGGCAGCGGCTTGCCGTCGATCGTGATCGTGCCCGAGTCGATGGTCTCCAGGCGGTTGATGGTGCGGCACAGCGTGGACTTACCGGACCCGGAGGGCCCGATGACCACGACGACCTCACCGCGGGTGATCGTCAGGTCGATGTCCTGGAGCACGTGCAACGCGCCGAAGTGCTTGTTGACATTGCTCAGCACGACCAGTTCGCCGGTTGCGGCCACGTCTTCCTTGGCCACCGATACTTCGGTCATCGCTTTCGGGCTCCGTCCTCCTCGTTTTGGGAGGACAGTAGTGACGCCCGACGACCTGCGTCTCTACATCTGAGGGGAATCTGAGCATCACGATCCGATAGCAATCGGACACGCGTCGTAGCTCGGACGAGCAGGGCACATATCGGCCGGATAACTTCGAGCGGCCGCAACCGGAACCCTCTTGACGCCGTCCCCCTCCATCGGCGTCACTGCACAGGGCACGCGCGCGCGTGCACAAGCCGTGCACCCGATCTTTCCTACCCGTCCCGATCGTACGGCCGATGAACCGAAGGAGGCCCGGATGAGACTGCTGCTCGTCGAGGACGACAACCACGTCGCCGCCGCCCTGTCCGCGGTCCTTGCCCGGCACGGCTTCGACGTCACCCACGCGCGCAACGGCGAGGAGGCGCTCCAGGCGCTCGTACCCGAGGGCGACTGCTTCGGCGTCGTCCTGCTCGACCTCGGCCTGCCCGACCAGGACGGTTACGAGGTCTGCGGCAAGATCCGCAAGCGCACCAGCACCCCGGTGATCATGGTCACCGCACGCTCCGACGTCCGCTCCCGCATCCACGGCCTCAACCTCGGCGCCGACGACTACGTGGTCAAGCCGTACGACACCGGGGAGTTGCTCGCCAGGATCCACGCCGTCAGCCGGCGCACCGCCCACGAGGACGCCCCGGGCGCCGCCGAGACCGCGGTGCGCCTCGGAGCCGTGCTCATCGAACTGCCGACGCGCCAGGTCAGCGTCGACGGTGCGGCCGTCCAGCTCACCCGCAAGGAGTTCGACCTCCTCGCCCTGCTCGCGCAGCGTCCCGGCGTGGTCTTCCGCCGGGAGCAGATCATCAGCGAGGTGTGGCGCACCAGTTGGGAGGGGACCGGGCGCACCCTGGAGGTGCACGTCGCCTCCCTGCGCGCCAAACTGCGCATGCCCGCGCTCATCGAGACCGTGCGCGGCGTCGGCTACCGCCTCGTCGCCCCCACCGCCTAGCGGGGCCGGGTGCGCACACGTCTGCTTCCGCTGCTCATCGTCCTGATGGCGGCCGTCCTCCTCGCCCTCGGCGTACCGCTCGCCATCAGCGTCGCCCGCGCGGAACAGCAGCGGGTCGTCGTCGACCGCATCGACGACACGGCACGCTTCGCGGCGCTCGCCCAGTTCGTCACCGAGTCCGCGCCGGGCGGCTCCCGCCCGACCACGACGGACGAGCGCCTGGAGACCCTGCAGGCCGAACTCACCAGCTACCACGAGGTCTACGACATCCGGGCGGGGGTCTTCTACCGCAACCAGATCCCCATGGCCAACGCGCCGACGACCTGGTTCCTCCCGCAGACCGGCGAGGTGCGCGACGCCTTCGGCGAGGCGCTGCTCAGCCGCCGCAGCCACGATCCGCAGCAGGTGTGGCCGTGGGAGGACGGCCGGCTCGTGGTCGCCTCGCCGGTCATCCGGGACGGAGACGTCGTCGCGGTCGTCGTCACCGACTCGCCGACCGACGCGATGCGTTCCCGGACCCTGCGCGGCTGGCTCGTCATCGGAGCCGGCGAGATCGCCGCCATGCTGCTCGCCGTGGGCGCCGCGCTCCGGCTGACCGGCTGGGTGCTCAAGCCGGTGCGCGTCCTCGACGCCACCACCCACGACATCGCCACCGGACGGCTGAAGTCCCGGGTGGCGCCGTCCGGAGGGCCACCGGAACTCAGGCGCCTGGCCAGGTCGTTCAACGAGATGGCGGACCACGTCGAGGACGTGCTGGAGCAGCAGCGCGCCTTCGTCGCCGACGCCTCGCACCAGCTGCGCAACCCCCTGTCCGCGCTGCTGCTGCGCATCGAGCTGCTCGCGCTCGAACTGCCCGAGGGCAACGAGGAGATCGCCTCCGTCCAGACCGAGGGCAGACGCCTCGCCCGGGTCCTGGACGACCTGCTCGGCCTGGCGCTGGCCGAGCACACCAGGGCCGACCTCGAGGTCACCGACGTCGGCGCGCTGGCCGCCGAGCGGCTGGCCGCCTGGACGCCGACCGCCGAGGCCAAGGGCGTACGGCTGGACGGCGACTGCCCGCCGACCACGGGCTGGGCCGACCCGGTGGCCCTCTCCAGCGCCCTGGACGCGGTCATCGACAACGCGGTGAAGTTCACGCCGTCCGGCGAGGAGGTCCGCGTCACGGTCTCCTCCACCGGCGACGCCGTCACCGTCGTCGTCACCGACGACGGGCCCGGACTGACCGACGAGGAGCTCGCCCGCGTCGGCGACCGCTTCTGGCGCAGCGGGCGGCACCAGAACATCAAGGGCTCGGGCCTCGGCCTGTCCATCTGCCGGGCCCTGCTCGCGGCGGGCGACGGCTCGATCTCCTTCGGCCACCACGAGCCGCACGGACTGACGGTGACGGTCACGGTACCGAGGACGGGAAGCCGCAAGGGGCCCGACGGAGACTAGGGTTTCACCGACCGGTAGTACCGCCGGGCGCCCTCGTGCAGCTCCAGCGGATCGGTGTAGATCGCCGTCCGCAGGTCCACCAGCTGGGCGGAGTGCACGTGCGCCCCGATGCCGTCGCGGCTGTCGAGGACCGCCCTGGTCAGCCACTCGGTGAGCCGCGGATCCATGTCGGCGCGCGTGATCAGCAGGTTGGACACCGCCATCGTCGGCACCACGGCACCGTTCTGGACGGCGGGGTACGCCGACTCCGGGATGTTGGTGGTGCGGTAGTAGCGGGTCGCGCCGCCGGATTCGTGCAGCTTGGCGACGAGGTCGTCACCTATCGGCACGAACCGGAAGGCGGCGGTTCCGGCTATCTCCTTGAGGCCGTCCGTCGGCAGACCGCCCGACCAGAAGAACGCGTCGATCTCGTGGCCCAGCCGTCCGGGGCCGGTGTCGATGCCGTCGGACCGGGGCGTGATGTCATGCTCCGGATCGATGCCGGCGGCCCGCAGCAGCCGGGTGGCGATCAGCCGCACGCCGGAGTTCGGCAGTCCGACGGCCACCCGCTTGCCCCGCAGGTCGGCGACGGACTGGACGTCCGAGCCGGTCGGGACGACGAGTTGCACGTAGTCGTCGTAGAGCCGGGTGACACCGCGCAGGCGGCCGGCACCGGCACGGTCGGCGATCTTGTACGTCTCCACCGCGTCGGCCGCGGCGATGGTGAAGTCGGCCTCCCCGGACGCCACCCGCTCGACGTTCTCCTGCGATCCCGCGCTGGTCATCAGCCGTACCTTCAGGCCGGGCATGTCCTTGCGCAGCTCCGTGCGCAGCAGTTCGCCGTACTTCTGGTAGACCCCGGCGCGCGTGCCCGTGCTGAACGTGATCGTCCCGCTCGGCGGCTTCTCGCCCAGGGGCAGCAGCCACCACAGCAACAGACCCAGGGCGACGGCACCGGCGCCCGCGCCGGTGAGGGCCCGGCGCCCGCCGGCACGGGAGAACATCGAGGACATGCGCGCGATCCTGCCAGTCCGATTCGGCGCTGACCAGGGCCGGGCCCGCGCGGGCGTACGGGCGCGGTGTCGGTGGCGCTCGCTACAGTCGTCGGCATGAGCAGCTCCTCGCCCGCCGACCTGGTCCGCGCCTTCCACCTGGCCTTCGGGCTGGACGCCCGCAGCACGCCGACCGAGGTCGCGCCCGCCCTGGCCGCCCAGCGGGGCGCGCTGCTCGCCGAGGAGGCCGCGGAGGTGGCCGAGGTGTCGGTGACCGGTCCGCTCGACCGGCTCGCGCACGAACTGGCCGACGTGGTCTACGTCGCCTACGGCACGGCCCTCGTCCACGGCATCGACCTCGACGCGGTGATCGCCGAGGTCCACCGTTCCAACATGACCAAGTTGGGCCCCGACGGCCGGGTGAGCCGCAGAGCCGACGGCAAGGTGCTCAAGGGCGACCACTACGAGGCCCCGGACGTGACGGGCGTCCTGCGCCGGCAGGGGTGGGAGCCCGGGGCGCAGGACGCCTGACCCCGGCCCGGTTCAGTCGCGCACCGACGCCTCCGCCCCCGCGGGCCGGGGCGCCCCGTCGGGCACGTCCGCGGGCCGGTCGGGGTTGTCGCGGCGGCGGAACAGGCGCATCGCCAGCGGCTCGGTGAAGCGGGCGGTGAGGGGGCCGAGGACGACCAGGATGAGGACGTAGGCCGTGGCCAGCGGGCCCAGGGACGGTTCGATACCGGCCGACACCGCCAGTCCGGCGATGACGATGGAGAACTCGCCGCGCGCCACCAGCGCGCCCCCGGCGC
This sequence comes from Streptomyces sp. NPDC029152, assembly GCF_055564355.1. NCBI lineage: Bacteria > Bacillati > Actinomycetota > Actinomycetes > Kitasatosporales > Streptomycetaceae > Streptomyces > Streptomyces sp. NPDC029152. Next base: position 59,463 of record NZ_JBVHWR010000022.1, on the reverse strand, counting down.
GCCAGCGGCCCTTGACGGAGATCCCGGCGCGCCGCGCCGCCCAGTACCCGGTGGCGATCTTCGTCACGGCGGTGAGCAGGGCCAGCGCCAGCGCGGGCAGCAGCACCGGAGGGATGCTGGCCGGGTCGGTGTGCAGGCCGAAGAAGACGAAGAAGACGGCGGCGAACAGGTCCCGCAGCGGGCTCAGCAGCGTGTGCGCACCCTCCGCGACCTCCCCGGACAGCGCGATGCCCACCAGGAACGCCCCGACCGCGGCCGACACCTGGAGCTGCTGGGCGACGCCCGCGACCAGGATCGTCAGGCCCAGCACCACCAGCAGCAGCTTCTCCGGGTCGTCGCTGGAGACGAACCGGGAGATCAGCCGGCCGTAGCGGACCGCCACGAACAGCACCAGTCCGGCGGCGGCCAGCGCGACCGCCAGCGTGATGCTGCCAGTCATCAGCCCGGCGCCGGCCACCAGCGCGGTGACGATCGGCAGGTACACCGCCATCGCCAGGTCCTCCAGGACCAGCACGCTCAGGATCACCGGCGTCTCCCGGTTGCCGACCCGGCCCAGGTCGCCGAGGACCTTCGCGATGACACCGGACGACGAGATCCAGGTGACGCCGGCCAGGACCACGGCGGCCACCGGGCCCCAGCCCAGCAGCAGCGCGGCCACCGCGCCGGGCACCGCGTTGAGCGCGCAGTCGACCAGGCCGGCGGGATAGTGCGACTTCAGGTTGGTGACCAGGTCACCGGCCGTGTACTCCAGGCCGAGCATCAGCAGCAGCAGGATGACGCCGATCTCGGCGCCCGTCGCGACGAACTCCTCGCTCGCGCCCAGCGGCAGCAGCCCGCCCTCGCCGAAGGCCAGGCCGGCCAGCAGGTACAGGGGGATGGGGGAGAGGCGGTAGCGGCCGGCGAACCGGCCGAGCAGCCCGAGCCCCAGGATGATGGAACCGAACTCGATCAGCAGAACCGCGGAGTGCACAGGCTCACTCCCGCCCGAGTATCGCCGCGGCGGAGTCGACGCCCTCACGGGTGCCGATGACGATCAGGATGTCACCGCCGGCCAGCCGGAAGTCCGGTGCGGGCGACGGGACCGCCTCGGCCCGGCGCAGCACCGCCACGACCGACGCGCCCGTGTCGGTGCGCATCCGCGTGTCGCCCAGTACCCGCCCGTTCCAGCGGGACGTCGCGGACACCTCGATCCGCTCGGCGACCAGCCCCAGGTCGGTCGTGTACAGCAGGCTCGCGCTGTGGTGGGCCGGCTTCAGCGTGTCGATCAGCGCGTCGGCCTCCTGCCCGGTGAGCCGGAGCGAGTGGGCGCAGGAGTCGGGGTCGTCGGCCCGGTACACGTTCACCGTGCGGGCGCCGTCGCGGTGCGCCACCACCGACAGATGACGGTGTTCCCGGGTCACCAGGTCGTACTGGACCCCGATGCCCGGTAGCGGCGTCGCCCTCAGGCGTGGTGCGGACACAGGTCTTCCCCTCGCTTTGTTCGTCCTGCATGCGTTGCTTGTCCGGCTGCGCGTTTCCGCACGTCCGTGACGTGCTCGCGACCTCGTCATGCTGTCATCCGCACGTACGGTGGCGGTATGGGTGTCATGACGGATATACGGATCCGGTCGTGGTCGGCGAGACTGGTCCCGGCCGTGTTGCGGGCGAGGGCCGGAAGGAGCGGAAAGCGGACCGTGTCGCTGTTCTGGCGGATCTTCTCGCTCAACGCCGCGGGCCTGGTCGCGGCCACCGCGCTGCTGCTGGGACCGGTCACCGTCTCGACGCCCGTCCTGCCGCACGAGGCGCTCGTCCTGCTCGCCGGCCTCACCGCCCTGCTGGCCGGCAACGCGGTCGTCCTGCGCATAGGGCTCACCCCGCTGCAGCGGCTGGGCCGCGCCATGAGCACCGCCGACCTGCTGGTGCCCGGCACCCGCCCGGAGGTCGCCGGACCCGCCGAGGCCGCCGAGCTGATCGCGACGTACAACACGATGCTCGACCGGCTCCAGGCCGAACGCGCCGCCGGCGCCGGCCGCGCGCTGCACGCCCAGGAGCGCGAGCGCCACCGCATCGCCCGCGAGCTGCACGACGAGGTCGGCCAGACCCTCACCGCCGTCCTGCTCCAGCTCAAACGCGTCGCCGACCGGGTGCCCGGCGAGCTGCGCGAGGAGGTGTCCCTCGCCCAGGAGGCCACCCGCGCCGGCCTGGACGAGATCCGCCGCATCGCGCGCCGGCTGCGCCCCGGCGTCCTGGAGGAGCTCGGCCTCGCCAGCGCCCTGCGCGCGCTCGCCGCCGAGTTCACGCACCACGGGCTCACCGTCACCCCCCACGTCCCCGGCGACCTGCCCCGGCTCTCCCCGGAGGCGGAACTGGTGATCTACCGGGTCGCCCAGGAGAGCCTGACCAACACCGCCCGTCACGCCGCCGCCGACCGCGCCGACCTCACCCTGCGCCCACTGCCCGGCGGCATCGAACTGCTCGTCCGCGACAACGGCACCGGCCTCGGCGACACCCCCGAGGGCGCCGGCATCCGCGGGATGCGCGAGCGGGCCCTGCTGATCGGAGCCGAGATCCACCTCGAAACCGCCCCCGGACGGGGCACCGGCGTACGCCTGCGCGTCCCCGCCCCGGCCCGGCCCGGGGACGCCACCGCGGACCCGGCCACGGTCCGGGCCGCCGAGCCGACCGCGGACCGGATCACGGGTCCGGCCACCCATCCCGCAGACCGCACCGGAGACCGCACCTGATGTCCGCACGGCCCCCGATCCGCGTCCTGCTCGCCGACGACCACACCCTCGTCCGCCGTGGAGTGCGCCTCATCCTGGACGGCGAACCGGACCTGACGGTCGTCGCCGAGGCCGGGGACGGCGCCGAGGCCGTCGCCGCGGCCCGGGCCACCGAGGCCGACCTCGCCGTCCTGGACGTCGCCATGCCCCGCATGACCGGTCTCCAGGCGGCCCGTGAACTCTCCCGCCGCCTGCCGCGGCTGCGCATCCTCATCCTGACCATGTACGACAACGAGCAGTACTTCTTCGAAGCCCTCAAGGCCGGGGCCTGCGGATACGTCCTCAAATCCGTCGCCGACCGCGACCTGGTCGAGGCGTGCCGGGCGGCCGTGCGCGACGAGCCGTTCATCTACCCGGGCGCGGAGCGGGCCCTCGTCCGCTCCTACCTGGACCGTCTGCACAGGGGCGGCGGCCTGCCCGAGCGGCCCATCACCGAACGCGAGGAGGAGATCCTCAAACTCGTCGCCGAGGGCCACACCTCCAAGGAGATCGGCGAGCTGCTGTTCATCAGCGCCAAGACCGTCGAACGCCACCGCGCCAACCTCCTGCAGAAGCTGGGCGTCCGCGACCGGCTGGAACTCACCCGGTACGCGATCCGCGCGGGCCTCATCGAGCCCTGACCGGCCCCGGACCGCCGGGACCCCGGTTGTCCACAGGCGGCCCGGGCCACCGCCGCGGACCGCCTACCCTTAGTGCCATGAGCAGCATCGACCGGAGCCAGTCAGCGGGCGGCACGCGCACCTACGAAGTACGCACCTACGGGTGCCAGATGAACGTCCACGACTCCGAGCGGTTGTCCGGGCTGCTGGAGGACGCGGGCTACGTCCGCGCCCCCGAGGGTTCCGACGGCGACGCGGACGTCGTCGTCTTCAACACCTGCGCCGTGCGCGAGAACGCCGACAACAAGCTGTACGGCAACCTCGGCCACCTCGCCCCGAAGAAGGCGAGCCGGCCCGGGATGCAGATCGCGGTCGGCGGCTGCCTGGCGCAGAAGGACCGCGACACCATCGTGAAGCGCGCCCCCTGGGTCGACGTCGTCTTCGGCACGCACAACATCGGCAAGCTGCCCGTCCTGCTGGAACGCGCCCGCGTCCAGGAGGAGGCGCAGGTCGAGATCGCCGAGTCCCTGGAGGCGTTCCCGTCCACGCTGCCGACCCGGCGCGAGAGCGCGTACGCGGCCTGGGTCTCCATCTCCGTCGGCTGCAACAACACCTGCACCTTCTGCATCGTCCCGGCGCTGCGCGGCAAGGAGAAGGACCGCCGTCCCGGCGACATCCTCGCCGAGATCGAGGCCCTGGTCGCCGAGGGCGTCTCGGAGATCACCCTGCTCGGCCAGAACGTCAACGCGTACGGCTCCGACATCGGCGACCGCGAGGCCTTCAGCAAGCTGCTGCGGGCCTGCGGGAACATCGAGGGCCTGGAGCGGGTCCGCTTCACCTCCCCGCACCCGCGCGACTTCACCGACGACGTCATCGCCGCCATGGCCGAGACGCCGAACGTGATGCCGCAGCTGCACATGCCGCTGCAGTCCGGCTCGGACCCGGTCCTGAAGGCGATGCGCCGCTCCTACCGGCAGGAGCGCTTCCTGGGGATCATCGAGAAGGTGCGGGCCGCCATCCCGCACGCGGCGATCACCACCGACATCATCGTGGGCTTCCCCGGTGAGACCGAGGAGGACTTCCAGCAGACGCTGCACGTGGTGCGCGAGGCCCGGTTCGCCCAGGCCTTCACCTTCCAGTACTCCAAGCGGCCCGGCACCCCGGCCGCCGAGATGGACGGCCAGATCCCCAAGGCCGTCGTGCAGGAGCGGTACGAGCGGCTCGTCGCCCTCCAGGAGGAGATCTCCTGGGAGGAGAACAAGAAGCAGGTCGGCCGCACCGTCGAGCTGATGGTCGCCGAGGGCGAGGGCCGCAAGGACGGCACCACCCACCGCCTCTCCGGCCGCGCCCCCGACAACCGCCTCGTGCACTTCACCAAGCCCGGCCAGGAGGTCCGCCCCGGCGACGTGGTGACCGTCGAGATCACCTACGCCGCCCCGCACCACCTCCTCGCCGAGGGCGCGGTGCTCGACGTGCGCCGTACGCGCGCGGGCGACGCCTGGGAGAAGCGCAACGCCGCCGAGCAGGCCAAGCCCGCCGGCGTCATGCTGGGCCTGCCGAAGATCGGCGTGCCCGAGCCCCAGCCCGCCGTGGCGAGCGGCTGCGGCTGCGACTGACCGCAGGGCGCGCCGCCTCCCCGCGGGCGCGCGGGGTTACGCTGCCGATCATGCTTGTCGCCGCCGCAGTCTGCCCCTGCCCGCCGCTCCTCGTACCGGAGGTCGCCGCGGGCGCCGCACCCGAGCTGGACGCCGCGCGCGCCGCGTGCACGGACGCGCTGGGCGTGCTCGCCGCCGCCCGGCCCGACCGGCTCGTGGTCGTCGGCCCCGCACCGGACGCCGGGCCCCGGACCTACCCGGCGGGCACGCGCGGCTCGTTCCGCGGCTTCGGCGTGGAGCTCGACGTGTGCCTCGGCGCGGACGAGGCTCCGGGCGGGGAACCGCAGCCCGGGTCCGAGCTGCCGTACGGCCTAGCCGTGGGCGCCTGGCTGCTCTCGCGGGCCGGGTGGTCCGACGCCCCCGTCGAGGGGCTCGGCGTCGGCGAGCACCTGCCGCCCGAGCGGTGCGCCGCCCTCGGCCGGGAGATCGCCACGCGGGCACCGCGGGTGGCGCTGCTGGTGCTGGGCGACGCCAGCGCGTGCCGCACGCTCAAGGCCCCCGGGTACCTGGACGAGCGGGCGGCGCCCTTCGACGCGGAGGCCGGGCGTGCCCTGGGGGCGGCGGACGTGGCCGCCCTCGCGGCGCTGGACTCCGGACTGGCCCGCGAGCTGAAGGTGTCCGGGCGGGCCCCCTGGCAGGTCCTGGCGGGCGCGGCCGGGAACACGGCCCTCACCGGTGCGCTGCTGTACGAGGACGCGCCGTACGGAGTGGGCTACGTGGCGGCCGCCTGGTCGTAGGGCACCGGCCGCGGCAACGGGCCGGGCCGGGCGAACCGGCGACGGGACGCCGTGCGCACCGGGAACGGGACGGCGGATCAGGAAGCCGGCGGTGGTCCCGCCGGTGGCGGCCCGCCCGGAGGCGTGCCCCCGGGCGGGGTGCCCGAAGCGCCTTCGCCGTGGTCCTTGTGGGCGAGACGGTCCACGGCGTCCTTGGCCTTGCCCGTACTCGTCCGGATCCGGTCGCTGTACTTGCCCCTGGTCCTCTCGTCGACGGTCCTCGCCACCTTGTCGAGACCGCGGTCGATCTTGCCCCCGTGCTGCTGCGCGAGGTCGGACACCTTGTCCTTCGCCGGCCCCATCCTGGCCTTCAGGTTGTCCAGCAGACCCATGGTTCGCCCTCCCTCGGGGAGCGGTCGGGTGCGGGCGTCCTTGCCGGCCTCGTCGTCGACGGCTCCGTCCGCGGACCGCTGCTCGGGGACCCGGCGCTCCCGGGGCCGGTGGCTCGGCGGCCGACGCCTCCCCCGTGGTCCTCGACCTCCGGAGAAGCCGCGCAAAGCGCCCGTATCAACTCCATACGGTACTCGTGTGGGCGACATCACGCGGCATCCGGTGCGGCCGCTCGCACCGTCGCGGCCGACGAGCCGGGGACGAGAGCCCGCAACGGGCGACGGGACCCGTTCACGCGGTCACGTAACTCGTTCGAGGGCGGGGCGCGGGGTTTGGGACACTGGGGCGGTGAGCAGCGCACCCCCCGCCCCCCGCGTCATCGCCGTCGTCGGTCCCACCGCGGCCGGAAAGTCCGATCTGGGCGTCTTCCTGGCCCGGCGGCTCGGAGGCGAGGTCGTCAACGCCGACTCCATGCAGCTCTACCGAGGGATGGACATCGGCACCGCCAAGCTGACGCCCGAGGAGCGCGGCGGCGTCCCGCACCACCTGCTCGACGTCTGGGACGTGACCGTCACGGCCTCGGTCGCCGAGTACCAGCGCCTCGCGCGGGAGCGGATCGACGCGCTGCTCGCCGAGGGCCGCTGGCCGGTCCTGGTCGGCGGATCGGGACTGTACGTCCGCGGTGCCGTCGACAACCTGGACTTCCCCGGCACCGACCCCGAGGTCAGGGCCCGGCTGGAGGAGGAGCTCGTGCTCCGCGGACCGGGGGCGCTGCACGCGCGGCTGGCCGCCGCCGACCCCGGTGCCGCGCGGGCGATCCTGCCGAGCAACGGGCGCCGGATCGTGCGGGCCCTGGAAGTGATCGAGATCACCGGCAAGCCGTTCACCGCCAACCTCCCCGGCCACGACTCGGTCTACGACACCGTGCAGATCGGCGTCGACGTGGCCCGCCCCGAACTGGACGAGCGCATCGCCCGCCGGGTCGACCGGATGTGGGAGGCCGGACTGGTGGACGAGGTGCGGGCGCTGGAGGCGCAGGGGTTGCGCGAGGGGCGTACGGCGTCGCGCGCGCTGGGCTACCAGCAGGTGCTCGCGGCGCTCGCCGGAGAGTGCACGCTGGAGGAGGCGCGGACCGAGACCGTCCGTGCCACCAAGCGCTTCGCGCGCCGTCAGGATTCGTGGTTCAGGCGCGATCCGCGGGTGCACTGGCTGAGTGGGGCTGTGGCGGATCGCACGGAACTTCCGCGACGCGCGCTGTCGTTGGTCGAACGACCGGTTACAGCCTGATCACGTGATGGCATCGGGACGCCCCGGCCGTCATCGCGGCCTTCGGCGCCGTGCCATCATCGAGCTTCGATCGACCGAGTGAGTCCTAGTGGGGAGGGCGCGTGGCGATGGAGGCCGGCCCTCGTGACACCGCACCGAGCACCGAGCACGGCACCGCCGACCACGGCGGGACGGAGCCGGACGGAGCCGGCCTGAGCCCCGACGGCCCCGACGAGACACCGGACGGCGTGGCCGCCGACGGCCCCGAACCCGGCGAGATGTACGGGGACGAGGTCGAGGTGGAGCTGCGTCCGCAGCGACGGCTGCGGATCTGGCAGCTCGCGCCCATCGTGTGCCTGGCCTCGCTCGGCTCCCTGATGTTCGCCTTCCCGCTCGCCTTCGACTTCGGTGACAGCGGCGCCGTGATCGCGATGCTGGGCCTGCTGATCTGCTCCTGCGCGGCCGGCTGGGGCATGATGGCCGCCCGCCGGGTCGGCCACACCTGGCCGGGCCTGCCGCAGCGCGGCTCGGGACGCCGCGCCGACTGGCGGGTGATCCTCGCGTACGTCCTCACGGTCACCGTCGTCGTCGTCCTGGCCGTGTGGCGGGTGGCCCGCCTGCGCGGCTGACGCCGCGGGCCCCGCGGGACCGCGGTGCGGAACCGCACCGGTGCCGGCGGGCGGCCCCGCGCGGGCACCGTCGTCCCGAGGGCCGGAGCGCTCGTCGTCGTGTCGCGGGTACGCCGTACGATCGAGGGATGAGCACGCGGATCGCCTTCCTCAAGGGTCACGGCACCGAGAACGACTTCGTGATCGTCCCGGACCCGGAGAACGCCATCGACCTGCCGCCCGCCGCCGTCGCCGCCCTGTGCGACCGCCGCGCGGGCATCGGCGGCGACGGACTGCTGCACGTCGTGCGGTCCGCGGCGCACCCCGAGGCCGAGGACATGGCGGCCGAGGCGGAGTGGTTCATGGACTACCGCAACGGCGACGGCTCCGTCGCCGAGATGTGCGGCAACGGCGTGCGGGTCTTCGCGCGCTACCTCCAGCACGCCGGCCACGTCACCGCGGGCGACCTCGCCGTCGCCACGCGCGCGGGCGTGAAGCGGGTGCACCTGTCCAAGGACGGCGACGTCACCGTCGGCATGGGCCGGGCCCTGCTCCCCGAGGGCGAGGTCGAGGTGAGCGTCGGCGAGCGCAGCTGGCCCGCGCGGAACGTGAACATGGGCAATCCGCACGCCGTGGCCTTCGTCGCCGACCTGGAGGAGGCGGGCGACCTGTACGCCCCGCCGCCGTTCCGGCCGGCCGAGGCCTACCCGGACGGGGTGAACGTCGAGTTCGTGGCCGACCGCGGGCCCCGCCACGTGGCGATGCGCGTGCACGAGCGCGGCTCGGGGGAGACCCGTTCGTGCGGCACCGGAGCGTGCGCCGTCGCCGTCGCCACCGCCCGCAGGGACGGTGCCGACCCGGCGGCCACCGGCACCCCGGTGACGTACACCGTCGACGTCCCCGGCGGCACCCTGGTGATCACCGAACGGCCCGACGGGGAGATCGAGATGACCGGCCCCGCGGTGATCGTGGCCGAGGGCGAGATCGACGCGACCTGGCTGGAGGGGGCCCTGACCTGAACCACAGCCCGGACCATGACACTCAGTGCGAAAACGTAAACCCTCGGGCCTTCGCTCGAATGGGTGATCCGTTTCACGCTCGGCGAGAGGCGGTCAGCCGTACGTGATGGGCTCGATAGCATCAAGCACCGGCCCGGACGGGGGAACGATGCCATCCCCTGAGCCGTGTCCGCCCTGGGGCACCCCGTCCGCCGGTCCGTGCAGCCGGAGGTGCCCATGAATGCGGAGGCCGTGAATCCCGCGAGCCCAGGCCCCGTGACGCCGCCGACCGCCGGCGCCGCCGACCCGGCGGCGCCCCGCAGGAAGGCGCGCCCCCGGCTCGACCTGCGCCGTCTGGGCCGTGCCGCGCTCCTCGGCTCCACCGCGCGCGACCGGCTGCCCGACGCGATCGGCCACGTCGTCGAGGCCCACCGCGCCCACCATCCCGACGCCGACCTCGACCCCCTGCGCCGTGCCTACCTGCTGGCCGAGTCCTCCCACCGCGGCCAGATGCGCAAGAGCGGCGAGCCGTACATCACCCACCCGCTCGCCGTGACCCTGATCCTCGCCGAGCTCGGAGCGGAGACGACGACCCTGACCGCCTCGCTCCTCCACGACACCGTCGAGGACACCGACGTGACGCTGGACCAGGTGGGCGAAGAGTTCGGCGCCGAGGTCCGCTACCTCGTCGACGGCGTCACCAAACTGGAGAAGGTCGACTACGGCGCCGCCGCCGAGCCCGAGACCTTCCGCAAGATGCTCGTCGCCACCGGCAACGACGTCCGCGTGATGTCGATCAAACTCGCCGACCGGCTCCACAACATGCGCACCCTCGGCGTCATGCGCCGGGAGAAGCAGGAACGCATCGCCAAGGTCACGCGGGACGTCCTCATCCCGCTCGCCGAGCGGCTCGGCGTCCAGGCGCTCAAGTCCGAGCTGGAGGACCTCGTCTTCGCGGTGCTGCACCCCGAGGAGCACGCACGCACGCGCGAGCTGATCGCCGAGAACGCGGCACGCGCCGACGACCCGCTCGCCGCCGTCGCCGACGAGGTGCGCAAGGTGCTCCGCGAGGCCGGCATCACCGCCGAGGTGCTCATCAGGCCCCGGCACTTCGTCTCCGTGCACCGCGTCTCCCGCAAGCGCGGTCCCCTCTCCGGCGTCGACTTCGGCCGTCTGCTGGTCCTCGTCCAGGAGGACGCCGACTGTTACGCCGTCCTCGGCGAGCTGCACACCTGCATGGCGCCCGTCGTCTCGGAGTTCAAGGACTTCATCGCCGTACCCAAGTTCAACCTGTACCAGTCGCTGCACACCGCCGTGGCCCGCGCGCAGGACGGACAGGTCGTCGAGGTCCTCATCCGCACCCATCAGATGCACAAGGTCGCCGAGGCCGGAGTCGTCGCGCTCGGCAACCCCTACGCCGTCCCGGCGGAGGAGCAGGGCACGGGCGACGGCGAGCGCGCCGACCCCACCCGGCCCGGCTGGCTCTCCCGGCTGCTCGACTGGCAGCGGAGCGCTCCCGACCCCGACACCTTCTGGTCCACCCTGCGCGAGGACCTCGCCCAGGACCGGGAGATCACCGTCTTCCGTCCCGACGGCGGCACCCTCGGCCTGCCCGAGGGCGCGACCTGCGTGGACGCCGCGTACGCCCAGTACGGCGAGGACGCGCACGCGGCCATGGGCGCCTACGTCAACGGCCGCCTGGCGACGATGAGCACGGTGCTCCGGGACGGCGACACCGTGCAGCTCCTGATGGGGCAGGACCCCGCGTCCGAGCCCTCCCGGGAGTGGCTGGAGCACGCCCGCACGCCCACCGCCCGGATCGCCATCCAGCGTCGGCTCGCGGCCCGTCCGGCGCCCGCGCCCGACGGCACCGAGGACGCGGCCCACGAGCGGCCCGCCGAACCGGCACCGGGCGCGGGCGCGCCCGCCCCGCGTCCGGCCGCGGACGGGCCGGTGACCCGCCCCGCGCCCGCCGACGTGCTCGTCGACCGGCCCGGCGCGACCGTGCGGCTGGCCCGCTGCTGCACCCCCGTACCGCCCGACGAGATCACCGGTTTCGCCGTGCGCGGGGGAGTGGTGACCGTGCACCGCGCGGAGTGCGCCGTGGTGGCGCGCATGAAGAGCGGGGGACGTCCGGAGATCGGGGTGCGCTGGGGCGAGTCCACCGGGTGCCGGGTCACGCTGCTCGCCGAATCGTTCGGCCGCCCGCACCTCCTGGCCGACCTCACCGAGGCCATGGCCCTCGAAGGCGCGGAGATCGTCTCCGCGACCGTCGAACCCCCCGACCGGCAGCGGGTCCGCCACACCTACACCGTGCTGCTGCCCGACGCGGCCAGGCTGCCCGCCCTCATGCGCGCGATGCGCGACGTGGCCGGCGTCTACGACGTGAGCAGGGCACAACCGCAGCCGACGGGCGCCTGAGCCGGAGCGGTGCCGGGCCTGCCGTGAGCGGACCGGGCGCGGCGTTACCCGTTCGGGTGCTCCGGGCGCGCGCCGTCACCGCGGCGCACGCGCGCGCTGATAGCCGTGGGGGATGCTGCACACCCCCCACACCCCGGCTTCCCGCCCCCGCGCGCGAACCCGCCGCCGGCTCAGGGCCGCGGCGCTGCTCGCCTCGGCCGTCTCCGTATGCCTGGTCGCCGCGAGCGCACCGCCGGCCCCCCTGGGCGTCGGCGACCGGCTCTTCCCGCACCTGGGCAATCCCGGGTACGACGTGGCCGCGTACGACCTGTCCTTCACCTACTCCGGAAGCAACAGCAAGCCGCTGAAGGCCGTCACCACCATCGACGCCCGCACGACGGCGGACCTGGACCGGATCAACCTCGACTTCACCCACGGAGAGGTCGAGTCGGTCGAGGTCGACGGCGAGCCCGCCGGCTTCACCACGGCCGGCGAGGACCTCGTGGTCACGCCCGTGGAGCCGCTCGACGAGGGCGAGCGGACGCGGATCACCGTGCGGCACAGCAGCGACCCCGTGTCTCCCGAGGGCCGGCAGGGCGGCTGGGTGCGCACCGCCGACGGGCTCGCCATGGCCAACCAGGCCGACGTCGCCCACCTGGTGTTCCCCTGCAACGACCACCCCTCCGACAAGGCGCGCTTCACCATCCGGGTCACCGCCCCCGACGGGCTCACCGCGGTCGCGAACGGGCTGCCGACGGCCGTGGACCGGGCCGGCGGGTCGACCACCTGGACGTACCGGACCGCACACCCCATGGCGACCGAACTGGCCCAGGTCTCCATCGGCCGCTCCACCGTGCTGCACCGCACCGGCCCGCACGGACTGCCCGTCCGCGACGTCGTGCCGACGGAGCACCGCGCGGCACTCGAACCGTGGCTGAGGAAGACCCCCGGTCAGATCGCCTGGATGGAGAGCAGGATCGGGCGCTACCCCTTCGAGACCTACGGCGTGCTCATGGCCGACGCCACCACCGGCTTCGAACTCGAGACGCAGACGCTGTCCCTCTTCGAGCGGGAGCTGTTCGACGACTCCGCCTACCCCCGGTGGTACGTCGAGTCGATCATGGTGCACGAACTGTCCCACCAGTGGTTCGGCGACAGCGTCAGCCCGCACTCCTGGTCCGACCTCTGGCTCAACGAAGGCCACGCCACCTGGTACGAGGCCCTGTACGCCGAGGAGAAGGCCGGCAGGCCCATGGAGGCGAGGATGAAGGCCGCCTACGGCACGTCCGACCGCTGGCGCTCGGCGGGCGGACCGCCGGCCGCGCCCAGGCCGCCGGAGAAGGGCGACAAGACCGGCATCTTCCGGGCCAACGTCTACGACGGGGCCGCGCTCGTGCTCTACGCCCTGCGCCAGGAGATCGGTGCCCCGGCCTTCGAGCGCCTCGAACGGGAATGGACCGCCCGGTACCGGGACCGCACGGCGACGACCGCGGACTTCGTCCGGCTCGCCTCCGAGGTCGCGGGCCGTGACCTGGGCGGCTTCTTCCAGGGCTGGCTGTACGGGGAGAAGACCCCGCCGATGCCCGGCCACCCGGACTGGAAGCCGGCGGCGGCCGACAAGGCGCCGACGGCCGACCCCGGCAAGGCCCGCGGGTAATAAGCCGGTGACGAGACGGCCCGTGCCGTGCGACCATCTTCAGGACGGCGCGGCACGGGCCGCGGGAATCTCCCCGGCGGCTCGCGCGTTGTGCTCAGTGTCGCGGGTATCAGTGCCGCGCGACACCTTTCCCAGCTACGTAAGGATCCAATGACCTCCTCTTCTTCCCCCTCCCAGGACACCAAGCGTCTCGCGCAGACCTACCCCGAGGGCCTTCGGGCCGATGCCCTGATGGAAGAGGACGTCGCCTGGAGCCACGAGATCGACTCGGAGTGGGACGGCGAGCAGTTCGACCGCTCCGACCGCGCGGCTCTGCGCCGGGTGGCGGGCCTGTCCACCGAACTCGAGGACGTCACCGAGGTCGAGTACCGCCAGCTCCGCCTGGAGCGGGTCGTCCTCGTCGGCGTCTGGACCACGGGCACCGTGCAGGACGCGGAGAACTCCCTCGCGGAGCTCGCCGCCCTCGCGGAGACCGCGGGCGCGCTCGTCCTCGACGGCGTGATCCAGCGCCGCGACAAGCCCGACGCGGCCACCTACATCGGCTCCGGCAAGGCCCAGGAGCTGCGGGACGTCGTCGTCGAGACGGGCGCGGACACCGTCATCTGCGACGGTGAGCTCAGCCCGGGCCAGCTCATCCACCTCGAGGACGTCGTCAAGGTCAAGGTCATCGACCGTACGGCCCTGATCCTGGACATCTTCGCCCAGCACGCCAAGTCCCGAGAGGGCAAGGCGCAGGTCGCGCTCGCGCAGATGCAGTACATGCTGCCGCGGCTGCGCGGCTGGGGTCAGTCGCTGTCCCGGCAGATGGGCGGCGGCAAGGGCGGCGGTCTCGCCACCCGTGGTCCCGGTGAGACCAAGATCGAGACGGACCGGCGCCGGATCCGCGAGAAGATGGCGAAGATGCGCCGGGAGATCGCGGAGATGAAGACCGGCCGCGAGATCAAGCGCCAGGAGCGCCGGCGCAACAAGGTGCCGTCCGTGGCCATCGCCGGCTACACCAACGCCGGCAAGTCCTCGCTGCTCAACCGCCTCACCGGCGCGGGCGTACTGGTGGAGAACGCGCTGTTCGCCACCCTCGACCCGACCGTGCGCCGCGCCGAGACCCCGAGCGGCCGTCTGTACACCCTGGCGGACACCGTCGGCTTCGTCCGGCACCTGCCGCACCACCTGGTCGAGGCGTTCCGCTCCACGATGGAGGAGGTCGGCGACTCCGACCTGATCCTGCACGTGGTGGACGGGTCGCACCCGGCCCCGGAGGAGCAGCTGGCCGCCGTGCGCGAGGTGATCAGGGACGTCGGCGCCACCGACGTGCCCGAGATCGTCGTGATCAACAAGGCCGACCTGGCCGACCCGCTGACGCTCCAGCGGCTGATGCGCGTCGAGAAGCGGTCCATCGCGGTCTCGGCACGCACCGGCCGGAACATCGACGAGCTGCTCGCGCTGATCGACAGCGAGCTGCCGCGCCCGTCGGTGGAGATCGAGGCGCTCGTGCCGTACACCCGCGGCAAGCTGGTCGCCCGCGCCCACGACGAGGGCGAGGTGATCTCCGAGGAGCACACCCCGGAGGGCACCCTGCTCAAGGTCCGGGTGCACGAGGAGCTGGCGGCGGAGCTCACGCCGTACGCTCCGGCGCCGCTCGCCTGAGAGCCGTGACGACCGAGGGCCCGTCTCCCGCCGGTGCGGGAGACGGGCCCTCGGTCCGTGCGGATCGGGTCCGTGAGGATCACTGACCGCCGTAGGCCCTGCTCGTCTTCTGGTACATCGCCTCGGCCTGCGGACCCAGCCGCGGTCCCGCGAGCCAGGTGTTGTCCAGCGGACCGATCGCGGTGTTCGAGACCGGTCTGGTCTCGCCGTCCACCACCCGGAACCACCCGCCGCCGGACGAACCGCCGGTCACGGTGCACCCGATGCGGTACATCGCCGGCGGCGAGGGGCTCAGCGACAGCCGGCCGGACCGGTCGACGCGCTTGAACACCTCCAGTCCGTTGTACGGCGGTGCGGCCGGGCAGCCCCAGGCCCCCATGCCGCCGGCCTCGGACGCGGACGGAGCGGAGAAGTCCACGTCCAGCGCGGCGCCCACACGTGTGGAACGCGTGGTGGGACGACCCCCGTCGGATGGAACGAACCCCCATGGCACGCGCGGCGGGATGCCGGCGTCCGTCCGGCGCACCCCGCCGCCCCGTGTGCTCAGCGTCCGGTCACTGACCGGCGAACTTGCCGCTGACCGCGTCGTACACGCCCTCGGCCTCCTCGCCGAGGCGCGGACCGGCCAGCCAGCCGGCCGTCACCGGGCCGATCGAGGTGTTGGACACGAGCGCGGGCTTGCCGTCGGAGCCCGTCGCGACCCAGCCGCCGCCGGACGAACCGCCCGTCATGGTGCAGCCGATGCGGTACATCGTCGGATCCGTGGCGGTCAGCGACAGCCGGCCCGGCTTGTCCGCGCACTGGAACAGCTTCTGCCCGTCGTACGGCGGCGCGGCCGGGTAACCGGTCGCGGTGATGCTCTCGACCTCCGGCACGGCGGGCGCCTTGAAGTCCACCGGCAGCGCGGCTCCGACCGTCTCCTCCAGCGACTTGCCGTCACCGCCCTTCTCGGGCGTCACGTGGATGACCGCGAAGTCGTACGAGGCGCCGTCGCCGCCCGTCGCACCGCCCTGCTCGATCCACTGGTCCGAGGTCTGCGCCCAGTCGCCCCACCACACGCCGAAGGGAGCGACCTCCTCCTTCGTCGCGTCCTCCAGCTCGGCCGTCGACTCGCCGGAGTCGTTGTACGACGGCACGAAGGCGATGTTGCGGTACCAGCCGCCCTTCTTGCCCGCGTGCACGCAGTGGCCCGCCGTCCACACCATGTTCGACTTGCCGGGACGCGCCGGGTCCTGCACGACCGTCGCCGAGCAGACCATGGTGCCCTCGGGGGAGTCGAAGAACACCTTGCCCGCCGTGGCGGCGTTCTCGTGGTACGACGGCGGCACGGCCTCGGCCTGCACCGGCTGCGGCTCCGGGTCGGTGACCCCCTGGTCACCGGAGAGGTCGCCTTCGTCGACACCCTTGTCCGGTTCCTCGGCGTCCCGCATGCGGTCCGGGTCCCAGAGGTCCTCGATGATCGGGTTGACGTAGTCCTGCGCCTCGCGCAGCCAGTCGTCCTTGTCCCAGTTCTTCCAGGCGCCGTTCTTCCACTCGTCGACGTCGATCCCGTGTTCCTTGAGCTTGTCCTTGATGTGGTCCGGGATCCGGATCTCGCCGTTGCCGCCGTCCGCCACGGACGCGGAGGCGTCGCCGCCCGCCTCGTCGTCCCCCGGCTCACAGGCGGTGGCGGTGAGGACGAGTGCGGAGACGAGGGCCACGGCGGCCGGCAGGGAGGAGGTCCTGCGCCGCCCGCCTCTGTGCCCGCGCGTGCTGAACGACGGCCGTATGGATCGCATGGTGTTGACTCCCCCAGCTGTGAACGAGTGGTGCTGCGGCCGTGCTCGCCGCCGGACCCGGGCAGGGTCCGCGCGGCCCGCACGGCGTCCTGGAACGGCACCACACACTATGCGGTCGCTGTGGGGGAGTTCCGACGGAACGGCAACGGTTACGTCACGGCAAGGATCTTGAGGCAACCCGTAACCCGGTGAGCGGCCGGGGGTTGGTAGCGGTGGGGCGCCTGCTGCCCGGACGCGGCCCCCATGCCGAGGGCGGCGACGAGGGCGGCACGCGACGCGCCTCTGGACGGCGGGAGGACGGGGAACCGTGGCGGAAACCGTGTACGGGGAGCGGGAGTCCGAGGCCGGGAGCGGCGGGAGGTCTGCCGGCCGGCGCTCGGAGAGCGGGGCGTCCTCACGGGCGTGCGCCGTGTCCGGGGGCGCACCGAAGCGGCAGCCGGCGCGCGAGTCCGCGGCCCGTACCCACGCGCGCGCCCTGCCGATCGTGCCGGTCCGGGCCCGGGGCCTCATCATCGAAGGCGCGGACGGCCGGCGTTACCTGGACTGCGTCTCCGGCGCCGGCACGCCGGTCCTGGGGCACAACCACCCGGTCGTGCTGGAGGCCATCCGCAAGGTGCTCGACTCCGGAGCCCCGCTCCAGGTCATGAACCTCATCACCCCGGTGGAGGACGCCTTCGTCACCGAGCTGCTGCGCACCCTGCCGCCCGGGCTGGCCGACCACGCGCGCGTGCGGTTCTGCGGGCCGGCCGGCACGGGCGCGGCCGCCGCCGTCGGGCTCGTCCGCGCCGCCACCGGACGGGACCGGGTGATCACCTTCGCCGACACCCACCACGGCACGGGGACCGGTGGGTTCGCGGCACCGGGCGCCACCGCCGGCGCGCGGTTCGTACGCCTGCCGTACCCGCGGGACCACCGCCGCGCCTTCGGAGCCGGCGGGGAGCACGGAGCCGAACCCACCGCCCTGCGGGTCGAGTCCGCCCTCGCCGTGCACCGGCCGGAGCAGGCGCTGCCCGCCGGGCTGATCGTCCGGCCGGTGCACGGCGAGGGCGGTGTGGTCCCCGCCTCCGACGCCTGGTTGCGGCGCATCCGGCGGATCACGGCCGAACGGGCCGTACCGCTGATCGCCGACGAGACCGAGACGGGAGCCGGACGAACCGGAGCCTTCTGGGCCGTGGAACACAGCGGGATCGTCCCGGACGTGCTCGTCCTGCCCGAGGCCGTCGGCGGCAGCCTGCCGCTGGCCGCGGTCGTCCACCGCGACGACCTGCACGTGGGGGACCCGGGCACCGGCGCCTTCCGCGGCAACCAACTCGCCCTGGCCGCGGGCGCGGCGACCCTCGCCCACGTCCGCGCACACCGGCTCGCCGAGCACGCCCGCTCCCTGGGCGCCCGCATGCTGGCCCGACTGCGGGGCCTGGCCGAGGAGTTCCCCTGCGTCGGTGACGTGCGCGGGCGGGGACTGATGATCGGGATCGAACTGGTGGCGGCGGACGGCGAGCACGGCGCCGCCGCCGGCGCACAGCGCCCCGCTGCCCCGGAGACGGCCGTCGCCGTCCAGCGGGAGTGCCTGCGGCGCGGGCTCATCGTGGACCGCGCGGGCCCGTGCGCGAACGTCGTACGACTCGTTCCGCCGCTGACCATCACCGAGGAACAGGCGACGGCGGTACTGGACCGGCTGGCCGACGCGGTCCAGGCGGTGGCGGCGGCACCGCCACCCGGAACCGGCCGTGCCCCGTCCCGCGGGCCGGGCGCTTCGCGCTGATGCCCGCCGCCCACGCCGCCCCGCACAGCACGTCACCGAGGAACCGCGTTGCACATCACCCCCGCACCCGAACCCGCCACCGCCTCCGTCCCCGGGCTCCAGGGCCACCCGGACCCGGACCGTCCGGACCGCTCCGCCCCCCGGCGTCCGGCCCCGGAGTGCTCGGACCCGGGCCGCCCGGGACCGGACCGCCAGGACCCGGATGACCCGGATCCGGACGATTCCGGCCCGCACCGCACCGCCCAGGCCGCCACCGTGGAGAACCTGCTGCGCTGCTGGATCCGTGAGGCCGGCCTGCCGGCACCGGCCGACGGCCTCCTGCGCGTTCCGCTGCCCGCCAGCGGCACGGCCCTGGTCGTCCCCGTCCTCCACTGGTCCCCGACCGGCCGGCACCGCTTCGGCCCCGCGCGCCTGGCCGGTGCCCCCGCGCCCGCACCGCCGGCGGACGCGGTGACGGTCGCCGCGCTCCTCGCGAGGGAGACGGCCAAGGACGCGGACGCCCACGGCACCGAACTCGTCGCGCGCGTGGCCGACTCCGCCCGCCGCACCGCCCTCTTCCTCCGTGACCGCCGCGACCACCCCGGCGACGGCCCCGACCTCTTCCTCGCCGCCGAACAGGCACTCCTCCTCGGCCACCCCTTCCATCCCACCCCGAAGAGCCGCGAAGGGCTCACCGACGCCGAAGCCCTGCTGTACTCACCCGAACTGCGCGGCTCCTTCCCGCTGCACTGGCTGGCCGTCGCGCCCTGCGTGCTCGCCACCGACTCGGCCTGGACCGAACGCGGTCGCCCGGTCGCCGCGGCCCGGCTCACCGCACGCCTCGCCGGAACGGGCCCGGCACTGCCGGACGGCCACGCGGCCCTGCCCCTGCACCCCTGGCAGTTCCGCGAGGTCCGGCACCGGCCCGAGACCCGGGACCTGCTGGAAGCCGGGCTGCTCCGGGACCTCGGCCCGCACGGCGACCCCTGGTACCCCACGTCCTCCCTGCGGACCGTGTACCGAAGCGGTGCCCCCGCCATGCTCAAGCTGTCCCTGGCGCTGCACATCACCAACTCCCGCCGGGAGAACCTCCGCGAGGAACTCCACCGCGGCGTCGAGGTCCACCGTCTGCTGCGCGCCGGCCTGTCCCGGCGGTGGCGGGCCGCGCACCCGGACTTCGACATCGTCCGCGACCCGGCCTGGATCGCCGTCGACGGGCCGGACGGCACGCCCGTGCGAGGGCTCGACGCCGTCATCCGGCACAACCCGTTCCGCCCCTCGGACGACGTCTCCTGCGTCGCCGCGCTCGCCGCCCCCGGCCTGCCCCGGCCGGCCGACGGCGCGGGCGGGAGCGGCCCCGTCGTGAGCTCCCGGCTCGGCGAGGCCGTCACCCGCCTCGCCCGGCGGACCGGCCGTCCCCGCGGCGCGGTCGCCGCCGAGTGGTTCCTGCGGTACCTCGAACACGTCGTCCGCCCCGTGCTGTGGCTGGACGCGGAGGCCGGCATCGCCCTGGAGGCCCACCAGCAGAACACGCTGCTCCTGCTGGACGCCGACGGCTGGCCCGCCGGCGGCCGCTACCGCGACAACCAGGGCTACTACTTCCGCGAGTCCCGCCGGGCGGAACTCGAGGCCCGGCTGACCGGCGTCGGCGCCCGCAGCGACACGTTCGTCACCGACGAGGTCACCGACGAGCGCTTCGCCTACTACCTCGCCGTCAACAACGTGTTCGGGCTCATCGGGGCCTTCGGCTCCCAGAACCTCGCCGACGAACGGCTGCTGCTCGCCGCCTTCCGCCGTTTCCTCGGCCGGCTCGCCTCGGGCCCGGCCCCGCTGCGCAGCCCGCTGCCCGCACGCCTGCTCGACTCGCCCGTGCTGCGCTGCAAGGCCAACCTGCTGACCCGGCTGCACGGCCTCGACGAACTCGTCGGCCCGGTCGACACCCAGTCCGTCTACGTCACGATCGCCAACCCCCTGCACTCCTGAGCACCCGACGACCACGCGCCCGACCCCGCCTCCCGAAAGGAGCGACACCGTGGCTTCCACCGACGCGAGCGCCGACGCCCCCGCCGCCCTCGGCACCGGCCCGGAGCCCGGCCCGGACACGGACGGGGACGACACCCTCGACCTGCACCTGCCCGAGGAGTTCGTCACCCTCTTCCGGGAACCGCCGGCCGGCTCCCGCCCGGGCCCGGGCGCCGGCGACGACCTGCTCGACCGCGTCGCCGGCTGGGGCCCGGCCGCCACGCCCGCGGGCCTGTTCCAGCTGGTGCCCGTCCGTGTCGACCGGGACGCCGCCCTCATCGGCCGCTGGATGAACGACCCCGCCGTGGCCGCCTTCTGGGAGCTGGCCGGGCCGCGGAGCGTGACCGAGGACCACCTGCGGGCCCAGCTCGACGGCGACGGACGCAGCGTTCCGTGCCTCGGCCTGCTGGAGGGGGCGCCGGTGAGCTACTGGGAGATCTACCGGGCCGACCTCGACCCGCTGGCCCGGTACTGTCCCGTCCGGCCGCACGACACGGGCCTCCACCTCCTCGTCGGCGCGCACGCCGACCGCGGGCGGGGCCTCGGCACCACCCTGATCAGAGCCGTAGCCGAACTCGTCCTCGCCAGGCGGCCCGGCTGCACCCGCGTCCTCGCCGAGCCCGACCTGCGCAACACGCCCTCGGTCGCGGCCTTCCGGAGCGCCGGCTTCCAACTCGCCGCCGAGGTCGACCTGCCCGGCAAGCGAGCCGCCCTCATGGTCCGGGACCGCGGTGCGCGAAACGGGCCCCCCGGACCCGCCCGCCTAGGTGATGTGTGACGAATACCGCCGCGCACGGTCGGGTCTGCGGCCGAGGCCTTACCTCGTGCGCCGGGGCGAGACGAGGCGCCCGCACCCGCCGGCCCCGGCGGCGGAGCGGTCCGGCCGGGGACCGGACCGCTCCCACACCGGCACGTGCGGCCCGGCCCGTCAGCGGGGTAGCGCCGCCGCCTCCGGGGGCAGGTCCTCCGCAGCCAGTAGTCGCAGGTCGTCCAGGCCCGGCGCGGACATCGCACTGATCCGTCCCGCCTGGCGGGTCATCATCCCCTCCAGGATCTGGCGAGCCGTACGTGCGTTGCCGAAGGAGTGGTCGCGCGGCAGGGCGTCCAGATAGCCGCGCAGTGCGGTCATCGCCTCCGGGGAGCAGTCGTAGCCGTAATCGGTGGCCTGCTTGGACAGGATCTCCAGCAGGTCGTCCGTCGAGTAGTTCTCGAACTCCACCGTCCGCGAGAACCGCGAAGCCAGGCCCGGGTTGGAGTCGAGGAAGCGACGCATCTCGCGGGTGTAGCCGGCGGCGATGACGACGACCTCGTCGCGGTGGTCCTCCATCAGTTTCAGCAGTGTGTCGACGGCCTCCCTGCCGAAGTCCGAGGTCACGCCCTCCGGGGTGAGCGTGTAAGCCTCGTCGACGAACAGCACGCCCCCCAGGGCCCGCTCGAACGCCTCTCTGGTGAGCTGGGCCGTGTGGCCCACGTAGCGGCCGACCAGGTCGGCGCGGGCGACTTCGACCAGTTGGCCCTTGGGCAGGACGCCGAGGGAGCGCAGCAGATCCGCGTACAGGCGCGCGATGGTGGTCTTACCCGTACCGGGCGGCCCGGAGAAAATGAGGTGGTTGCTGATCCTCGGGGTGGGCAGCCCGGCGGCCTTGCGCTGTTTCGCCGCCGTGAGCATGTTGACCAGGGCGGACACCTCGTTCTTGACCGCCGTGAGGCCGATCATGGAGTGCAGCTCGGCGAGCAGTTCCTCCGAGCCGGGACCGTTGTCGGCCGGGGTGCTCTCCGTCGCCACGTCCTCGGGCAGCAGGAGGGTGAGGTCGCTCTCCGCCGGGTTCGTCATGGAGGCGAGGCGGGAGGCCTGCCGGTCCACCATCTCCTCGAACACCTGCCGTGCGGCACGTCCGTTGCCGAAAGTGGCGTCGCGTGGCATGCGGGCGTAGTGCAGGGCGAGCGCGTCCAGGGTCCGGGGGTCGAGTGCGTAGCGGTGCCCCGCGCACATGTTCTCGGTGATCGTCACCAGTTCGTCGACCGAGTAGTTGGCGAACTCGATGGTGCGGGTGAAGCGGGAGGCCAGGCCGGGGTTGGAGGAGAGGAACGAGTCCATCTCGCCGGTGTAGCCGGCGGCGATGACGGCCACGTCGTCGCGGTGGTCCTCCATCAGCTTCAGCAGCGTGTCGACCGCCTCCCGGCCGAAGTCGGCGCCGGATCCCTTGCTGTCGGAGAGCAGTGTGTAGGCCTCGTCGATGAACAGCACACCGCCGAGGGCCTCGTTGAACGCCTCGGTCGTCTTGATGGCCGTGCCGCCGATGACCTGCGCGACCAGGTCGGCTCGGGAGACCTCCACCAGGTGCCCGGAGCGCAGGACGCCCAGATCCGCCAGGATGCCTCCGTACAGCCGGGCCACCGTGGTCTTACCGGTGCCGGGCGGGCCCGAGAAGACCAGGTGGCGGCTCATCTGGGGGACGGGCATGCCCAGCTGGGCGCGGCGCTGGTTCAGCTGGTTGAGGTTGACGAGGGTCCGGACCTGGCTCTTGACCTCGGTCAGGCCGACCAGCGCCTCCAGCTCCTCCAGCGGGCTCTCGGGCTTCGTGGCGGCGTCGCCGGACCCGCCGGTCGCGACGTCCGGCGGGAGGGTGTCGCCCCACGCGTCCGGGGCCACGTTGCCGCTGCTGTTGAGGTTCTCGATGGTGAGCCGTTCGTTCACCCGCGTCTGTCTGAGGCCCGCGCCGCGGTTGTCGCGGACGGCACAGTCTTTGACGGTGACAGGCTCGCCCGTGTCGAGGCGGACGCCGTCGCCGACGCTGCCGATGACCTGGGAGGAGGTGAGGGTGGCGCGGGCGCCGTTGGCGAGGAGTACCCCGTGGGCACCGCAGTCGGTGATGTGGGCCCGCAGCGCGGAGAGTTCGCCGCCGTTGTCCACCGTGACACCGCCGGCCGCGGGCGACTCGATACGGCAGTCCTGAAGGGTGGCGCGGCCCTGGGGGCCGACGGAGACGGCGGCGTCGGTCGCCGCCCGCATGACCGTGTCGCGGATGTCGGGGTTGCCACCCGAGACGACGCGTACCGCGGAGCCCCCCGCCCGGTCGATCTCGCAGTGCTCCAGCCTGCCCCGCCCGTCCTCGGCCACCTCGACGCCGTGGCCGCCCGGCGAGGTGATCCGCGCGCGGCGCATCAGCGGGTCGGCGCCGGCGCGTATCCGTATGCCGGTGCCGGCCGCGTCCGTGACCAGCAGGTCGTCGAACTCCGCCGCCGAATCCTCCTCCAGCAGCACGGCGCCGCTCGCGTCCGCGCAGTCGCGTACCGCGCAGCCGGTCAGGAAGGGTGCGCTGGAGCTGACCACGCGGATGGCGGGCGCGGCGGAGGTGTCGAACTCGCAGTCCTGGAAGGTGCCCCTCGACCGCTCGGTGACGGTGAGACCGCTGCCCTTGGTGCGTGAGGTACGGCAGTGCAGGAACTCGGGGTCGGCGCTCGCGGCCAGCACGATGCCGGGGCCGGTGGTGTCGCTGACCGTGACGTGCTCCAGCACCGGGCGGGCGGAACTGGTGATGTAGACGCCGACCGACGTGTCGTGCACGGAGGTGCGCACGACCCGGGTGCCGCTGCGGCCCTCCAGGGCGATGGACGGCTTGTCCGTGCCGGAGATGTCGCAGTCCTCGACCAGGCCCTGCGCCTCGTCGGAGGTCAGCACGCCGTTGGCGCGGGCGTCGCGGATCCGGCAGTCCCGTACGGTCGCCCGGGCCTCCGCCCCGATGACGACGCCGGAGGTTCCGAGGTTCTCGATGAGACAACCCGCGATGATGCTGCCGGTGGGCGCGGAGTCCACGACCCCGGCGCCCTTCGGGTTGCTGACCCGGCAGTCGCGCATGGCCACCGAACCCGACTCGCGGGCCAGGACGGCGGTCCAGCCGGAGCCGACAACCGTGCAGCCGTCCATCGCGACCTGGCCGCGCGGCGCGTCGACCACGGGCAGGTCCTCGCTTCCGCCCCGCAGGGTCAGGTCGGTGAGCATGACGGCGTCGGCGACGAGGACGACGGCGGTGCCCCGGCGGGGGCAGATGTCGACACTGCCGGGCTCGCCGTCGGCGACGATGGTGACCCGGGTCCTGACCGTGAGGTTCTCCGGGTAGCGGCCGGGGTGGACCCGGATCACCGCACCCGTGCGTGCCATGTCCAAGGCATCACCGATCGTTCGGAAACTGTCCGGTTGTCCCGATCCGACCCTGAGCAACTGCCGTGACACGCTCGCTCCTCCTCCTTGTGGTGCCGCCGTCGCGCGCCTCTCCCACCGAGGGGACCGACAGGGGGACTGTTCCGCGTCCGGGGTACGTACGGCTGTGCGCACGAACGAAGGCTACGGGACCGGTGCGGCGATGTTCCAGGAGCGACCGAGGAGTTGGGGCGGTACCGCGTGTACGTCCCGTTACGTCGTCCGGGGTCACCCGCCCCTCGGCACGCCGTCGGACGCGGGACCTATCATGCGTTCCATGCCCCGTGCCCGAGTTGGTCTCCACCGCCGTCCCTGGGCCCCGGTCGTGGCCGCCCCCCTGCTGATGACCACGATCGCGACCGCGCTGGGCGTCGTCGGGGCCGCGCCCGCCGCGGCCGACTCCGTGGGGCTGCCGGTCGTGCGCTCCGTCCTGGGGGAGGGCGACACCTGCGCCTCGGTGTCGAGCGAGAAGGCCACGGCCGAGCCGTGGGCGCTGAGCGCTCTGGGCGTGGCCCGCACCCGCCCGCTCTCCCAGGGGGAGGGGACGACGGTCGCGGTCGTGGACACGGGAGTCGCCGAGGCGGCGCCCGCGCTGTCGGGGCGGGTGACCGCAATCGGGCCGGCCGGCGAGGACTGCGTCGGGCACGGCACGTTCGCGGCCGGCCTGATCGCGGCGAGGCCCGGCGACGACGGGGGCCCGGCGGGGCTGGCACCGCAGGCCCGGATCCTGGCCGTACGGGGCACCGGAGAGCGGGGCGGGAGCACGGTGGGTCAGGTCGCCGACGCGATACGCCGGGCGGCGGACGAGGGCGCCGGCGTCATCTACGTCGCCGCGGCCCTGGACAGCGGCAAGGCGCAGCTGACGGAAGCGGTCGCGTACGCGAGCGGCAAGGACGCGCTGGTGGTGGCTCCGCTGGCGCCCGACGCGCTGGAGCGGGACGCGGAGCCGACGCCCTGGTACTGGCCGGCGGCGGCACCGGGCGTGCTGGCCGTGACGGACTACGGCCCGGAAGGCGGCCGGCCGGCCGACGCCCCGCTGGTGGGCGGGGCGGACCTGGCCGCGCCCGGCGACGCGGTGGTGAGCATCGGTCCGAAGGGGCCGGGCCACTTCATCGGTTCGGGTGCCTCGTTCGCCGCCGCGAACGTCGCGGGGGCGGCGGCGCTGGTGCGGGCGCGCTACCCGGACCTGACGGCCGCGGAGGTCTCGCGCCGCCTGATCGAGGCGGCGTACCCGGCGGCGCCCCCACGGCTCGACCCGTACGGCGCGCTGACGGCCGTACTGACTGACGCCAGGGGCACGGCGCCCCGGCCGGAACGGGCGGTGGTCCCGGCCCCGCCCGCGACACGGCCGCGCACCCGGGCCCTGGTGGTGGCGGGCGTGAGCGCCGGCCTGGTGCTCCTGGTGGCGGCGGGCGCCGTGGTCATCCCGCGCGGCCGGGCGCGGAACTGGCGTCCGGCGGGCAGCTGACGGGCTGCGGGGCGCCGCCCGCCCGACGGACCCCGGGGCCGCCGGAACCGGCCGTCGCACGGCGAAGTACGGCCGTGCGACGCGGACCGGTCCGGCCGCCCCACGGTGGGGCCCGGCACATGAGCGAGGAAGAAGGAGCGGCGTCGAGGGCGTGCCGTCACCCGCACCGGACGCCGCCACGGCGCGGGCCTGTGTCAGAGACCCCTACGGCTCCTGGTCCTCCAGCACCGCCGTCTGCACCTGGGTCTGCATGCGGCGCGTCACCCGCGTACCCCGGCCCGGTGGCAGGTTCCGGCCCTTGACGCTGCCCAGGATGAAGCCCTCCGACGGCGGGCACGACAGCAGCAGCGTCGGGGTGTTGACCTCCTGCATGCGGCGCAGCATCGGTTCGCCCAGCCCCCGGCCCGCGCCGGCGGCGGAGCGGGCGACGACGATGTGCAGACCCACCTCGTAGCCGAGTGCGAGGTGGTTCAGCAGCGGGTCGAAGGGCGCGTTCATCGCGCTCGTGCCCAGCATGTCGTAGTCGTCCACGAGGATGAACAGCCGCGGGCCGTCCCACCAGTCGCATGTGCGCATCCGGGCCGGTGTGATCTCCGGACCCGGCACCCGGGCCGCCACCGCGCGGGCGGCGCCCGCGATGAGCTCCTTCAGGGCGTCCATCGACACCGCGTGACCCAGGCGGTACTCGTCCGGGACCGCCTCCACCAGGGCGCGGCGGTAGTCCACGACCATGATGCGCGCCTCGGCCGGGGTGTACCGGTCCATGATGGCCTTGGCCGTCAGGCGCAGCATGTTGGTCTTGCCGCTCTCCGCGTCGCCGACCACGATCATGTGCGGGGTCTCGGAGAAGTCGTGCCACACAGTGGACAGACGCTCCTCCTCCAGGCCGATGGGCATCTTGAAGTCGCCCTTCGGAGCCGGGAGCGCGGAGAGGGGCAGCCGGGTCGGCAGCATCCGGACCGGCGGGGCCGGTGGGCCCTGCCAGCTCTCCCGCACCGCCGCCACCAGACCGGAAACACCGTCGGACAGGTCGTCCGCGGACTCCACGCCGTCGATCCGGGGGAGTGCGGTGAGGTAGTGGAGCTTGGCATCGCGTGTCAGGCCGCGGCCCGGCAGCCGGGGTACGGTCGCCGCGCGCCGCATGTCGATCTCGGAGTCCATGGGGTCCCCCATCCGGAGCTCCAGGTGGGTGGCGGCCTGGTCCCGGATGGCTGAGGTCAGCTCCACCCAGCGGGCGACGGTGACGATCAGGTGGATGCCGTAGTTGAGGCCACGGGCGGCGATCGCGCCGAAGGTCTGGATGTACCGGTCGAAGTCCTGACGCACCGTCGACCAGCCGTCGATCACCAGGAACACGTCCCCGTGCCGGTGCTCGGGGAAGTCCCCGGCGGCGAGGCGGCGCCGGAAGGTCGCCATCGAGTCGATGCCGTTGTCCAGGAAGAACCGTTCGCGCTCCGCCAGCAGCGTGGTGACCTCGGCGACCGTACGGCCGACCCGCTCGGTGTCCAGTCGTGCCGCGACCCCGCTGACGTGCGGCAGGCCGGCCAGCCCGGCGAGCGTGCCACCGCCGAAGTCGAGGCAGTAGAACTGCACCTCGCGGGGGGTGTGGGTGAGCGCCAGCGCGGTCATGATCGTGCGCACCATCGTGCTCTTGCCGCTCTGCGGCCCGCCCGCGACGGCGATGTGACCGCCCGCGCCGGAGAGGTCGACGGTCAGCAGGTCGCGGAGCTGGTCGAAGGGGCGGTCGATGATGCCGATGGGGATGGTGAGCCGCCCGCGGTGCGCCGATCCCACGGTGGTCAGACCCAGTTCGGGGTCGGGGGTGAGCGGCGGCAGCACCTGGTCGAGGGTGGCGGGCAGGTCCAGCGGTGGCAGCCACACCTGGTGGGCCGGCGGCCCGGCGTTCAACAGCCGCTCCACGGCCACGGAGAGCAGGGTGTCCCCGGTCTCCTCCTGCTCGGGGGCGGGTTCGGGGGCCGGGGTGTCCGGCAGCCGGCGCGGCACGACGTAGCCACTGGTCCACGGGACGGTCTGGCTGGCCACCCGGGCCTGGTCGGCGCTGCCGCCCCGTCGCTGGTACGGGCCGGAGACGTACGCGGCCCGGAAGCGGGTCAGCGCCTCCACACCCGACTTGAGGAAGCCGCTGCCGGGCGCCGACGGCAGCTGGTACGCGTCCGGCACGCCGAGGACCCCCCGGCTCTCCATGGCGGAGAAGGTACGCAGACCGATCCGGTACGACAGGTGGCTCTCCAGTTGGTGCATCCGGCCCTCGTCCAGGCGCTGCGACGCGAGCAGGAGGTGCACACCGAGGGACCGGCCGAGGCGGCCGATCATCACGAAAAGCTCCATGAACTCCCGGTGAGCAGCCAGGAGTTCGCTGAACTCGTCGACGACGACGAACAGGCTGGGCAGCGGTTCCAGCGGCACGCCCGAGGCACGGGCCTTCTCGTAGTCCAGTGCGGAGGTGTAGTTGCCCGCCGACCGCAGCAGCTCCTGACGGCGCATCAGTTCACCGTGCAGGGCGTCCTGCATGCGGGACACCAGGGCGGCCTCACCCGCCAGGTTGGTGATGACGGCGGAGGTGTGGGGGAGTTCGTCCAGACCCAGGAAGGTGGCGCCGCCCTTGAAGTCCACGAGGACGAAGTTGAGTGTTTCCGAGGAGTTCGTCAGGGCGAGCGCCAGGACGAGGGTGCGCAGCAGTTCGCTCTTGCCGGAGCCGGTGGCCCCGATCAGCATGCCGTGCGGTCCGGTGCCCCCCTGGGCCGCCTCCTTGATGTCCAGCTCGACCGGCTCGCCGTCGGCGCCGACCGCGATCGGCACCTTGAGCCGGGTGGGTCCGGTGTGCTGCCGCCACAGCGTCTCCGGGTCGTGGCGGTACAGGTCGGGAATGCCCAGCAGCGTGGTCAGCTCGACGTTCGCGGACAGCGGCTCGGACGAGTCCGAGGCCGTGCCCAGGCCCATGCGGTACGGGGCGAGACGCCGCGCCAGGGTCGTGGCGCCCGTCGGGCCGAGGCGGTCGGGCCTGCCGAGCCGGGTGATCTGCTCCTTGCGCTCGCGGTCGGTGCGCACCAGCCCGAGATCGTCCTCGCCCACCTCGAAACGCAGGGTGATCCGGCCGGGCCGCCAGGAGAGGGCGCCGCTCAGGTCCAGGACGACCGCGTTGCGGAAGCCGGGGCCGTCCAGGCGGTGGCCCGCCGGGACGGTGCCCCCGTCCACCACGATCACGGTGAAGGGTTCCTCGCGCCCGGGTACGGCGTCCGGGTCGAACGGAGGCCGCTCCATGAACTCGGCGCCGAGCAGGTTCTCCAGCTCGCCCAGGGCGGAGACGGTCATGCGGGTGGGACCCGCACCGTCCGTGTCGTGCGGGTGGAGGTTGTGCGGGAGCCACTTGGTCCACTCCCAGTCCGCGCGCCGCTCGTCGGACACGCACAGCGCGATCCACACGTCGTCGGGCGAGTGGAAGGTGGCCAGCTGGGCGAGCAGGGCCCGGGCCACGGACCGTATCCGCTCCTCGTCGCCCCGGAACAGCACCCGGGCCCAGGCCCGCAGGTAGATGGCGATGGGCTGTTCCGGCACCGTCGAGTAGGCGCGGATGAAGCTGCGCAGGGCGTGCGCGCTGAGCGGTTCCAGGTCCTCCACGGGGTTGGTGGAGTTCGGGGTCAGCTTCAGGCTCAGCTTCTGTTCACCGACCGCCATCCGCACCTCCCCGAAGTCCTCGTCGCGGGGCCGGCGTTCCCACAGCCGGGTGGTGCCCGTCATGGACCACAGGGCGGCGGGCTCGGGGTGGCGCCAGGCCAGGGCCAGCTGCTGGTCCACGACGGCGCCGCGGACCTTGCGCCGGATCTGGGTGAGGTAGCGCAGGTAGTCCCGGCGCTCGCCCTTCAGCTTCTGCTTGCGCTCGGCGGCTTTGCGCATGAACTGGCCGATGAACATCGCCGCGGCCCCGAGCACCATGAGGCCCAGGGCGATGTAGATGAACCCGCCGGAGCCCCGGGTCATACCGGGTCGCATGAACATGAACATCATCGAGACCGACATCAGGGCCATGGGGAGGTACGTCCACACGGCGGAGGTGTCGGGCACCGTCTCGGGGAGGATCGGCGGTTCCTGGAGATTCAGCTCCCCGTCGGGCATCTCCGGGCCCCGGCGTCGGGCCGGGCGGCGGAACAGGACCACACTCAAGGAACCGTCTCCTTACGGGGCAAGGGGGAGAGCGGGCGGAACGACGTCGTCGTCGCCGGCGGCACCCGTCCCGGTCGGCACGGCGCCAGGACGCCGGACGGGCCTCGCTGTCGCACGCACCCTACGTCGCGCCTCCCTCCGACGACGACCGGGCTCCGGCAGGTGCCGGCCGTCCGCCGTGCCCGGTGTGCCGCCGTGTCGCAACCCCGCCACCAGCCGGTCCCACGGCACGCGACGGGGCCCGTCACGTACACCGACCGTTCATGACGTCTTCCGCGTCCGTACCCCGACGTCCTTCACGCCGCGTCGGACGGTGAGCCCGCGGTCACTCGGGGTTCCGCGTCCCGGGATGCGTCGCGCAGGACGGGCAGCCGATACTACGATCATTGTGCCGACCGTCAACTACCGCCCCGTCCCGGGGTTTTACAGTTCCGCAGTGACGTGTGATGTCCAGCGGTGTGTCAGACGGCGTTCCCTGACCGTTCGCAGCAGTAACCGGAGAAGCGTGAGCCATCCCGATGACTGACACTCAGGTGGCCGAGCTGTGCCGTCTGACGGTACGAGCCCCCGCCAGGACCATCGATCTCGCCGTGCCCGCCGACGTCCCCGTGGCCGACCTGCTGCCCGCGGTGCTCGGATACGCCGGGGACGACCTCGAGGAAGCCGGTATCGACCACGGCGGCTGGGTGCTCCAGCGGCTCGGCGGCGAACCACTGGACGAGGAACGCACCCTCGACTCCTACGGTCTGCGCGACGGCGACACCCTCTACCTCCGACCACGCGCCGAAGCCCTGCCCGAGGTGCACCTCGACGATCTCGTCGACGGCATAGCCACCACGATGCGGGACCATCCCTTCGGCTGGACCCCCAAGGTCAGCCGGTGGGTGCTGCTCGGCGTCGCGGTCGCGGTCCTGGCGGCGGGCATGGTGGTGATCGCGTGGCCCGGCGGCTCCGCGCTGCCCCGGGCCGTGTTCGCGACCGCCGCCGGTCTGCTCCTGCTCGCGGGCGCGGGCGCGGCGAGCCGGGCGGTCGGGGACGCCGGCGCCGGAGCCGCGCTGGGCTTCATGGTCGGGCCCTACCTGGCCCTGGCCGGGTGGCTGCTGCCGGGCGGCGCGCTCAGCGGGCCGCACGCCCACGAGACGCTGGGCGCCCGGCTGCTCGCCGCCGGCGCCGCCGCGGCGGGCGGGGCGGTGCTCGCACTCGCCATCGTGGCGGCGTTCGCCGCACTCTTCCTGGGCATCGCCGTCGTTTCGGTCTTCGCCGCACTGGCCGCAGTCCTGCTCATCACGACCGACCTGACGCCCGTGCACGCCGCAGCGGTCATCGCCGTCCTGGCGGTGGTCCTGGGCGCCTTCGTTCCCTCCCTGGCGTTCCGGATGTCCGGGATGCGCATGCCACCCCTGCCGACCAACGCGCAGCAGCTCCAGGAAGGCATCGAGCCACATGCCACCTCCGTGGTCTCGGCCCGCGCCATCCTCGCCGACGGCTGGATGACCTCGCTCTACGGGGCGGTGGGCGTGGTCAGCGGCGGATGCCTCGTCGGGCTCGCCCGGGAACGTGAACCGGCCGAGATCATCATGACGGTGGCGCTGTCCCTGCTGCTCGTCCTGCACGCCCGGGGGCTGGGCAACATCTGGCAGCGCATGTCGCTGGTGGTTCCGGGCGTCGCGGGACTGCTTCTGCTGGTGCTGGCCGCCGCCCCGGCGGCCACGGCGGCCACCCGGCTGGCGACGGGCGCGGGCCTGCTCGCCGCCACGGCGGCGCTCGCGATCGCCGCGTGGACCGTCCCCGGCCGCCGGCTGGTGCCGTACTGGGGCCGTGCCGGCGAACTGCTGCACTCGGCCCTGGCGATCAGCATGCTGCCGCTCGCCCTGTGGGTGCTCGGCGTGTACAGCACCCTGCGGTCCATCAACGGCTGACCGGAAGAGAGACACGCTGTCATGCAGTCCAAGCGCGATCAGGTGCACGCGCACATGTTCGTCATGGGTCGGCTGACCTCCGGCATGCTGCGCGCGGATCCGGACGCTCCGGAGAGCCCGCAGGGGCGGACCAACCGGGGCGTGGTGATCGGCATCGTGATCGCCGTCCTCCTGTCGGCCGGGTCCTTCGTCCTCGGGTTGCTCAAACCCGGCACGAAGGACTCCTGGCGAGCGGCCGGGACCCTCGTCGTGAACAAGGACACCGGCTCCCGCTACCTCTACCTGGACGGGCGGCTGCGTCCGGTGCGCAACTACGCCTCGGCGCGGTTGCTCGGGGGCGCCGACATGAAGGTGGTGACGGTCGGCTCCGCCTCCCTGAAGGGGACGCCCCACGGGGCACCCGTCGGCATCACCGGCGCCCCGGACGCGCTGCCCGGTAGCGGGGACCTGGACACCGGCCCATGGCGGGTCTGTTCGGGCGGCGGGACGGGCGCCACCGGCACCACCGTCACGGTAGGCGTTCCGGCCGACGCCGCCGGCCTGCCCAGCGGCGAGGGCGTGCTGGTGACCGGGCCGGACAAGGCCGGCTATCTGGTGTGGCGCGGGAGCAAGCTCCGGCTCGACGAGGACAGCCGCGCCCGCGAGGCCCTCGGCTACGGTTCCACCCCCCGCCTCCCCGTCTCGGCGGCCTTCCTGAACGCCCTGCCGTCGGGCCCCGACCTGCGCCCGCCGGACGTTCCCGGCAAGGGCCAGGAGGGGCCGTCGCTGGGTGGCCGGGAGTCCCGGATCGGCGAGGTGTTCCGGGTCACCGTGCCGGGCTCCGCCGACCGCTACTACCTGCTGCGCAAGGAGGGGCTGACCCCCCTCACGTCGACCGGTGCCGCGCTCGTGCTCGGGGACCCGGAGACTCGCGAGAAGGTCTACCGGGGCGGTGCGGCGAAGCTCACCGCCCTGGGCGCGGACGTGCTGAGCGGCCATCTGGCCCCGGGGGCGGGTGAGCCCGCCGAGGACCCGGACCTGCCCTCGGCGCCGCCGGAGGCGGTGGCCCTCGGCGAGGACCACACCGTCTGCGTGCGGATCGAGACCGGCGGGCGCGGCCCGCGAATCAGTGTGGCCCTGACCGGGACGGGCTCCCTGGGCCCGGCCGCCCAGGCGCCCCCGGAGGGACTCACCCCGGCCTGCATGCCGGTCGGCACGATCACCGTGCGGCCCGGCGGAGGGTCCCTGGTGCGCGCGCTCGGGGCGAGCGGGAGCAAGGTCGGGGCCACCGTCTATCTGGTGACGGACACCGGGATGAAGTACCGGGTGGGTACGGCGGAGGCGCTCGAGGCGCTCGGCTACACGCAGAACCAGGTGCGCGGCCTTCCGGCGCCACTGCTGGCGATGCTGCCGACGGGGCCGGACCTGACCAAGGAGGCCGCGGCCTCCGGCCGGAGCCGGAACACCACTGCGCGCTGCGACCGGAGGTGAGTGTGCTGCCTCCCCGTCGCGCGGTGGGGCGGGGAGAACGCCTCGGGACCGGGAAGGAAAGTGAACACGGCGTGAAACCATAGGAATTGATCGTGTCATCGCAACGCGACGGGAGTGTCGGGCGTCCTGGAACAGGAAGGCACGAGGCCCCGGGCGGCGGGCAGGGCGGAGCTGTTCGCCCTGGAACCACGCCGCGAAAGGCCTGAAGCATCCGGTCGGAGCCGAGAAGGTGACTCAAGCCATTGAATCGTCAACTCCTTTCTCTTTAGGCTCCATTAGCCCGACCCATCCGGACGCCGGTCCTCCGGCCGCGTCCGGGCACGCACCGCGCTGTCCGCGTCCGAGGACCGGCGGCGTGACACTCCAGGAGGAGCAGGCACATGGCAGGCACAGGCGGACAGCAGTCACTGGCATCGGCGACACAGAACGGTGTCACCGCGCTGGAGATGGCCTTCACCGGCGTGCAGAAGAGCCGCCAGGACGTGGAGAACATGAAGCACAACCTGTCCTCCGGCTATGCCGGTAGCGACGGTGGTGCGTTCCAGAAACTGCTCGACCGGTGGGACGCGCAGGCGGAGATCATCTCCAGCAACCTCCGCGACATGATCACGACGCTGGAGGAGACGATGCGCGCGCAGGGCATCCAGCAGGCCACCGCGAACGAGTCCATCCAGCAGGCGTACAACCGCTCCGAGGAGATCTTCAACGCGCTGGCGGGCTCCACCGCCGGTCGCTGACCACCGCTCCCGCTCCCGGATTCCTGACCGGCACCCGGGCGCCGCGACACCCTTCCCCTCAGCACTATCCGGCGCGAGACGAGGACCACCATGACCCCCCCGCTTGACTTCACCGACGGCCAGATCTACGTCGACTACTCCCACATGGAGAACGCCGCCGACGACATGGTCCACCAGACCAAGGCGATCGACAGCATCCTCACCAACCTGGAGGCGGAGCTGCAGGAGCTCCAGAAGACCTGGGAAGGTGACGACAAGACGGTGTACGCCCAGAAGCAGGCGTCCTGGAACAACGCCGTCGAGGAGATGAAGCGCATCCTCGCGGAGAACTCGGCCCTGCTGACCGACGTGTCCGACAGCTACCAGTACAGCGAGAGGTCCCTGACATCGCTGTGGGAGAGCGTGCGCATCGGCAGCTGACCGGGGGCGACACGCCTTTGGTTCTCTTCGGGCGGCCGTCCGCGTGTGTCACGCGAGCGGCCGCCCGCTGTCGTGAGGCCGGCGTGCCGCCGACTCCGCTCCGCGTGGATCGCCGGCGCCGCCCGCCCGCGCGGAACGCCCAGGAAGCCGACGGAACCCTATGGAGAGCAGGAGTGGTACGGCATGGCGGACAACCCCCCCGCAGTCAATCTCAACAAGGCCTGGCTGCAGGACTTCCTCGACAACGACGTCACCCCCTTCCTCGCCGCGATCAAGAAGATGAGGGAGGACGGGGACTCACCGGAGAAGGTCCTCGTACCGGCGATCCCGAATCTGCAGGGCGGGGAGGGCGGAGCGAAAGCGGCGGTGGGCTTCTTCGACGGCCAGAAGGTGCCGCTCGCGATCGGGACGATGGCGGGTGACAAGGACGGCCGGACCAACGGCGGCTACCTGATCAAGTGCCTGAACGAGATGGTGGACCAGATCGACGAGATCCTCAAACTCCAGGTCGAGCTCTTCGAGGAGATCGAGGAGAACCTCGAGGACACCATCGCGGAGATGTTCAAGACCCAGGACGACAACCTGGAGAAGATCGACGGGAAGAAGCTCGTCGACTTCTTCGAGGGCGTGGACGAGGTGCTCTCCGAAAACAGCAGCGGCTCGAACGAGAAGAAGGACTGAGGGTCGCCCCGGGGAGGGAGCCGTCGCGGCCGTCCGCGCGGCCGTCCTCACCGGCGTCCGCCGACGCCTCGGCACCGTACTCCCCGGGCCGGCACGTTCCCCCCATCCGCCCAGACCGAAAAGGCACCTTGGCATGGCGCTCGACTCCAGCAAGATCACCGGTAACCTCACCAGCACCAATGACAAGTGGGCCGAGGCGGTCAGCTTCTTCACGGGATACAAGGTGCCGGCCAGGAGCGACCTCTTCGACACCCTCGTCGGAAACGAGGGAATCCCCCTGATGAAGGTGGAGATATCCGACGTGGGTTATGTCGACTACGTCGACACCGAAGACCTGAACTGGCTGTACGAGAACGCTGGTTCCGACATCCAGAACACCGACTTCGTCATCCCCTTCTACTACACGTCGGGCGGGACGGGCTCCGACGTGTCCATGCACAAGGCCCGCATCACGCTGCTCGGCAACAAGGGGGACGGCAGGCTCCCGAGCCAGGGCTATTTCGAGGGCGGGCAGTTCTCCAGCAGTATCGACGGTCACCTGGGGATGGACGGCAAGCCCACCTGGGACACCACTCCGCTGACCCAGTACGCCTTCGGTGCCGGGCTGGCTCTGGAGGAACTGCGCAACAACGAGAAGGACGGCACGTACGGCTTCAGCTGGAGCGGGAAGGACGTGGCGGACGCGGATTCCGTCACCCTTGCCAACTTCGACGTGGTGGCCGGCGCCTTCGACCGGGTCGCCCAGTTCTTCTCCACGCAGCAGAAGGTGGTGGAGGAGTGGCAGAGCAGGGTCGGCAAGGAGAAGAACGACGCCTGGCGGGGCAAGGCGGCGGGCGTCTTCTGGGACCTCGTCAACAAGATCAACAAGCAGTACACGGACTATGCGGAGGACATGAGTTCGGGTACGGGCTACTCCAAGCAGGGCAACGAGATCCGGCAGGCCAAGAAGGACTTCGCGGAGGCGGTGAGAGACCTCCACAACGTCTGGATGAAGTGGGAGTGGGAGTACGGCAACCCGTTGATCCTCCTGCACAAACTGCTGTCCGCGGTGGCGAAATTCATCTGGGACAACAACCTCACGAAGATCACCTATGAGATCGAGACCTACGGGACGTACGGCGGGGGATACACCTCCTACACGAACTACATCGCGGAGGAACACTTCAAGAACAAGGCCGCCATCGACGAGATCGCGGACGTAGGTGGGAAACCCGTCGCGGCCGAGGAGTTCGGCGACCTCAAGGATCTCGGCACCTGGCTGAAGATCGGTAACAAGGCCGTCGAGATGTGGCAGCAGACCGTCATCGACCAGCTCGACGCGGCGGCGATCACGGCCATGGAGAAGGTGCGCAACAGCTGGAGCAACAGCAGCTTCGATCTGGGAGCCGTGAAGTCCCGCGGCACCAGCGGCACTCTCGCGGACGACTACAAGGACGACAAGGCCGAAGTCGCCGAGGAGGACGCCAAGAAGAAGGAGGACGACGCCAAGGCCGCGGCCGCTGCCGCCGCGAAGAAGCAGGAGGAGTTCATCCAGTGGCAGAAGGACCAGGCCGCCAAGGCGGAGGCGGAGCGTAAGAAGGAGAAGGAGGAGGCCGAGCGCAAGGAGAAGGAGGCCAAGGAGGAGGCCGAACGCAAGGAGAAGGAGGCCAAGGAGGAGGCCGAACGCAAGGAGAAGGAGGCCGAGGCCAAGGCGGCGGAGCAGGAGGCCAAGCAGGAGCAGAAGGAGAAGGAGGCCGAGGCCAGGGCGGCGGCCAAGGAGGCCGAGCAGGAGGCCAAGGCCGAAGAGGCGAAGAAGGAGCAGGAGGCCAAGGAGGCCGAGGCCAGGGCCGAGCAGGAGGCCAAGGAGAAGGAGGCCGAGCAGAAGCAGGCCGAACAGGAGGCCAAGCAGGAGGCCAAGCAGGCCGAACAGGAAGCCAAGCAGGAGCAGAAGGAGGCCGAACAGAAGGCCAAACAGGCCGAGCAGGAGCAGAAGCAGGAACAGATCCGCAAGGACCAGGAGGCCAAGCAGGCGGCGGCCCAGGCCCGTGCGGAGAACATGCAGATGATGCAGATGAACCAGGCGAAGTCCCAGCAGGAGGAGGCGAAGAAGGAGCAGGAGGCCAAGGAGGCCCAGGCCAGGGCCGAGCAGGAGGCCAAGGAGAAGGAGGCCGAGCAGAAGCAGGCCGAACAGGAGGCCAAGCAGGAGCAGAGGCAGGCCGAGCAGGAGGCGAAGCAGGCCGCCAAGGAGAAGGAGGCCGAGCAGAAGCAGGCCGAGCAGGAGGCCAAGCAGGACCGCATCCGCACCGAGCAGGAAGAGCGACAGGAGCAGCAGCAGGCCGAACAGGAGAAGAAGCAGGCCGAGGCCGAGGCCAAGGCGGAGGCCAAGCAGGCGGAGCAGGAGGCGAAGCAGGCCGCCAAGGAGAAGGAGGCCGAGCAGAAGCAGGCCGAGCAGGAGGCCAAGCAGGAGCAGAGGCAGGCGGAGGCGGAGGCCAAGCAGGAGGAGGTCCGTCAGGAGCAGGAGAAGAGGCAGGCGGAGGCGGAGGCCAAGCAGGAGGAGGTCCGGCAGGAGCAGGAGAGGAGGCAGGCGGAGGCGGAGGCCAAGCAGGAGGAGGTCCGCCAGGAGCAGGAGAAGAGGCAGGCCGAGGCGCAGACCGCGTTCGACAACTCCCGCCGGGACCTCTTCGGCGGCAACGATCTGCCCGACCTGTCGTCCACTCGCATCTCCGGACCCGTCAACGACGGCGTCCTGGACCTCCCCGGCGCCGGCGAGTCGCGCATCGACTCCGGCGGCCGGGTGATCACGGACTACCCCGACGGCTCCACCGTCACGATCGACCCCGCCACCCACTCCTCCACCGTGACCCGGCCCGACGGATCGACCATCTCCGGTCCGCTCAACACCGGCGACCTGCTGCCCACGCCCGGTGGCGGTACCACGCACCTTGACGCCGGTGGCAACGTGGTCACGGAGCTGCCGGACGGCTCCATCCAGACGATCAACCCGGACACCGGCAGCACGACCATCACACGCCCGGACGGCTCGGCCGTCTCCGGCTACCTGGACGACTCCGGCCCGTCCGTCATCGGTTCGGGTCATCTCGACAACGGCTCGCTCGACTACACGCCTCCGTCCTACGACTACTCCTCCTACGAGGAGGAGTTGTTCGACGACGCGCCCTACGAGTCGCCCCTGGCGGGCAGCGGGGCATCCGGTGGAACGACCACTCCCAGTCACAACCGCCCGTTCCTCAACACCGGTGCGTTCCCCGGTCCCGGCGGCGGGGCCGTGAGCGACCTGAGCGCCGGTACAGGCGCCGGTGCGGGCACGCCGATGGGCGGCGGCACGGGCAGCGGTATGGGTGCGCCGATGGGCGGCGGCATGGGCGGCGGAATGGGCGGCGGGGGCGGCCAGTCGGACTCCGGCGAGCGCGTCCGCAACGTCATCGACGGCGAGGTGGTCAAGAACCGCCGGCCGCGGCCCGGCGCGGGCGCGCCCGTCAGGAACGGCCGGTACGCGGACGACGAGGTGCGCGTCGCCACCGGCTCCCCGACCGCCGGCGGCACGCCGTTCCTCCCGCCGATGGCCGGCGGTGGTGGCGCCGGCGCGCCCGGCCAGCAGACACAGACCCAGAGCGGTGACCGCGCGCGGGACTCGTGGGTGCCGGAGGACGAGGACGTGTGGGGTGCGGACGAGGGCGGCGCCCCTGCGGTGATCGGACGATGACCGGTAGGGCGACGGCCTCGGGAACACCCGCAGCAGCCCTTGCATGAGCGGCAGTTCGCGTTGCGCACACGCGTACGGCAGAATCACGTACGAGCAGGTGGAGAGGGAACCGTTGAGCGAGTCCATGGAAAAGAAGCTGGCGGACGCCATGGCCGAGCTGGCCGCCGTGCAGGAGGCGGTCGCACGTGCCGAGAGTGAACTCGCCGAGTCCTCGGCCACGATCCGGTCCCGGGACCGTGCCGTGGAGGTCACCGTGGGACCTCAGGGCGAGCTGACGGCGCTCAAGTTCCCGGACAACAAGTACCGCGGCATGACGGGTCCTCAGCTCGCCGCCTCCGTGCTGGAGGCCGTCCAGGAGGGACGTGCGCAGATGGCGCGCAGAGTGATGGACGTCTTCGAGCCGCTGACGCGCGCCAGTGGCGGCCCGACGGGCCTCAGGGACATGGACATCGACTGGGACCGGGCGTTCGGTCCGGCACTCGACGGCCCGGACGGCGGGAGGAGGCGCTCGGCGGCCCGCCTGCACGACGAGATCCACGAGGACTGACGTTCCGAAGAAGGCGACGAGGGAGGTAACCATGGCGGGTAAGTTCACCGCTGACCCCGGCCGTATACGCCGCGGCGGCGAGATGATGGAGGCGTTGCCGGAGCGGACGAACAAGATCGCTGACGACTTCATCTCCGACATACAGAACTACCGGGGCTGGGCGGGTTACGACGACGACTTCGCCCATGAGGTGCTGCCGAAGTTCGAGGCGAACAACGAGGCGTGCCTGGAACTGATCAGGACCGTGGGCACCGCGTTCTCGGAGCTCCGGCAGGCGGTCTGGGCCAACGGCCGGCACATCGAGGGCGTTTCGGCGTACGCGAACGAGCAGATCGGGCGGCAGTCGTCGAGCCTAGACGCGCTGGGCGGGGACTCCGCCGGGGGCGGCAGGCACTGAGTGGAGGAGATCGACTTTCCGCCGGAAGTCCGGACGATGCTCTGGATCCTGCTGGGCGAGATGCCCCTGCAGGCCAGGGAGAATCTGGCATGGGAAAGTCGTCAGCTCTACCTCGCACTCCAGAAGGGCCTGATCGACCTGCGCGCCGGCGCGCGGGAGACGATCCAGATGGTGGAGGAGGCGCTGCCGCCGGAGGTGGCCCAGCCGTACATCGACAGTGTGCGGATGCTCACCGACATGCCCGGCGGCACCGACCCCATCCAGAAGTTGCTGTACCAGCTGGACCAGCTCGCCAACGGCCAGATCGAATACTCACAGAACATCCAGGGATCGAAGTGGGAGATCATCGCCGAGATCATCATGCTGCTCGCCGAACTGGCTCTGCTGGCAGCACTGATGGCGTTCACCGGCGGGGCTTCGGTGTCGCAGATGTTCCTGGCGCGAGCCCGGAGCAAGCTGGCGATCCTCATGATCATCGACCGGCTGCTGCGGATGTCGCACATCGCGCCGACGATCGGGGAGGCGATCCAGGAGGCCATCCAGACGCTGGCGACCCGGCTGGCGCAGATCGCCCTGAACACCGGTGGCCGCAAGCCCGGCGGCGTCGACTGGAAGGACGTCGGGGTCGCCGCCGCGCAAGGCGCGCTCACCGCCGGTTTCATGGAGATCCTTGACAAGTTCCTGAAGCCGGTCCGGAACTACTTCAAGGATCTTCTCGGGGACGTCTTCAACAAGTTCAACTTCAACCGGGACAGCCTGCTGTTCAAGGGACTGACGAACGGTCCGCCGGCCGTCGTCACCACCTTCGTCGTCGGGGGCACCGCGGAGAGCGTCGCCGAGGTCATCATCAACGGGGCCTTCTACGACAAGTGGCAGTTCAAGTGGGAGACCTTCGTCGGGTCCGGCACCAGCACCCTGTTCGATGCGGGCGCGGGGCTGGCCATCGGCGCGGGGGCCTTCTCGATCTACAACTCCTACTTCGCCGACGGGAACCGGTTCACGGACCTCAACGATCCGCCCGGCCCGGGCAGCCCGCTGAACGGCGGTGACGCACGCCCCTCCGGCTCCGGCAAGCCGGACGTGAACCCTTCGGACGGTCCGTACGGCAAGGGCTCGTCGACGATGAAGAGCGACCTGTTCACCCCCGGCCCGGCCACCCCCCTCCCGAACACCGTCTCGGCCGCTCTCCCGGACGGGGTGGGCAGCGGAATCGACGACCCGCCGCTGTCCCCGTACACACCCCCGCCGGTGGCCACTCCTCCGTCGGTACGGAACTCACTGCCCATCGGCGGCTCAGACGCGCTGTCCGGCCGCTTCGATCCCACCCCGGGGGCAGCGGGCCCCACCGACGGCACGGACGGCTTCAACGGCACGAACGGATTCAACGGCACGAACGGATTCAACGGCACCAACGGATCGAGCGGCACGAACGGATTCAGCGGCACGAGTGGGACGCAGGTCCCCTACCTGCCCCCGCCCGCGCCGTCGCCGGCCTCTTCGCCGGGCATCTCGGCGTCCACGCTGCCCTCCTCCTCGCCGGACACCACACCGCTGACGTCCCCCGGGGGGGCCGGGCGCACATCCGGGCCGTCGTCCGGCGTGGACGCCGATCTCACGACGCCGTACCCGGTGCCGGACCTGGAGCCGGACCTGCTGTCCGATCCGACGCCGGGCCCCGGTACGTCTTCGGAGGGGCCGGGGACGGCGAGTGACCTCCCGCAGGGACTCACCGCGCCGAAGGGCTCCTCCACCGCCCCCGAGCCGAGCCCCACAGGCGGTTCGGACGGTGCGGGCGTGGGGACGGCCGATCCCGAGGAGATGCCGGGCAGCCAGGACGGGACACGGGACGCCCGGGACGACGCCACCGGGGAGCTGCCCGGACGCGGGACAGCGGGCCGGGCCACCGGCGGGCAGCCGGACGTGGAGGGCGGCACCCACCCGCGGGTGGGCGACGCCCCGCCGGTGACCGACGCCGAAACCGGCGCCGTCGGGCCGCCGGCACCCGTGGGAACGTCGGCCGGCCCGACCATGACGACGCCCGGGGGCCAGTCGGCACCGTCCTCCGCGCCGCAGGGTGCGGCCGGTCCGGGGAGCCAGTCCCAGCAGTCGTCCCAGAGCGGCCCGGACGACCGTGACGCGGCCGCCCTGCCGGACCAGGAGAGGGAGCAGGACGGCCGGGAGGAGTCGCCCGACGGTACGGAGCGACCACTCGCCCCGCCCTCCCGCGGCGGCGCGGCGGACGAGGCCGTGGTGACCCCCGGCGCCTCCACGGACACGACCGCGCCCGACGGCCGGCCGGTGCCGGCGACGCCGCCGACGGAACTGCGTACGTCCTCCGGCACCCCGCAGCCGGACGCGCCGTCCGCGCCCGCTGAGCCCTCCCGCCCGGACCTGACGGGGGGACCGGCCCCTTCAGGAGACGCCGCGGCCGACCTCACGGCCCGCGCCACCGACGGGGACACCTCCACCGGGACGGACGCGGTCCCCGGCGCGGCCCCCTCCACCGAGCCGGTGCCGGAGCCCGCAGTCCCCGTCGCCGATCCGGTACGGCCCGAGCAGTGGCGGGCCGGGCGGCACGACGCACCGGCGGTGCCCGTCCGCGCCGGACAGGCCGGCCCGGCACCGGACCCCGAGGCGCCCGACGGCGTCCGGGAAACCCTCGTACGCGCGTGGGTCCAGCGGATCCAGGCTG
This sequence comes from Streptomyces sp. NPDC029152, assembly GCF_055564355.1. Classification (NCBI taxonomy): domain Bacteria; kingdom Bacillati; phylum Actinomycetota; class Actinomycetes; order Kitasatosporales; family Streptomycetaceae; genus Streptomyces; species Streptomyces sp. NPDC029152. Next base: position 16,810 of record NZ_JBVHWR010000022.1, on the reverse strand, counting down.
ACGACGGCCGCTGGATCAGCAACGTCTCGCTCCACCTGCCGGTCCGGACCGGGGAGGGCTTCGCCCCGGACGAACTCGCGGCGTTCCAGGAGCGGATGCAGACGCTCCTCGACACCCGGCTGAACAACGGCCTGCTGCTGCCGCGGTCGGGCGACCAGCTTCACATCGACCTCACACTCACGCCGGCACCCGGTCACTCCGAAGCCGTCGAACTGAGCCGGAGCCCTCAGCCGGACGACACCGACCAGGTGCACTGGCGGCTCCACACCGTCGATCCCGCCACCGCACCGGAGGAGACGGCGGCGCGGCAGGCACGGGACGACGCCGCGGTGCTCCGCACGCTCCTGAACTACGCGGGCGTACCGGACCGTGGCCGGGCGGCCGAGGGGCTGCTGCGCCGGCTGGTGCTGCAGGGCGACGGCGGCACGGCCGGCCCCGGCCGGCAGCCCGACCCGGCACCCGCCGTGCCGCTGCGCTATCTGGAGACCATCGAGAACACCATCGGTGCCCATGCCGCCGTCCTCGACCACCCGCTCTCCGCACGGGGCACCCGGCCCCCGAGCGGTGTCGACGACCCGGCCCGCGCTCCGCAGCTGCTGGTACCCGACCGGACCGACCGTGACGTACCGGTCGCACCGCCCACCCCGGTCCGGACCACCTCGGCCCCGGCCTCCGCGTCCGCAGCGTCCGAGTCCACGACGTCGGTGCCCGCAGCGTTCACGGCGGACACCGACGAAGAGCAGCCGGCCACCGCCCTGTCCGCGTCCGTCGCGGTGCCCCCTGCGGACGCGGCCCCGTCCGTCCCCGAGGACAGCCCCGGACCCGGCAAGGGCAAGGGCAAGGGCAGGGAAACGGGCCCCGGCACGGGCTCCCCCGGCGCGTCGGTCCCGTTCGACGGCACCGCCACCTTCACCGACGACACCCTCGACCACGCGCTCGGCGACGACGCTCCCATCGACGACGCCATCGCCGCCGAGCTCGCCATCGAGGAGGCACGCCGGGAGCACGACGAAGCCCTCAGCGCCTTCGACCGGGCCGCGCGGACCGCGGGCACGCTCACCGCAAGGGTGGAGAGCGGCCGGGGAGGCGCCGACGACGCCGCCAGGCTCCACGACGCGTGGCAGGACGTCGAAAGGGCGCAGTGGCGGCTCGACGAGACCCGGGACCGCCTGCGCGACCTCGGTGCGGACGCCGCCGCCGACGCCGCCGCGGCCTCGGTCGTTCCGCGGGTCCGCCGCACGGAGGACGAACAGCGGCGCGCCGCCGCCCTGGTCACCGCCGACGCCCTGCCCGCCGACCCGCCCCGGCTGGCCTCCGACGACCGCCTCACCCCGGCCGCCCTGACCGCCGCGGGCATCACACTGGACGAGGGCCCCGCGCTCCAGGCCGCCCTCAACGGCTCCGTAGAGGTCGGCGACAGCGGGATCGGCCCCGTCGACCACGTCCGGCTGCTGATGACCCGGCCCGGCCCCTGGACCGACGCGCTCGACGCCATCGCGGCCCGTGCCGCCCGCCGGACCTGGAGCGCCGCCTACCAGGACTTCGCACGCGCCACGGACCGGGCCTCCGGGGTCCCCACCGGCACGGACCCCGCCGAAGCCTGGCAGCGGGCGGTCTCCCTGGTGCTGCCGCTGGAGCTGCACCCCGTGCTCGCCGACTCGCGGCACGCACGCGGCGACTTCCGCGACGCCGTGCGCCGGGTGGCCGAGCACCTCGCCGTGCACGGGACGGACGCCGTCTCGGGCACGGAGCTGGCGAGCCGGGTGCGGCGTGAGCTGGGTCTGCCCCCACGCCTGCCGGGTGGATCGCCCGCGGTGCCGCCCGTGGTGGTCGGGTTCGATCCGGGTTCGTCCTCGGTGGGCGGGGACGCGCGCCGCGAACTGCGGGTGCTGGCGGGCCGCGTGGCGGCCCTCGGCCTCTCGCACCTGCGGGCCGGGCTGACGGCGCCGGAGGTGATGCTGACGGGGTACGGCCGCGGTGGCCGCTCGGCCCGGGGCCGCGTCGAGGCGGTCGCCGGACTGCTCTCGGACCACCTGACACAGGCGCTGGTGGATCTGGGCGCCGGTGACGTGGCGGACTCGTTCGGCATCGTCGTGCGGACGGGAACCGGCGGCACGGGCCGGGTGACCGCCGAGGTGGTCCCGCCGCAACACGCGGGCGCCGTCGCCGAACTGGAGCGGCTGCTGGCGGATGAACCCGACGGTGCCTTCGACGTGCACGCGGCGGCCCGGCGGATTCTGCATCTGCCCGCGGACGTGGAGGTGACCGCGGATCACCGGACCGAGTTGTTCACCCTGGTGGAGAACGCCATGGAGGCCGGCTGGTCGTCGAGTGCCGCGTCGCTGGGCGCCTACCACCTCGCACTCCAGGGGGTGTTGGGCCCCGAGAGCCACATCGTGTCGGCGGACGGTTCGTACCAGGGCCTGAACCTCACCGGGCAGCAGGTGGGCGCGGTGGACACGTCGCAGGTGTGGCAGCGGCGTGCCGGACAGTTCCAGGGACCGCTGGAACCGATGTGGGACGCGGGCCGGGGCGCCTACGTGGTGGTGGCCGAGGGCGGCCACGACCACGTCCTCCTCCCCGGTGGCCGGGGCGAGTCGAGGATCCCGTGGCAGGAGTTCGTGGAGCTCGTGGCCCGTGACCCGGGGGTGGCCGGGCTCCCGGCGGGTGTGCCCGTCGTGCTGGTGCTGAACCACGGTGGCGACCAGGGCCTGGTCATGCCCCGGACGTTGGCGTTCCGGGCGGGCCGGGACGGCGTCTGGGCACACAGCGGCCAGGTGGGCCTGGTCCTCGACCCGGCGAGCGGCCGGCACCGGATCGTGGTCGAGAACCAGCGGTCGCGAGGGACGCCGCTGGGTGGCTGGTTCGGCAGCGACGCGAACGACCTCGGTCCGGACGGGGTGCCGGACGAGGGCTTCATCACCGCGCTGGACGGGACGGTGATCCCGGACCGTGCGGTCAAGACGCGGACCGTCGCCGAGGGGGGCCGCTCGTTCGGGCGTGTCACCCTGTCGGACGCCGACCTCGTGACGAACGAGCCCATGCTCGAGGTGCTGGGGGAGATCTCCGGCTTCTCCCAGTTCGATCCGGCGACGGAGCGAGCGCTCGGTGACCCGGTTCCGCTGCTCGAGGCGGGGAGGCCGGTCTACCACTTCGTCCAGCACGGAATGCCGCTGCGGGGCGTGGTGGAGGTGGCCGAGGGCCGTCCACCGGTCCAGGTGGACGGCGCGGAGACGGGCCGGTTCATCAGCCGCAGGCCGAGCATGAGGAGGCTCGGCCCCGGGGCCGTGATCGACCTGGGGGCGTGCTGGGCCGACGCCCTCGCGGAAGACCTGGCCTATGTGACGGACGCGGGGACACCTCCGTACGTCTTCGACGTCCTGGGCGTGACGTCCTACGCCCAGGGCGTGTCGAACGGCAGCGGGGCCGGTGTCGTGGCGGTGGACCGCGTCCACGTGCTGACGCGGGGCGGGACCGTCAGGTCGGGCGTGCTGGCGGGGCCCTCGGGCGAGCCGGGCGAGCGCCGCCTGCTGCTTCCCGAACCGGAGACGGCCGAGCTGACCCGCTTGGCGCGGTGGGCCGGGCTGCATCCCGGAGCGGGCCCGGCCCCGTCGGACGTGCTGGACACGACGATGCGGCTGGTACGGGCCCTGCGCCGGTCGTTCGGCGCCGACGTCCAAGCGGACCCGGCGTTCCGGACGCTGCTGCAGGGGATCGGCGCACTGGAGAACATGCGCCGGGCGGACCGCCACATGCGGGTGACGGGGCCGTTCACCCTGCACCATCTGCACCTGGTCGTTCACGCGCGTCATCAGCGCACCGGGAACGACGCCCCCACCCCGGACGAGATCCGCCGGGTGCTGTCCGACGCGGCCGGGAGGGCGGACGAGGCCGCCGCCGGGCAGTTGACACTGCACGGCTACACGCCGATGCCGTCGCTGGACTGGGCGTTGAGGCGGCTGGCCGGACGGGACCTGGGCGCCACCGCCACCGACGTGCTGCGCCTTCCGCCGGCGCGGCCGGTGACGCGGGCGGACGTGAGCCGGCTGGTGTGGGGCACGGTCAAGGGCGCCGAGGCCCTGCGGGCCGTCGCCGACCCGACGGCCCTGGCGAAGAAGGTCCTGCACCTGCCCGCGGGGACCGACCTGACGGCCGACCAGGCCGGCGACCGGCTGCTGTGGCTGATGGCGGGCGCGGCGGTCTCCGGGTTCGACCCGTCGGACCCTGCGGATCTCGCGGCGTGGGACCTCGTACGTCACGGCGCTCTCGACGACGGCACCCGTCTGATGACCGGCGGCGTCGCGACGGGCCGCAACTGGACCGGCCAGCCGGTCACCGGCGACATAGCGGCCCAGGGGTACGTCGTGTCGCCGGACGGCTCGGTGGGCGGCGGCACGCGGTACGACGCGGTGTGGCCGCAGGCTCCGTCGGGCTCGGCGGCGCGTGCCTACCTGATCTGGGCGGACAGTACGAACGGCCACGTGTCGATGCCGTGGCCCGATGGTTCCAGCAGGTGGATACCGGGCAGCGAGATCGCCGCACTGCTGCGCCACGACCGGGTCCACCGGCAGATCCACCTGGGTACGCCGCTCCTCATGATCGGCACCCACGTCAACTCCGCCGGCCTCGCGCAGTACGTCGCGGGCCGCTCGGGAACGGCGCGGACGACGGTCCTGTCGGAGCTGCCGAGCGCTCCGGTCCCCGACCCGTCGAGCGGCGGGAGCGTGATCGTGCTGGCGGGGGATCCGGCACAGGAGGCGCCGCACTGGCAGACCGGCCGGCCCGCCGTCCTGCCCGGCACCTCCGCCGAGCAGGGCACCCTCCACACCCTCTCCGGCCCGCCCGCGCCGCCGGCCGCACCGTCGGCGGACAGCGACGGCCGGACGGGCACCGGAGCCGTCCAGGGTGACATGCCGGCCGCCCCGCCGGCCGCCCCGCCGACCGTGTCCGGCGAGCTGTCGGAGTACGCGCGCACCCACGGCACCCGGCACGACGGGCACGTCGGTCTCGTCATCCACGAGCCGACCCCGGACCCCGTCCTGGACGGCCTGCACGGGCAGATCATCCGTGCTCTCGGGGTGGACCCGGCCGATACGGAGGGCCAGGAGCTGAGCGCGCGGCTCCGCGACGTGCTGAGCGCGGTGGAGATCGAGCTGAACCGGCCGTACCTGCGCAGCCGGCAGGGACACCGGATCACCCTCCGTCAGGGTGGCCGTGACCGGTCGGTGGACGTACGGCTCGCCTACGCCGGTGCCGCCAAGTCCGCGAAGTACGGCCGGAACACCGGTGAGCGTCCTGTGACGCTGCCCGACATGCAGGTGGAGCTCCGGTCCGCGGGTGGGCAGACGTCCTCTCACGTGGAGGGCTCGGGGACCGTCCGCACCGCGTCGGTGCCGTGGAGCGGAACCTCCCGCAACAAGGGCACCGGCGCGCTGCGCTGGTGGGACGTCACCGTCAACGTGTCCGCGACGCACAACCAGCTGGCCCAGTCCGTCTCCGTCGGCGAGACGTTCCAGGTCACGAGCAAGCAGCAGGCCGAGGAACCCGCGCATCCGGTGGATGTCGACGCGCGGTGGCAGGTCCGGGTCGACACCCCCCGCGAGGATCCGGCCGGCAACTGGCAGCCCGAGCAGTCGCACGGCACGCTCACGATCTGGTTCCACGAGCACCTCGCCTTCGACGGTGCCGACTCCGGCGACCTGCCGGAGCCCGGAGACGTGGACGACCTGCCGCTGTGGGGAGGCGACAGCGTCGCCGAACCGCGCCGGCTGCTGACCGAACTCCTCCAGGACCAGAACTTCAGCTCTCTGCTGAGCCTCGACGAGGAGTCGGAGAAGGCGCTGGAGAACTTCCTGTCCCAGCGCATGCTGCAGGGCACCCCCCATCTCCAGCGCACCGGCGGGGTGTTCTCACCGACGCTGCTGAACGAGGACGGCAACGCGGTCGGCGTGCTCGAACTCACCGCGGTGATCGAACCGGGGCGGCCGATGCGCAAGAGCGCCGAGGGCAAGTCCACGCTGGAGACGTGGTTCTCGCACTCCTTCAGCGTGGACCGCTCGGCGAAGCGGACCAGCGGCCTGGGGGTCGAGGTCGCGGGCGGCTCCACGCTGACCACCGACCACACCGCCGGGCACCCGCGCGCCGCAGCGTCCTTCGGCGGCAGCCTCACGGGCAGGGCCGGCGTCAACTGGCAGGTGAACGACCAGCTGAGCAGCGTCAGCAGCGCGACGCTGATGCACGGCATCCGCACCAAGACCGGCCATCTGCTCACCCCCGCCCGGGTCACCTACACGGTGACGTTGCACCGGGCCGGCGGTGGTCAGGACAGGGGCACCTTCGGCCCGTGGGAGGACGGCCTGCGGCTGCGCATCGCCCGGCGGGAGGCGATGGCGGGCCACCGCCCGGGCCCGGACGAGGTGCGAGAGCTTCCCGAGCACCTGGAGCATCTGACCGGCATCGGGTACACGGAGACCCCCCTCAAGATCGAGGGAGCGGATCCGCTGTTCGTGAGGGCGGAGGCGTGGCTGCGGCAGGAGGGTTTCCTGCCGCCCGCGGCCCCCCGCCGGCGGTCGCTGCCGTTCCGGCTGGACGAGCCGCTGGTCGTCGCCCAGCTGGAGAACCTGCGGCGGCTGGGCCAGATGCGTTCGACGTTCGGCCTCGCCGCGTCGGCGGCCGACGGCGTGGACGGCGGGGAGCCGGTCTGGTTCGACCGGCCGCACGCCGTCTCGGGCACCCGGCGGGTGCAGTTGCGGTTCTCCGTGGCGCGGGACTACGCGCGGCCCGCGAACCACGCGCGCAGACTGCCCGACATCCTCCAGGTCGGCTTCAGCTCGTACGAGGCCGGCGGCGGGCGGCGGTGGGGCACGGCGCTGAGCGGGTCCGCGGGCGCCGGCGGCGGCTTCCAGGCCCCCCTGGACGACGGTGCCTGGGGGCTGAACGCGGCTCCGGACTACCTGGCCACCCGGCAGATCACGGACACCGGGAACACCGGTGACTCGGTCGGCTACGACCAGTTCACCATGACGACCCGGAACGGCAGCGAACTCTTCGAGGTACCCGCCAGGCTCGGCCTGGACCTGTACGAGGGCCCGGGAGACGACCCGCGCGTCCGCTTCGCCGACGGTGCCGGCACGCACGACGACGGCGGTGCCACGGACGGCACGGCGCTGCGGGCTCCCGGCGCGACACCGCACACCGTGCCCGGCGTCGTCACGCTGCTGGTGCCGCACTACCGCACCCACGCGCCCGCCGCGAGCCCCGTGCCCGCCGCCTCCCGGCCGGGACACGTGATCCGGGAACCCGTCACCGACGGCGGGCCGGCGGACGACCGACGGCGCCTGAACCTGGTCGACGCCCAGGGACACCCGCTGCCCGGCCTCACCAGGCTGCCGGAAGGCGCGCTCGTGGACACCTTCCGCGGCACCGCCGCCCTGCTGGACGCCCTGGGACAGATCGTCGCGGGGACCTATCCGGGCCACCCGGAGCAGGGTCCGGTGGGCCGGGCGGTGCGGCGCGCCTCCGTACAGCTGAGCGGACTGGCCGCGGAGACCGCCAGGCGCGGCTCGGTGGTGAAGGAGGCGCTGCCCCCGAGCCTCGCCGGCGCGGTCAACCGGGCCGGCGAGGCCGTCAACTGGGCCGCCACACCGGTGACCTGGGCGGCCAGGACGTCCGCGGACGGAGTGGCGGCGACCTACAAGTGGACGTCCGTCGCCGTGGCGGGCGCGTCGCTGAACGACCAGGGCACCCTCGCGACCGAGACCCGGCACGACGCGATCCGGCCCGCCCAGCTCATGTCCCGTGCCGCGCAGATCCTGGACGGGGCGTACGTCGTCGAGGGACTGACGCTGCCGGGCATGGCGGCCGACCGGGTCATGATGCTGGAGATCAGCGGCTACCTGACCAATCCCCGCAACCTGGGCTCCGAGTCGCTCTACACGGAACAGGACGTCCTGGCCGCCGACACCGCGGGCCGGCAGCGCGGCGTCGGCGTCACCCACCAAGGCAACGTCCAGCTCACGGCGCTGCAGTCGCCGCCCGCCCCGCCCGACGTGCTGATCCACCAGGCCAACCCCGCCGGCCGGTACTCCCAGTCCCGCCGCACCGACGACATCAGCACGGTGAACACCGCGACCAGGGCCACCCACGCCACGGAGCATTCGGGCAGCAAGCTGTGGATCGGCAGTGACCTGACGCTGCTGCTGACCGTCCGGTGGGGCGTGCGCAACGTGGCCGGGAACGCCGTCGGCCTGGGCACGTACGCCCCCGCGACGGTCGCCGTGGACCTGCCCCGCGCCGTGACGTACCTGGCCCCCGCCCAGTCCGTGGCCCGCCTGGCCGCGTGGTTCGGCGGTATGCAGGGGCTCCCCGGCCTGACGCAGCCCCAGCCCGACGTTCCCCTCCCCGGCCGGTTCGTGCGGACGCGCCGGCTCGGCAAGGCGAGTGTCCTGACGGTCACGCAGCTCGACGACACCACCAACCGCCGGGAACGCCGGGACCGGATGCGCCAGGAGCTCACCACCCTGGTCGAGAGCGAGGCACCGGGCGTCACCCGGCCCGGCCACGCCTCCTACGTCTCCGGTGTGGCGACCGAGATCGCCCGCACCACCGAGCCCGCGGCGCTGCGCGCCCTGCCCCGGCGCGGCCCCGGTGGCCACGTGCGCTTCCACTTCCTCCATGTGGCGTACGGCGGGGCGCGACTGGTCGAGGTGACCCTGAGCGCCGAGCCGATCATGCAGACGCCCGCCCTGCGTGGCGTACGCGGCCGTCCGGCCGACGAGGGAACCGGCATGGAGCAGGTCGACACCCACATCCCGCAGGGGAGGGTGACGTCCTCCGGCGTCACGACGACGCGCCAGGGAACGCTCAGCGCCGTCTTCCGCTATCCGCGCACCGGTGGGGCCGGAGTCTCGGACCGCGCGGGCCCGTCCGCCGCGCTGGCCAGTACCCGGGCCCGCACCGCGCGGTCCGACGTGGCGACCGAGGACCGCCTCTGGACGCGCTCGGGGAGCGCGGCCGACTTCGACCTCGACTACCGCTTCACCGCGGCGGTCCGCTCCCAGGTCGTGTGGCAGTGGCCGCCCAACATCCCCGGCGCGGTCTTCCAGGACGGGCTGCTGAACCTGTCCGGCCTCGACGGCGACGCGGCGCAGCGAGTGCGCGGCTGGATCCGGCGTCTGCTGCGGGGCCGGCCGGTCGGCCGTGTCTCCGTACCGGCCGCGACGGCACTGCGGTTCATGGGCTCCGAGGCCGTCCAGCCACGCCTCCTCCCGGGGCCGCGGCCCCCCGCGCTGCTCACGGCCGACCCGCTGCAGCTCTCGCCGAGTGACGCCGCGGCCCGGGGCACCCTGCCCTTCCCGGACGGCGCGCGCCTGCTGCCGACCGGCCCGACCCCGGTGTACGACTTCAACGCCGCCCCGCAGCTCGCCCAGGCGCTGCGCGAGGTCGATCCGCGGATGGCCAGGGCCTGGCGGCTGCCCGCGAACGCCTCGTCGGAAGCCACCGCCGTCCGGCTGGGTGAAATGATCCAGGCCGGTGAGATCAGCCTCGACCCGAGCCGCACGGCGGCGGGCCTGACCACCACCATGCCCGGAAGCTGGCCGGTGGAGCCTGCCGGCTCCGCGCCGTCCCTGAGTGTCGCGCTGTACCGTCCGCGGCCGGTCACGGACACGGGCGACGTCGCCGTGGACCGGGTCCGCCGGCAGGTCCGCACCTCCTCGACCGCGTCCTCGACCGCGGGTTCCTTCGTCCTGAACCAGCAGGGCGCGTTCGGGGTGGGGGACAGCGGCTCCCAGATACTGGGCCTGACGTTCCCCCTGGTCGCCCAGCAGCCGCACGCCACGTCCTCCGGCGGCAACGCGTCCGCCGCCGTGTTCAGCCGCCTGCGGATCGGCACCACCAGCGAGCCCACGGACCGGCGCGGCACGCGCAGCTACGAGACCCTGGTCGACCTCGTCATCACGGTTGACGGCCCCGGGGGCGTCCGGTACGTCACCGGAAGCTCCACCGCACGGCTGTGGGAACGCGACGTGCTCGGCTTCGGTGCCGTCCCGCCGCGCCCCGGCCCCGGGATCTACGACCTGCCCGCGATGCTCGCCGACCTCGACGCGGACGACCTGCGGGACTGGGCACGGCACCCGGTCACCGACCTGCCGAGCGTGCTGGCGGGGGGCATCGACGAGCAGGACGCGTCGGCGGAGATGTGGCTCGCGCTCGGCCCCGACCCGGACGGCACCCGCCTGGCCCGTGCCCTGTTCGCCGGCTCCCGTACGGCCGCGCTGGCCGGGAAGCCGGTCGAACTCGTGGTCCGCACCGACCAGGGGCTGCGGTACTGGCCGTTCGACGCCGACGGCTCCCTCGCCGACGCGACCGAGGCCACCCATGACGCCTGGTCAGGCGTGAGCGACGCCATCGGCACCTACCTCCGCGCGGTCCGGGCCGAGGCGACGGCCCGTCACCGGGAGGACGTACTGGCACGGCGCAGGCCCGGTGCGCTGCGGGCGCTGGAGGAGGCCGGCCGCGCGGTGGACACCGCCGGCACCGCGCACCGGACGGCCGGCCTGGCCCGCGCGGACGCCGTGCGGACCGCCGGCACCGTGCGGTCGGAACTCACCGGGACACGGGACCGGATCGGTGCGGCGCGGAAGGAGATCGCGCGGCTGGACGCGACCGCCCGCGACGCGCGGACCCGCTACGAGGCCGCTGCGGACGAGGAGCCGGCGCTGCGGGAGCAGTTGCAGCGGGCACGGGCCGAGGTGGACCGCCTCGGGCGGCTCGTCGCCGATGCGGAGACCACCCCGGCCGCCGCCTCCCGGAACGACCTGGCCGCAGCCGAGGAGTACGCCGAGGAGGTCCGGGAGCGGGAGGCGGCCACGGTCCGGCAGCGTCAACTGGACCTCGAGGAGATGACCACGGCCCGCGCGGCGGCCGACGAGCTCCGAAACGTCCTGGACGAGGACGTCGTGCGGGAGACGGCCCTCGCCGGGGACCTCGCGCGCGCCGAGGCGGACGTGTCCCGCGCGGAGCGTACGGAGCGGCAGGCGGACGCCGAACTGAGGCGCCGGACCGGGGCCCGGGACGCGATCCGGTCCCAGCTCGGCGAGATCGAGGGAGACCTCGCCGCGGTCCGGCAGGAACTGGCCGAGCACGCGCGCCGCCACAGCCAGGCGTGGGAGGAACTGCCGGGCCTCACGAGCGCCCTGGAGACCGGCCGTCGCGCGGAGAGCGTCGGCGCGGGGCCGTCCCTGCGCGGCTCCGTGTCCTCGGTGCCCGCCCGTCCCACCCGTTCCGGCCGGTTCGGCGGACAGCCCTTGCCCGCGCCGCCCCCCGAGGGGCCGGGGACGGCCGAGGCGCCTCCCACCGCGTCCGTACCTGCTCCGATTGCGGCGCCGCGGCCCGCCCTGCCGCCGGCCGCACGGGCGGACCTGGCCACGCGGCTTCCCGGCATGACGGAGGAGGAACGGACCGCCCGGCTGCTGTCCCTGGCCTCGCCGGACCGCGAGGCGCTGGCCTCCGACGCGGCGCTGGCGGCTGCGCTGCGACAGACCCTGCCCGCCGACGCGTTCGCCCGGACCGCCGCGCTGCTGATGGTGGACGTCCCGGCGGGCGTGGACCTGCCCGTCTCGTCCGGCCTCGAGGCGCGGGCCCAGGTGGCCCGCATGCTGCGGTCCCCCGCCGTGGCGGAGCGGATGCTGACCGGGGGCGCGCGCGTGCTCGTGGTCCCGAAGGACACCGCCCTGACGTCGCTGGACGCGTTCGGCTCCCTCCGGGGGGACTCAGCACAGGACGCGCGCCCCTTCGAGGCCGTGCGCGGGCTCGAGGCCGGCGGGCGGACCGCGGTCGGCGAGGAGAACCTGCTGGGAGACGCCACCGGCGTGCCGGGCGCGGGGCTGTACGCCGACGGCTACTCCGCCGCGACGCACGAGTTCGCGCACGCCGTGCACCGTCACGGGCTGACCGATGACCAGCGGCGGCTCGTCACGGAGGTGTTCCACGACAAGGTGCTGGCGGGCGCTTTCGCGGTGTGGCCCGACGGGCCGCTGTACGACGCCTCCGGCACGCACCGGAACTACTCCTCGCGGAACGAGTACGAGTTCTTCGCCCAGCTCACCAACGCCTATCTGGGCACGAACACCGGGACCGACCCGTACACTGGCCTGCCCCGCAACAACGGGGCGGGCTGGGTCCGCCGGCACGAGCCGACACTGCTGCCGCTGCTGCGGGAGCTGTACGGCACCGAACCGCGGGGCATCCGCCCCTGGCGGGCCAACCCCCGGGCGGAGGCCGACGTCTGGGCGGCCTTCCGTGCGATGTGGGACGCCGCGGAGAACACCTACCGGGCGCAGCCGCACGCCCCCGGACCCGCGGTCGCCCCGAAGCCCGCGTCCGGGCCTCGTCCGGTGCTCGGCCGCGCGGACCTGGAGGCGGTGGCCCACCGGGTGGCGGGCCGCGACGCGGTGGGGGACATGCCGGTCCAGCGCTGTCTCGTGCTGCTGGGGGCGCTGCGGGACGCGCTCCATCCGCGGGGGGTGCGTCCGGCGATCGCGGTGGACGACTCGGTCGTCGGTGACCCGTCGGCGGCGTCGTCGCTGGTGCCGGGCCCCGGGTGGCGTGGGGTGCGCTCCTGGGACTCGGTGGCGGAGGCGGTCGCGGCTCAGGGGCCGGGCGCGGTGGCGTTCGTCCTGGCGCGCCGTCAGGGTGGGGCCCTGGGGCACGCGTGGGCGGCCTACCACCTGGGTGGTTTCGACGGTGTGGTGTGGGTGGACGTGTCGGCGGGCGCGGGCCGGCAGGTGTCGGCGCTGCCGCCCGCGGTCGCGGCGTCCGACGCGCAGGCGATGGTCGTCAGTCCCGAGGGCCAGGCGGTGGAGGGCGCACTGCCGGAGTTCGTGGGGTCGTCGTCCACGGCACTGGCGGGGCTCGACGCGGCGACCGGGCGTCGGTACGGCGCCCTCGGCCTGGAGGTCGAGAAGCGCCAGGTGTTCGTGATCAGCGGCATCGGCGACCTGCCGGCCAAGCAGGTGCTGGCCGAGGCACCGGGCTTCAAGATCGTCACCGATCACGCCGGGCTCTGGCGGACCGCCGACGGGCGGCTGCACTTCACCTTTCCCGCGACCGCGCCCGGAGAGCCCCAACCCCTCCAGGGCTCCTACCTCATCGGCGAGATCGTCGTCGGACCGATGGCGGTGCTCCCGGGGGAACGGAGGCAGTCCCAGGAGGAGGCACTGGCGCGGCTGGACAGGGTGGAGCGGGCGCTGGACGCCAGGAACGAGCCCCACGCCGCTCCGCAGATTCCCCTCGCCGCCCTGCTCCCCGCCGAGGACGGGTGGAAGACCACCGAGTTCGGCGACAAGGCCCTGGTCGGTCCCAACCCGTCCGGGACGGACCTCGCCTACGTACAGCCCACCCTGGGCGTGCCCGCCCTGGGCCTGAGCGTGCTCCAGGACGCGGCGAGCGACCGGCTCCCGCAGGGCTCCATCGGGGCGGTGGAGGCCTCGGGCAGGGAATTCGGGATGAAGGTCACCGCGCAGTTCGTGCGCGTCCTCACCGGCCGGACCGATGTGCCCGACGTGATCGTCCCCTTCCTCGCGCCGATCCCGGACATCGACGACATCTGGGGCTACCTGCGGTTCATCTACGCCCACACCGTCGCCCGGCCGGCCGGCGCCATCCTCAACCAGGGCCCGACGGGGTTCATGACCAAGAACGGCCTGCCGACGGCGTCGCGCCCCGCCCTGGACCGCGTCCTGCGGGCCCTGATGCCTCGCACCCGGCAGTTCCTCGACCGATACCACGACGGCATCAGCGCGGGCCTCGCCGCCACCCTGGGGAGGCTGCTGGAGCTGTACCGCAAGAGCCTCACACCGGACAAGCCGCTGTTCCCGGGCTTCTTCGACGCCACGATCGGCGATGTGCCGTCGGCCCGCGAGTACACGACGTCCGCGCTGACGGGGCGCACCTCCTGGGGCAAGGCCGTCACCCAGAAGCAGATGGTCGACATGGACGACGACCAGTACCCGACCCTGGACACCGACGACGGCCGGCTGGAGATCCCGCTGGTCCTCGCGGAGCTTCGGCACTTCGCTTACGAAAACGGCCAGTTGATGACGCCGGCGGACATCCGGCGGGCCGTGGCCGAGTTGTCGAGCCTCAGCCGCGAGGCCTACCGGCGGGCTCTCACCCACCGGGCACCGCTGCCCGAGGACGTCCTCCGCGAGTCCGTCAACCGCGTGCTGGACAACGAAGCCGTCCGGGGCCTTGCCCACTTCGTGCAGATGGTGCTGATGGCGGGACTGCCGCAGCCGGGCGGCGGTGCCCGACGGCTGGTGTCGTTGGGGGAGAGCCAGCGGATCTCCCGTGCGCTGGGCGGCTACGCCCTGGGGACGCCACTGCCCGCCGACGACCCCGTGCACCAGGCACTGCGCAAGGCCGTGGACGAGGCGTCCCATGCCGTCGACACGGTTCCCCAGCAGCACCAGGGGAGACTCCGTGCACTGGTCGGGGCCGCGCAGGAGGCCCTCGGCGTCCTGGCCGACCCCACGCGGACGCCTCCGGTGCTGTCGTGGGTCCAGGAGCTGGTCGCGCTGGACGGGTCCCGGGTGCTCCTGGACCGCGTGCTGGTGACCGGTCACCGGGACGCGCGGGACAGGCCGTTGGGTGTGTCCTCGCGTCCCGCGGAGGACTGGCAGGACACGAGGCGGCAGACCTACGGCCTGCTGCCGGACGTGGTCGGGTTCACTCTGGTGCGGCAGGGGCCGGTGTCGCTGGAGAGCCCCGTGCAGACACTGCCGTTCGGCACGGCGCACCTGGTCGGGCTGCGCGGTGGCCCCGGGGCGGCGGCGCTGGCGTTGTCGGACGGCTCCGACGCCGTCGTCGACTACGCGCGGGTCGTGGACTTCCTTCACGCGGTGGACGGGCACCTGACGGCGCTGGCGCCGGAGCGGCCGGTGCTGGTGGTGGGGGCGGATCTGGCGGGGCCGCCTATGGGTGATCCGCTGGAGATGCCCTTGGCCGGTGAGGTACTGGCCGACGGCCTGGACCGGTGGGTGTGGGCCACCGGCAGCGGTATCGAACCCGTGCTCGCCCCCGCGGACGGGGCGGCGGGACCGCGGTGGCAGTTGGCGGAGGGCGACTGGTGGGTCGGATTCCGCCCCGGGCTCTCGACGGCCGAACTGGGCCGCTGGAGCGAACAGATCACCGGTGACCGCGGCCGGACCGCGGACGTACGGCGCTGGGTGCGGGCGATCCGGCTGGTCTACGGCCCCCTGCTGGAGAACGACACGGCTGCGCTGGAGGCGTTGCTGCGGGGCTTCTGGGCGCTGGAGCAGACCCGCGCGGCCAACGGCTTCCAGACCTCACTGACCTGGAGCGACCTCCGGTTCGCCGTGAGCTCCTACTTCGCGGCCAACGGGCAGCCGGAGCCGCCGTTGCCGGTGGCCCTGCAGTTCCTGCTGCTCTCGGCCGCCGGTTCGACGGGCGTGGACCTGGAGCTGTCCAGGTTCTCGCTCGTTCCGCAGCATGCCGGCGTGCGGGCCTGGGAGGTGGCCGGGGCCGGAGAGGCGGCCGACGGTGCGGTGGGGCAGGACGCGGAGATGACTCTCTTCGCGCCGTCGCCGGGGTCTTCCGCGCCTCCCGCCTCGCCGCCGTCCGCGTCGCCCCCCGTGCACGGCGTTCTCGAACTCCCCTCGGTGCCGGGCGCGTTCGCCGGGCCGGACGACTCCCTGTTGTCGGCGGGGACGCTGGTCACGGGGGCGTCGGGGCGTCCGCAGGGCCGCAACTGGACGGGCCGGCCGGTCGGCCGGGTGGAGCCGGGGAGGGTGCAGGTCGTCGAGGTCCGGCAGGGTGGGGCGCCGAAGGTGGTCTCGGTCGGGCCGGCGCCGTGGCCGGGGACCGCCTATGTCGTGGCGGCGGACGGTGAGGGCGGGCGGGTGCGCCTGCCGGACGGCCGGGTGCTGGACGCCGAGGGTCTCGCCGCGGCGCTGGCCGCCGACCCGGAACTGGCGAAGCTGCCGGAGGACGTTCCCGTCGTCCTGGCCGTGCCGTTCGCGGGACAGCAGTACCAGGAGACGCTGCGACGGGTGGCCGACCGGCTGGGCCGCGTGGTGTGGGGATCCAGCGGCGACGGCCGTCTGGTCCCCGACGGCACCGGCGCACTTGTCCCGACCCTGGTCGACCGCGACAGGGGCGCGCCGATCGGCTCCTGGGTGGCCGCTCCCCCCTCCGCCGCGACCGGCCCGTTCCAGGACCGCCGGTGGACGGCACTGGACGGGACGGTGTTCCACGACAGCGACGTGGACACCGTGCCGCTGGTGGACGAGAGCCAGGAGTGGTTCGGCCGGATGGCCATGCCGCGACAGCAAGCACTGCGTCGGGTGGAGCAGCGTTTCCGCACCTTCCGCCGGATGCGGCGGCTGGTGCACTGGACGCCCGCCGGCGCGTCGTACCACGAGGAGGGCGGCTCCGAGCCGGTCTCCACGGACGCGGCGGTCTACGTCTACGCGGGGCACGGGCTGCCCGGGCGGATGGCGCTTCCGCTGCGTGACGGCCGGACGGTGCGGCTGGGCAAGCGGGACGCGGCCGCGTACATCGCGGGGCTGCCGGAGGTCCGGGAACTACCGCCGGGGCACCGGATGCACCTGGAGATCTGCTGGAGCGCGTCGGACGGCGATCCGCGCAAGGAGCAGGCCCCGTACGCTCCGGCCCCCCACGTGGACGATCCGCTCGGTGAGGTGCCGCTGGACCAGCACGTGGCGAACCTGACGCGGATGGAGACGGACGGCGCCACCCGGATGACCGGCCTCGACGAGGCCCGGCGTTC
>NZ_JBVHWR010000021.1:47385-109919 GCF_055564355.1 Streptomyces sp. NPDC029152 | reverse complement strand
GCTCGACCTCCCGGAACGAGCCCGGATCCACCAGCAGCTCGATCCGCTCACGCGCCGTCAGCTTGCCCTTGGCGTGCTGCGCCGCCGTCGCCTTCTCGCCCGGCCCGGCCAGCGCCTGGGCACGGATCTCGTGCAGTTCGGCTACTCGCCCGCGCGCGTCCGTCGGCTCACCCGGCGCCTCATCCAAAACGGTCATGTAGTGACTCTACGAAGGAGACCGAGGAAAGCGAGCCGTCGACTCCGTACAGTCTCCGGCGTGTTTTCCTGGTACCCCTGAACAGAACCTCGACGACATGCAGCCGTTTCGACTGCTCAGGGGGCCTGAGCCTTGTAGGGGTCGCACAAAGCCGTCAGCTGAGAGTCACCTCACATTCATGGGTGGTACATACCACCCCTGGAGTGACACGGAGGTGCAGACGGCGGCCTGTGGCGACGATCCGGACCGACTCGTCGGCCCTCACTACGCCCCGCACCGGACGGTCCCAGACGATCTCCAGGGGGGCGCCCGTGCGGGGCGGTTCGCTCACACAGAGGGTAGCGGTACGGCCCCGGCGGCGGACCAGCACGCTCGCCCCCGCCGTCGCGGTGAGCGGGCCGGCCGTGCCGGGCTGCCAGAAGTTCGCCGCCGTCAGGCCGAGCGGGGGCACGGAGACGGCCTGGCAGCGCTCGTCGTTGGCGAGGACCGTCATCCCACCGCGGTCGGCGGCCCGCCGGGCCACCGTCCGGCGGGTGGCTCCCGGCATGAGGACGTAGACGTACCCGGCGCCGTCCGGATCCGTGCCGTGGTCCAGCCAGAGCGTCTGCCAGCGGCGGGTGCGGCGCTCGGCGGTGCTGGTGGTGTTGATGTCCGCCCAGGCGCCGGTACGGTCCTCGCGCAGGGTCCGCAGGCCGCCGCCGGGCACGATCCAGCCACCGTGGCCCTCCAGGTGGGCCCAGTCCCGGCCCCGGGTGAGGGCCTGGGTGCCGTCCTCCCCCAGATTGCGGTTGTCGACGACCGTCTCGACGGGGACGCCGTCCGCGCAGGTGATGCCGGCGCCCAGGCAGACCACGGCGTCGGCGAGGAAGTACCAGGACTTGCGGGCTTCGAGGGTGGAGCCGAGCCCCTTGAGGTGCTGGCCGACGACGGCGTACTCGCCGTCCGTCGCCCCGCCGACCCAGCGCACGTCGGGCTTGGGCGCGCCCCACTCGCCGCCCGCCCGGTCGGGGAGCCGCCGGGTGGAGACGGTGGTGCCGGGCAGGCGGTACCAGTCGACGGTCGGCCAGAACCAGTCGGTGTACTGGTCGGACCGGCTGCCGTTCGCCCACCAGGTGAGCATCCCGGAACCGGTGTGCCAGCCGCGGGGGTTCTCGCCGTTGCCGCACTCGTAGTGGGCGATGCGGTCGCCGGCCATGGCCAGACCCGCGGTGAAGGCGGGCCGGCGGTGCACGGCGCGGTCCATGGCGGCGTAGAGGTGGTGCCCGACGGGCTCGGGCGCGGCCGCGACGGGCGCGTCGGCGATGGCCCGCAGCCGGGCCAGGTCGGCCACCCCGAACTGCGGCGCGGTGAGGACGGGCGTGACGGTGTCGCGCGCGATCCAGCCCTTGATCCGCGCGTGCCAGCGGTCGCGCTCGGCCTGGCTCGCGCCGCCCGCGAGGACCGCCATGGCCGCGATGAGCTGCTGCCCGTGGAAGTGGTCGCTGCGCATGACGTGCAGGTCGTCGCCGGCGAGGTGGCCGCGGCTGATGGCGCGCCCGTTGACGATGTCCATGACCAGCCCGTCGTGGACGAGCGGTGCGTAGGCGTGCTCGACGCTGTCGAGGACGGTCTGCCTGGCCGGGTCCGTGACCTCCCACTCCGATCCGGCGAGCAGGGCGAACAGGCGGCCGAGCCCGTCCAGCACGACCTGTCCGTACGTCCCCGAGTAGGCGACCCAGGTGTGCTGGACGAACGAGCCGTCGGCGTAGAGGCCGTCGCCCTCGGTGACGTACGGGAAGACGGGCGAGAGGGCGTCGCGGGCGAGGGCGATCTTGGCGGGGGCGCGGCCCAGGACGCCGCGCAGGGCGACGGAGCGGCACAGGTCCACGCGGTTGGCGCCGGTGGAGGTGCCGGTGTAGTCGCCGAGCATCGTGTCGGGGACGAAGTGGTCGACGGCGGCGCAGGCCGCGGTGACGCGCTCGGTGCCGAGGTGGTCGTACAGGGCGGCCGTGATGTCCATGAGCAGGCGCGGGCTGCCGATCTGCCACTCCCACCAGTTGCCGCGGCGCGTGGTGGACGGGTTGTAGACGGTGGCGGAGAGGTGGTCGAGGCCGCGCAGGACGTCGGCGAGGAGGGCCGCGTCGCCGGTGGAGCCGGTGCCCCGCTGGACGTACGCCTGCGTCATGGTCCACAGCCGGCCGTAGCTGGAGGTGATACCCGCGGGCGGGTCGAAGGGGTGGTCCGGCCAGAGCGACGTGGGGGTGGGGGCCATGCCGGCGCGGAAGGCGCGGGCGCGTTCGCCGGTCCCGGCGAGGCGCGAGGCGTACGGTTCGGCGGCCGGGTCGTAACCGGTGCCGAGGGCGATGTCGAGCCAGCGTCCCCGGAGGGCGGCGTAGGGGTCGCCGGCGACTGCGGCGGCGGGGGCGGTGAGCGCCGGGGCGAGACCGGCGGCCAGGGCCGCGGCGAGCAGGACGGTGCGTCGGGCGGGAGAGGCGGGGGTCCGGTGCGCGCGGTGCCACGGAGAGGTCATGCTCATGCCGTTTATCACGTCCGCACCGGCCGCGGAAGCACGCCGTACGGAGTGATCCTTCCGGGAAATCCTGCGAATGATGTTGAATATTGAACAGAATGAGTCTACGGTCGTTCCTGCTGGACTGATTGAACATTCAACGAAAACCAGGGAGAACGTCATGGGCCTCTTCGGCAGCAAGTCCACCGCCCCGGCCGCCGCCGCCCCCGCGGCCGTCAGCCCGGACCTCGCCGCGCTGACCGGCGACTACGTGATCGACCCGGCGCACACCACGATCGGTTTCGTCGCCCGGCACGCCATGGTCACGAACGTCAAGGGCAAGTTCCTCGACTTCACCGGCACGCTGCACCTGGACGGTGCCGCACCGGCCGGCTCCACGGCGTCCCTCGACGTCACGATGGACAGCATCGACACCGGTTCCGCCGACCGTGACGGTCACCTGAAGAGCGCGGACTTCTTCCGGACGGACGAGTTCCCCACGATGACCTTCCGCTCCACCAGGGCGGAGGCCCTCGGCGGCGACGACTACCGCATCACCGGCGACCTGACGATCCTCGGCACCACCAGGCCGATCACCATCGACCTGGAGTTCAACGGCGCCGCCAAGGACCCCTTCGGCAACGAGCGCGTCGGCTTCGAGGGCAAGGCGGAGATCCTGCGCTCCGAGTGGGGCCTGACCTGGAACGCGGCCCTGGAGACGGGCGGCGTGCTGGTGTCCGACAAGATCAAGCTGAACTTCGACATCTCGGCGATCAAGCAGGCGTGAGACCCGCGGCCCCACGGGGGCGGTGAAGTCCACGTCGGCGGCGGCCCGGACCCGGACACGGCGGCCGGGCCGGCCGATCGTCCGGTGGATCGCGTTGTACCGGGCGATCGAGCGGTCCGCCGGGACGAGGTCGGTGTCCGCCTCGCCGCGCAGCGAGGTGGTGTGTCCGTCGGCCACGACGACCAGGTCGTAGCCCCGGCTCAACGCCTGCCGCGCCGTGGTGTCCACGCAGGTCTCCGTGGCGAAGCCGGTCACGATCAGCTCGGTGACGCCGAGGGCCTCGAGCGTTCCGTCCAGACCGGTGCCCAGGAAGCTGTCGGGCGTCGTCTTGTCGACGACCGCCTCCCCCTCGCGGGGCGCCGGCTCCGGCACGACCCGCCACCCCTCGGTGCCGGGCACCGGTTCGTCGTCCCCCTGCCGCACCGTCACCACGGGCGCACCGGCGGCCCGCGCCCGCTCGCTCAGCCCCGCGATCGCGGCGACGGTCTCCGCGGCCCGGTGGGCGATGCCCGTCAGCGCGTTCTGCACGTCGATGACGAGGACGGCGCAGGAGTGCGGCACGGGGCCACGCCAATCGCTCGTACCGCGGTGGGGAACGGGCCGGTCCGTCCTCCGTGGACGGTCCCGGAACGTCCGGGCTCCGGTCGGCGGCTTCGTGACGGTCTCCGTCGGCATCCGTCGGCCGGCACGGTGGGGCGGGCTGGTTCAGAAGCCCCCGCCGAAGTCCCCTCCGCCGCTCCCGCCCCCGAAGTCGCCGCCGCCGAAACCGCCCCCGAAGTCACCCCCGAAGTCACCGGGGTCGAAGTCGCCGCCGGAGACGTCGCCCCCGCCGTAACCGCCGAAGTCGCCGTACCCGGCGCCGTAGTCGGCCGCGTAGGTGGGAGTGGCCATCATGCCGCCCAGCACCGTGCCGACCAGCAGACCGGGCAGGATGCCGCCGCCGAAGTAGCCGCCCGCCCAGGGGCCGTAGGCCGGGCCCGCGTCCCAGTACGGGCGGCGGCCGTAGTCGGTGTCCACCTCGCGGACCATGGGGTCCAGGCCGTCGGACAGGCGGGCCCGGTCGGCCGCGCAGACCGGCACCTCGCGGGTGGCTCCGCCCGGCGGGGTCCAGGTGGCGTCGGCGACGGACGGGCCGTGGCGCGGGTCGAAGAAGCAGGGCGGGCGGCGCTCGGGCAGCGGCCTGCCCTCGCGGCGGGCGGAGAGCTGCGCGAGGGAGAAGCGTCCGTCCTCCAGGGCCTCGGTGACGCCGCGGACGTCCTCCGGCCGACGGGCGTCCGCCATGGACGACTTCGCCTGGTCGTAGGCGTCCAGGGCGCGTTCGTAGTCGGCGCGCATCGCGTCGTCCGCGCCGGGCTCGGCGGGGTGGAAGTCCAGGCGGTCGAGTTCCTCGCCGAACGCCGTGATGTCCTCGTCGACCACCACCCGCAGCCGCTCCAGCGCCGCCCGCTGCTCCTGCTCGCGGCGGCGCCGGTTGCGCCGCACCAGCGCGTAGGCGCCCGCGCCGCCGGCCACCACGACCGCGCCGACGCCGATCAGGGCGCCCGTCGGGGCGGTGGAGCCGCCCGAGTCCCAGGAGGCGGGGGCGGAGCCGCGCACGCTGCGCAGCGCGTCGTCGACGAAGTCGTTCAGCTGGGCCTTGGGGTCTCCGGCGCCCTGCACGGCCGTGACCAGGTTGCGCACCCCCTGCCGGCTCAGCACGCTGCTGTCGGCGCGCGCGTCGAAGCGGTCGCCGAGGCGGATGCCGTACAGGCCGGTGACGCCGGTCTCCGTGCGGAGGTTCCGGAAGAGGTTCTGCGTCGGGTAGTCCGCCGGGAGGACCGCCACGAAGACCGGCTCGTCCGCGCTCTCGATCTTGTCGGCGAGCGCATCGGCGTCCGCCTTCGACAGCAGGTCGGAGGCGGCCGGGTCCACGTACACGGGACTCTCGCGCAGGGCCGCGCCGATCTCGGACACGTCCGTGTCCGCGTGGGCGCCGGGCGCGCCGGCCATCAGCAGCGTCAGCGCGGCGACGACCGGCACGACCAGCAGGCGTATGAGGACTTGCGTACGGGAGTCCGTCATACGCTCGAAAGTACCCGAATCCCTATCAATGAGACATCGATGAGGGAAGAGGGTGCCCGCTCACCGGGCCGGGGCGACCCCCGCGCGCAGCAGGCCGTACGTGTACGCGTCCTCCAGCGCCTGCCAGGAGGCGGCGATGACGTTGTCCGCGACGCCCACCGTGGACCACTCGCCCGCCCCGTCGGACGTGGAGATGAGGACCCGGGTCGTGGACTGGGTACCGTGCACGCCCTCCAGGATGCGGACCTTGTAGTCGACCAGGTCGAGCTTGGCGAGCTCCGGGTAGATCTTCTCCAGGGCGACCCGCAGCGCGCGGTCCAGGGCGTTGACCGGGCCGTTTCCCTCGGCCGTGGCGACGATGCGCTCACCCTTGGCCCACAGCTTCACGGTGGCCTCGTTGGCGTGGGTGCCGTCGGGGCGGTCCTCGACGATCGCGCGCCAGGACTCGACCTCGAAGTACTCCAGCCTCCTGCCCTCGGCCTCCGCGCGCAGGAGGAGTTCGAAGCTCGCGTCCGCGGCCTCGTAGGTGTAGCCCTTGAGTTCGCGCTCCTTGACCCGCTCCACGACCCGGCCGACCAGTTCCCGGTCGCCGCCGAGGTCGATGCCGAGCTCCTTGCCCTTGAGCTCGATGGAGGCGCGGCCGGCCATGTCGGAGACCAGCATGCGCATGGTGTTGCCGACCAGCTCGGGGTCGATGTGCTGGTACAGGTCCGGGTCGACCTTGATCGCGGAGGCGTGCAGGCCGGCCTTGTGCGCGAAGGCGGAGACGCCGACGTAGGGCTGGTGGGTGGAGGGGGTGAGGTTGACGACCTCGGCGATGGCGTGGGAGGTCCGCGTCATCTCGCGCAGCCGGCCCTCGGGCAGCACCTTCTTGCCGTACTTCAGCTCGAGGGCGGCCACGACCGGGAACAGGTTGGCGTTGCCGACGCGCTCGCCGTAGCCGTTGGCCGTGCACTGGACGTGGGTCGCGCCCGCGTCGACGGCCGCGAGGGTGTTGGCGACCGCGCACCCGGTGTCGTCCTGGGCGTGGATGCCGAGCCGGGCGCCGGTGTCGGCCAGCACCGTGGCGACCACGGCCTGGATCTGCGCCGGGAGCATGCCGCCGTTGGTGTCGCACAGGACGACGACGTCGGCGCCCGCCTCACGGGCGGCGCGGACGACGGCCTTCGCGTACGCGGGGTTGGCGCGGTAGCCGTCGAAGAAGTGCTCGCAGTCCACGAAGACCCGGCGGCCCTGGGCCTTCAGGTGCGAGACCGTGTCCGCGACCATGGCCAGGTTCTCGTCGAGCGTGGTGCGCAGCGCCAGTTCGACGTGCCGGTCGTGGGACTTGGCGACCAGCGTGATCACCTGGGCGCCGGACTCCAGCAGCGCCCTGACCTGCGGGTCCTCGGCGGCGGTCGTTCCGGCGCGGCGGGTGGAGCCGAAGGCGACCAGCTGGGCGTGCCGGAAGTCGATCTCCTGCTGGGCGCGGGCGAAGAACTCGGTGTCGCGCGGATTCGCTCCGGGCCAGCCGCCCTCGATGAAGCCCACACCGAAGTCGTCCAGGTGCCGTGCGATGGCCAGCTTGTCCGCGACCGTGAGGTTGATGCCCTCGCGCTGCGCGCCGTCGCGCAGGGTGGTGTCGAAGACGTGGAACGAATCGTCGAGTTCGCTGGGTGCGGTCATGATCTGAAGGCTCCTGTAGGGGATCTCGGTCAACCGGAATGACCGGCTCCACCGTCCACCTATGATCCCTCGCGCTCTCTTCCCGGCTTGAGGTGGGCCGGGAAAACGAAAAACCCCTCGCGGGTGCGAGAGGTCTGCGCGCGGGTCGAGGACGACGGTGTCCACCCGTACCTGGTCGTACGTGGTGGTCACTGCGGACCGGCGCGCCTGTTGCCAATAATCATGGCGAACGAGAGCACGGGGGAAGTCTGGCACAGTCCGTCCCCCTTCTCACCGTCCGTCTCAGGATGCGAGCGGAGCGCGTCCGCGTCAGGGCTCCGCGTAGAGGCCCTCGGTGAGGAACTCCCCCACGTGTCCGAGGACTCGCGCGCGGTCCGTCCCGCGCAGGCCGATCGCGACGTGGATGGCGAAGCCGTCGAGGAGGGCGCGCAGGCGGGTCGCGAAGCGGTCGGGATCGACACGGCGGAACTCGCCGCGCGAGACGCCCTCGGCGAGCAGGGCGACGAGGTCGCGGTGCCAGGCGCCCTCGATGGCGGCCTGCCGGTCGCGGGCGTCGCCGTCGGCGTTCTGCGAGTGGTTCCACACCTCCAGCCACAGCGTCCAGTGCGGGTCGCGGTGGCCGTCGGGCACGTACAGGTCGACGTAGGCGCCGAGGCGTTCGCGGGCCGTTCCGGGCCGCGTGAGCAGACGGGCGCGCTCCGCGCCGAGACGGCCCTCGCTCCACTCCAGGGTGCGCAGCAGCAGTTCGTCCTTGGAGCGGAAGTAGTACAGGAGATGACCGCTGCTCATGCCGACCTCGCGGCCGAGCGCCGCCATGGTGAGCTTCTCCAGACCGCGCTCGGCGATCATCTCCATGGCGGCGGCGAGGACCTCCTCGCGCGGCGGCGCGTTCTTGCGCGCCCTGGCCGCACCGGCCATCCCGGCTCCTCTCAGGTCCTCGGCTGCTGCTGCGTGATGCAGTGGATGCCTCCACCGTTCGCGAAGATCGTACGGGCGTCCACCGGCGTCACCGTGCGCTCGGGGAACAGCCGCCGGAAGATGCCCGCGGCGACCTCGTCGTTCGGGTCGTCGAAGGCGCACAGGACGACGCCGTCGTTGCACAGGTAGTGGTTGATGTACGAGTAGTCGACCCAGTCGCCCTCCTCGTCCTGCAGGACGGTCGGGGCGGGGACCTCGACGACCTCCAGGCGGCGGCCCTCGGCGTCGGTCTGGCCGCGCAGGATCTCCAGGTACGTCTGCGAGCGGGCGTGGTCCGGGTGGGCGGGGTCGCGCTGGCTGTGCACGACGACGGTGCCCGGCCGCGCGAAGGCCGCGACGATGTCGACGTGGCCCTGCGTGCCGTACGTGCCGTAGTCGCCGGTCAGGCCGTGCGGGAGCCAGATCGCCTTGCTGGTGCCGAGCTTGGCGTGGATCTCCGCCTCGACCTGCTCGCGGGTCCAGCCGGGGTTGCGGCCCGCGCCGAGCTGCACGGTGTCGGTCAGCAGGACCGTGCCCTCGCCGTCGACGTGGATCGCGCCGCCCTCGTTGACGAGCGTGCTGCTCAGCACGGGGACCCCGGCGAGGTCCGCGACGTGGCGGGCGATCTCGGAGTCGTGCTCCCAGCGGGCCCAGTCCTGGGCGCCCCAGCCGTTGAACACCCAGTCCACGGCGGCCAGCCGGCCCTCCTCGTCCTTCACGAAGGTCGGGCCGATGTCCCGCATCCACGCGTCGTCCAGCGCGCGTTCCACCAGGTCGACGTCCGGGCCGAGCAGTTCGCGCGCGGTGTCGCCCTGACCGGGGCCGTGCACCATCGTCACCGGTTCGAAGCGGCGCACGGCACGGGCGACGGACGCCCAGGCGGCGCGGGCGTCCGCCAGCCCGGTGTCGTCGCCGAACGTCGGGTTGGGGCCGGGCCAGGCCATCCAGGTGCGCTCGTGCGGGGCCCACTCGGGGGGCATGCGGAAGGTCATGGAGGTGTCCCAGGAGGTCGGAGGAGCCAGGGGGGTCAGAGGAAGTACAGGCGGTTGAGGGAGACGGACTCGGCCGGTCCGGAACGGACGGGGTCGCCGTCGAGGGTGACCAGGCCGGTGCGCTGGTCGACGTCGACCTGCCCGGTACGGGAGTTCAGGCGCAGGTCGGCGGGGCCGATGCCGCGGGTGCCGCGCACGGCGACCCTGCGCCGGCGGGTCGGCATGGTGTCGTGGCCCTGGTCGAGGGCGGCCCGGGCGACGAAGGCCACCGAGATGTCGGCCGGTGTGGCGCCGTGCGCTCCGAACTGCGGACCGAGCACGAGGGGTTCGCAGGTGTCGGTGGCCGCGTTCGGGTCGCCGGTCACGCCGTAGGCCGGGAAGCCGGACTTGAGGACCAGCTGCGGCTTGGCGCCGAAGTACTCCGGGCGCCACAGCACGATGTCGGCGAGCTTGCCGACCTCGATCGAGCCGACCTCGTGGGCGAGGCCGTGGGCGATGGCGGGGTTGATGGTCAGCTTGGCGATGTAGCGCAGGACGCGCTCGTTGTCGTTGTCGTCGTCGGGGGCGCCGAACTCGGCCTTCATCTTGCCGGCCATGGCGAAGGTGCGGCGGACCGTCTCACCGGCCCGGCCCATGCCCTGCGCGTCGGAGGAGGTGATGCCGATGGCGCCCAGGTCGTGCAGCACGTCCTCGGCGCCCATGGTCCCGGCGCGGATGCGGTCGCGGGCCATGGCGGCGTCGCCCGGCAGGTCGGTCTTCAGGTCGTGGACGGAGACGATCATGCCGTAATGCTCGGCGACCGCGTCCCGGCCGAAGGGCAGGGTGGGGTTGGTGGAGGAGCCGATGACGTTGGGGACGCCGGCCATCTTCAGCACGTTGGGGACGTGTCCGCCGCCGCAGCCCTCGATGTGGAAGGCGTGGATGGTGCGGCCCTCCAGGACGCGGAGGGTGTCCTCCACGGAGAGGCACTCGTTGAGGCCGTCGCTGTGCAGGGCGACCTGGACGTCGTGCTCCTCGGCGACGCGCAGTGCGGTGTCCAGGGCGCGGGTGTGGGCGCCCATGTCCTCGTGCACCTTGAAGCCGCTCGCCCCGCCCTCGGCCAGGGCCTCGACGAGCGGCGCCTCGTGGGAGGAGGACCCCCGGCCCAGGAAGCCGATGTTGACCGGCCAGGCGTCGAACGCGCCGAACGCGTGCCTCAGCGCCCAGGGCGAGTTGACGCCGACGCCCCAGACCGGGCCGAACTCCTGGCCGATGATCGTCGTCACGCCGGACGCGAGCGACGCCTCCATGATGCGCGGGGAGAGCAGGTGGACGTGGGTGTCGACGGCTCCGGCGGTGGCGATGAGCCCCTCGCCGGACACGATGGACGTGCCCGTGCCGACCACGACGTCGACGCCGTCGAGGGTGTCGGGGTTGCCGGCCCGGCCGATGGCGCAGATCCGGCCCTCGCGGATGCCGACGGAGACCTTGCGGATGCCCTGCACGGCGTCGATCACGACGACGTTGCTGATGACGACGTCGCAGGTCTCGCGGACGGCGGCGGCCTTGAGGTGCAGTCCGTCGCGGGCGGTCTTGCCGAAGCCGGCGAGGAACTCGTCGCCGTACTTCTGGGCGTCGGACTCGACGCGGACGGTCAGCCCCGAGTCCCCGAGGCGGACGCGGTCGCCGGCGCGGGGACCGTGGGTGGCGGCGTACTCGTACGGGGTGAGGCGGCGGGCCTCGGCGGGGTGGCCTCCTGGGCGGCTCATCGCTCGACCTCCTGATCAGGTGTTTCCGTGACGCCGAGGTAGCCGCAGGCGGCGGCCCGGCGCAGGGCCTCCTCCTTCGCGCCCGGCGCGTCCAGCGGACCGTCGACCAGACCGGCGAACCCGATCGCGACGCGTCGCCCGCCGATGGGCACCAGGCCGACCTCGGCGCTCTCCCCCGGTCCGAAGCGGACGGACGACCCGGCGGGCACGGCCAGGCGCATGCCGTAGGCCCGCTCGCGGTCGAACTCCAGGCGCGGGTTGGCCTCGAAGAAGTGGAAGTGGGAGGTGACGGAGACCGGGACGCCGGCGGTGTTGGTGACGGTCAGCCGCACCTCCGCCTCGGGGTCGGAGTGCGGCGGGCCGGGCAGCAGCGCGCCCGGACCGTCGTCCCCCGTGGTGCCGCCGATGGGGTCGGAGACGACCGCGAGCCGGGAGCCGTCGTCGAAGACCGCCTCCACGTGCACCTCGGTGACCACGTCGGCGACGCCGGGCAGCACGTCGTCGGGGCCGAGCACGGACCGGGCGCGCTCGACGGCCTCCGCGAGGCGCGCACCGTCGCGGGCGGCCTCGCAGACGGTGTCCGCGATCAGGGCCGTCGCCTCCGGGACGTTCAGCCGGAGCCCTCTGGCCCGGCGGGCACGGGCCAGTTCGGCGGCCCCGAAGAGCAGCAGCCGGTCACGTTCCGTGGGTGTCAGTCTCACGACGCGGCACCTCCTTGCCTTCCTTGCGTTAGAGCATCACTCTAAACAGTGAATGCGCGGAAGGGAAAGGTGAGCGGACGAACCGGACTGACACCGCATTGAACGCCGCTCTAACCTTCGGACGGACGCCGGGGAGGACCGGCCGCCGGCCCCCGGCCCGGGAACGGGCCGCCGGCCCCCGGCCCGGGAACGCGAAGGGCGGCCCCGGTGTCCGCGTCCGCGGATCCCGGGGCCGCCCTGTCGACGACCGGAGGGGGCGAGCCCTAGCCGAGCCGGTGCATCCAGCCGTGGGCGTCCTCGGTGACGCCGCGCTGGATGCCGAGCAGGGCCTCGCGCAGGCGCAGCGTGGCCGGGCCGGGGGTGCCGTCGCCGTGGGTCCAGGCGTCGCCCTTGGTCTTGACGTGGCCGATGGGCGTGACGACGGCGGCGGTGCCGCAGGCGAAGACCTCGGTCAGCGCGCCGGACTTGGCGTCCTCGCGCCACTGCTCCAGGGTCACGACGCCCTCCTCGGCGGTGTAGCCGAGGTCGCGGGCGACCTGGAGGAGGGAGTCGCGGGTGATGCCCTCCAGGATCGACCCGGTCAGCTCCGGGGTGACGATGCGGTCGCCGTAGACGAAGGCGATGTTCATGCTGCCGCTCTCCTCGACCTTGGTGCGGGTCACCGCGTCGAGGTAGACGACCTGGTCGCAGCCGTGCGCGGCGGCCTCGGCCTGGGGCAGCAGGGAGGCCGCGTAGTTGCCGCCGGTCTTGGCGTCGCCGGTGCCGCCGGGGACGGCTCGGACGTGGTCCTCGGAGACCCAGATGGTGACCGGCTTCACGCCGCCGGCGAAGTAGGCGCCGGAGGGGGAGGCGATCAGCATGAAGAGGTACTCGTTGGCCGGGTGCACGCCGAGCCCGGTCTCCGAGGCGAACATGAACGGGCGCAGGTAGAGGGACTCCTCGCCGCCGTGCGGCGGCACCCAGTCGGCGTCCTGGGTGAGCAGCGCGTCCAGCGCCGCGATGAACAGCTCCTCGGGCAGCTCGGCCATGGCCATGCGGCGGGCGGAGTTGCGGAAGCGGCGGGCGTTGGCCTCGGGGCGGAAGAGCGCGACCGAGCCGTCCGGCTGGCGGTAGGCCTTCAGTCCCTCGAAGATCTCCTGACCGTAGTGGAGGACGTGCGAGGACGGGTCGAGGGAGATCGGCCCGTACGGGACGAGCTGCGCATCGTGCCAGCCCCTGCCCTCCGTCCACTTGATCGTCACCATGTGATCGGTGAAGTGGCGGCCGAACCCCGGGTTGGCCAGGATCGCCTCGCGCTCGGTGGCGGAGAGCGGGCTGGCGGAGGGCTTGAGCTCGATCGTGGGCGTCGTCATGGGTTGATGTCCTTCACCGGTTGTCGTGACGGGCCGCGCTCACGCCCGCACGGCCGGTGGCCGGTGGTAGGACGTCCGAGCATTCCCTCATGCCGCGGCTCCGCGTCCGATTATCGCGCGCGGGTCCGCGTCGGCTGAAACGGGGTGAATGCGGCCCTGGGGTCGATGGTCGCACCCGGCGGGGACAGGTGAAAGCCGCCGGGCGCCTTGTTTTCCGGACCCGGCGGCTTCGAAAGGTTGTGTTTCGAGTGCGCGGCCCGGTCAGCCGGCTACTCGTACGGCGAGCGCGTCGCCGATCTCGGAGGTGCTGCGGGCGGGCTTGCCGACACGCTCGCCGAGATCGGCGGCGACGGCTTCCTCGATCCGCGTCGCCTCGGCCTCGTGGCCGAGGTGGCGCAGCAGCAGGGCGACGGACAGGACCGTGGCGGTCGGGTCGGCCTTGCCCTGGCCGGCGATGTCGGGCGCGGAACCGTGGACCGGCTCGAACATCGAGGGGAATTCGCCGGACGGGTTGATGTTCCCGCTCGCGGCGACGCCGATGCCGCCGGAGACGGCCGCGGCGAGGTCGGTGATGATGTCGCCGAACAGGTTGTCGGTGACGATCACGTCGAAGCGCTCGGGCTGCGTGACGAGGTAGATCGTCGCCGCGTCCACGTGCATGTACTCGGTGGTGACCTCGGGGAACTCCTCGGCCACCCTGTTGAAGACGTCGGTCCACAGGTGACCGGCGAAGGTCAGCACGTTGTTCTTGTGGATCAGCGCCAGCTTCTTGCGCGGACGGGCCTGGGCGCGGGCGAAGGCGTCGCGGACCACGCGCTCGACACCGAAGGCCGTGTTGACGGAGACCTCGGTGGCGACCTCGTGCTCGGTGCCCTTGCGGATGGTGCCGCCGTTGCCGGTGTACGGGCCCTCGGTGCCCTCGCGGACCACGACGAAGTCGATCTCCGGCTGGCCGGCGAGCGGGGTGGCCACACCGGGGAGGAGCTTCGACGGACGGAGGTTCACGTGGTGGTCGAAGGCGAAGCGGAGCTTGAGCAGGAAGCCGCGCTCCAGCACGCCGGACGGCACCGACGGGTCGCCGATCGCGCCGAGCAGGATGGCGTCGTGCTGCTTCAGGGCGTCGAGGTCGGCGTCGGTGAGGGTCTCACCGGTGGCGTGGTAGCGCCGGGCGCCGAAGTCGAACTCCTTGGTCTCCAGCTTCACATCCTGCGGGAGGACGGCGGAGAGGACCTTGAGACCTTCGGCCACGACCTCCTGGCCGATGCCGTCACCGGGGATCACTGCGAGCTTGAGGATGCGAGAGCTTGCCGACATGCACGGCACCCTACTCTCCGTCCCACGGGATGACATGCGGCGTCCGGCATGCGGACACCGTCGGTGCCACCCCGGGGCACGGCCGTCCTCAGTGGCCGGTGGATCCGCCGTTGTCCCGGCGGTCGAGGGCGCGCTGGAGGGCGGCGGCGGCGTTCTTGCGATCGGAGTCGCTGGTACGGGAGGTGTGGCGGACTCGGCGGCGGACGGTCGTCTCGGCCATGGGGAATCGACTCCTTCGACACGGATGCGGAGTGCGGAAAGGGGGTTGCGAGACGCCGGAAGGGGCGGGGAGCGGCGGGCCGCAGGGATTGCCTGCGCGGGGCCCGGCTCACGACCGCCGTTCGCTCGATGGAGCGGGACGTTCGGCTCCTACAAAGCTAAGGGAGCCCGGAGCATCTGTCTGCACAATTACTCGGACTTCCTACTATCTGAGACGGCGCCGTCGGCCACACACCGACGACACGTCCGTGACCTGGGCGAACGCCTACAGTACGTCGCCGTCCCGCCAGTCGAAGAGGAGTCCGGCGGCACCGGACCGCGCCGCGGTGGCGGGCCACACGTAGGTCGATCCCTCCTCCTCGGCGAGCCGGACCGCCCCCTCGGGGCCGAGCGCGTGGATCGGCCCGGGCCAGACCCGCCAGCCCCGGGCCGTGTAGAGAAGGGCGCCGTCGTCGCTCGCCGAGAGTGCGCCGAGGTCGTAGGCCCGGTCGACGACCTCCTCCAGGGCGCCCATGACCAGGCTCCCGAGGCCGGTGCGCCGCACGTCCCGGCGCACGGCCACCGCCTCGACGTAACCGGTGCGCAGCCAGCGGCCCCGCAGCCGTACCCGCCGCATGACGACCGATCCGTGTGCGGCGAGCCCCTGTGCGTCGTGGACCAGGGCGTGCACGCCGCCGAGCGCGTGGTCCCAGTCGTCGTCACCGAAGTCGCCGTCGAAGGCGTCGTGCAGCAGCTCGTGGACGGCGCGCAGCTCGTGCGGGGCGAGTTCGGCCGTGTGGGCGGTGCGGAGGCGGTCGGTCATGGGGGCCATTGTCACGGGCGGACGGGGCCGGGCACGCGGAACGGGCCAGGTCCGAAGACCTGGCCCGTTCCGTGGTGGGACGTCAGCCCATGTGCGGGTAGGTGTAGTCGGTCGGCGCGACCAGCGTCTCCTTGATGGCGCGGGTCAGCGTCCAGCGCATCAGGTTCTGCGGGGCGCCGGCCTTGTCGTTGGTGCCGGAGGCACGGCCGCCGCCGAAGGGCTGCTGGCCGACGACGGCGCCGGTCGACTTGTCGTTGATGTAGAAGTTGCCGGCCGCGTAGCGCAGCTTCTCCATCGTGTACGCCGCCGCCGCGCGGTCGTTGGCGATGACCGAACCGGTGAGGGCGTAGTCGGAGACGGACTCCATCTGGGTCAGCATCTCGTCGTACTTGTCGTCCTCGTAGACGTACACGGCGAGGATCGGGCCGAAGTACTCGGTGCGGAACACCTCGTTCTCCGGGTCGGTGCACTCGATGACGGTCGGGCGGACGAAGTAGCCGACCGAGTCGTCGTAGGAGCCGCCGGCGACGATCGTGCAGGCGTCGTCCTCCTTGGCGCGGTCGATGGCGGCCTTGTTCTTGGCGAAGGACCGCTCGTCGATGACGGCGCCGATGAAGTTCGACAGGTCGGTGACGTCACCCATGGTGAGGTAGTCGACCTCGGCGGCGAACTCCTCCTTGAACCCGTCGTTCCAGATGGACGCCGGGATGTACGCGCGGGAGGTGGCGCTGCACTTCTGACCCTGGTACTCGAAGGCACCGCGGGTCAGGGCGGTCTTCAGCACGGCGCGGTCGGCGCTCGGGTGGGCGACCAGGAAGTCCTTGCCGCCGGTCTCGCCGACCAGGCGCGGGTAGGTGCGGTACTTCTCGATGTTGTTGCCGACCGTCTTCCACAGGTGCTGGAAGGTCTTGGTCGAGCCGGTGAAGTGGATGCCGGCCAGGTCGCGGTGGTTCAGGGCGACCTCGGAGACCTCCAGGCCGTCGCCGGTGACCAGGTTGATGACGCCCTTGGGCAGTCCGGCCTCCTCCAGCAGCTCCATGAGCAGCACGGCGGCGTGGGTCTGCGTCGGGGACGGCTTCCAGACCACCACGTTGCCCATCAGGGCCGGGGCGGTGGGCAGGTTGGCCGCGATCGCGCTGAAGTTGAACGGCGTGATCGCGTAGACGAAGCCCTCCAGCGGGCGGTGGTCCAGGCGGTTCCACACGCCCGGCGAGTTGGCCGGGGGCTGCTCGGCGAGGATGTTGCGCGCGTAGTGGACGTTGAAGCGCCAGAAGTCGACCAGCTCGCAGGGGCTGTCGATCTCGGCCTGCTGGGCCGTCTTGGACTGGCCGAGCATGGTGGAGGCGGCGATGGTCTCGCGCCACGGGCCGGACAGCAGCTCGGCGGCGCGCAGGATGATCGCCGCGCGGTCGTCGAAGGCCATCGCGCGCCACGCCGGGGCGGCGGCCAGGGCGGCGTCGATCGCGTCCTGGGCGTCCTGCCGGGTGGCGTTCGCGTACGTGCCCAGGCGGGCCTTGTGGTTGTGCGGCTGCACGACGTCGAAGCGCTCGCCGCCGCCCATCCGCTTGACGCCGCCGATGGTGCAGGGCAGGTCGATCGGGTTGTCGGCCAGCTCCTTGAGCTTGGCCTCCAGGCGGGCGCGCTCGGGCGAGCCGGGGGCGTAGCCGTGCACCGGCTCGTTGACGGGGGTGGGGACCTGGGTCACAGCGTCCATGGGTTACGGGACTCCTTGACGTGAGCGGTTTCGAGCTGTGGTGCGGGCTCAGCCCTCGGTACTCAGCCCTTGCTGACCATCGAGCGGACGAAGAAGCGCAGGTTCGCCGGCTTCTCCGCCAGACGGCGCATGAAGTAGCCGTACCAGTCGGTGCCGTAGGCGGTGTAGACGCGCATGCGGTGGCCCTCGGCGGCCAGTCGCAGGTGCTCCTCGCTCCGGATGCCGTACAGCATCTGGAACTCGTACTCGTCGAGCTTGCGGCCGGCGGACCGGGCCAGCTCCTGCGCGATGGAGATCAGGCGGGGGTCGTGGGACCCGATCATCGGGTAGCCCTCGCCCTCCATCAGCGTGCGCAGGATCCGGACGTACGCCTTGTCGATCTCGTGCTTCTGCTGGTAGGCGACCTCTGCGGGCTCCTTGTAGGCGCCCTTCACCAACCGTACGCGACTGCCGCTGTCGGCGAGGCGGCGCGCGTCGGCCTCGGTGCGGAAGAGGTAGGCCTGGATGACGCAGCCGGTCTGCGGGACGTCCTTGCGGAGCTCCTCGTGGATGGCGAACATCGAGTCGAGGGTGGTGTGGTCCTCGGCGTCCAGGGTGACCGTGGTGCCGATCTCGGCGGCGGCCTCGACGACCGGGCGGACGTTCTTCAGGGCCAGCTCGTGGCCGCCGTCCAGCGCCTGGCCGAACATCGACAGCTTCACCGACATCTCGGCGCGGGTGCCGAGGTCCAGCGGCTTGAGCCGGTCGATCAGCTCCAGGTAGGCGTCGCGGGCGGCCTCGGCCTGGGCGGGGTTCGTGATGTCCTCGCCGACGACGTCCATCGTCAGCTCCAGGCCCTTGCCGGTGAGGTCCTGGATGATCGGCACGATCTCGTCGACCGTCTCGCCGGGGATGAACCGGTCGACGACCGGCTTGGTCACCGGCGCGGCCGAGACCAGACGTCGCATCTTGTCGCTGCGCGACGCGGCGAGAATCACGGGACCCAGCACGGGGCACCTCCACTTACCAAGCAACACAAGGCCGATACCCGATGTTTCGGGAACGGCACGG
This sequence comes from Streptomyces sp. NPDC029152, assembly GCF_055564355.1. NCBI lineage: Bacteria > Bacillati > Actinomycetota > Actinomycetes > Kitasatosporales > Streptomycetaceae > Streptomyces > Streptomyces sp. NPDC029152. The sequence goes on along the minus strand of NZ_JBVHWR010000021.1, from coordinate 91,873 downwards.
AGAACCACCGTGAAATTTAAGGACCTCCCCGATCGTCGGCCATCGACAGCTGTCACGCATCCGCGCCACGGTTCTCAGACAGATGTATGAAGCATCGGTGCGAATGCGGCAGAATGCCCGGGTGACGACGTCGGATTCCAGAGGTGCGGCAGGCTCCGGTCGCTCCCGGGGCGACTACCAGGAGCTGGTCGACGAGGTCTCCGAGCTGCTGGGCGCGCCGGCGACCCTGGAGAACCGCGACTTCGAGCTGATCGCCTTCGGCGCGTACGACAGCGAGGGGGAGCTGGACCCCTCCGCGCTGGATCCGGTGCGCACCCGCTCGATCCTCACCCGCCGTTCGACGGCGGCCGTCCGGGCGTGGTTCGAGGGCTTCGGCATCACCCGGGCGGCCGGCCCGGTCCGCATCCCGTCGGCCCCGGAGGCGGGGGTGTACCGGGGGCGGATCTGTCTGCCGGTGCGGCACCGGGGTGTCGTCCTCGGGTACGTCTGGCTCCTGGACACCGATCCGGGCCCGACGGAGCGGCAGCTCGCGGCGGCCATGGAGGTGACGGCCCGGATCGGCGCGCTGCTCGCGGACGAGGCACAGCACGGCGCCGACCTCAGCCGGGAGCTGCGGGCCGTCCTGACCGCCGAGCGCGACTGGCAGCGGGACATGGCCGTGGCCGAACTGCGCACCGCCCTCGGCTCCCGCGCGGACACCCCGCACACGGTGGTGTGCATGGCCCCCTGGCCGTCCGCCGACCCCGAGGACGCGCCCTCGGTGCGGACGGTGCCGGGGGCGACGGCACTGTGCACGGTGCCGTGGAGCGGGGCGGCCGCCCCCGGGTCCGGGACGGCCCTGTCACTGGCGCTGCTGGTCCGGCTGCGCTCGACGGACGTGCTGACCCCGGCGACGTCGGCGGCGGGGCGGCTGCTGGAGCGGGCCCGCGGGACGGCGGGGGCCGTTGCTGCGGCGGAGGTCGCGGCGGGCGTCGCCGCCCCGCGCACCGGGCTGGGTGACCTGGCGGACGCCTGGTGGGAGGCGTCGGCGGCGGCCCGCGCGGCGCTCGCCGAGACGCGGTTCGGTCCGGTCGCCGAGTGGGCGTCCATCGGCCCGTTCCGCCTGCTGGCCGCGCTGCCCCCGCGGGCCGCGCAGGACCCCGTCGTGCGGGCGCTGCTCTCCCCCGCCCACCACGAGCTGGCCCGCACCGCCGAGGTGTACCTCGACCGCGCGGGACAGGCCGGCCGCACCGCCGCCGAGCTGGGCATCCACCGGCAGACGCTGTACTACCGGCTCTCCCGCGTGGAGCAGCTCACGGGCCTGGACCTGGACGACGGCGAGGACCGGCTGCTGCTGCACATGGCGCTCAAGGCCTACCGGCTGTAGCGGCCTCGATCACCTGGCGGAGCCCCTCGGTGAGGCGTCCGGCCTCGGGCGCGCTCTTCGGATCGAAGGTCCACTGCGCGATGAGGCCGGTCATCAGGGTGACGTAGAACGCGCCCAGGGTGTCCGTCGTCTCGTCCGTCACGTCCTCCTCCCTGCCGCCCATGAGCAGGGGGATGATGCCGCGTCCGGCCTCGCGCTGGGCGCGGCCGAGGTGGTCGCGCAGCTCGGGCATCCGGTCGCCCATGACCAGCACTTCCATGCTGAGGCGCCAGACGGAGCCGGGCTCCCGCATGGTGCCGATGATGTTGGACCACACCTGCTGGAACCGCTCGACCGAGCCCGGTTCGGTGCCGTCCAGAGCCGGCCCCTCCCCTTCGAAGGCGCCCCCCATCCCCTCGATCAGCGCGATGTACGCCTGCGCGAGCAGGACGTCCTTCGACCCGTAGTGGTAGCCGATGGACGCCAGGTTGGTCCCCGACTCCTTGACGATGTCCCGCGCGGTCGTGCGCGCGAACCCCTTCTCCAGCAGGCAGCGCTTGGCGCCCTCGAGCAGATCCTCACGGTGTCCCATGGCGCCACCTTACCCGCCCTCCCATACGCACGTCTTAAACAATGTTCTAGACAGACGTATAAGACGTGCGTACAGTCACCGCCATGACAACGAACCCGCCCCGCGCCGGGCGCCGTGAGTGGACGGCGCTCGCCGTCCTGATGCTGCCGCTGCTCCTGGTCTCGATGGACGTCTCGGTCCTGTACTTCGCGATCCCCTCGATCAGCGCCGATCTGGAACCGAGCGGCACGCAGCAGCTGTGGATCTTCGACATCTACGGCTTCGTCCTGGCCGGCCTGCTGATGACGATGGGGTCGCTGGGCGACCGCATCGGGCGGCGCAGGCTGCTGCTGATCGGCGCGGCGGCCTTCGGCGCGGCCTCTCTGGTGGCCGCCTACGCACACAGCGCCGAGACCCTCATCGCGGCCCGCGCGGTCCTCGGCATCGGCGGCGCGACCCTGATGCCGTCGACGATGGCGCTGATCCGCACGATGTTCTCCGACTCCTCGCAGCGGGCGAAGGCGGTCGGGCTGTGGTCCGGGGTGATGACGGCGGGCATCGCGCTCGGCTCGGTGATGAGCGGCGTGCTGGTCGAGTACTTCTGGTGGGGCTCGGTCTTCCTGGTCAACCTGCCCGCGATGGCCCTGCTCCTGGTCCTCGGCCCGGTGCTGCTGCCGGAGTCGCGCAGCCCCCGCGCCGGCCGCTTCGACCTGCTGAGCGTGCCGCTGTCGATGGCCGCGGTCCTGCCCGTGATCTACGGCCTGAAGGAGATCCCGACCGAGGGCTGGAACGTGAAGTACGTGATGTCGGTGACCGTCGGCCTGCTCTTCGCGGCACTGTTCGTGCACCGCCAGCGCACCGCCGCGTCCCCGCTGATCTCACCGCACCTGTTCCGCACCCGCGGCTTCACCCCGGCCGTCGTCCTCAACCTGGTGTCGGCCTTCGGGATGATGGGCTCCTCCTACTACACCACCCAGTACCTCCAGTCGGTGCTGGACAAGAGCGCGCTGGAGGCCGCGCTGTGGGCCCTGCTGCCGTCGGTGCCGATCGGTCTCGCCGCGCCGCTCGCCATGCGGCTGGTCCAGCGGGGCGTGGATCGGGCGTATGTCGTCGCCGGCGGATTCGTGGTCGCTGCGGCCGGGTACGGCCTGCTGGCCCTCTCCGGCACCGACTCCCTGTGGCTGCTGCTGGGTGCGTGCGCGGTCATGGCGAGCGGCATCGTCGCGGTGATGTCCCAGCTCGCCGACCTGGCCCTCAGCTCCGCACCGGTCGAGAAGGCAGGCGCGGCGTCCTCCCTGATGGAGACCGGAACAGAGTTCGGCGGCGCCCTGAGCCTGGCCGTCCTCGGCTCGATCGGCACGGCCGTGTACCACCGCGAGATGCCGGCGGCGGCGCCGGACGCGGCCCGGGAGACTTTGGGCGGCGCGCTGGCCGTCGCGCGTGACCTTCCCGGGACCGCGGGAGAAGCGCTGGCGACGGCGGCGCGGGCGGCGTTCACCCACGGGATGCAGGGCGCGGCCGTCGCGGGCGCGGTACTGCTGCTGGTGGCGGCCGTCCCCGCCGCGCGAGCACTGCGCGGGATCCGGGTGCGCGAGGAGGCGGAGACGACGAACGCCGGACAGGCCGACTCGCTCAGCCCGTCCGGCGTTTGAGGAAGATGTCAGACCAGGTTCACCGACCGGGCCGAGGCCGCGCCGATCTCCGCCGCGACCTCGGTGAGCACCCCGGAGGGCACCGTGTCGTCGACGGTCAGCACCGCGAGGGCCTCGCCGCCGACGGTCGCACGGGCGACCTGCATGCCGGCGATGTTCAGGCCCGCCTCGCCGATGATCCGGCCGACGGTGCCGACGACGCCCGGACGGTCCTCGTAGCGCAGCACCACCATGTGGTCGGCGAGGGCGAGGTCGACGTCGTACTCGCCGATGGCGACGATCTTCTGCACGTGCTTCGGGCCGGCCAGCGTGCCGGAGACCGACACCTCCTGGCCGTCGGAGAGGGTGCCGCGCACGGTGACCACGTTGCGGTGGTCGGCCGACTCGGAGCTGGTGGTCAGGCGGACCTCGACGCCGCGCTCCTGGGCGAAGAGCGGGGCGTTGACGTAGGACACGGTCTCGTCGACGACGTCCTCGAAGACACCCTTGAGGGCGGAGAGCTCCAGCACCTTCACGTCGTGCTGGGTGATCTCGCCGTAGACCTCGACGTCGAGGCGGACGGCGACCTCGCCGGCGAGTGCGGTGAAGATGCGGCCGAGGCGCTCGGCGAGCGGCAGACCCGGCTTGACGTCCTCGGCGATGACACCGCCCTGGACGTTGACCGCGTCGGGGACCAGCTCACCGGCGAGGGCGAGGCGCACCGACTTGGCGACGGCGATGCCGGCCTTCTCCTGGGCCTCGTCGGTGGAGGCACCGAGGTGCGGGGTGCACACGACCTGGTCGAACTCGAACAGCGGCGAGTCGGTGCAGGGCTCCTTGGCGTACACGTCCAGGCCGGCGCCGGCGACGCGGCCCTCCTTGAGCGCGGAGTACAGCGCCTGCTCGTCCACGATGCCGCCGCGCGCGGCGTTGACGATGCGGACGCTCGGCTTGACCTTGCGCAGCGCCTCGTCGCCGATCAGGCCGAGGGTCTCGGGGGTCTTGGGCAGGTGGACGGTGATGAAGTCGGAGACCTCGAGGAGCTCGTCCAGCGACAGGACCTTGACGCCCATCTGCGCGGCCCGCGCGGGCTGCACGTAGGGGTCGTAGGCGACGACCTTCATGCCGAACGCCGACATGCGCTGCGCGACGAGGGCGCCGATGCGGCCGAGGCCGACGACGCCGAGGGTCTTCTCGGCCAGCTCGACGCCGGTGTACTTGCTGCGCTTCCACTCGCCGTTCTTCAGCGCGGCGTTGGCCTGCGGGATGTTGCGGGCGGTGGCGATGAGCAGACCGCAGGCCAGCTCGGCGGCGGTCACGATGTTGGAGGTCGGGGCGTTCACGACCATCACGCCGGCCTTGGTGGCGGCGGAGACGTCGACGTTGTCCAGGCCGACGCCGGCTCGTGCGACGACCTTGAGCTTCTTGGCGGCGGCGATGGCCTCGGCATCGACCTTGGTGGCGGAACGGACCAGGATCGCGTCCACGTCGGCGATGGCGGGGAGCAGTTCGGCCCGGTCCGCGCCGTTGCAGTGGCGGATCTCGAAGTCGGGGCCGAGCGCGTCCACGGTCGCGGGCGACAGCTCTTCAGCGATGAGTACGACGGGTTTCGAGCTCACGTGAGTCCTCACAGGTCCAATGCGGACGGCCGTCCCGACGGCCGCAGGCGGTGGAGGGTTGAGTGGCCGCGTGGAAGACGCACGACGCTGTGAGCCTGACGCGTATGTTGTGCAGCAGTCTAGTGGCGTGGCGGGGGTCGTCCTGCGCCTCCGCGGAAGGATCACCCGTCCGGGGCTGGACGGGATGGACAACGCCGTACGTACGACGTTACCGCGGGTTCGCCGAAGGGGCCGGAGCACAGTGCTCCGGCCCCTTCGGCCGTGAGGCCTACGCCTCCTCGTCGACCCAGCTCATGAGCTTGCGCAGCTCCTTGCCGGTGGTCTCCAGCAGGTGCTCGGAGTCCTGCTGCTTGTACTCGTTGTACTTCTTCAGACCGCCGTGGTACTCGTCCATCCAGTTCTTGGCGAACGTGCCGTCCTGGATCTCGGCGAGGACCTTCTTCATCTCGGCCTTGGTGGCGTCGGTGATGATGCGCGGGCCGGTGACGTAGTCGCCCCACTCGGCGGTCTCGGAGATCGACCAGCGCATCTTCTCCAGGCCGCCCTCGTACATGAGGTCCACGATCAGCTTCAGCTCGTGCAGGCACTCGAAGTAGGCGATCTCCGGCTGGTAGCCCGCCTCGGTCAGGGTCTCGAAGCCGGCCTTGACCAGGGCCGCGGTGCCACCGCAGAGGACGGCCTGCTCACCGAACAGGTCGGTCTCGGTCTCCTCGGTGAAGGTCGTCTTGATGACGCCGGCGCGGGTGCCGCCGATGCCCTTCGCGTACGACAGGGCCAGCGCGAAGGCGTTGCCGGTCGCGTCCTGCTCGACGGCGGCGATGCAGGGGACGCCGCGGCCCTCCTCGTACTGACGGCGCACCAGGTGGCCCGGGCCCTTCGGGGCGACCATGCAGACGTCCACGCCGGCCGGGGGCTTGATGAAGCCGTAGCGGATGTTCAGGCCGTGGCCGAAGAACAGGGCGTCGCCGTCCTTCAGGTTGTCCTTGATGTCCTTCTCGTAGACCTCGGCCTGGATCGGGTCCGGGACCAGGATCATGATGACGTCCGCCTCGGCGGCGGCCTCGGACGGGCTCACCACGCGCAGGCCCTGCTCCTCGGCCTTGGCCTTGGACTTGGAGCCCTCGTGCAGACCGACGCGCACGTCGACACCGGAGTCGCGCAGCGACAGGGCGTGGGCGTGGCCCTGGCTGCCGTACCCGATGACCGCGACCTTGCGGCCCTGGATGATGGACAGGTCGGCGTCGGCGTCGTAGAACAGCTCGGCCACTGGGTTCTCTCCTTGAGTGCAGGTGTTGCGTCCCACCGTATGCCGGTGGGGGGAAGGGAAGTCTCGGGATCTCGGAATGCGGGCGGCCGGACGTGGCGCCGACCGCCCGTTTCCGTCGTTATGCGGACCGGTCGAGTGCGCGCAGCGAGCGGTCGGTGATCGAACGGGCGCCGCGGCCGATGGCGATCGTGCCGGACTGGACGAGTTCCTTGATGCCGTACGGTTCCAGCATCTTGAGCATGGCGGACAGCTTGTCGCTGCTGCCGGTGGCCTCGATGGTGACGGCCTCCGGGGAGACGTCGACCGTCTTGGCGCGGAAGAGCTGGACGATCTCGACGATCTGGGAGCGCGTCTCGTTGTCGGAGCGCACCTTCACCAGAACGAGTTCACGCTGCACGGCCTGGGAGGGCTCCAGCTCGACGATCTTGAGCACGTTGACCAGCTTGTTGAGCTGCTTGGTGACCTGCTCCAGCGGGAACTCCTCGACGCTCACCACGATGGTGATGCGGGAGATGTCGGGGTGCTCGGTGACACCGACGGCGAGCGAGTCGATGTTGAAGCCGCGGCGGGAGAACAGGGCGGCGATCCGGGCGAGGATGCCGGGCGTGTTCTCCACCAGGACGGAGAGCGTGTGCTTGGACATGTTCTGCTTCCTCTGCTTGGTCCTGACGGCTCTCAGTCGTCTTCGCCGTCGCCGAAGTCGGGGCGGACGTCCCGGGCGGCCATGATCTCGTCGTTGGAGGTGCCGGCGGCGACCATCGGCCAGACCATCGCGTCCTCGTGGACGATGAAGTCGACGACGACGGGGCGGTCGTTGATGGAGTTGGCCTCCTCGATGACCTTGTCGAGGTCGGCGGGGTCCTCGCAGCGGATGGCGTAGCAGCCCATGGCCTCCGACAGCTTCACGAAGTCGGGGACGCGGGTGCCGCGGGCGTCCGGGTTGACGTCCTCGGGGCCGGAGTGCAGCACCGTGTTGGAGTACCGCTGGTTGTAGAACAGGGTCTGCCACTGGCGGACCATCCCGAGGGCGCCGTTGTTGATGACGGCGACCTTGATCGGGATGTTGTTCAGGGCGCAGGTGGTGAGCTCCTGGTTGGTCATCTGGAAGCAGCCGTCGCCGTCGATCGCCCACACGGTCCGGTCGGGCATGCCGGCCTTGGCTCCCATGGCGGCCGGGACGGCGTAGCCCATGGTCCCGGCGCCGCCGGAGTTCAGCCAGGTGGCGGGCTGCTCGTACTGGACGAAGTGCGCGGCCCACATCTGGTGCTGGCCGACACCGGCCGCGAAGATCGTGCCCTCGGGCGCGAGCTGCCCGATGCGCTCGATGACCGCCTGCGGGGAGAGCGAACCGTCCCCGGGCTGGTCGTAGCCCAGGGGGTAGGTCTCGCGCCAGCGGCTGAGGTCCTTCCACCAGGCGGTGTAGTCGCCGCGGTTGCCCTCGGCGTGCTCCTTCTGGACGGCCTGGACGAGGTCGGCGATGACCTCGCGGGCGTCACCGACGATCGGCACGTCGGCCTCGCGGTTCTTGCCGATCTCCGCCGGGTCGATGTCGGCGTGGACGATCTTGGCGTACGGGGCGAAGCTGTCCAGCTTGCCGGTGACGCGGTCGTCGAAGCGGGCTCCGAGGGCGACGATCAGGTCGGCCTTCTGCAGCGCGGTGACGGCGGTGACCGCACCGTGCATGCCCGGCATCCCCACGTGCAGCGGGTGGCTGTCGGGGAACGCGCCGAGCGCCATCAGGGTGGTGGTGACGGGCGCTCCGGTGAGTTCGGCGAGCACCTTCAGCTCGGCGGTGGCCCGGGCCTTGAGGACGCCGCCGCCGACGTAGAGCACCGGGCGCTTCGCGGCGGTGATCAGCTTGGCCGCCTCGCGGATCTGCTTGGCGTGCGGCTTGGTGACCGGGCGGTAGCCGGGCAGGTCCGTGGCCGGCGGCCAGGAGAAGGTCGTCTGCGCCTGCAGCACGTCCTTCGGGATGTCGACCAGGACCGGGCCGGGGCGGCCGGTCGAGGCGATGTGGAACGCCTCCGCGATCGTCTTCGGGATGTCCTCGGCCTTGGTGACCAGGAAGCTGTGCTTGGTGATCGGCATCGTGATGCCGACGATGTCCGCCTCCTGGAAGGCGTCCGTGCCGATCGCCTTGGTGACGACCTGGCCGGTGATCGCGACCAGCGGCACCGAGTCCATGTTCGCGTCGGCGATCGGCGTCACCAGGTTGGTGGCGCCGGGCCCCGAGGTCGCCATGCAGACGCCGACCTTGCCGGTCGCCTGGGCGTAACCGGTGGCCGCGTGGCCCGCGCCCTGCTCGTGACGGACGAGCACGTGGCGCACCCGGCTGGAGTCCATCATCGGGTCGTACGCGGGGAGGATCGTGCCCCCGGGAATGCCGAATACGGTGTCGACCCCGACCTCCTCAAGCGAGCGGATGAGGGACTTCGCACCCGTGACGTGCTCGGGGGCGGACTGTCCTCCGGATCGGGGCCGCGGCTGCGGGTGATGGGCCCCGGTGGCCTGCTCGGTCATCGGCATTCTCTTCTCGATGCTGAGGGTTTTTGCGAGGGTTGGGCGATCTGCGGCTGTTGCTCGGCAGGTGCCTGTGCAACAAAAAACCCCTCGTGCCATAAGGCAAGCGAGGGGAGCGCGCCGGGTGTGGGTCGCTGGGGTCCGGGTCGGTCCGGACGTCACCAGCTTCAGCCGACGCGCTGTCCAAGTACGAGAATTCGGGTGCGCATGGCACTGACCCTCCCTCCGGCACGCACCCACTGTCAAGTGGGTGGGACGGGCGTCTCATTATGTGAGCGGAGGGCCGTGCCGCCTCCCAGGACGGCCGGCAGGCCGGAGCCGACGCCGCCGGCGACCTGGCCGGCGGGAGCGTTGCCGACGCCCGCGCCGACGGCGTACACCCCGGCGCCGCCGCCCGCGAACGCCGGTTCGGCCGGTCCGTGCGGCACCGGGTAGTGGCCGATTCCGAGCGTCCTGCGCAGCCTGTGCTCGTCCAGCGGTCCGGAGAAGGCCATGCCCTGCCCGTGCGTGCAGCCCATCGCGCGCAGGGCGACGATCTGCTCGGGCAGGTCCACGCCGTCGGCCACGGACGTGAGTCCGAGGTCGGTCGCGATGCGCAGCAGCCCACTGGTGATCTTGTGCAGCCGCGCGGACTCCACCACGCCCTCGACCAGGCTCCGGTCGAGCTTGAGGACGTCGACGGGGAGCCGTCTGAGGGCGGTGATCGCCGCGTGGCCGCTGCCGAAGCCGTCGAGCGTGATCCGGACGCCGACCCGCCGGAGGGCGTTCAGCCGGCGCTCCAGCTCGTCCAGGCCGACCCGGGGGTCGGTGTCGGACAGCTCGATCACCAGGGAGCCCGGCGGCAGCCCGTGCCGGGTCAGCAGGGCCTCCACGGTGCCCAGCGGCATGGAGCGGTCGAGCAGCCGCCGGGCGCCGATCCGCACGGCCACCGGCACCGACAGGCCGGCCGCCGCCCGCTCCGCGGCCTGCTCGACGGCCTCCTGGAGCACCCAGCGGTCCAGCTCGGCGGTCTTGTCCCCGTCCTCGGCCACCCGCAGGAACTCGGCCGGGGTGAACAGCACGCCCTGGGACGAGCGCCAGCGCGCCTGGGCGCACACGGACGTGATCCGGCCGTCCGTCAGGGACACCACCGGCTGGTGGAGCAGCGCGAACTCGCCGTCGTGCAGCGCGGCCCGCAGCCGGCCCGCCAGCTCGGCCTTGCGCACGACGTCCTGCTGCATCTGCGGTCGGTACAGCTCGACGCGGCCCTTGCCGCCCGCCTTGGCGCGGTACATGGCGAGGTCGGCGTTGCGCAGCAGCTCGCCCGCGCCGAGACCCGGTTCGGCGAACGCGACGCCGATGGAGGCGTTGACGCGGACGTCGTTGCCGTCGATGAGGTAGGGCTGCGAGAGGGTGGACCTGAGGCGGTCGGCGAGCTCCAGGATGTGCCTCTCGCGTGCGGCCCGGTCGCGGGTGCCGTCCCCGGCGATCAGGGCCGCGAACTCGTCGCCGCCCAGCCGGGAGGCGGTGTCCCCCTTGCGGACGGCCTCCTGGAGCCTGCGGGCGGCCTGGACGAGGAGTTCGTCCCCGGCCTGGTGCCCGATGGTGTCGTTGACCGCCTTGAAGCCGTCGAGGTCGATGAAGAGCACCGCCGTCCCGCGCAGGGCGGCGCCCCGGTCGGAGGCGCGGCGGCCGGACAGGGCCTGCTGGACGCGCCGGGTGAACAGGGCGCGGTTGGGCAGGTCGGTGAGCGGGTCGTGCTCGGCGTTGTGCTGGAGCTGCGCCTGGAGGCGCACCCTCTCGGTCACGTCCCGGCTGTTGAAGATGAGGCCCCCGTGGTGCCGGTTGACGGTCGACTCGACGTTGAGCCAGCCGCCGCCCCCGGACCGGAAGCGGCACTCGATGCGCGTGGTGGGCTCCTCGACCGGGTCCGCGGCGAGGAAGCGGCGCACCTCGTGCACCACGCAGCCGAGGTCCTCCGGGTGGATGATGCCCGCCAGTTCACTGCCGACGAGGTCCTCCGCCGGGCGGCCGTAGACCCCGGCGGCGGCCGGGGAGACGTAGCGGAGGATGCCGTTGGGCGCGGCGATCATGATGACGTCGCTGGAACCCTGCACCAGGGAGCGGAAGTGGTTCTCCTTCTGGGCCAGTTCCTGGGTGAGGGTGATGTTGTCCAGCAGCATGATGCCCTGGCGCACGACGAGCGCGAGCACCACCGTGCCGCAGGTCAGGAGCACCACGCGGTCGACGCTGCGGCCGTTGAGGACGTTGTAGAGGATGCCCAGGGTGCAGACCGCGGCGGCGAGGTAGGGGGTGAGCGCGGCCAGGGAGCCGGCGATCGGCCGGGCGGCCGGGTAGCGGCTCGGCTCGTCACCCGGCGCGGACGCGGGCGGGGAGGCCGGCGCCGGACGACGGTCCGCGGCGCGCCGGCCGGGCACGTGCTCGTGGACCACGCGCGTGTGTCCGCCGGGCCCGTCCTCGCCCTGCGGCCGTCCCCGCCACGACGCGGCCCAGGGGGCGTACGCGAGCAGCAGCGAACCCGCGAACCAGCCGGCGTCGAGCAACTGGCCGGAGCGGTAGCTGTTGTGCATCAGCGGCGAGGTGAACAGCGCGTCGCACATCACCGTCAGGGCGAGCGCGCCGATGGCGGTGTTGACCGTGGACCGTCCCACGGGCGAGCGCCTGAAGTGCAGCGCGAGCACCATGCTGATCAGGGCGATGTCGAGCAGCGGATACGCCACCGAGAGCGCGGCGTGCGCCACGCTGGAGCCGCCCTCGGCCTTGGCCGCCTGGGCGAGGGCCAGGCTCCAGGCCAGGGTCAGCAGCGAACCGCCGATCAGCCAGGCGTCCAGGCCGAGGCAGATCCAGCCCGCCTTGGTCACCGGGCGTTTGGCCAGCACCAGCAGCCCCACGATGGCGGGCGGCGCGAAGCACAGGAAGAACAGGTCGGCATAGCTGGGACTGGGCACCGGCTGCCGCAGGACGACCTCGTACCACCCCCAGACCAGATTGCCCAGGGCCGCCATCGCCGAGGAGAGGGCGAACAGGAGCCAGGCGGGCCGGTAGCGGACCCGGGGGCCGCGGGCGTAGAGGAAGCAGGAGACGGCGGCGGCGCCGGCGGCGGCGCTCAGCCCGAAGTCGCCCATGATCGTGGCGAGGTGCTCGGAACCCCAGCCGAGCGCGGAACCGACGGCGTACCCCGCGCAGACCACGGTCAGGGCGAGTTGGCGGACGAGGGCCGGCCTGCCGACGGCCGGCGCCGGCGCGGGCGGCAGCGGTCCGGACGCGGGCGGCGTCCGCGGCGCTCCGTCCAGGGTGGACACGGGCGTGGGCGGACTCACCGGGGCCTCCCGGTCCGCGCCGCCGTGTCCCACGGGCCCGCGTGCGCCGCGTGCGCCTGCCTTCCGCGGCCGCTCTGGCGCCGCTGGTGATGACCGTGCCGACCGGGCCGGCCCCGCCTGTGCGCGGCCGTGCGCCAGGGTCGCCGGCGGCGGCTCCGCCGCGTCGGGTCGTTCGTCCATAGGCCGTGCATCGCCCGTCGCCCCCCTCACAGTCTGAGTCGTCCGTCCCCGGCGCCGAACGGTGCGCGGCGCGTCCCCTGTCGGACGATACACCAGTCTCGTCACTCAGGGACATAGCTTCTCTACTCTCCGTGACGACCAGGGAATATGCGGGTACCCACCGCGCCCGGGGGGTTGCGGAGGGTACCTGAAACGGATTACCCGCCCGTCGTCAGGATCACGTTGCGCAGCGGCTCCCGGTTCACGAACCGGGTCAGCTGGTCCGTCAGCAGCCGCTTGGCGCGCGGCAGGAAGGCGGACGTCGGTCCGCCGGCGTGCGGGCTGACGAGCACTCCCGGAGCCTGCCACAGGGGGTGGCCCGGCGGCAGCGGTTCGGGGTCGGTGACGTCGAGGGCGGCGGTGAGGCGCCCGCTCTCCAGTTCGGCGAGCAGGGCCTTGGTGTCGACGACGGGGCCGCGCGCCACGTTGACGAGCAGGGCGCCGTCCTTCATCCGGGCCAGGAAGTCCGCGTTCACGAGACCGCGGGTCGCCTCGGTGAGCGGTGTGGAGAGGATGACGACGTCCGCCTCCGGGAGGAGGGCGGGCAGTTCGGTGAGCGGGCGCACCGGACCGCGCGCCGTGGTGCGGGCGGAGCGCGCGACGCGCGCCACCCGCGCGACCTCGAACGGCACGAGCCGGTCCTCGATGGCGGCGCCGATCGACCCGTATCCGACGATGAGCACGGTCCGGTCGGCGAGCGCCGGCCGGAAGCCGCCGAGCCACTCGCCGCGGTCCTGCGCCCGCACGAAGTCGGGGACACCGCGCAGCGACGCCAGGACGAGGGTCAGGGTCAGCTCGGCGGTGCTGGCCTCGTGCACTCCGCGCGCGTTGCACAGCCGTACGCCCGCGGGCAGGTGGCCGAGTCCCGGCTCCACGTGGTCGATGCCGGCGGAGAGCGTCTGGACGACCTGGACGGACCGCATGCGCGGCAGCGGGCGGGTCCCGACGCCGCTGGGCTTCATGTAGGGGACGACGTAGTACGCGCAGTCGGCCGGGTCGGCGGGGAAGTCCTCCTCGCCGTTCCAGTAACGGTAGGCGGGGCCCTCGGGAAGCCCTTCGATCTCGTCCGGCGGGATGGGCAGCCACACGTCAGCAGTCATGTCAGGAGGCTATGTCAGGGCCGTGGGAGGGCAGAGGTTAGGTTGGGTGGCCTGACGAGGGAGGGTCACGACCAGGTGGAGCGCAGGACGATCGGCGCGACGGCACTCGCGGTGGGGGCCGTCGGACTGGGGTGCATGCCGATGAACTGGGCGTACAGCGCGTCGCGGCAGCGGGGCGACGAGTCGGCCAGGGCGGTGCACCGGGCCCTCGATCTGGGCGTCTCCCTGCTGGACACGGCGGACATGTACGGCCCGTTCACCAACGAGCTGCTGCTGGGGCGGGTGTTGAAGGGGCGGCGCTCGGACGCGTTCGTGTCGACGAAGGTCGGACTGCTCGTCGGCGACCAGCACATCGTGGCCAACGGCCGTCCCGGCTACGTGAGGCGCGCCTGCGACGCCTCCCTGCGCCGGCTGCAGACGGACGTCATCGACCTCTACCAGCTGCACCGCGCCGATCCGGAGGTGCCCGTCGAGGAGACCTGGGGCGCGATGGCGGAGCTGGTGCGGGCCGGGAAGGTACGGGCGCTCGGGCTCTGCGCGGTCGGTGCCCGGTCGGCCCGGCGGCCGGGGGCGCGGCTGCACGACGCGACGGTGCGGCAACTGGAGCGGGTGCAGCAGGTCTTCCCGGTGAGCGCCGTGCAGGCCGAGCTGTCGGTGTGGTCGCCGGAGGCGCTGCGGACGCTGCTGCCGTGGTGCGAGAGCAGGGGCGTCGGCTTCCTCGCCGCGATGCCGCTCGGCAACGGCTTCCTGACCGGCACGCTGACCCCCGGGCAGGGCTTCGAACCGGAGGACCTGCGCGCCCGCCATCCCCGTTTCACCGCCGAGATGATGGCCGCCAACCAGCCGATCGTGGCCGGTCTGCGCCGGATCGCGGCCCGGCACGGCGACGACGTCACGCCGGCGCAGGTGGCCCTGGCCTGGGTGCTGGCGCAGGGGCGGCACGTGGTGCCGGTGCCGGGCACCAAGCGGGAGCGCTGGGTGACGCAGAACGCGGGGGCGGCCGCGCTGCGGCTGACCGGGCCCGACCTGGCGGAGATCCGCGACCTGCCGGCGGCGCAGGGCTCGTGGGACTGAGGCGGTTCGCCGGGCCCGGGATCCGGCGACCGGTCCCCCGGAGGGGCCCGGCGGTGTATGACAGGGAGAACCCGCCGCTTCGAAGGGACCTTGATCGTGCGACGTCGATCCGTGACGGCCGTGCTGGCCGCCGCCCTCCTGCTGACGGCCGGCTGCTCCTCCGACGGCGGTGAACCGCCGGGCGCGGACAGGGGCGCCCCCGCGAGCCGTACGGCGGCGGGGTCGTCGTCCCCCGGCCCGGCCGCCGGGGAGACACCGCCCGCGAAGGGCTCCGTGAAGGTGGTCCGCACCGTCGCCACGGGGCTGAAGAGCCCGTGGGGTCTGGCTCCGCTGCCGGACGGCGGACTGCTGGTCTCCTCGCGCGACGGGGCCACGATCACGCGGGTCGACGAGAAGAGCGGCCGGACGACGGAGCTCGGCGAGGTGCCCGGGGTGTCCCCGGCCGGGGAGGGCGGCCTCCTGGGCATCGCCCTCTCCCCCGACTACGCGTCGGACCACATGGTCTACGCGTACTTCACCTCGGCCTCGGACAACCGCATCGTGCGCATGCTCTACGACGCGAGGAAGCCGCCGGGGGAGCAGCTGGGCGCCCCGGACACGGTGTTCAAGGGCATTCCCAAGGGCGTCGTCCACAACGGCGGCCGGATCGCCTTCGGGCCGGACGGGATGCTGTACGCGGGCACGGGCGAGAGCGGTGAGCGGGGCCTGTCGCAGGACAAGGAGTCCCTCGGCGGCAAGATCCTGCGCATGACCCCGGAGGGCGAGCCGGCGCCCGGCAACCCGTTCCCGGACTCCACGGTGTACTCGTACGGGCACCGCAACGTGCAGGGGCTGGCCTGGGATGCGGAGCAGCGGCTGTTCGCCTCGGAGTTCGGCCAGGACACCTGGGACGAGCTGAACGCGATCAGGCCCGGGGGCGACTACGGCTGGCCGCGGGCGGAGGGCAGGTCCGACGACTCCGCCTTCCTGAACCCGGTCGCCCAGTGGAGCACCGACGAGGCCTCGCCCAGCGGCATCGCCTACGCCGGGGGCTGCGTCTGGATGGCGGGCCTGCGCGGCGAGCGGCTGTGGCGCGTCCCGCTGGAGGGCACGCGGACCTCGGCCGACCCGCAGGCGTTCCTGGAGGGCGAGTACGGCCGGCTGCGCACGGTGGCCGCGGCGGGCGGCGACAGGCTGTGGCTCGTCACGAGCGACACGGACGGCCGGGGCGACGTGAAGGACGGGGACGACCGGATCCTGGAGCTGGAGGTGTCGTAGGCGGCGTCCGTCACCCGTCCTCGGCGGGCTCCTCCGGCCCGGTCTCCGGCTTCCCCGGACTCGCCGGGTGGACGACGACCCTGCCCGACGCGAGGTCTATCGGGCCGCGGCCCGGATCACCGTCGCCGACGTCCTCCCGGGTCAGTTCCAGCCGGTTCCGCTCGTCGCGGGTGTGCTTGCGGCCGGGGGCGAACAGCTCCTCGAAAGCGTTGAACACGCGGGCTCCCTCGATCGGCGTCCTTCCAGCGTAGGCCTCAGCCGGCCGGACGGGTCGCGAGCGTCCCGTCCGGGAACAGCGCCATCCGGTGCGCCAGGGCCGCCGCTTCGCCGCGGCCTGATACGCCGAGCTTGGCCAGGATGTTGGAGACGTGGACGCTGGCGGTCTTGGGCGAGATGAAGAGCTCCTCGGCTATCTGGCGGTTGGTGCGGCCGTCGGCGACCAGGCGCAGGACGTCGCGTTCCCGGCTGGTGAGACCGAGTGCGCCGGCCGGGTCGGCGGGGACGGTGGCCGGTCCGGCGGCACGGCCGAGGACGAGTCCGGCGCGCTGGGCGAGCAGGGCGACGGCGTCGCCGAGGGGGCGGGCGCCGAGGTGGCCGGCGACGGTGCGGGCGAGGTGGAGCAGTTCCGTGGCGCGGGCCCGCCCGTCGTCGCCGCCGGCGGCCAGCAGGGCGCCGGCCAGCCGGTGACGGACGCGGGCGAGCTCGTAGGGCCGCTCCAGGCGCTCGAACGCGGTGACGGTCTCCGACCAGGCCCGCACGGTGTCGCAGCCCCGGGCCCGGTCGAGTTCGGCGCGGACCCACCGCTCGTGGGCGAGCCAGACCGGGACGCCCGTGGTGAGCGACTTGGCGGCCCCGGCGAGGCGTTCGAGGGCCTCGGCGCGGCCCTCCTCGGCGGCCGGCAGGCTGCGGGCGTCGGCCTCGGCCTCGGCGGCGGCCAGCAGCAGGGGCCAGCCGTAACGCTGGGTGCCGGGCGGGAAGCCGGCCGCCAGGGCCCGGTCGAGTTCGGCGCGGGCGTCCGGGACGCGGCCCTCGGCGGCGGCGATGCCGATGGCGAGGGTGGCCAGCGGCAGCCGGTACTGGGGCACGGGGTCGAGCGCGCCGTACACGGAGCGGGCCTCGGCGAGCAGCCGGGCGGCCTCGGCCGTCTCACCGCGGGCGAGCGCGACGACGGCACGCTTGATGCAGGCGCCGCCGCGCGGTGCGGGGCCCCGGCCCGGGGCCCCGGCGGTGGCGGCGGCCTCGAGCGCCTCGTCCCAGCGGCCCAGGGAGACGAGGGACTCGGCGAGGTTGCCCCACACCCAGGCCTCGGACTCCAGCAGGCCGGTCCGGCGGGTGAGGTCGATGCCCTCGCGCAGGATGCCGACCGCCTCCTCGGAGCGGCCGATGCTCTCCAGGACCGAGGGCAGGTTGACGTGGCTGCGGGCGACCACGACGGACTGTCCCTGCGCCACGACCCGGTCCCGGACCTGGTACATCTCGGCGAGCCCCGCGTCGATGTGACCGGCGTCGACCATCAGACCGCCGAGGGTGAGCCGGGCGTTGAGCTCGATGTCGGCGGCGCCCACCATCCGCGCGTACTCCACGGCGCGCTCCGCGGCGGTCACGGCCTCCGGGCCGGGGCAGTGGAGCATCGACCAGTTGGCCGACATGGCCAGCACCTCGGCGTGCACCTGGGAGGGCGGCAGGCCGCGGACCAGTTCCTGGGCGATGCCGAGTTCCCGCCAGCCGTCGCCGCGGCCCTGGGCCTGGACCAGCAGGGAGCGCTGCGTCCAGAACCAGGCGGCGCGCTGCGGGTCCCGTCCGTTCGGCCGGGCGTCGGAGCCGGGTTCCTGCTCCTCCTCCAGCAGGCGCAGCGCCCGCTTGGTGATCTTCAGGGCCCGCTCGCGCTCCCCGCACAGCCGTCCGGCCACGGCGGCCTCGGCCATCAGGTCCAGGTAGCGCAGGGGCGCGGTCTGCGGGTGGCAGCCGCAGGGCGGATAGACCTCGGTGTAGTCGACGGGGCGCAGGGTGGCGCGTACGTCGTCGGGGGCGGAGTCCCACAGTTCCATGGCCCTCTCCAGCAGCCGGAGCTGCTCGGAGTAGGCGTGGCGGCGGCGGGCCTCCACGGAGGCGTCCAGTACGGCGGGCAGGGCCTTGGCCGGATCGTGGGCGTGGTACCAGTAGCTGGCCAGGCGCATCACGCGCTCGGCGGCGGGCACCAGCGTCGGATCGGCGTCCAGGGCCTCGGCGTAGCGTCGGTTGAGGCGGGAGCGCTCGCCGGGGAGCAGGTCGTCGGCGACGGCCTCGCGGACCAGGGAGTGGCGGAAGCGGTAGCCGTCGCCGTCGGGCGCGGGGAGCAGGAGGTTGGCGTTGACGCCGGCCCGCAGTGCCTCGATGAGGTCGTCCTCGGCGAGGGAGGCGACGGCGGCGAGCAGCCGGTACTCGACGGTGGAGCCGCCCTCGGCGACGATCCGGGCGACGCGCTGCGCGCTCTCCGGCAGGGCTTCGACGCGGACCAGGAGCAGGTCGCGCAGGGAGTCGGTGAGGCCGGTGCGGCAGCCCGCGTGGGCGGCGACGGCGAGCTCCTCGACGAAGAAGGCGTTGCCGTCGGAGCGTTCGAAGATCTCGTCGACCTGGAGCGGGTCGGGTTCGTGGGCGAGAATGCCGGCGATCTGGCGGCCGACCTCCTCACGGGTGAAGCGGCCGAGTTCGATGCGGCGGACGGTGCGCAGGCGGTCGAGTTCGGCGAGCAGGGGGCGCAGCGGGTGGCGGCGGTGGATGTCGTCGGAGCGGTAGGTGGCCAGGACGACGAGGCGGCCGGTGCGCAGGGTGCGGAAGAGGTAGGCGAGCAGGTGGCGGGTGGAGGCGTCGGCCCAGTGCAGGTCCTCCAGGACGAGGACGACGGTGTGCCGGGCGGCGACGCGCTCCAGCAGGCGGGCGGTGAGCTCGAAGAGGCGGGCCATGCTCTCCTCGTCGTGCCGGCCGCCGCCGGGGCCGGCGGCGGTCTCGCACAGTTCGGGCAGCAGCCGGGCCAGTTCCTCCTCCTGTCCGGCGGCAGCGGCGGCCAGTTCCCCGGGCAGTTCGCGGCGCAGGGCGCGCAGCGCGGTGGAGAGGGGGGCGAAGGGCAGTCCGTCGGCGCCGATCTCGACGCAGCCGCCGAGCGCGACGACGGCGCCCTGCCGGCGTGCGGCGCCGGCGAACTCCTCGACGAGGCGGGTCTTGCCGACGCCCGCCTCGCCGCCGAGCAGCAGCGCCTGCGGCTCTCCCCCGGCGCCGGACGTCCGGGAGGCGCCCCCGCCGGCGGCGCGGGCGAGTAAGTCGTGCAACGTGTCCAGTTCGCCTGCGCGGCCGACGAACACGGGACTGACGGACCTGGTCTCCACGTGCCCGAGCATCGCACGCGGGTCCGGCGGCAGGTCACCGGTTTTCGGGAGGAGGGCGGCGGGCGGCACGACGGCGGGGAGGGAGGCCGTACGGCCTCCCTCCCCTGTTCCCCCGTTCACGCCGGCCGGGCGAGCCGGTGCCGGCGGAACCGGAACGTATGGCTCTCCGCCGGCGCGGCTTCGCCGCGGGCGTCCCGACGGGCGGCGCGGTGGGCGCGGACGGCCTCGCGGGCCAGCCTGGCCTGGTCGGCGCGGCGGATCAGTTCGACGGTGCGGAGCTGCTGGATCTCGTACTCGTACACGGTGTGTCCCTCGGTGAGAAGCCGGTTTCGGATTCGCTCGCTGCGATGCCTCAACCTTCGTCTCCCAGGGGGGCCGGCCACATCGGGTGAGTTCCGCATCTTCGGCGCCCCGTCGGGGCCTTAGACACGGCTGAGGGGTCTTAGGGCGCGCGCCGGGGGCGCGCTGATGCCCTAAGACCCCTCGAGGAGCCCGGTCAGCCGGCGGACGGCAGCCCCAGCAGGACGTCCGTGTACTTGAGGACGGCCAGGAGCAGCCCGATGACGCCGAGCGCGACGCCCGCCCAGGCGACCGACTTGATCCACGGCGCCTGCGGCCTGCCGGGGGCGCCGAAGGCGGGCCGGGCCAGCACGACGACGCCGACGATCAGCGCGACCAGGGCGAACAGGCCGCCCCACAGCGCGGTGGCGTGCCAGGCGTTGCCGTAGCCCTTCTCGATCAGCGTGGCGACGTCGGAGGACGACGAGGTCTCCAGCTGGCCGACCAGCGACTCGCGGGCGGAGGCCACAGTGCCGACCCAGCTGCCGGTCAGCGAGACGACGCCCAGCCCGGCGGAGACGACGGCACCGGCGCCCTGGCCGACGCCGGTGGGGCCGTCCTTCCCGACGGCACCGGCCTCGGCGTCGGTCCCGGCGTCGGTCCCGGACGCGTCCGCCGCGGTGGCGTCGGCCGCGGTGGCGTCACCGTCCGCGGCCGTGTTCTCGGCGGCCCCGGTCTTCGCCACCTCGTCCGCCTTGTCCTGGTCGGTCCTGCCGGCGGTCTCGTCCACTGTCTTCGTTCCCATGCCTCGCACCGTACGGACGCTCTCTGAGAGGTCCCTTAATGATCGTCGTGAGCGCCGCGCGCGCGTGCCGCACGCCACTCGGGCGCCAGTACCGCCCACACCTCCGTGTCCTGGCGGACGCCCCGGTAGGGGAAGGTCTCGCGCAGCACGCCCTCCCGCATCATGCCGAGTCGCCGGGCGACGTCGACACTGGGGGTGTTCGCGGACGACGCGTGCCACTCCACGCGGTGCATGCCGCGTTCCTCGAAGGCCCAGTCGATCAGGACGCGGGCGCCGCGGGTGACCAGGCCCCGGCCCGTTCCGGCGGGCTCCAGCCAGCAGCCGATCTCGCAGACGCCGGTGGCCGCGTCGAAGACGCGGAAGAGCAGCCCGCCGACGAGCGTGCCGTCCAGCCACAGCCCGTGCAGGAAGCCGCTGTCGGCGGCGTGCCGGTCGGCGTAGGACTGGAGCAGCTCCCGGGCGGAGTCGACGTCGGTGGCCTTCGCGCCGAAGGGGATGTGCCGGGTGATGAAGTCCCTGCCCCGGTCCAGGTGGGCCAGGAACTCCTCGGCGTGCCACGTCTCCAGGGGGCGCAGTTCGGCTCCGTCGTCACCCAGTGATATCGCGTACATCGCGCTGCCGTTCCTCCTTCGCCAGGACGTCCGCCACCTCGGCGTCCGCCGCCGCGGCCAGCCTCTCATGGGCGGCACGGCACTCGGGCGGCTCGATGCTGAGGCGGGGCAGCCAGGCTTCCAGCCGGCGCGGCAGCCACCAGTTGGCCCGGCCGAGCAGGTGCATCAGCGCGGGCACCAGGAGCGTGCGGAGCACGAAGGCGTCCAGGGCGACGGCGGCGGCGAGGGCGATGCCGAACATGGCGATCACCCGGTCGCCGCTGAGCACGAAGGCGAGGAACACCGAGATCATGATGACCGCGGCGGAGTTGATCACCCGGCTGGTCTCGGCGAGGCCGACGCGGACGGCACGGCGGTTGTCGCCGGTCTCCAGCCACTCCTCGTACATGCGGCTGACCAGGAAGACCTGGTAGTCCATGGAGAGCCCGAACAGCACCGAGACCATGATCACGGGCAGGAAGGGCTCGATCGGGCCGGCACTGCCGAGGCGGAGCAGCTCGCTCCCCCAGCCCCACTGGAAGATCGCCACGACGACGCCGAAGGCGGCGGCCACGGCGGCGACGTTCATGGCCGCGGCCTTGAGGGGGATGGCGACGGAGCGGAAGGCCAGCAGGAGCAGCAGGCAGCCGAGACCGACGACGACGCCGACGAAGAGGGGCAGCTTGCCGACGATGACGTCGGCGAAGTCGTCGTAGCCGGCCGTCACGCCGCCCACGTGGACGTCGAGCGCGGTGCCGGACTCGGTGCGCGGCAGCACCTCGGAGCGCAGCCGCTCGACCAGGTCGCTGGTCTGCCGGGACTGCGGCGCGGACTCGGGTATGACGGTGAGGTACGCGGCGTCGCCGCCGGAGTTGTACGTCACCGGTGTGACCGAGGAGACGCCCTCGGTGGTGCGCAGGGTGGCGTCGAGGTTGTCCAGTGCGAGGCGGTCCTCGGCGCCGCGGACCTCGGTGACCAGGGTGAGCGGGCCGTTGACGCCGGGGCCGAAGCCGTCGGCGAGCAGGTCGTAGGCCTGGCGGGTGGTCGTGCCCCGGGGGTCGTTGCCCTGGTCGGAGGTGCCCAGGCGCAGGCCGAGAGTGGGCAGGGCGAGGACGGTGACGACGACGAGGGCGAGGGCGCCGAGCAGCTTGGGCCGGCGCTCGACGAAGGCCGACCAGCGGGCGGCGAACCCGGTGGGCATCTCCGGCTCGGGTCCGTGCTCGGCGAGCCGGCGCCGCTCGCGCCGGCTCAGGGCGCGCGGGCCGATGTACGACAGCAGGGCAGGCAGCAGGGTGACGGAGGCCGCGACGGTGAGGATCACGGTCAGCGAGGCGGCGAGGGCGACCCCGTTGAGGAAGCTGAGCCGGAGGATCAGCATGCCCAGGAGGGCGATGCAGACGGTGGCACCCGCGAAGACGACAGCTCGTCCGGTGGTTGCGACGGCGTCGGCGGCGGCCTCGGTGACGGACAGGCCCCGCTTCAGTCCGCGCCGGTGCCGGGTGACGATGAACAGCGCGTAGTCGATGCCCACGCCGAGGCCGATGAGGGTGCCCAGCATGGGCGCGAAGTCGGCGACGGTCATGGCGTGGCCGAGGAGGGTGATGCCGGCGTAGGCGGTGCCGACGGAGACCAGCGCGGTGGCGATGGGCAGCAGGGCCGCGGCGACGGAGCCGAAGGCGAGGAAGAGGACGACCGCGGCCACGGCCACGCCGACGGCCTCGGCGAGGTGCCCGTCGCCGGTCTCGGTGAGCGCTATGGCGCTGCCGCCCAGTTCGACCCGGAGCCCGTCGGTCTCGGCCGCCTCGGCCGTGTCGACCACGGCCCGCGCCTGGGCCACGTCGATGTCCTGGGAGGCGGCTGCGAAGGTGACGGTCGCGTAGGCGGTGTCGGCGTTCTCGCTGATCCGGTGCGAGTCGGGGTCGTCGTACGGATTGGTGACCTCGGCCACCCCGGGCAGCTCGGCGACGCGGTCCAGGGTGCGGGTCATGGTCTGCTCGACGTCGGCGGCGCGGACGGTGCCGGTCGTGGTGTGCCAGACGATCGTGTCGCTGTCGCCGCCGAGGCCGGGGAAGCCGGATTCGAGCAGCCGGTAGGCGCGGTCGGAGCCGGTGCCGGGGATCCCGTAGTCGTTGGAGTACGCGGAGCCGACGACCGTAGCGGCCGTGGCCACGCCGCCGAGGACGAGCAGCCAGAGCAGGACGGCGGTGAGGCGACGTCGAACACACCAGCGTGCGAGGGCTGCCACGAACGTGCTCCCAGGGTGTCTGATTGTTGATCTTTGTCCGGGAACAGTCGTTCATGGTGTGAACAGCCCGCAAAGAACACATGAGCAAGGTGAGAACACTCTTGCAGCCATACGTGATCATTTGCGGACTTAGTGGCCTTATTCACAAGACCGGGAGACGCCCCGCCGGGCGGTCAGGTGACCTCCGCGGAGCCACGCGGCCGGAAATGCGGGTGCGCGCCGCACCGTTCACCGGTATGCATGGCTGTCCATGACCGACCTCACGCATCCCGCCTGTCCGCGCAGCAACCGCTACGACCCGCGCTGGATCATCGAGCACCAGATGGGCCCGCATCCGCTGTGGCTGCTGGAATGGCTGGCCCCGGCCCTCGGCCTCGACGGCCTGCCGCCCGGCGCCCGGGTCCTGGACCTGGGCTGCGGGCGGGCGCTCACCTCGGTCTTCCTGGCCCGGGAGTACGACCTCCAGGTCACCGCCGCCGACCTGTGGATCCGGCCCGACGAGAACGCGCGGCGCATCGCCGGGGCGGGCGTCGCGGACCGGGTGCTGGCGGTGCACGCCGAGGCGCACGACCTGCCCTTCGGCGAGGGCACGTTCGACGCGGTCGTCAGCATCGACGCCTACCAGTACTTCGGCACCGCCGACCTCTACCTGCCCACGCTCACCCGGCTGCTGAAGCCCGGGGGACGGATCGGCGTCGTCGTACCGGCGCTGCGGGAGGAGCTGGAGGGCGTGGAGCCTCCGGAGCACCTGAAGCCGCACTGGGACCCGGGCTTCTGGTCGTTCCACTCCCCCGCATGGTGGCGACGGCACTGGACGCGCAGCGGCGCCGTGGAGGTCGAGGCCGCCGACTGGCAGCCGGACGGCTGGCGGGACTGGCTGCGGTGGAGCGAGGTGTGCGCCGAGGAGAGCCCGAGCGAGTTCATGGCGGGGATGGCGCGCGACTCGGTGGAGCTGCTGCGCGCCGACCAGGGGCGCGTGCTCGGCTTCGCCCGGGTGGTGGGGCGCCGCACGGCGTGACGCGCCGCGCCCCTCGGCGTGGCACACCCGGCACGGCACACCGAGGGGGATGCATCGTGACCGATGCATCCCCCGGAGCGGTGAGAGCCGGCGTCAGCCCTCGACGCCCAGCTTCTGGAGGATCAGCTCCTTGACGCGGGCCGCGTCCGCCTGACCCCGGGTCGCCTTCATGACCGCGCCGACCAGGGCGCCGGCCGCGGCCACCTTGCCGCCGCGGATCTTGTCGGCCACGCCCGGGTTGCCGGCGATGGCCTCGTCGACGGCGGCGGTCAGCGCGCCCTCGTCGGAGACGACCTTCAGGCCGCGCTTGTCGACGACCTCGTCCGGCGTGCCCTCACCGGCGAGAACGCCCTCGATGACCTGGCGGGCCAGCTTGTCGTTCAGGTCGCCCTTCGTGACCAGCTCGGCGACCCGGGCCACCTGCTGCGGCGTGATCGCCAGCTCGTCCAGCGGCTTCTGGGACTCGTTGGCGCTGCGGGCCAGCTCGCCCATCCACCACTTGCGGGCGGAGGCCGCGTCGGCGCCGGCGTCGATCGTGGCGACGATCAGGTCCAGCGCGCCGGCGTTGAGGATGGCCTGCATGTCGGTGCCGGAGACGCCCCACTCCTCGCGGAGCCGGTTGCGGCGCACCAGCGGCAGTTCGGGCAGGGCGGACCGGATCTCCTCGACCCACTCGCGGGACGGGGCGACCGGCACCAGGTCGGGCTCCGGGAAGTACCGGTAGTCCTCGGCCTCCTCCTTCACGCGGCCCGAGGTCGTGGACCCGGTGTCCTCGTGGAAGTGGCGGGTCTCCTGGATGATCGTGCCGCCGCCGCTCAGGACCGCGGCGTGCCGCTGGATCTCGAAGCGGGCCGCGCGCTCCACGGACCGCAGCGAGTTCACGTTCTTGGTCTCGGAGCGGGTGCCGAACTTCTCGGTGCCGTGCGGACGCAGCGACAGGTTCACGTCGCAGCGCATCTGGCCCATCTCCATCCGGGCCTCGGACACGCCGAGCGCGCGGATGACCTCGCGCAGCTCGCGGACGTACGCCCGCGCGACCTCCGGCGCACGCTCCCCCGCGCCCTCGATCGGCTTGGTGACGATCTCGATGAGCGGGATGCCGGCGCGGTTGTAGTCCAGCAGGGAGTGGGACGCGCCGTGGATGCGGCCGGTGGCACCGCCGACGTGCGTCGACTTGCCGGTGTCCTCCTCCATGTGGGCGCGCTCGATCTGGACGCGGAAGGTCTCGCCGTCCTCCAGCTGCACGTCGAGGTAGCCGTCGAAGGCGATCGGCTCGTCGTACTGGGAGGTCTGGAAGTTCTTCGGCATGTCCGGATAGAAGTAGTTCTTCCGGGCGAAGCGGCACCACTCGGCGATCTCGCAGTTCAGCGCGAGGCCGATCTTGATCGCGGACTCGACTCCGGTCGCGTTGACGACCGGGAGCGCGCCGGGCATGCCGAGGCAGACCGGGCAGGTCTGGGTGTTCGGGTCGGCGCCGAGCGCGGTCGAACAGCCGCAGAACATCTTGGTCTTGGTGCCGAGTTCGACATGGACCTCGAGGCCCATGACGGGGTCGTACGACGCCAGCGCGTCCTCGTACGACACCAGGTCGGTCGTGGTGGTCACGGTGAAACTTCCCTCTCAGCCCAGCAGGACGTCGTCGTCGCCCAGCCGCTTCAGCTCGCGGTAGAGGATGGCGAGGCCGGTGACGATGGCGGCGGCGGACACGGCGGCGTCGACCAGACGGAGCGTGTCGCTCTCGGCGCGGGCGAGCTTCGCCTGCTTGGCGACGCTGAACGCGCCGAACGCGGTGGTGGCCATGGACAGGTACAGGCCGTTCTTGGACTTCTTGAAGCCCTTGGCCTTCGACAGCTTGCTCACAGCGACGGAGCCTCCTCCAGCAGCGGGTGTCCCCACTTTTCCACGAAGGCGGCCTCGACGGTCGCTCCGACCTTGTAGAGCCGGTCGTCCTTCATGGCGGGGGCGATGATCTGCAGGCCCACCGGCAGGTTGTCCTCGGGGGCGAGGCCGCAGGGCAGCGACATGGCCGCGTTGCCCGCCAGGTTGGTGGGGATGGTGCACAGGTCGGCCAGGTACATCGCCATCGGGTCGTCGGCGCGCTCGCCGATCGCGAAGGCGGTGGTCGGGGTCGTCGGGGAGACGATCACGTCGACCTGTTCGAAGGCCTTCTCGAAGTCCCGCGTGATGAGGGTGCGGACCTTCTGGGCGCTGCCGTAGTACGCGTCGTAGTAGCCGGAGCTCAGGGCGTACGTGCCGAGCATGATGCGGCGCTTGACCTCGGGGCCGAAGCCGGCCTCGCGGGTCAGGGAGGTGACCTCCTCCGCGGAGTGCGTGCCGTCGTCGCCGGTCCGCAGGCCGTAGCGCAGGCCGTCGAAGCGGGCGAGGTTGGAGGAGCACTCCGAGGGGGCGATCAGGTAGTACGCCGACAGGGCGAGGTCGAAGGACGGGCAGTCCAGCTCGACGATCTCGGCGCCCAGTTCCCTCAGCAGCTCGACGGACTCGTCGAAGCGCTGGATGACGCCGGCCTGGTAGCCCTCGCCGCGGAACTGCTTGACGACGCCGACGCGCATGCCCTCGACGCTGCCGTTGCGGGCGGCCTCGACGACCGGCGGGACCGGGGCGTCGATGGAGGTGGAGTCCATCGGGTCGTGCCCGGCGATCACCTCGTGCAGCAGGGCCGCGTCCAGGACCGTGCGGGCACAGGGGCCGCCCTGGTCGAGGGAGGAGGAGAAGGCCACCATGCCGTAGCGGGAGACGCCGCCGTACGTCGGCTTGACGCCGACCGTGCCGGTGACGGCCGCGGGCTGGCGGATGGAGCCGCCGGTGTCGGTGCCGATGGCGAGCGGGGCCTGGAAGGCGGCCAGGGCCGCGGAGGAGCCGCCGCCGGAGCCGCCGGGGATCCTGGTGAGGTCCCAGGGGTTGCCGGTGGGACCGTAGGCGCTGTTCTCGGTGCTGGACCCCATGGCGAACTCGTCCATGTTGGTCTTGCCGAGGATGACGACGTCGGCGGCCTTCAGGCGCTTGGTGACGGTCGCGTCGTACGGCGGGATCCAGCCCTCGAGGATCTTCGAACCGACCGTCGTGGGCACGCCCTCGGTGGTGAAGATGTCCTTGAGCGCGAGCGGGACGCCGGCCAGCGGGCCGAGCTTCTCGCCGCGCTCGCGCTTGGCGTCCACGGCACGGGCCTGGGCGAGGGCGCCCTCGCGGTCGACGTGCAGGAAGGCGTGCACCTTCTCGTCGACGGCCTCGATGCGGGCCAGGTGCGCCTCGGTGACCTCGACCGCGGTCAGCTCGCCGGAGGCGATCTTCGCGGCGATCTCGGCCGCGGTGAGCTTGATGATGTCGCTCATGGCGGTTACTCCTCCCCCAGGATCTGCGGCACCTTGAAACGCTGCTGCTCCTGGGCCGGGGCGCCGGAGAGCGCCTGCTCGGGCGTGAGCGACGGACGGACCTCGTCCGGCCGCATGACGTTCGTCAGCGGGAGCGGGTGAGAGGTCGGCGGTACGTCTTGGTCGGCGACCTCGCTGACGCGGGCGACCGCGCCGATGATGTCGTCCAGCTGTCCCGCGAAGTGCTCGAGCTCTTCGGGCTTCAGCTCCAGACGCGCCAGCCGGGCGAGGTGGGCGACCTCCTCGCGCGTGATGCCAGGCATGCAGCGTTCCTCTGGGGTGAGTGCGTGTGTTTCGGGCCGATCGGTTCGGGCCCAATCCTATGGGGCCGGGCCGCGTGGCCGTTAAACGGTTTCCCCCGGCGCCGCCGGCCGGCGGCGCGCGTCCCAGGCCCGGCTGCTCAGGAAGTGGTTGTCGTAGAGGTCCTGGACGTCGAGGAGGCTCTCCGGCGGGACCTCGCCGAGGCGGACGCGCTGCAGGTGGCGGAAGTACTCGAAGCGCTCGACGCCCGGCGTGAGGACGATGAGCAGGTCGGCGTCGGCCCCGGGCACGGCGGCGAACGCGTGCGGCCTGCCGGGCGGGACGACGACGAGGTCGCCGGGGCCCGCGGTGACGACCTCGTCGCCCGAGAGGATGTCGGCGGCGCCGTCGAGCAGGAAGAACATCTCGGCGGAGTTGTCGTGCCAGTGCGGCTCGGCGCCGTCGGCGCCCGCCGTGAGGGTGACGCGCTGGGTGGACAGGGCGCCGCCGGTCGCGCTGCTGTCGGCCAGCAGGCGCACGGTGGTGGGGGCGCGGCCGACGACCTCGGCCCCGGCCTCGCGGACGATCACGGTCTCGTCGAACTCCGGAACGAACAGCGACATCTTCGGACTCCCTCGTGACGGTGGGACGCGCTCAGACCGCGAAGAGCAGGGCGGCGCTGATCAGGACGACGACGGCGGTGGCGAAGTGGATCCCGAAGGCCACGGCCTTCGTACCCCCGTGACGCAGCACTATGAGCGTGTCGCCGAGCGGCACGAGGGCCACGCACAGCATGAACCACGCCTCGGCACCGGCGCCCGCGAAGGCCAGCAGCGCCAGACCCACCAGACCGAGGGTGCCGTCCCGCAGGCCCTTGACCGTCAGGTACGCACCGGCGTCACCGCCCGGATCGGCCGGGGCGCCGTAGCCGGTGGCGGCGGAGGCGGGCCGGAACAGGAAGCGGTAGCCGAGGAACACGCAGAACAGGTCGAGCACGACGGCCAGGATGTACGCGGTGACGGTCACGGCTTCTCCTTGCTAGCAATGCTAGGGACAAGAGTGAAGCTAGCAGAGCAGCGACAGAATGACTAGCGTTGCTAGAATCCTGACCATGACGATCCGGACGCGCCGGGAGCGCGAACGAGCGGAACGCGAGCGGCTGATCGTGACGGCCGCGCAGGAACTGGCCGAGGCGGAGGGCTGGGACGCGGTCACCACCCGTCGGCTGGCCGCCGAGATCGAGTACAGCCAGCCGGTCCTGTACAGCCACTTCAAGGGCAAGGACGCGATCAGGGCGGCGGTCGCGGTGCGGGGCTGCGAGGAGTTCACCGTCGCCCTGCGGACGTCGGCCGCGGCGGCCGGCGGCGCGCGCGAGACGCTGGCGGCGGTCGGGGAGGCGTACACGGCGTTCGGGCGGCGGCGGCCCGCGCTCTACGACGCGATGTTCACTCTCCCGGTGGACCTGCCGTTCGCCACGCCCGCGGCCCCGGCGGCCCTCCGGGAGGCGTTCGGCGAGCTGCTGAGGGCCGTGGAGCCGTTCGCGGCGAAGGGCGACGAGCCGGCGCTGCTCACCGAGACGTACTGGGCCTGCCTGCACGGGCTGGTGACCCTGACGCGCGGCGGCCGGCTGCCGGAGGAGGCCCACGAACGCCGGCTGGCCCTGCTGGTCGGGCACTTCGCGGCCCGGGGCACCGCGGGCTGAACCGGAAGGTGCCGCGGCCGGTGGAGGACCGCCGGTGGACGCCGGGGGCGGGGAGGGGGCGCCCCCCGGCGGGGTGCCTCGAGGACGGGCCGGGTCACTCGTCGGCCGCCGCCGCGGGCAGCGCCGCGGCGGGGCGGACCCAGCCGCGTGAACCCCGGGCGCGCAGCCACGCGGTCATCTCCTCGGGCGGCATCGCCGCCGCCACCAGCCAGCCCTGTACGGCGTCGCACCCCAGGTCGCGCAGCCGCTCCCAGGTCTCGTCGTCCTCGACGCCCTCGGCGACGACCAGCAGGCCCAGGGAGTGGGCGAGGTCGACGGTGCAGCGCACGATCTCGGCGTCCTCGGTGTCGACGGCCAGCCGGGCCACGAACGAGCGGTCGATCTTGAGCTCGCTGACCGGGAGCCGGCGCAGGTGCACCAGGGAGGAGTAACCGGTGCCGAAGTCGTCCAGGGACATCTTCACGCCGTGCGCGGTCAGTCCGGCGAGGGTGTCGGCGGCGCGCTGCGGGTCCTCCAGCAGGACGTGTTCCGTGATCTCCAGCTGGAGCGCCCCCGCCGGGACGCCGTGCCGGGCCAGCCGCGCGGCGACCGAGCCGGCGAAGCCGGGGGTGTGCACGTCGCGCGGGGAGACGTTGACCGCGACCGGCACGAACAGGCCCTGGGCCCGCCACCGGGCGACCTGTCCGAGCGCCGTCTCCAGCACGTACTCCGTCAGGTGGGGCATCAGGCCGGAGGACTCCGCGATGGCGATGAACTCGTCGGGCGGCACGCTGCCGCGCTCGGGGTGCACCCAGCGGACCAGTGCCTCCAGGCCGGCCACCTGCCCGTCGAAGCGGACCTTGGGCTGGTAGTGCAGCCGGACCTCGTGGGCGTCCAGGGCCCGGCGCAGGTCGCCCAGCAGCCCCAGCCGGTCCGGGGTGTTGGAGTCGCGCTTGGACTCGTAGACCTCCACGCCGGTGCGGTCCCGCTTCGCCTGGTACATCGCCACGTCCGCCCGGCGCAGCAGCCCTTCGGCGTCCAGGGCGTGGTCGGGGAAGACGGCGACCCCGGCGCTGGCCTCCAGGACCAGGGTGAGCCCGTCCAGGTCGAGGGGGGAGCTGAGCGCTGCGACGAGCCCCCGGGCGAGGCGGGTCGCCGAGGTGGTGGAGTCGGCGACCGGCAGCAGGACGACGAACTCGTCACCGCCCAGCCGCGCGGCCTCCGCCCCGCGCGGCAGTGCCAGCCGCAGCCGGTCGGCGGTCTGCAACAGCAGCCGGTCACCGGCGAGATGTCCGAGGGTGTCGTTGACCGACCGGAAACGGTCGAGGTCGATCAGCATCAGGGCGGCGCGGGCGCCGACCCGTTCGGCGTCGTCCAGCGCGGTCCAGGTCCGCTCCAGCAGCCACTGTCGGTTGGGCAGTCCGGTCAGCGGGTCGCGCAACTGCTCCTCCGCCCGGGCCCGGGCGATCCACAGCGTGGAGTCGAGGGCGATCAGCGGGATGGAGAACAGCGGCAGCAGCAGCGGCTTGGCGACGGCGACCACGCAGACCAGCGGCGCGATGCCGAGCAGCGCCACGGCCACCAGACCGTGTCTGACCAGGGTGGTGCGGGCGACGGTGGCCAGTCCCGCGCGCGGGGTGTGCAGGTACCACAGCAGGACGCGGGTGACGGCGAGGTGGGCGACGGCGACGAGCACCACCTTGGGAACCGCGTACACCCCCCACGTGTTCGGGTCCCAGGGCTGTTCGACGGACGGTACGGAGCCGCAGACGCCCAGCAGCAGGGCGCCCGCGGCGATGCCGAGGATGTCCACCGCGCCGTGCAGGACGCCCTGCCGCCAGCGGCCCCGGCGGGCTATGCCGACCAGGACGACGACGGTGAGGCTGACCAGGCCGGCCGGGACCCAGCCGTAGAGCAGCAGGACGGCGAGGGTGAGGGCGGCGCCCGAACCGGTGCCGCCCCCCCAGCGGGAGCGGCCGAGCATGACCAGATGCCCGACGACGATGCCGGTCAGCACGGCGAGGGACCAGCCGGCGGTGCCGGACGGGAAGAGGGCGCGGCCCTCGGCGAACGCCCCGTGGAAGCCGGCGCCCAGGACCAGCCCGGCCACGGTCACGACCGCCGCGGGCAACACGGCCCGCGGCCCGTGCCGTTCGGTGCCGGCGCCGGACAGCCCGGGCGCGCCGGCGGCCGGCCGCGCGGCGCCCGGGGCGTCCGCCGCGGGGTGCCGTGCGCCACCACCGCGCTGCCCGGGCCACCGGCCCGCGTGCCACGTCCCCACCAGGCGACGCGGGCGCAGCCGTGAGCCCGCGGCGGCGCTCTCGGTCGGTTCCATTCCCGTCCCTCTCACAGCCGGCGGTGCCCACGCCACGCAGCCCTGCGCCCGACAACCCTCGACGGCTCCGCGTCGGAGAACCCTTCCCCCTGTTCCTTGGGGCAGGGGGATGCCCCCGACCGCGGCTGGGCACGGCAGGTGCACCCCTCAACAGTAGGCCGCGGAAGGCTTCCAGGGGCACCGGTCGTCGACGGTTGCCCGAATGCGACCCGGCCACCCGTATGCATCTGGTATGCGCCGATCGGGTGGCCTTCAACCGCTATTCCTCGGCTATTCCTCGGCCGAAAGCGCGGCGTCGGCCGCCGCCTCGGGTCCTTCCTCGAGCAGGACGGTGAACCCGCCCTCGTCCAGGACCGGCACCTTGAGTTGCATCGCCTTGTCGTACTTGGACCCGGGGTTGTCGCCCACCACCACGAACGACGTCTTCTTGGACACCGATCCGGTCACCTTGGCGCCCCGGCTCTGCAGGGCGTCCTTGGCCCCGTCGCGCGTGAAGTTCTCCAGGGTGCCGGTGACGACGACGGTGAGTCCTTCGAGCGGGCGCGGCCCCTCGTCCTCGCCGGTCGACCGCTCCTCCAGCGGAACCCCGGCCGCCTTCCACTTGCGGACGATCTCGCGGTGCCAGTCCTCGGCGAACCACTCCTTGAGGGAGGCGGCGATGACGGGGCCGACACCGTCGGTGTTCGCCAGCTCCTCCTCGGTGGCCTGCTCGATGCGGTCGACGGAACGGAACTGGCGGGCCAGCTCCTGGGCGGCGACGGGGCCGACGTGCCGGATGGAGAGCCCGTTGAGGAAGCGGGCGAGCGGGCGGCTCTTGGCCTCCTCGATGTTCCGCAGCAGCGCGAGGGTGTTCTTCTTCGGCTCGCCCTTCTGGTTGGCGAAGACCGTGACGACCTTCTCCTCGCCGGTCTTGGGGTCGCGCTTGGGCAGCCCGCTGTCCGGGTCGAGGACGTACGCCTTGATGGGCAGCAGCTTCTCGACGGTGAGGTCGAAGAGGTCGCCCTCGTCGACCAGCGGCGGGTCGGCCGGCTCCAGCGGCCGGGTGAGCGCGGCCGCGACGACGCCGCCGAAGTGCTCGATGTCCAGGCACTCCCGGCCGGCGAGGTAGGCGACGCGTTCCCTCAACTGGGCCGGGCAGGTCCGGGCGTTGGGGCACCGGAGGTCGATGTCGCCCTCCTTCATGGCCTTCAGCGGCGTCCCGCACTCGGGGCACGCGGCCGGCATGACGAACTCCCGCTCGCTGCCGTCCCTGAGGTCGGCGACCGGCCCGAGGATCTCGGGGATCACGTCACCCGCCTTGCGCAGCACCACCGTGTCGCCGATGAGGACGCCCTTGGCCTTGACGACCTCCTGGTTGTGCAGGGTGGCGAACTCCACCTCGCTGCCTGCCACGGTGACCGGCTCGACCTGCGCGTACGGCGTGACGCGGCCGGTGCGTCCGACGCCCACCTTGATGTCGACGAGCCTGGTGTTGACCTCCTCGGGCGCGTACTTGTAGGCGATGGCCCAGCGCGGGGCGCGCGCGGTCGAACCGAGGCGTCCCTGGAGGCGGATCTCGTCGAGCTTGACGACGACGCCGTCGATCTCGTGCGCCACGGAGTGCCGGTTCTCGCCGTAGTACGCGATGAACTCCCGCACGCCGCCCAGGTCGTCGACCACCCTGTTGTGCGGGGAGGTGGGCAGGCCCCAGGACGCCAGGAGGTCGTACGCCTGGGAGAGGCGGGTCATGCCCGTGTAGCCCTCCAGGGCGCCGATGCCGTGGACGACCATGTGCAGCGGGCGGGAGGCGGTGACGCGCGGGTCCTTCTGGCGCAGTGAACCGGCCGCCGCGTTGCGCGGGTTGGCGAAGGGCTTGTCGCCGGCCTCGACCAGCCGGGCGTTGAGCCCCTGGAACTTCTCCATCGGGAAGTAGACCTCGCCGCGGATCTCCACGAGGTCGGGTACCTCGTCGCCCGTGAGGCGCTCGGGGATCTCGGCGATGGTGCGGACGTTGGGCGTGATGTCCTCGCCGGTGCGGCCGTCGCCGCGGGTGGCCGCGCGGACCAGCCGGCCGCGCTCGTAGGTGAGGTTGACGGCCAGTCCGTCGACCTTCAGCTCGCACAGGAAGTGGTACTCCTGCTCGCCCAGCTCCTTGGCGATGCGCTCGGTCCAGGCGGCGAGTTCGTCGTCGTTGAAGGTGTTGTCCAGCGAGAGCATGCGCGAGCGGTGCTCGACGGCCGTGAACTCCGTCTCGTAGGAACCGGCGACCTTCTGGGTCGGCGAGTCCGGGGTGCGCAGCTCCGGGTGCTCCTCCTCCAGCGCCTCCAGGGAACGCAGCAGCCGGTCGAAGTCCGCGTCGCTGATGACGGGGGCGTCCTTCACGTAGTACCGGAAGCGGTGTTCCTCGATCTGCTCAGCGAGCCGCACGTGCTTCTCGCGCGCCTCCGCGGGCACGTTCGTCGTCTCCGCCTGCTTGTCGCCGGCCACCGTGTCGTCCTCCCGTTACTCTGGGTTGTCCGCGAGGGATCTCGCCGCCCGGACGCAGTGGGCGAGCGCGCGGCGGGCGTACTCGGGGGACGCGCCCGCGAGTCCGCACGACGGTGTCACCGTGACCGCCTCCGCGAGAAGTCCCGGATGCAGCCCCAGCCTGCGCCACAGCGTCCTGACACCCATGACGCTACCGGCAGGGTCCGACAACGGGCCGTCCGTCCCCGGTACGACACCGGCCAGCAGCCGGGTACCGCCCTCCACCGCCTCGCCGATCGCGTCGTCGTCACGTTCGGTGAGGAGGGAGAAGTCGAAGGAGATCCCCGCGACGCCGGCCCGGCGCAGCAGGGCGAACGGGACGTCGGGCGCGCAGGAGTGGACCACGACGGGACCGTCGCCGTGCACCCCGACGGTGTTCCTCAGGGTCGCCTCCACGACCTGCCGGTCCACGGCCCGGTGCGTGCGGTAGCCGCTGGCGGTGCGCACCCGGCCGCGCAGCACGGCGGTGAGGGAGGGTTCGTCGAGCTGGAGCACGAGCGTCGCGCCGGGCACGCGGCGCCGGACCTCGGCGAGGTGCAGGCGCAGTCCCTCGGCGAGGGAGGCGGCGAGGTCGCGGGTGGCGCCGGCGTCGGACAGGACGGCCTCGCCGTTGCGCAGTTCCAGGGCGGCGGCCAGCGTCCAGGGGCCGACGGCCTGGACCTTCAGCGGCCCCTCGTAACCCTGGGTGAACTCCTCCAGCGCGTCGAGGTCCTCCCCCAGCCAGGCCCGGGCCCGCCTGGTGTCGCGACCCGGGCGGTCGCCGAGCCGCCAGCCGCTGGGCTCCACGCGCGCGTACAGCTCGACGAGCATTCCGGCACTGCGGCCGATCATGTCGGCGCCGGGGCCGCGGGCGGGCAGCTCGGGCAGGAAGGGGAAGTCCTCGAAGGAGCCGGTGGCGGTCTTGACGGCCTCGCGCGCGTCGTCCCCCGGGAGGGAGCCGACGCCGGTGGCGGGGCCGAAACGCGGGCTGGTCTGGCTGTTGTCGCTCACCCGGCCAGCCTAAGCCGCCGTCACCGTCCCGGGCGCACCGTCAGGTCGTTGACCTCCGCGTCCCTGGGCAGGTCCAGGGCCATGACGATCGTCGTGGCGACCGACTCGGGGTCGATCCACCGCGAGGGGTCGTACTCCTTGCCCTCCTGCCGGTGGACCTTGGCCTGCATGGGGCTGGCGGTGCGGCCGGGGTAGACGGAGGTGACGCGGACGCCGTTCGCGTGCTCCTCCTGGCGCAGGGAGTCGGCCAGGGCCTTCAGGCCGTGCTTGGAGGCGGCGTACGCGGACCAGCCGGCGTGGGCGTTGAGTCCGGAGCCGGAGTTGACGAAGAGGACGTGGCCCTGGGCGACGCGGAGCTGGGGCAGGAAGAGGCGGGTCAGCTCCGCGGGGGCGACGAGGTTGACGTTGAGCTGGTGGCGCCAGGTCTTCGGGGTGAGGTCGCCGACGGGACCGAGGTCGACCACGCCCGCGATGTGCAGCAGGGAGTCCACGCGGTCGGGCAGCGTCTGGTGCGAGAAGGCCCAGGAGAGCTTGTCCGGGTCCGTCAGGTCGCCGACCAGCGTCTTCGCTCCGGGGAAGGCGGCCGCCAGTTCCTTGGCGCGGCCCGCGTCGCGCGCGTGCAGCACGACCTCGTCGCCGCGCTCGTGCAGGCGGCGGGTCACGGCCGCGCCGATGCCGGAGCCCGCTCCGGTGATCACATGTGTAGCCATGCCCGCCATGCTCGCATCACCGGCGCCTCACCCGATGCCCTGGCCCTCCTCCAGGTAGGCGAGCGCGCCGACCGGCTCCTCGGCGAAGAACACCAGCTCGGCCAGGGGGCGCGGCAGGAAGCCCTCGTCCTCCATGCGGCGGAACTGCTCCCTGAGGCCGTCGTAGAAGCCCGCCGTGTTGAGCAGGACGACCGGCTTGTCGGTGTGCCCGTGCTTCTTCAGCTCCAGGATCTCCGTCGCCTCGTCCAGGGTGCCGGTACCGCCCACCATGATGACCACGGCGTCGGCCTTCTCCAGCAGCAGCCGCTTGCGCTCGGCGAGGTCCTTGGCGATCACCATCTCGTCGGCGCCCTCGCGCGCCTTGGCCGCCAGGAAGTCCACGGAGACGCCGAGGAGCCTGCCTCCGGCCTCGTGCACACCGTCGGCGACCACCTTCATCAGCCCGGTGTCCGACCCGCCCCACACGAGCGTGTGGCCGCCCTTGCCGAGCAGGGTGCCGAACTCCTTCGCGGGGCGCGTGTAGCGCTCGTCGAGGTCGGCGGCGGAGAGGAAGACGCAGATGTTCATGGGGCCACGGTACGTTCCCGCCCCGCCGGGAAGAACTCGGCCTCCGGTCGTGCTGTCATCAGGAGAGCCGGCCATCGAGGAGGACGATCGTGACCAAGGGACACCGCATCACCGTCGAGCCGAGCGACCGGCACGTGCGCGTCGTGCGGGACGGGCAGGTGCTGGCGGAGAGCGACGAGGCACTGGTGCTGCGGGAGACGGGCCTCCCGGAGCGGTACTACATCCCGCCCCGGGACGTGCGCCTCGACCTGCTGACCCCGTCCGGCACCCACACGCACTGCCCCTTCAAGGGCGACGCGTCCTACTGGTCCCTGCCGGACGCGCCGGACCTCGTCTGGGCCTACCCGGACCCGAAGCCGGAGGTGGCGCAGATCAAGGACCACCTGTGTTTCTACGACGTCGAGGTGTCCTGAACGTTTAATCGCGCGCCGTGGGGCAGTCTGCACAAACATGGACAAGAAGACCCTTTCGCGCGACGGCACGCGCATCGCCTACGGACGCACCGGGCAGGGACCGGCCGTCGTCCTGGTCAGCGGTGCGATGTCCACGGGTGCCACGATGGCGCCCCTGGCCGCGGAGCTGTCGGACCGTTTCGACGTCACCGTGTACGACCGCCGGGGCCGCGGCGAGAGCGGTGACACGGAGCCCTACGCGGTGGAGCGCGAGGTCGAGGACCTGGCGGCGCTGATCGAGGCGGTCGGCGGCGAGGCGTCGCTGTACGGGGTCTCGTCGGGCGGCGCGCTGGTGCTGCGGGCGGCGGCGAGCGGACTGCCGCTGCGCCGGATCGCCGTGTACGAGGTGCCCTACGCCATGGACGACGAGGCCGCGCGGGCCCGCGCGGAGTACACCGGGCGACTGGCCGCGGCGCTCGGGCAGGGGCGGCGCGGGGACGCGGTGGAGCTGTTCCTGCGCCTCACCGGCCTGGGCGAGGAGGTGATCCGGGGCGCCCGCCAGTCGCCGATGTGGGCCGGCATGGAGACGATCGCGCCGAGCCTCGCCCACGACGACGCCGTGATGGGCGACGCCCGGGTGCCGCGGGAGCTGCTGGCGGAGATCACCGTTCCCGTGCTGGCCCTGGCGGGCGACGCGGGCGCCGCGTGGATGCGCGAGGCGGCGCGGGCCGTCGCCGACGCCGTGCCCGAGGGGACCTACCGGGCCCTGGCGGGCCAGAGCCACATGGTGGAGCCGGGCGTGCTGGCGCCGGTGCTGGCGGAGTTCCTCGCGTCGTGAGGACGGTTCAGGCCACGCCCGCCGTCGCGCGCGTCGTCGACGCGATCGTCGCCGAGCCCACCACGCGCGTGCCGTCGTACAGCACGATCGCCTGGCCGGGGGCGACTCCGCGCACCGGCTCGGTGAACGACACCTCCAGCGTGCCGTCGGCCAGCTCGGCCTGTACCTCGGTCTCGCCGCCGTGGGCGCGCAGCTGGGCGGTGTAGGTGCCGGGGCCGGTGGGGGCGGCGCCGCACCAGCGGGGCTTGATCGCGGTGAGCGCGGTGACGTCCAGCGCCTCGGCCGGACCCACCGTGACGGTGTTGTCCACCGGCGAGATGTCGAGGACGTAGCGGGGCTTGCCGTCGGGCGCCGGCGTGCCGATCCGCAGGCCCTTGCGCTGGCCGATGGTGAAGCCGTAGGCGCCCTCGTGGGTGCCGAGCCGGTTGCCGGCCTCGTCGACGATGTCGCCCTCCGCCCGGCCCAGCCGGTTCGCGAGGAAGCCCTGGGTGTCGCCGTCGGCGATGAAGCAGATGTCGTGCGAGTCGGGCTTCTTGGCGACGGCCAGTCCCCTGCGCTCGGCCTCCGCGCGGATCTCGTCCTTCGTGGTGAGCGTGTCGCCGAGCGGGAACATGGCGTGGGCGAGCTGCCGGTCGTCCAGCACGCCGAGGACGTAGGACTGGTCCTTGGCCATGTCGGAGGCGCGGTGCAGCTCGCGGGTGCCGTCCTCGCGGGTGATCACCTTGGCGTAGTGGCCGGTGCAGACCGCGTCGAAGCCGAGCGCGAGGGCCTTGTCCAGGAGCGCGGCGAACTTGATCTTCTCGTTGCAGCGCAGGCACGGGTTCGGGGTGCGGCCGGCCTCGTACTCGGCGACGAAGTCCTCGACCACGTCCTCGCGGAAGCGGTCGGCGAGGTCCCACACGTAGAAGGGGATGCCGATGACGTCCGCGGCGCGGCGGGCGTCCCGGGAGTCCTCGATGGTGCAGCAGCCCCGGGCGCCCGTGCGGAAGGACTGCGGGTTGGCGGAGAGGGCCAGGTGGACGCCGGTCACGTCGTGCCCCGCCTCGGCCGCGCGGGCGGCGGCGACGGCGGAGTCGACTCCGCCCGACATGGCGGCGAGGACGCGGAGGGGACGGGTGCGCTGCGGGGTGTCAGTCATAACCCCTCCAGGGTACGGGGACGCGGGAACCGGAGCGCGCGCGTATGCGTTGAAGATCGCATGGGGGCGAAGAGCGGGTCCGTGGGCGGATCCAGGGACGCGGACCGGCACCTCGGGCGCCGGGCGCTGATCGTCGGCGGCACGGCGGCGGCCCTGGGCACGGCGGTGCTGGCCCGCGAGGAGCTGGCGCGGCTGTGGTGGCGCACGCCGGGTGTGGAGAAGCCCCGCGAGGAGGGCGCCGTCGACTACGCGGGCGCCCGGTGGGTGGCCGCGTCGGACGCCAACTGGCGGCGCGCGGACCGGCCCGACGACTTCGGCATCGACATGGTGGTCGTCCATGTGACGCAGGGCAGCTTCGCGAGCGCGGTGAAGGCGTTCCAGGACCCGGGGCACAAGGCGGCCACGCACTACATCGTGGGCCAGGACGGGCACGTCACGCAGATGATCCGCGAGCTGGACGTGGCCTACCACGCGGGCAACCGGGACTACAACGAGCGCAGCGTCGGCATCGAGCACGAGGGCTTCGTGGACCGGCCGCGGGACTTCACGGACGCGATGTACGCCGCCTCGGCCCGGCTGACCGCCGGCATCTGCGCGCGGTACGGGATACCCGTGGACCGCGAGCACGTCATCGGCCACGTGGAGGTGCCGGGCACCGACCACACCGATCCGGGGCCGCACTGGGACTGGGACCGGTACATGGAGCTGGTCCGGCGGGCGGCGACGGGCGGCCCGTCCCCCGGCGCCTCGAGGAGCGCCTGACCCGTACGCCTGCCCCCTTGCCCGATCCCTACGTCAGCCCGGCCGCCCGCGCGCGTTCCACCGCCGGGCCGATCGCCTTGGCGAGCGCCTCGACGTCGGCCTCCGTGGAGGTGTGGCCGAGGGAGAAGCGCAGGGTGCCGCGGGCGAGGTCCGGGTCGGTGCCGGTGGCCAGCAGGACGTGGCTGGGCTGGGCGACGCCGGCGGTGCAGGCGGAGCCGGTGGAGCACTCGATGCCCTGGGCGTCGAGCAGCAGGAGCAGGGAGTCGCCCTCGCAGCCGGGGAAGGTGAAGTGCGCGTTGGCCGGCAGCCGGTCCACCGGGTCGCCGCCGAGGACGGCGTCCGGGACGGCCGTGCGGACCGCGTCGATCAGGTCGTCGCGCAGGGCGCCGATCTCGCGGGCGAACCACTCGCGCTGCTCGGTGGCCAGGC
This sequence comes from Streptomyces sp. NPDC029152, assembly GCF_055564355.1. Classification (NCBI taxonomy): domain Bacteria; kingdom Bacillati; phylum Actinomycetota; class Actinomycetes; order Kitasatosporales; family Streptomycetaceae; genus Streptomyces; species Streptomyces sp. NPDC029152. The sequence goes on along the minus strand of NZ_JBVHWR010000021.1, from coordinate 51,675 downwards.
GCCCGGCGACCGCGAAGGAGGCGACGGCGGGCACGTCGAGGGTGCCGGAGCGGACGTGGCGTTCCTGGCCTCCGCCGTGCAGGACGGGCACGGGGGTGTGCTCGCGGCCCAGCAGCAGCGCGCCGATGCCGTAGGGGCCGCCGATCTTGTGGCCGGAAACCGTCATCGCGGCGAGCCCGGAGGCGGCGAAGTCGACCGGGAGCTGGCCGACGGCCTGGACCGCGTCGGCGTGCAGCGGAACGTCGAACTCGGCGGCGGCGTCGGCGAGTTGGCGGACCGGCATGATCGTGCCGATCTCGTTGTTGGCCCACATGACGGTGGCGAGGGCGACGTCGCCGGGGTCGCGGGCGATGGCCTCGCGCAGCGCCTCGGGATGGACGCGGCCGTAGGCGTCGACCGGCAGGTACTCGACGGTCGCGCCCTCGTGCTCGCCGAGCCAGTGCACGGCGTCGAGGACGGCGTGGTGCTCGACGGGGCTGGCCAGGACCCGGGTGCGGGCCGGGTCGGCGTCGCGGCGGGCCCAGTACAGGCCCTTGACGGCGAGGTTGTCGGCCTCGGTGCCGCCGGAGGTGTAGACGACCTCGCTGGGACGGGCGCCGAGGGCGTCGGCGAGGGTCTCGCGGGCCTCCTCGACGGTGCGCCGTGCGCGGCGGCCGGACGCGTGGAGGGAGGAGGCGTTGCCGGTGGCGCCCACGTGCGCGGTGAGTGCCTCGACCGCCTCGGGGAGCATCGGGGTGGTCGCGGCGTGGTCGAGGTAAGCCATGGTGGGGCCGATTCTACGGGGCGGCCCCGCCCGCTCTCGGATCAAGGCCGGTCTCTTCGGCGAACCGGGACCGGGCCGTGCGGGGGGAGGGTGGCTCACAGACTCCACGACATCGTGCCGTCCGCGGACATGAACGCCACCAGGACCAGCAGGTCGGCGACGCCCAGTCCGAGGCCCAGCAGGGCCCGGCCGCGGCGGGCGGTGCCCCGCCACAGGGCGACGCCGGCCAGCACGATGGCGAGGGGGCCCAGGAAGACGTTGAGGACGAGGAGTCCGAGGAGGCCGAGGACGAAGGACGCGACGGCCATGCCGTCGGTGTCCCGGATACCGGTCCGGCGGGTGGCCGGTGCGGTGAGCTGCACGGTGTTCTCCTTACGGTGCGTCGGTGGACCGGACGGCGCGTCGGTGCGCCGACGGCGGTCAGTGGGCGGAGGTGCTCCGGCGGCGGCCGTGCCGCTCGCGGATCGCGAAGACGCCGAGCCAGACGGCGATGACCAGGCCGACGGCGACGGAGAAGGTGAGCGGCGCGTGGGCGACGGTGCCCAGGACGGCGCCGAGGAGCAGGAGCGCGACGACGAGAAACAGCATGGAGCGGATCCCCCAACCTTCGGTGAACGGTTGTAGTTACAGTTGTTCACTGACTTCCCAGTCTAGCGCGCCCCATGGCTTTCCAATTCCGGAGAACAGTTGTTAACTACATGGTATGAGTCACACCCTCGGCGTCCGGCAGGCCCAGAAGCAGAAGACCCGTCAGGCGCTCCTGGACGCGGCGCTCGCGCTGCTGGAGGAGCAGAGCCTGAGCAGCCTGGGCCTGCGCGAGGTCACCCGTGCCGTCGGCGTCGCCCCGACCGCCTTCTACCGGCACTTCCGCTCCACCGCCGACCTCGGCGTGGCACTGGTGGAGGAGGCGCTGGGCAGTCTGCACCCGATGATCCGAAGGACGGTGTCGCCCGCGGAGGACAGCGGCGAACGGATCGACCGCGCCGTCGAGCTGATCGCGGGCCATGTGGCCGCGCACCCCGCCCACGTCCGGTTCATCGCCCGGGAGCGGCACGGCGGGGTGCAGCCGGTGCGGGAGGCCATACGCGACCAGCTGGCCCGGTTCGCCGAGGAGGTGCAGGCCGAGCTGGCCGAGGACCCGCAGTCGGCGGGCTGGCACGAGGACGACCTGCTGATGCTCGCGGGCCTCTACGTCGACCAGATGCTGAACACGGCCTCGCTGTTCCTGGAGACGCTGCAGGCCCCGGAGGAGGAGCGCCGGCGCGTCGCCGCCGTCGCGACCCGCCGCATGCGGCTGATCAGCATCGGCCGCGAGCACTGGCTGGACCGACCGGGCGGGGAGACGCGGCACCGCGCACCGGGACGCCGGGACCCGTGAGTCCCGGCGTCCCGGTGCGCGGCGGCAGGAGGGGCGGACACCCCGGCGGGGCGCGTCAGCCGAGCCGGACCCGGGCCAGCTGACGGGACTGGGCCACCAGGCGGTCGGCGCTGTCCCAGACCTCGGCGTCCTCCTCCAGGAAGCCGCCGGCGAGGTTGCGGGTGGTGATGGAGACGCGCAGCGGGCCCGGGGCCGGGCGGCAGCGCACGTGCACGGTCAGCTCGACCGTCGGCACCCAGCCCTTCAGCCCGAGCTCGAAGGCGGTCGGGGGCAGCGCGTCCACCGCGAGGAGCAGCGAGAGGGGATCGGCGTCGCGGCCGTCGGCGAGCCCGAACCAGGCCCGCATCTCCCCCTTGCCCGAGGGCCGGCCGAGGGCCCAGCCCAGGGTGGCGGGGTCCAGCTTGAGCATCAGCCGGTCGGCGATGGCGGAGCTGCCCTCCACGGGGGCGGGGCCGTCCTCCGGGCCGAAGCACTGGTCCATGGGCGGGATCGCGGGCGGCTTCGCCGACGTGCGGACGTCGTCGGGCAGCGCTCCGAGGTCGCCGTAGGAGGCGAGGACACGGATGCGCTCGACCTCGTTGCCCTCGTCGTCGTACTGGAACAGGGACGCCTGGCCGGTGGAGAGCGTACGGCCGGCGCGGACCGTCTCCGTGCGGACGACCGCCGGACCCGGCCGGGACGCGGTGAGGTAGTGCGCCGAGATCGTGAAGGGGTCCGGGTGCGGCAGGGCGTCCCCGAGGGCGCGGCCCAGGACGGCCAGCAGGTAGCCGCCGTTGACGGCACTGATGATCGTCCAGCCGGCGGAGAGGTCGATGTCGTAGACGCCGGGTGCGCGCCGGGTGACGCCGGTGTCCCGGTCGAACTCGCTGTCGCCGATGGTGGCCCGCAGGGCCGGTGCGGAGGCTGCTTCTGACATGGCCGCACAGTACAACAGGAAACTACTAAGCGGTAGCTTTCCACTTTCGCCGGGACAGGGGCCTCACTCCCCCTCGACGACCGTCGACCGCCGGTTCCAGGCGCGCGGCGCCCGCCAGTGGAAGCGCATCGCCAGCAGGCGCAGCACGAAGGCGGTGACCACCGCGAGGCCGCTGGTGAACGGGCCCAGCGCCTCGAAGCGGATGCACACGGCGACCATGGCGGCGCCGACGATGGCCGGGACGGCGTACAGGTCGCGGTCCCAGCGCAGCAGCGAGGGCACCTCGTTGGCCAGCACGTCGCGCAGCACACCGCCGCCCACGGCGGTGGCCAGGCCCAGACAGGCGGAGGCCGTCAGGCCGAGCCCGTAGTCGTACGCCTTGGTCGTGCCGGCGACACAGAACAGGCCGAGGCCGGCCGCGTCGAAGACGTTGACGCCGGTCTGGAGGCGTTCGACGTGCGGGTGGAGGAAGAAGACCAGCACGGTGGCGAGCAGCGGGGTCAGGAAGTACCCGAGGTCCGTGAACGCCGCGGGCGGCACCGCCCCGATGACCAGGTCCCGGAACAGCCCGCCGCCCAGCGCGGTGACCTCGGCGAGAACGGCTATGCCGAACACGTCGAAGTTCTTGCGGACGGCCAGCAGAGCGCCCGAGATGGCGAAGACGAAGATGCCGATCAGGTCGAGCGTGTGCTGCACGGTCGGGCTGAAGAGTTGCTCGTACACCCTGCCATTCTCACCTGCCGTCGAGCCCCCGCCTTACAAACGAAGGCGGGGGCTCGACGGGTGGGCGGGGTTACTTCTTCTTGACCGGAGACCCGGCCTTCGCGCCCTTCTCGGCCGGAGACCCGGTCTTCGCGCCGGCCTCCGTCTCCGCCTCGTCCCCGGACGGTCCCGGCTCGGCGGAGTCAGCCTCGACCGGGCCGGACTCGGCCTCGACCGTGCCGGACTCGGCCTTGGCCGGACCCGCGCCGGCCTCCGCCTCCGCGCTCTCGGTCCCCGCGCTCTCCGCGCTCTCCGTCTCCGCGGCCACCGCCGCCGAGGTCTGCGCGGACTTCGCCAGGGCATCCTCCGAGACCGTCTCCGCCTCGTCCCCGGACGGTCCCGGCTCGGCGGACTCGGCCTTGGCCGTGCCGGAGTCGGCCTTGGCCGGACCCGCGCCGGCCTCCGCCTCCGCGCTCTCGGTCCCCGCGCTCTCCGCGCTCTCCGTCTCCGCGGCCACCGCCGCCGAGGTCT